>NZ_JBEZYY010000003.1:0-223619 GCF_040638975.1 Amycolatopsis sp. NPDC024027
ATTGGTTTCTCGCGGGTGAGATGTCTCTGAGCCTTAATCGTTGGTGTTTGCTGGCCACCGCCCGCGGGCGCGCCCCCCCCCCCCCCCCCCCCCCCCCCCCCCCCCCCCACGCCCCCGAAGCCTCCGACGGAAAGACTCGATCAGCTGTCGGGTCGGTGGTACGTCGTAGCCGCGGCCGCGATCGTCGTGGGTCTGCTTCTCCTGCGCTGGCCGGCGGCCCAGCCGGCCCGGCAACCGAAGACCCACACCTGGCGGTTCGAAGCCGAACCCGACCGAGGACGCACCGAACTGGCCGCCGCCACCGCGGTCGCCCCATTCCTCGCCGAAGTCGAGGCCTACCCCGGAGTTCAGGCCGCGCACGCGACGCTCGCCGACATCCGCAAAACCCAGCACTAGTACTCCAGCCGCACTTCGTTAGGTGTGGTGTCGTCGTCGGTAATGACTGGTCTTGGCGCGATGTTGATGACGTCGTCGCCATCGTGACCAGGCCCAGGCGTGGATGCGGTCAGGCAGGTGGGTCAGGTGTGCCAGGAGACGGCGGATTTCGGCGAGTGGGGCTGACCCGTTTTGACGGACAGGGTCGTTGAGGTGGTCGGGCTACGCGGTGGGTGGCTTCGTAGGTGTTGGGGCTGAGGTAGCCGAGGCTGGAGCGGCCGCGGTGGCGCAGTTCGGCGTGCAGCCGTACGCGGGCGGAGGGCTTGGCACAGCGAGCGGTGGGCGTAGTAGGCGGCTCGGGAGACCTTCAGCAGGGTGCACGCGCGCTTGACGTTGCCACTGTCGGCAGCGTTCTCCGCCTCGATGAACGGGTACACGTTCACCGGGTCTCCTTCGCGAAGAAAGCTGTCGCTCGTTGAGGACTTCTACGTCCTCGGACAGGCGGCGGTTCTCCCGTCGCAACCGGGCCAGCTACGCCGAGCCTGCGCAGGCCGAGCACCAGCACCACCTGGCACGCCACATACAACACACCCGCGGCGAACACCGCGTCCCGCACCACGAACGTCAATGCCGCCAGGCAGAGCACATTCAACGGCGAGGTCGCCGTGTTGGTGGTGCCCTCGGCCAGCAACCCCCGATGCCCGTGGAACGCGAGATTGCGGGCATAGCTCAACGTGATGTACGCATCGTCGATCAGATGGGCACGTACCAGCATGAACACCAGCGCCGACGCCACGGCCACCCCGATCGGCAGCCACCCGGCCTGCGAGAGCAAGAACCGCGACCGGCCGAGCACCGAACGGTCGTTGCTCGATTGACGCGTCATGGGGCGAATTACGGGGAAACAGCTGTAACACCCGTGGCCGCTCGCAACCACCGAAAGGGAAAGCGCGGCATGAAAACCTGGGCCAGGCTCTATTGCAACGGGGCTTCGATGTCATGCCCGTTCTTCAGGCTCATCCGGGCGCGGTAGCTGGTGCTGCCCGGGATGCGCCCGGCGTCGTTGATTTTCACGGCGAACGTGCCGTCGCGCACCGTCGCGGGGTGCACCGAGTTGTCTGGCCCCACCAGCGAAACCGCGGTCACGTCGTCGGTCACGATCCCGAATCGGAACGTCGGCTCGTTGAGACCCGCGATGCCGGTGAAGCAGTTGAAGGGACGCTCGGCGGTGAGCTTCGCGTAGCCGATGCGCCGACCGGCCATTTCCTCGACGTCGGCACCCATCATGCCGACGGCTTTGCCGTCGTCGATGATGCAGACCGCCGCGGCCTTGTCGTTGCGGATGACCAGGAAACCGTGCGGGGTGTCCGTGTCGATCTTGGCGGCCGGTCGCCAGCTCTCCCGGTCGGGCACTGCTATCCCGTATGCGAGAGTGGCGTTCACACAGTTCCTGACCAGTTTCACATCTCCGGGGTCGGGTGCGGGCTGGGCTTGCGCAGGAGCCTCGGATCCGGTGCCGACGGGTACCGCGGTGGAGTTCCGGCCTGTGTCACGCACCGGCCCGAACACCGCCGCGGCACCGACCGCGAGGACACCGACCGCTGCGGCGACCGTCACCGGCGCGCTCGCCGTCCTACGGCGCGGAACCGCCAGTTCCGGCATGACCCGTCCCCACAGGGCGTCTCGCAGGTGGTCGGGCATCGGACGGTCCGGCGGCAAATCGAAATCGTTGGTCATCACAGCTCCTCGGTAGTCAGTCCGGTAGGGGTGGTGTCCTGCAAAACGCCACGCAGACGGCTGCGAGCCCGGGAAATCCGTGCGCGCACGCTCGCTTCGGCGATCCCGAGCACAGCGGACGCTTCCGCGGTGGACAAGTCACCCAGCAGGCACAGTTCGACGGCCCGCCGCTCGGCTCGGGGAAGCGTGGCGACCGCGTCCAGTACCACCCGCAACCGGCGACCCGCGTCGACCTGGCGGGCAACGTCCTCGGCGTGATCGCGCACGGCGCCACCACGCGGCAGGCGCGACAACGCACCGGAAAACCGGCCCAGCCTGCGCTGCTCGCGGCGGGCCAGGTTGCTGGTCACGGCGTACAGCCACGGCCGGGCACTGTCGTTCACCAACGTCACCTCGCCGAGGCGCCGCCACGCAGAGAGAAACGTCGAGGAGGTCAGGTCCTCGGCCACCGACCACGACCCGGTCAGCCGGTAGGCGTAGTTCCACACCGCACCGGCATGCCGGCTGAACAGCTTCCCGAACGCGGTGACGTCTCCACCCGCGGCCTGTTCCCACAACGCCTGGTCACTATCTGCCGGGGATGCCAGGGCATCCGCGCCGTCAGCCCGCATCCCTCGCCCCCACCTTTGATCCACAACTGCCATCACACCTCTTTGTCCCCGCTCATCCCCACAGCGTTGCATCCACCGGCCTCCGAACCCGGATACGCAGGAAGACCACCTCGGCGGCGTCGTCGAGCACGAGTTGCCTGCCCGCTCTCACGCCCAGGCGCACCTGTATGACGATGCGGTCAAGGCCGTTCAGCTCGCCGAGCAACCGGCCGTGCGGCAACCGGTGCGCAGCGCTTGAGACGAGAAGGTCCGCGGGTGGCTCGCGCTCGCCGCCGAGCCTGCGTCCGTCAACGCCGAACAGCTCGTCGAAGGGGTGCGCGTATAAACCGGGCCGAAGTCGCGACCCTGCTCGGCGCTGCCTCGGCCGTCGACCCGAAGGATGTCGGCGTCGGCGTGCAGGAAATGCGGACTTTCCCGTCGTCGCGGCGTTCCCACTCGTAGTAGCCGTCGGCGGGCACGAGGCAGCAACGTCGGGAGGCGTCGACCTTGAACGCGGGTTTCTCGGTGACCGTTTCGCTGCGGGCGTTGATCAGTTTGCCGAGCTTGACCTCTTTCGCCCACGGCGGCACTAGCCTCCAGGTCAAGGTGCGCAGCAGGCGCACCGGTTCTCCGGCGGGGTCGCTCCGGGGGCTGCGTTCGAGCACGATCCGGGCCTGCTGGGTCGGCACGATGTTCCACGACGGCGGAAGCTCGCCACCGTCGATCTCTGCCACGCCGAAGGCCGCGGCGATGTCTCTATCGCTTGTGGAGGAGGCGTAGCGGCCGCACACAGCAGGTCAGCCGGGGATGTTGCGAGGATCGTTGCCGTAGCTGTTGCGTTCGCCGATCGTGCCGTCCATGTTGCGGGTGAAGTGTTCGACCGTGTGTTCCCTGGCCGGCTCACGGCCCTGCTCGACAGCGACAGCTTTGACGTCGTGGCTTCCAAGCACCTCGGTGATGCCTTCGATCTTGTTGTGTCACTGGTCGTTCTCGTGGTTGGTCTCGACGCCGCCCTTCACCGGCAGGCGCCTTTCCCGTCCTTGATCGTTGCGCGACAGGCAGTACCCGGGAAAGCCTGGGTAACACATCGGCCTGCTCAAGCCGGTAAGGCAGCGAGAACCGAGATCGCTGCGGCGGGTACTTGGACACTGGTCGGCGGGCGGACGTCTGCTGACGGTGGATGCATGGTTGTGCCGCCCTAGGGAAGGGGAGATGCGGGCGCGGAAGGCCGTGCCGGGGCCGCTGTCGGGCAGCGGCGCAGTACAGGTGTAGCCGGGCCCGTGTCTGACGGATCACGATCGCGTCAGGCTATCTGGCCTTTTCGAGGCGCCTCGGCCATGACCGTCTCGACGAATGCGCGCGCCCGCACCGGATTCGGCATTGCCGCCACCCGCTACGCCCAGCGCTCGGCCTGACCCTCGTCGCCGAGCTGGCCCGCGCCACCGGAGGCGACGCCACCATCCACCTCCGCACCGCCACCCCAGCAACCCTGTCGCCGAACCGGGCTGCTCGCGGCTCTGGCCCGCACTGAGGACGGGCGGGCCGCCCCCGCGAGCCTCGGCCGGATCTCGTCAGCTGATGCCAGGGACGGACTTGGCGGTGGTCCAGTCGTCGAGCATGACGTTCTGGGCGGCAGTGAGGCTGCCTTGGTCGGCGTACACCACCTTCCAGGGCTGTGAGGACAAGCACCGGTCATTGTGGCTGGACGACGCTGCGTACGGCGGCGAGGAGTGCGGTCCGATGCCGGCCGAGGCGGTCGGCGGAGAGGGGTTCGTCGCCGGCCGCGGCTTGGAGTGCCTGGGGTGCGCTCAGCCAGCTTTCGGTCATCCGCAGGACGATGGCGAACAGATCCGCCGCCGGGATGTCGGCGCGCAGCCGTCCTTCGCGCTGGGCGGTGGTGACCGCGTCGAGGCGCCGGCGGTAGCTGGCCGTCTCCGCGTCGGTGGGTTCGGCGCGTTCGAAGGCGCGCCAGACGGCGATCCGCCGGGTCGCCGGGTTGGCCAGGACGTAGTCGAAGCGGGTCGCGGCGAACGCGGCATACCCGCTGCCGTGCCCTCGGCGATGTTCGCCTACCAGGGACAACTCCGCGATCGACCGCACCGGTCCATCGGCACACAACACCGCGTCGGCCAGCTCGAACAACGCGTCCGCCCGCCGGTTCAGACACTCATAGACCTGCTACCGGAACCCCGACAGCTCCCCATTGCCACGCCTGTCACTGGCATCAGGCACACTGATCACCGCAGCCCTTGATCGATCTTCCAACTGTCGCAAGAAGGAATGATCGACCAAGGGTTGCACTCATGATCGACAAGGGTAGGCAAGCACCATCCGAAGGTTGAAACTCAAGCTAGCAGCGCGGTCAGCCGCAGGTAGCCGCCGGCGCGGGCCCGGACGCTGACCTCGGGCAGCCGCAGCAGGGTTAGTGCGTGCGCGGCCAGGTTCACCTCGGTTCGTTGGACCTCCGCGGCGTGGCCGGTGACGGTGTAGAGCAGCATGAGCTCTTCTCGCTGGACGTTGATGGATGTGCCGGGCACGAGCTCGCCGCTGGCCGCTGCGACATGGTCCTCGGCGGTACCACCGGCTGCCGCCACGGCCCGGCCGATGATCGGCCCGAGCCGGTAGCGACGCACCTCCGGGTACTGCTCGACGGTGGCGTCAACGATGCGGCCCGAGGTCGGCAGCCACACCAGGCAATGCCCTTTGAAGACGTCGCCGTCCCAGTCCGGGTCCGGTCGGCCGTAGAGGGTCCGTTTGCCGGTGTAGCGGTTGCTGACCACTAGATCCGCAGTGCGGACATGCGCTGGGATGTCCAGCTGCATGTAGGCGCTGCAGAGTGAAGCTCTGTCAGCCGGACCCGGCCGGTCGGTGGACAGGCTTTGCTGCCCCGCCGGCCGGCCGGTCCGCTGCGCGCCGAGCTCAGTAGGTCACGGTGACCCACGAGCCGCAGTTGTCCGGATCGTTGCGGACGTCCCGGCACGCCTGGAAGGAGATCTTCCCGCCGGAACTGGTCACCGGGTAACTGCCACAGTTGGGCGATCCGCCGGTGAATTCGGCGCGGTTGGTCGGTTGGGAATGGCTGGTGCCGGGGTTCCACCAGGCGTAGGGTGACCAGCCGTCGGCTTTGGTGTCACACACCTGAAGGTGGTGTGAACCGGTCGTGTAGCAGACGCTCGAACCGGTCGTCGACGAACAGTTTGTCGCGGCCGAAGCCTGGCCCGCCGCGAACAACGTCATGAGCACGGCGAACGGGATCCCCGTCAGCAACAGCGTCAGTCGTCTCTTCACTTGCAACCCCTCTCTTTCCTGAATACGGCACGATATATGTCGTAAAACCGCGCGGTGATGCAACAGAATACCTGTCGGCAAATGGGTGATAACCGGGTTCGTATCCAAGCATTTCAACCAAAGGCGACACGTGATGCCCCGTGGCGTTCGGCAATCAAACCAGCTCCGCCGCATTCCCGTGCACGCACTGCGCCTGGGGAGATCACGGCCGAGACGTCGCCACGGTGTTCACCACCACGGCGGTCGGCGTACGCCAGCGCCGCCGAGTTGAATTCGCCCCCTCGACCGTGATCACGACAACAAGGCCGGCCGTGCGGCGGGAACGGCCGGTCCGTGTCCGGCGAGCTCGCTCACGCCATCGGGGGCGACGAAGAAATGCAAATAGTCCTCGTCGTACTTCGCCGGTGCCACGGCAGAAACCGGCGGCCTCCAGACCTCGAGCACGGCCAGCAGGGCGTCCTCGAGCTGAATGGCGCCCCGGTGGAGCCATCGATCGCATCCCACACAGACCGCGACATCAGGGTGGTTGCCGAGATGGACGAGTTCGTCGTCGTGTCGTTCGGCGCCGCAACACCAGCACCGTGGCGCACTCGTCGTGGCATCCTCGTGCGCAGGCTGTGCGGTCATCGCATGCGTCCGGGTGTCGGCCATCCTCGCTGTGACCCGCCGACAGTATCCCCGCCGAAGCTCCGCGCTGGGCACATTGCTGTTCGTTGGGTGCCGCCGACCTCGCACCGGCGCTAAAGGCGAATGGGCGCAAGAGTTTCGCCGGAACGGCCGCAGCCTCGTTGCAGATTGTCACTTGTGCGAGTATCCCGATACGACCAGGCTGGCGAAGTGCACTCGCTTGGCGGGTATCGAGCGTCGCGGCGGCAGGAGAAAACTCGGCGGTGGTGCGTGCCGAGTTCTCTTTGCGACGTGACAACCACGTCGGTTCTAGGGAGCGGAGCTCACAATGGTAGCCGCGCCGAGGACACACGCGGGCGGCTGTTCGGGGAGTTGCACAGCGGGTTCTGGTCATGGCCGGTGCCGAGCCGGACCGGATCGCGGCTCAGCCCGCCGCCGGGCGGGGTGAGGCGATGCTGCGTCGGCACGGGGAAGTGCCAGTTGACGCGAGTGGTCTTCCGGCGCCTCGATGAGCTGTTCCAGGACAGGCACCGGCGCGGACTGCCGGGGGAACTCGCCCGCGGCGCCGTCGAGCGGCTGCTGAACTCGCGGTTGCCGCCCGATCCAGAGTGCGCCGCGGCGGGCGGCCGTCGACACAGTGCTCCACCGGGGCGATCCGTCCCGGCAACGGCAAGGAGGCGGACTTGTGACCGAAGGAACCGGCCGGGTGGCGTTGGTGACCGGGGCCAGCAGCGGGATCGGCGCGGCGACGGCGCGGCTGCTCGCCGCGCGCGGAATGCGGGTGGTGGTCGATTACCTGCACAGCAGCCAGGCCGCCGAGGAGGTCGTGGCCGGGATCCAGGCGGCGGGTGGCCGGGCGATGGCCGTGCAGGCCGACGTGCGCGACGCGGCGGCGGTCCGGACCATGGTCGATCGCGTCGGAGCGGCCTGGGGCGGCATCGACGTCCTGGTGCACAACGCCCTGACGCCGTACGCGATCAAGCCGTTCCGGGACATGACGTGGGAAGAACTGGGCGGCAAACTCGACGACGAGATGCGGGCCGCGTTCGTGGTGACCAAAGCCGTCGTGCCGACCATGACCGGACGGGGCTGGGGACGGCTGATCTACCTCGGCACCGGCCTGAGCCGCCAGCCCCGCGCGGACATGATCGCTCTCGGCACGGCCAAGGCCGCGCTGACGCAGTTCGCCCGTTACCTCGCCCAGGAACTGGGACCGCGAGGCATCACGGTCAACGTCGTCGAGCCCGGCCCGGTGGCCGAAACCCGGATCTCGCACGTCCTCGACGAGGAGCAGAAGCGGCGGCAGATCGCCGCCACCCCGCTGGGTCGCCTGGCCCGCCCGGAGGACGTCGCCCGCGTGGTCGCCTTCTACGCCGGCGAGGACAGCGCCCACATGACGGGCACCACCGCCCCGGTCAACGGCGGAATGTCGATGTACTGAGGAGAAACGCTCATGCACACCATCGATCTCGCCTACGTCGGGCGAGGCCTGCACGAGGAACTCGTCGCCTACATCGCCGACCAAGAGGACTTCTACGCCGACGAAGGCGTCCACGTCGCCCTGCGCGACGGCTGCGACTGGAGCGAGGAGCGGCTGCGCCGCGGCGCCACCATCGGGCTCGGCCGCGTGCTGCTGTCCCGGCTGACCAGCGGCACCCCGTGGGTCGCCCTCACCGTCAACACCCACGCCCCGCTGTTCTGGTTCCTCGCCCGCGCCGGCCTCGCTGACCTGACCGACCTGGCCGGCCGACGGCTCGCGGTGCACGCGCCCCGCACGGCGCCGGGGTGCTTCGCCCGGATCGTGCTGCGCCGGGCGGGCCTCGATCCCGATCGCGACGTCGAGTGCGTGGTCCGGGCGCCCGGCGACTACGGCATGGACCTGCGTCACCTGCGCGAGGGCTCCATCGACGCCGCCTTCGTCGGCAGCACCATGGCCCCGGAGGCGGTCGCCGCCGAGCAGGGCTGGCGGGTCCTCGCGTGGGTGGGCGACCACTTCCGGATCCCGACCGTGGGCGTGGCCGTCGACCCCACCTACCTGTGGCCCGACGACCCCGGCGTCCAGGCGGTCGTTCGCGCCCACCGGCGCGCCCTGCGGGTGCTCCACGACGACCCCGGCACCACGGTGCGCTACATCCAGTCGTTCCTCGGCGGCCATACCGCGGCCGAAGCCCGGGCCCACTACGAGGCGTTCATCGCCCCGTACTTCACCACCGGCGGCCAGGTCGACTTCGCCGTCGCCGACGCCGCCATCACCGCGGTCGCCACCGAACTCGCCGTTCCCGTCACCGTGACCGCGACCGCGACCGCGACCGAGTTCTACCGCACCACGACCACTGCTGCCCACCAGGGCCGGTCCTCGACGCCGAGCGGGTGAGGTACCGAAGGGATCAGGCCTTGCCGCGAGGTGGCTCGGCGCTGTCCGGAATGGGCTCGGCCAGACGCTCGGGAGCGAGGCGCCGGGAAAGGAGCGGCGAAGTACTGCGTTTCGTGGGTCACGAAACCGTCGGCGAACTCCATGATGCTCACCGTGTTGGTGGGCACGCCGTCATAGGTGATCACGCATTCCCTGGCGATCCTGTTCGGCTACGGGTGTTATTGTCGTCGCTTTCGCGGGGCGGTCTTGACCGTTGCCGGCCGGGCTTTGGTGATCATCGTTCTTGCCTTCCGTCACGCAAGCGGAGGAACAGTCGGGCGATCAGGATCGTCAGGACGAGCATCAGCAACCCGACGACCGCCGCGTATCCGAAGTCGAAGAACCGGAAGCCGGATTCGTGGAGCCGCAACGGGACGGGTTTTGTCGCGTCCGTCGGGCGGCCGCTGATGGGACGGTGATGATGTCGAAGTACCGCACCGCTTCCGTGGACCTGATCAGCAGCGCCACCAGCATGGGAAGGTCGCGGAGTACGGTACCCACGAGGAGCTGATGGCGGCTCGGGGTGGGTACGCGGAAGCTGTTCAAGCTTCAGGCAAGACCATATCTGGACGAGCTGCCGAGCTGAGGATCGTCGCCCTTTGTGGGGGAAGTATGCCGGGGCGTCGGGTCGTGAAGCGCCCCGATCTGATGCTCTGCTGGTTCATCGTCGCGGGCGTGGTCCTGTCGCCGGTGTACAACACGGATCTGGTGCGTTCGCAGCTCATCGGCGACGCGCCGGTGGGGCCGTCCGGCAGCGTGGCCGTGCTGTGCGCCGGGCTGGCCCTGGCGTGGCGTGGGACGCTGCGTCGGGGCCACCTGCGCGCCGACCCGGCCACGCTGACCTGGGCGGACTTCGACGGCCGCCGCCCACGGGTGCTGACGCGGCGCCTGTTGGGCGGATGGGCCGTGCGGTTCGCCGCGGTGGGGTACTTCTTCGTGGTCGCCGGGGTGCTCATCGGGTTTCCGTCGGTCAGGCGGTTTTCCTGTATGCCGCCGTCGCGGCCCTGGCGCTCATGATGGCTCGGCGGCCGGCAATCCGCGGTGAGGCCGTG
Source organism: Amycolatopsis sp. NPDC024027 (assembly GCF_040638975.1). Lineage (NCBI taxonomy): Bacteria > Bacillati > Actinomycetota > Actinomycetes > Pseudonocardiales > Pseudonocardiaceae > Amycolatopsis > Amycolatopsis sp. NPDC024027. The sequence goes on from NZ_JBEZYY010000003.1 coordinate 10,083, forward strand.
CTCCCGCTCGTGCCGGCTGTGCTCGGGGCGTTCCCGATCGGCCACTGTGGATTTTCGCGGTGGTGGTGCTTGTTGCCGCGCTGGTGGTGGCTTTTGCACCGTCTGCCGCTGTGACGGTGTCATGGTCGGAGCTGGTCCGGGCTTTTGGCGAGCGGATGGCTGAGCGCACCGCCACGGCGTTCCTCGACGTCTGGGCCCTGCTGCCCGCCGGCCGGCCCGTCCCGCGGGTCCGCCTGTCGGGCCTTCGCCCGGCGTTGCGTTATGTCGTGGTGGGGACCCTGGCGCGCCGCCATGCGCTGGGGTTGCCGGTGTTCCTCGCCCTCGCCCTCGCCGTGACCGCCGTGCACGCGACGTTCCCCGCGCTGTCGTCCGTCTGGCTGCTCGGACTCGGCGGCTACCTGGCCCTGCTGCCCTTCGCGGCGCCGATCGTGCAGCTGCACCGCGTGCCGGCGCTGCGCCGCTGGCTGACGACGTCCGAACCCAGGCTGCGGCTGACGACGGCGTCGGTCTTGGTGGTTCTCGCGGTCTTCTGGACTTCGGCGGTGGTTCTGCTGGGCGTGCCGGTGTCGCTCGCGTCGCCTGCTCGACGCCGCGCCGGGAGATCAATGGACAATACCGGTCGGCGTATTGGCAACACCCGCGGAATTCCGAGGTGAACCGCGCCCTCGACGCGGAACGGCCGCGCTCTCATTCGAGGCGCGGCCGTTCTCGTCGATCCTGTTCGTCCCGGTGCGGGCAACTGGATCAGTCGGTGGTAATGGGGTGATTTTACCGCGTGGTCGGGAGGAGGCAGGCGTAGCTCAGCGGGAGCAGGTTCACGAATGTTCCGCCGGACCCGGTGCAGATCCTGCCCGCCTCGGCGACGCGGCGGTTGGCGGGGTTGAGGGGGTTGAACACGCAGACGTATCCGACCGGGTTGACGGTGAGGGACAGTACGCCGCCGGTTGTGGTGCACAGCAGGGTGGCGTTCGCCGTGCCCGAGCCCGGGCCCGTCGTCGGCGGGGTGCTGGTGTTTTCGCAGCTGGCGTGGATGTCGGGGTCGGGTGCGGGTCCCTGGCAGGTGTCGGTACCGAGGCCGCCGTCGAGACTGTCCTGGCTGCCGTCGTTGGATGCGCCGATGAGGGTGTCGTTGCCGGCGCTGCCGGAGATCGTGTCGATGCCCAAGCCGCCGGTGAGGGTGTCGTTGCCGGTGCCGCCGGTGATGGTGTCGTTCCCGTCCCCGCCGTTGATCGTGTCGTCGAAGTCCGAGCCGGTGATCGTGTCGTTTCCGCCGTTGCCGTTGATGGTCTTGCCGGGGTTCGTGCCGCCGCAGTCGATCGTGTCGTTGCCGGGACTGCCGGTCACGGTCGTGTCGGTCTGGGTCACGCCGGGGCCCACGACGCAGTTGACGGCGGCCTGGGCGGTCAGCGGAGCGATCACCCACATGACCGGGGCCGCGAGGACTCCGGCCAGTGTGGCGACGAGTCCCCGGCGGAATTGAGTCTGTTGAATTCTCATGGTTTCATTTCCTGGATCGCAATTCGGCGATGACTCACGTGGACGCGGCGCGCCCACGTTACTGAGTTGTGCCGATCATGAGCCGCCCGCATCCGCTGTACTGCCGGCGTCCGCTCCTTGGTGCAGAAGAACCTCGGCTCGTGATCCGCATCCGCGATCATCGCGGAGCTGTCACGTCACCGAGGTCCGGGGCAACAACACACGAACCTACCCCTGCGTCCGCCTGGATCAATGTCCTGTCCCTCGAATGGACGCACACTCTCCGGCGCGCTCCCGCGACGCAGACGAGCTCTGCGCCCGAAGCTCGACGTATGGGGGTACGAAGAAAAAGGTTCAAACGCTTGGCTGTGGCTGAGACGATGAGCGCATCGACCAGCTCCGAGAAAATCGATATGAGCCTGCAGTGCTCGATCCCCACGATGGCGCCACAACGCCGGAAATCCAGCACTGAAGGGCATGCTCATGCGTACCTTCGGCCAAGCCGGTGTCATTGCCCTGATGGCCGTTACCTTTTCTGCCACCGGTGTAGCGGTGGCCACGGGGTTCGACGTGGTCGTGGTGACCGCGACGGTCGACGGCAAGGCCGGCCACTGGGTAACCAGCCGATCCGCCACGCCGGAACCGACGCCGGCGATCGGAGCGACGACGCCGTCGGCCACACCGTCGGCGGAGCCGGTCATCCCGGCCACGACAAACAAGGCCAAGTCCGTCCTCGTCGTCGCCGCTGTCGGCGGACTGGTGGGAGTCGGTGGGTTCGCGGTCGCCGCGTTCGTTCAGGACAGCACCACCGGCGGGGTGTCCGGCTCCGCCGAGGCGATGACCCCCGCCACCGTGACCGGTGCGCAGGTCGGCACGCTGCTGCCCGGCGAGAAGGCCTACGTCACCTTGACCCTGTTTAACCAGAACGCCAACGTGAAGATCAGATTGGTGTCCGTGACCGGCGCCGACCCGCTCCTGCCGACGCTCGCGGTGAGCGAGGCCAACTTCCCGTACAAGCTGACCGACGCCGTGAAAATGAAGGACGACACGGACATTCGCTGCCAGGCCATGACCTTCCACACGACCTGGACCGCCCAGTTCCAGGCCGTCCGCTAGGCACGACCGGCGACACCGCGACCGCAGCGGTGTGCCTCCGCGCTTTCGCGACCGCCGCGCCCGTCCGGGGCGGTCGCGGCAGGCGGTGCCCGAGCTTTCGGTGACTTTCGGCGAGTCCCGAGGGACATTGGCCCCTAAGCCGGGCCCGCCCCCCGCGCGAGGGTGGAAGCATGAAAATCCTCGTGACGGTGGCCAGTCGACATGGCGCCACCAGGGAAATCGCCGAGAACATCGCCGCCGCGGCCGGCACGGCGCTGACCGACGCCGGCGTGTGGTCGCAGATAGAGACCCGCGACGCGAGCCTGGTGACTTCAGTCGACGGCTTCGACGCTGTGGTTCTCGGTTCGGCTGTCTACATGGGACATTGGCTCGAGGCGGCCGCGAAGCTCGCCGAGACCTTCGTGGACGAACTCCGCGGGCTGCCGGTCTGGGTGTTCTCCAGCGGCCCTGTCGGCGAACGGGACCAGCAGGCCGACGAGCCGTCCGGCGTCGCCGACGTGGTGATGCGGCTCGGGGCCCGTGGACACCGGCTGTTCGGCGGCAAGGTCGACCACCACGCCCTGCACCTCACGGAGCGAGCGATGGTCGGCGCGTTGCGGGTCAAGGACGGCGACTACCGCGACTGGCCGTCGATCCGGGCCTGGGGTCGCGAGATCGGCTCGGCCCTTGCGGTGATCGAGGTTGCCGGGAGCCGGTCATGACGGCGCCACGCAGCTACCCCGTCCGGGTCGAAGCCACCCTGGACGAGCCGCTGTCGCGCGGACTGTGGCTGGTCAAGTGGCTCCTCGCCGTCCCGCACTACGTCGTGCTGGCGTTCCTGTGGTTCGCCTACCCCTTCGTCACCATCGCGGCGTTCTTCGCGATCCTGGTGACCGGTCGCTACCCGCGCTCGCTCTTCGCGTTCACCTCCGGTGTGCTGCGCTGGAGCTGGCGGGTGCAGTACTACTCCTACGCCGGGCTGGGCACTGACCGGTATCCGCCGTTCACCTTCGCCGACGTGCCGGATTACCCGGCCCGGCTCGAAATCGCCTATCCGGAGCGGCTTTCGCGTGGGCTGGTGCTCGTGAAGTGGTGGCTGTTGGCCATCCCGCACTTCGTGATCGTGGGCCTGTTCGCCGGGGGCGGCAGCTGGCTGCTGTTCGGCAACGGCACTGACGACGGCTTCGACTGGGCGGCCGGCGGGCTCGTCGGCGTGCTGGTGCTGGTCGCCGGGGTGGTGCTGCTGTTCACCGGCCGCTACCCGCGGCCGATCTTCGACTTCGTGCTCGGCATGGACCGCTGGGTGCTGCGGGTCGCGGCCTACGTGTCGCTGATGACCGACGAGTACCCGCCGTTCCGCCTGGACATGGGCGGCACGGAAGCCGACGTCGAACCGGTGCACCCGCAGCCGTCTCCGGCTCGGGTGTCCGCCTGGACCGGCGGGCGGATCGTCGCCGCGGTGTCCGGCGCGGTCCTGCTGCTCGGCGCGATGGGCCTGCTGACCGGGGGTGGCACGCTGCTGTGGGCCGACCGTACGCAGCGCGACGCCGACGGCTATCTTTCCGGCTCCACGACGCTGGTGTCGGACAGCTACGCGGTCCTGACCGACCCGGTGCGGATATCCGGCGCGCCGGACGTCGTCGCGGCTGTCGGGGACGTCAGGGTCCGCGCGACCGCTGCCGACGGCCACCCGCTCTTCGTGGGCATCGGCCGCTCCGAAGACGTCGCCGGCTACCTGGCCGAGACCGAGTACACGAGCTTGGGCAGCGTGGCCGACAACCGCTCCGGTGACCGAGTGCATCCCGGCGGTGCGCCTGCCACCCCGCCCGGTGGCGCCGGGGTGTGGACGGCGACCGCGTCCGGCTCAGGCACCCAGACTGTCTCCTGGCCGGTGCGTGACGGGCAGTGGACCGCTGTCGTGATGAACGCCGACGGCTCACGCGGGATCTCCGTGCGCGCCGAGGCCGGGACGACCGCGCCCGCGATCGGCTGGATCGCCCTCGGCCTGCTGCTCGCCGGTGCCGTTCTGCTGGCAGGTGGCGCCCTGCTCATCGGGCTCGCTGCCCGTCGTGCACACCACGCCGGGCCGCCGATCACTCCTGTCCCGCCCGATCTGCCGAGCCACGTCTGATCCGTCCACTGTGGCCGTTGGAGGAAGGAAGACCATGCATGGATTCATCGACGGCGCGATCGTCGCCGGGATCGATGGTTCGTCGTCGGCGGTGCAGGCAGCCGGGTGGGCCGGCGCCGAGGCCCGCCGCCGGGGCCGCCCGCTGCGGTTGGTGCAGGTCTACACCTTGCCGAATGTGTGCGCTCCGATCGCGTTCGGATCGCTGGACGATGTGCGGGAAGGCCTGGCGAAACGAGCCGAAGAGTGGCTCGCCGAGGCGCGGGCCGCGGTGCTCGAGAACCTGCCCGGTTTCGAGATCACCACGGCCGCTCGGGAGTGGAGCCCGGTCACCGCGCTGATTCAGGAGTCGCAGCACGCCGAGCTGGTTGTGCTGGGGTCGCGCGGGCTCGGTGGCTTCACCGGGCTGCTCGTCGGTTCGACCGCCGTGTCGGTGGTGGCGCACGCGCACTGCCCGATCGTCGTGGTTCGGGGCCGGACACCGCACAGTCCGCCTCCGGTCGCCGGTCCGGTGCTCGTCGGCGCCGACGGTTCACCTGACAGTGAAGCTGCGTTGGCGTTCGCCTGCGAGGAGGCGCAGTTGCGGGGAACTGGGCTGATCGTGGTGCACGCCTGGAGCGACACCCTCGCCGACGGCGTGCCGCGACTCCATCCGCTTCAGGTGGACGCGGCCGGCATCGATCGCGCCGAACGCGCGAAGCTCGCCGAGCAGGTGGCCGGCTGGCAGGAGAAATACCCGGACGTCCCGATCGAGCTCGACATCGCTCGCGGGCGGCCGGTGCGCACGCTGCTGGAGCGTGGGGAAGACGCTCAGCTCATCGTGGTCGGTTGCCGCGGCCTCGGTGGATTCACCGGCATGATGCTGGGCTCGACGAGCCAGGCGCTCATCGTGCACTCGCCGTGCCCGGTGGCCGTCGTGCGGCCCCAGCTGACCGGGAACGGGTCGTCAGTACCAGGCGGTCCGAGGGACGTAAGTCCTCGCGACCGGTGACCGACGCCAGCTGTGCCCGAGGTGCCGCCTTCCTAGGTTGGGAAGTGACTTGAAAGGCAGGAACCCCCGATGCGAGCACGCGACCTGATGACCGCGCCGGTGATCGCCGTGCAGCCGTGGACGTCCGCCAAGGAAGCGGCCGAGCTGCTGTCCACGCACGGCTTCACCGCCCTTCCCGTGGTCGATGACGACGAGGGCCTGATCGGCATCGTCACCGAGGCGGACCTCATCCGCGGCCGGATCCCGGTCGACGTCCGGAACGCGAACGAGCGCCGTGAAGCCGCTTCCGTGGGCAAGACGGTGGGAGACCTGATGACCAGCCCCGCCACCGCCATGAGCACCGGCACCGACGTCGCCGACCTCTGCCAGGCACTGGTCGACGCGCGCATCCGGGCGATGCCGATCGTCGACGGCTCGGCCGTCGTCGGCATCGTCACGCGCGGCGACATCGTCCGCGTGCTGGCCCGGGATGACACCGACATCGCCAGGGACGTCAAGCACCGGCTGGAGATCTACGGCGGCAGCGGCCGCTGGCAGATCGACGTGCGCGACGGCAATGCCCACATTCTCGACCAGTTCGACGACGATTCCGACCGGCACGTCGTCCAGCTGCTGGCGCTCGCCGTGCCCGGCGTCGTCGCCGCAGACACCGCTTACGCGGGTGAGGAGCAGAACCGATGAGCGCCACCGACCCGAGGATCACCGTGGGCGTGGACGGCTCCGCCGGTTCCTCGGCCGCCGTCGCCTGGGCCGCCCGGATCGCTTCCCTGCGGCACTTGCGGCTCAAGATCGTGTACGGAAGGCAGCCGACCGGCCTGTACGGCGGCGGCCTGTCCGGTCTCGCCGGTCTGGTCGACGCGATCCAGGCCGACGGCGAGCGGATCATCGCCGAGGCCCGCAGCCTCGCCACGTCCATCGACAAGAACCTCGTCATCACGACGGAGCTGCCGAACGATCCGCCCGTGACGATGCTGATCGACGAGTCCCGGCACGCCCGGATGCTCGTGGTCGGCCGGAGCGGTGCCGGCGGGTTCACCGGGATGCTGGTCGGCGGGACCGCGGCCACGGTCGCGAGCCACGCGCACGGCCCGGTCGCCGTGATCCGCGGCCGCCAGGCCACCACGAAGGTCCCCGACTCGGGCCCGGTCGTGGTCGGCATCGACGGCAGCCCCAACAGCGAACCGGCGATCGGCGTCGCGTTCGAGGAGGCCGCGTTGCGCGGCGTGCCGCTGGTTGCCGTGCATGCCTGGAACGACGTCACCTACGAGGACGCGTACGGCACCGCCCGGATCCTCACCCAGCCCGACACCCTCGAGGAGGGAGAACAGCGGCTGCTAGCCGAGCGGCTCGCGGGCTGGCAGGAGAAGTATCCCGACGTCGAGATCCGTTCCCTGCTCGTGCGCGACCGGCCCCGGCACGCGCTGCTCGAGGCGAGCGAGACCGCGCAGGTGGTGGTCGTCGGCAGCCACGGTCGCGGCGGCTTCACCGGCATGCTCCTCGGCTCGACCAGCCAAGCGCTGGTCCAGCACGCCGACTGCCCGGTGCTCGTCGTTCGTCCGGAGTGGACGAAGTGACCGCGCTCGACGTACGGCCGGCGGTGCTGAGCAGCGCCGAGCTGGTCCAGGTGGATGCCCTCTGGCGGGCCGCGAACTACCTCGCGGCCGGCCAGATCTACCTGATGGCCAATCCGCTGCTGGGCGAACCGCTGCGTCCCGAGCAGGTCAAGCCGAGACTGCTCGGGCACTGGGGGACCTCGCCCGGTCTGAACTTCGTCTACGCCCACCTCAACCGGGCCATCCTGACCCATGATCTGAACGCCATGTTCGTCACCGGCCCGGGCCACGGCGGCCCGGCGCTGCTGGCCAACACCTGGCTCGAAGGCAGCTACACCGAGGCATGGCCCGAGGTCACGCGCGACGCCGAAGGCATGCTGGAGCTGTTCAAGCAGTTCTCCTTCCCCGGCGGCGTGCCCAGCCACGTCGCCCCGCAGGTGCCGGGCTCGATCCACGAAGGCGGGGAACTGGGCTACTCGCTCGCGCACGCCTTCGGGGCGGCGTTCGACAATCCGGGCCTCGTGGTCGCGTGCGTGGTCGGTGACGGTGAGGCCGAGACCGGTCCGCTGGCGACGTCGTGGCACGCGAACAAGTTCCTCGATCCGGTCCGTGACGGCGCGGTGCTGCCGATCCTGCACCTCAACGGCTACAAGATCGCCAATCCGACCGTGCTGTCCCGCATCGCCCCAGCTGAGCTCGACGCGCTGTTGCGCGGCTACGGCTACGAGCCGATCTACGTCGAAGGCAGCGACCCGGAGACGATGCACCAGGCGATGGCCGCCGCGCTCGACTCGGCGGTCGCCGACCTCGCGGTCATCCACCGCAGCACCGGTCGCCCGGCGTGGCCGATGATCGTGCTGCGCAGCCCCAAGGGCTGGACTGGTCCGTCCGTTGTGGACGGCCTGCCGGTCGAGGGGACCTGGCGCGCACACCAGGTGCCGCTGTCGCAGGTCCGGCAGAACCCGGAGCACCTTCGCCAGCTGGAGGAGTGGCTGCGTTCCTACCGCCCGGAGGAACTGTTCGACTCTCGTGGCCGCCCGGTCGCCGACGTCACGGCGATGATTCCCGCGGGGGAGCGCCGGATGGGCGCCAGTCCGCACGCCAACGGGGGAGTGCTCCTGCGCCCGCTCACGCTGCCGGACATCGCGGCCCACGCTGTCGCGGTACCCGCCCCGGGTGCGACACAGGCCGAACCGACCCGAGTGCTGGGCCGGTTCCTGCGGGACGTCTTCACCCTCAACGCCGACCGGGCGAACTTCCGGCTGTTCGGCCCCGACGAGACGGCGTCCAACCGGCTCGACGCGGTCTACGACGTCACCGCCAAGCAGTGGCAGGCGGCGATGGAGCCGGTCGACGAGCACCTGTCCCACGACGGCCGCGTGCTGGAGGTGCTTTCGGAGCACCTGTGCCAGGGCTGGCTCGAGGGCTACCTGCTGTCCGGCCGGCACGGGCTGTTCAACTGCTACGAGGCCTTCGTGCACATCGTCGACTCGATGGTGAACCAGCACATCAAGTGGCTGCGGGTGCACCGGCAGATCCCGTGGCGGCGCCCGGTCGCGTCACTGAACTACTTGCTGACCTCGCACGTGTGGCGCCAGGACCACAACGGCTTCTCCCACCAGGACCCCGGTTTCGTCGACCACGTCGCCAACAAGAGCTCCGAAGTCGTGCGGGTCTACTTCCCGCCGGACACGAACACGCTGCTCGAAGTCGCGGCGCACTGCCTGCGCAGCCGGGACTACGTGAACGTGGTCGTGGCGGGCAAGAACGACAGCCCGAACTGGCTCGACGCCGAGCAGGCCGCGCTGCACTGCGCGCGTGGCGTGAGCATCTGGGAATGGGCCAGTACGCACACCGGCCGGGAGCCGGACGTCGTCCTCGGCTGTGCGGGTGACGCCCCGACGGTGGAGGTGCTGGCGGCAGCCCAGATCCTGCGCGCGGAACTGCCGGACCTGGCGGTCCGCGTGGTGAACGTCGTCGACCTGATGCGGCTTCAGCCGGAAGCCGAGCACCCGCACGGCCTCGGGGACCGCGAGTTCGACGCCTTGTTCACCCCGGACCGGCCGGTGATCTTCGCCTACCACGGCTATCCGTGGCTGATCCACCGCCTGGCCTACCGCCGCACGAACCACGTGGGGATGCACGTGCGCGGCTACACCGAGCACGGCACCACGACCACGCCGTTCGACATGCTGGTGCTCAACCACATGGACCGCTTCCAGCTGGTGATCGACGTGATCGACCGCGTGCCCGGCCTGGTCGCGCCGGCGGGCGTACTGCGGCAGCGGATGACCGAGGCTCAGGGGAAGCACCGCCGATGGATCCTGGCGCACGGCGAGGACCTGCCGGAGATCCGGAACTGGAGCTGGGAGGGCTGAGGCGTTGCCGATTCGGGGCAGCCGGCTCCGTAGAAGGGCCGGCTGCGCTTCGAACATGACCTTCGGCACCGGCAAAAGGACTTTCGTCACCGCTGGCCGGCGCTCTCCGGTCGTACGCTGAGTTCCGTCGGGCGGGCATCCGGTCCGTTCCTGTCCGGGAGGTCGGAGATGCTTCGGGTCTTTCTCGTCGACGACCACGAGGTCGTCCGCCGCGGCGTCGCCGACCTGCTCGACGAGGACGAGGAGCTGACCGTCATCGGTCAGGCCGGCAGTGTCTCGCAGGCGCTGGCGCGCATTCCTGCGCTCGACCCCGACGTCGCGGTGCTGGACGTGCGGCTGCCCGACGGCAACGGCGTCGAACTGGCTCGTGAGCTGCGCTCCAAGCTGCCGGAGCTCAAGTGCCTCATGCTCACCTCCTACACCGACGAGCAGGCGATGCTCGACGCGGTGATGGCCGGCGCGAGCGGGTTCGTCATCAAGGACATCAAGGGCATGGACCTGGTCTCGGCGGTGCGGGAGGTCGGCGCGGGCAAGTCCCTGCTCGACGCGCGCGCGACGGCCGCGCTGATGGCCAAGCTGCGCGACGGCCAGACGAAGAAAGGCCCGTTGTCCGACCTGTCGGACCAGGAACGGAAGCTGCTGGAGCTGATCGGCGAGGGCCTGACCAATCGGCAGATTTCCGAGCGGATGTTCCTGGCCGAGAAGACCGTCAAGAACTACGTCTCACGGCTGCTGACCAAGCTGGGCATGGAGCGCCGCACGCAGGCCGCCGTCCTCGCCACCGAGCTGCGCCAGCACGGGAGCTAGGCACTGAGCCGGTCCGGCTTCAGCAGGACCTCGTCCAGAGAACGGCGCGGCGCCCACGGCGCTGGTGTCCGGCGGCCGAAGCGCAGCACGACCTGCGGCCACAACCCCCCGCCCAGCAGGGTGCGCAGCTCCGCCCGTACCGCGGGGACCTCGACCGGCTGCGAGAGGAACGACGCGTCGAACCCGGCGGCGGTGGCTGTCAGCAGGACTCGCTGCATCGCCTGACCGGCCCGGATCCGGTCGGCCTGCTTGTCGTCGAAGGAGCCGAGGACCACGACCAGTGGATCGGAGCCGTCGGCCAGGCCCCGCCGTGGCGAGCCGAAGTCCCTCAGGATCCAGTCTCCGTCGTCCGAAGGCATCCCGTCGGCGGCGTATTCGGGGACGCCGTCGCGGCTGTCCCGGGGGCGAGTGGTCCAGTGTCGCCACTCGGCGAGGAACGCGGGGTCGGCCACCTGGGTGCGGTGGCTCTTGTGCACCAGGTCGCGCAGCCGGTCCAGCTGGTTCGCGTCCATCCGGGGCAGCCAGGCCTGCTCGGCCTCGGCGGCGTGGCGCAGCTCGGCGACGACCGTGTCCGGTATCACGTCGGCCTCGAACGGGTTGCGGTTCGTGTGGCGCCGCGGGATCGCGTCGGCCAGCCGGACGAGCCGCCGGTCGGGCTTCCGGGCCGCGAACGGCCGGACCACCGCGAGCAGTGTCGGGTCTTCGCGCCGGGGCAGCAGCGTCGTGGCCGGGTGCGCGCCGAGCGCGTGGATCGCGGTGCGCAGGTTGAACAACGCGGCCCCGCAGGACAGCAGCAGTTCCCGCCGGCCGGCGTCGGCCACCGGCAAAGCACGGTCCGGATCGGCGTGCAGCTCGATCCCCGCGGCCGTACAGCGGAACCGCCAGGGCTGCGTGTTGCGCGTGGACGGTGCGAGCACCGCCGCCCCGAGCACGGACTTCACCTGATCGGGATCCAGCAGGCCGATCGAGGTGATGGGTGGTGTCATGGTTCCCTCTCGGTGCCGTCGGGCGGCACACTGATGGTTCCGGACAGCTTCCAGTGACGGTCTCTCGTGCCACCGGACGGTGGAAAGGGGAGAAAGTCACCAGCGGTGGGGCTCGAGTGGACGATGTGAAGGTCGTGGGCACGGTGTCGGTGAACGAATCCGGACAGCAGCCGGACTACGGGTCCCGCCGGACGGCCGGAACGCTGTCCGGGCTGCGGCTGCGCGAGGTCCTGCGCGACCTGCAGGACCGGATCGAGCTGCTGATCGGCACCCGCGACAAGATGGACGGCCTGCTGGATGCGGTGCTGGCCGTCGCGTCGGGGCTGGAGCTGGACGCCACGCTGCGGCGCATCGTGCAGGCCGCGATCGAGCTCGGCGAGGCGAAGTACGGTGCGCTGGGCGTGCTCGCCGAGGACGGCTCCCTGTCCCAGTTCATCTACCTCGGGATCGACGACGAGGCCCGCCATCTGATCGGCCACCTGCCCGAGGGGCACGGTGTCCTGGGCGTGGTCATCGAAGAAGCGAAACCGTTGCGGCTCGAGGAGATCTCAGCCCATCCGGCGTCGGCCGGTTTCCCCGCACACCACCCGCCGATGCACTCGTTCCTCGGGGTGCCGGTCCGGGTGCGTGACGACGTGTTCGGCCGGCTGTACCTGACCGAGAAGAAGAGCGGGGAGCCGTTCACCGACGACGACGAGGTCGTCGTGCAGGCACTGGCCGCCGCGGCCGGCATCGCGATCGAGAACGCACACCTCTACGAACAGGCACGCGTGCGGCAGCAGTGGCTGGCCGCGACCAGCGAGGTGACGACCGAACTGCTGGGCGGCACCGACCCGGCCGAAGCGCTCAACACCATCGCAAGCCGGGCCCTGGAGCTGACCGGTTCCGACGTCACCATGCTCGCGCTGCCGAACTCGGGACGGCTCGACGTCGACGAGGACTGGGGTGACGACGTCGACGAGCTGACTGTCACCGTCTGCGCGGGGGCACGCGCGGCCGACTTGTCGGGCCTGCACATCGACCTCGACACGAACGTCGCGGGCGCGGTGTACCGGGACCGGACGCCCCGCCGCGCCACCGAGCTGGAGCTGGGGAAACACCGGTTCGGATCCGCGCTGGTGGTTCCGTTGCGGGCCGGTGACCGCACGAGCGGCGTGCTCATCGCGGTCCGGGAGACGGGTGCGCCGTCGTTCGGTGCCGCTCAGCTGTCGGTCGTCGCCTCTTTCGCCGACCAGGCCGCGCTGGCGCTGCAGCTGGCGGCGCAGCAGCGGGCCGCGCGCGAGCTGGACGTGCTCGGCGACCGCGATCGGATCGCCCGTGACCTGCACGATCACGTGATCCAGCGGCTGTTCGCGGTGGGCCTGTCGTTGCAGAGCACGCAGCGGCGGACGAAGTCGCCGGAGCTGCAGAAGCGGCTCGGGGACAGCATCGAGCAGATGCACGAGGTCGTGCAGGAGATCCGGACCGCGATTTTCGACCTGCACGGCGGCGCGGCGGGAGTGACCGGGCTGCGGCTGCGGCACCGGCTGCACGACGCGATCGCCGAGCTCACCGACGACGCGCCGGTGCATCCGACGGTCAGCATGTCCGGCACGCTCGACACGGTGCCGGCGCAGCTGGCCGAGCACGTCGAAGCGGTGGTGCGCGAGGCGGTCAGCAACGCCGTCCGGCACGCGGAGGCCTCGACGTTGTCGGTGTCGGTCGCGGTGAAGGACGACGTGGTGCGTGTCGTCGTGGTCGACGACGGCAAGGGACTGCCTGATGGCGTCGCGCAGAGCGGTCTCGGCAACCTGCGCGAACGGGCGGAGGTCGCGGGCGGGCGGTTCACCCTCGAACCCGGGGCCGGGGGCGGCGTGACGCTGGAGTGGTCGGCGCCGCTCGGCTGACCGTTCGTGCTGATGGCGCCGGTGAGCGGCGCACTTCGGTGACGAAGGTCCTCGGAGTTCGGGTAGTCCGGCCGCGTCGCGGTGCCCCCTTTCCGAGGTCTCCTTGACAGGCGACGCCAGACGGCCCGTCGGCCGGTTGCGCGCCCCCTGTGCCCGAGGAGTGACAGCATGAGTGTGGACGTGGGCTCCAGGGCCCTGCTCGCGGATGGCGACGTGGTGTTCGTGCGCCCGTTGCACCCGGCCGACACCGCCGAGGTGCTCGGCCTGCACACCCGGCTCACCCAGCAGGACACCTACTTCCGGTTCTTCGGCGCCCGGCCATCCAGATTGGCCGAACTGGCGGCGGAGATCGCCGCCGATCCCGGCCCAGGGCACTACGCCGTGGGCTGCTACCTGCGCGGCGAGCTCGCCGGGGTGGCGAACTACGAAGTCCTGGAGAACTCCACCGACGCCGAAGTCGCGCTCGTCGTCGACGCGGCCGTACGCGTTCAGGGCGTTGCGACCCTGCTGATGGAACACCTCGTCTCCCACGCCCGGAAAGCGGGCGTGAAGCGCTTCGTCGCCGAGGTTCTTGCCGAGAACGCCAAGATCATCCACGTCTTCGCCGACCTCGGGCTGCGGTTCGAGGCGAGCGTCGAGGGCCCCGAGCGGGAAGTTGTGATGATCCTCGAGGAGGACGCCACCTACCTGGACGCCGTGCTGAAGCGCGACGCCGTCGCCGACGCGGCCAGCCTGGCCCACGTCCTCACGCCCGCGTCGATCGCGGTGATCGGCGCGGGACGCCACCCTGGTTCCGTCGGGCACGCCGTGCTCGCCAACCTGCTCGCCGCCGGCTACCCGGGACACGTCGAGGTGGTGAACCCGCACGCCGGCGAGATCCTCGGCGTGCCGTCCGCGGCGAGCGTCGCCGAGCTGTCCCGGACGCCCGAACTCGCCGTGATCTGCCTGCCCGCAGTGGCCGCCGCCGACGCTGTCGAGGCTTGTGGCGAGCGGGGCGTGCGTGCCGTGCTCGTGATCTCCTCCGGCCTGACCGGAACCCCGGCGGGGACGCGGGTCCGCGAAGCCGTCAGCCGCTACGGCATGCGGCTGGTCGGCCCGAACTGCCTCGGCGTCGTCTCCACCGACCCCGTCTGCCCGCTGAACCTGACTTTTCTGGCCGGTGTGGTGCAGCCCGGCAACGTCGGCGTGGTCACCCAGTCCGGCGGCGTGGGGATCGCGCTCGCGGAGTCGCTGAACGATCTCGGCCTCGGCCTGTCGAGCCTGGTCTCGACCGGCGACAAGTACGACGTCAGCGGCAACGACCTGCTCATGTGGTGGGCCGCCGACCGCCGCACGGAACTGGCCGTGCTCTACCTGGAGTCGTTCGGCAACCCCCGCAAGTTCAGCCGGTTGGCCCGGCAGCTGGCCCGCACCCGCCCCGTGCTCGCGGTCCGCTCCGGCAGCGGGGGGACCGCGCAGCGCGCGGCCGCCTCGCACACCGCTGCCGCCGCGACCCCGGCCGTCACCCGCGACGCGCTGTTCGAACAGGCCGGGATCATCGCCGTCGACACCGTCGCCGAGCTGGTCGACGTCATCGCCGGGCTGTCCTGGCAGCTGCTGCCGGGCGGCCCGCGCGTGGCTGTGGTCAGCAACGCCGGCGGCGCCGGAGTACTGGCCGCGGACGCCTGCGAGCGCGAAGGCCTGGTGATGGCGGACCTGTCGGACGCCACCCGGAAACGGCTCGCGAAGATCTTGCCGCACGAAGCCGCGGTGCGGAACCCGGTCGACACGACCGCGGCCGTCCCCGCCGAGGTGTTCGCCGACGCGCTGCGCGCGGTGCTCGCCGACGACGGCGTCGACGCGGTGATCGCCGCGACCGTGCCGACCGCCGTCGGCGATCCCGGGACCTCGCTCGCCGCCGTGCTCCCGCCCGAGTACAAGACCGTCTTCGCGGTGCGGCCCGGGCAGCGCGCCCGCGTCGCCCCGCTGGTGCCCGGCACCGGGGTGACCGCGTGCTACGACGACCCGGCCGCGGCCGCCGCCGTCCTGGCTCGGCTCGTCCGCTACGAGCAGTGGCGGAACCGGCCCGAGACCGGCGGATCCCTGGCCCCGCTGGAAAATCCCGACGCGCTGCGGGCGTTCGCCGCCGGACGCAAAGGCTGGCTGCCGCCCGCGGATGCCGTCGAACTGCTGCGCCTGGCCGACATCCCGATGGTGGAGACCACCTACGTCGAGGCCGGCGACTCGATGGACGCCGCGGCTGCCGACCTGGGCTCGCCGGTCGTGCTCAAGGCCGACGCCGAGGGGCTGCTGCACAAGTCCGCGGGCGGGGGCGTGGTGCTGGACGTGCGCGGCGCCGACCGCATCCGCGACGCGTTCCGCATGCTCCGGTCCCGCTTCGGCTCCGCCCTGCGCGGGATCACCGTCCAGCCGATGGCCGAACCGGGCCGGGAGGTGCTGGTCGGCGTTCGCTCGGACCCGGTGTTCGGGCCCTTGGTCGTGTTCGGCCTCGGCGGCATCGACACCGATCTGATCGCCGACCACGCCGCCAGGCTGGCTCCGCTCACCGGGGCCGACGCCGACCTGCTGCTCGACGGCCTCCGCTCGGCGAAGGCGCTCTGGGCAGGGCAGCTCGACCGGGCGGCCGTGCGCGAGCTGCTGCTGAAGGTCAGCCGGCTCGCCGAGCTCGTTCCCGAGCTCGCCGAGCTGGACCTCAACCCGGTGCGCGTGAGCTCGGACGGCTGCGTGGCGCTCGACGTCCGCGCCCGGTTCGAGCCGGACACGTCCGCCGACCCGTTCCTGCGCCGCCTGCGAGACTGAAGGAGCGATCATGCGTGTGCTGACCCTGAACCCGGGTTCGTCGAGCATGAAGGCCGCGCTGGTCGCCGACGGCACCGCGGTCGGCTGGACCGCGTGGGACCTGGCCGACACCGGCGCGGTCGCCCAGGCGATCCGTCGCTGGTCCGATGTGGACGCGATCGCCGTCCGCTTCGTCCACGGTGGGGCGCAGAAGGCGCCGGCGCCGGTCGACGACGCGCTGCTCGCGAACCTCGAACGCCTCACCTCCCTCGCACCGAACCACCAGCCGCTGTCGCTGGAGGTCACGCGGGAGGTACGCCGGTCGCTGCCGGACGTCCCGGTCGTGGCCTGCTTCGACACCGCCTTCCACGCCCGGATGCCGGAGGCCGCCGCGCGGTATCCGCTGCCGCGGGCGTGGACCGAGCACAACCGCTTGCGCCGCTACGGTTTCCACGGCCTGTCGTGCCAGCACGCGCTGCGCCGCACCGCGGAGTTGCTCGGCCGGGAGCCGTCCGAGCTGCAGATGATTTGCGCGCACGTCGGCGCGGGAGTGTCGGTGACCGCGATCCGCGACGGCCACGGCGTCGACACCAGCATGGGCTTCACGCCGCTGGAAGGTGCGATGATGGCGACCCGATCCGGCTCGATCGACCCGGGCCTGCTGCTGCACGTGATGCAGACGGCGCCGATGAGCGCAGCCGAGATGTCCGACGCGCTGTTCCACCGCTCCGGGCTGGCCGGGATGACCGGTACCGACGGCGACCTGCGCCAAGTGCTGGCCGCCGCGGCCCACGGCGAACAGGACGCCGAGGTCGCCCTCGACGTCTACCGACACCGGCTGCGGCGTGAGATCGGCGCGGCCGCGACCAGCCTGTCGCGGCTGGACGCGGTGGTGTTCACCGGCGGGGTCGCCGAGCATCAGCCGGAGGTGGTCACCGCCGTCCTCAGCGGGCTCGGGGTGCTCGGCCTGCGTGCCGGCGATGTCTCGCACACCGGCCTCGACAGTGACAACCGGGGCTTCGCCCCGGGCCGGGGGCTCCGCCACCCGGAACCGCCGAAGGACCGGATCGTCACCGCGGCGGACTCGCCGGTGCCCGCCCTGATCGTCCGGCCCCGGGAAGACCTCGAACTCGCGCGCGGCGCCGAAGAAGCGCTCGCCCGACTGGCCGTGAGGTGAGCCATGCGGGTCCGACCGAGCGAAGCGACCTTCGCAGATCACATGGCGATCGTGCGCGCTCGAGACACCTCGGCGCGAGTGGATGACAACACCGGGTTCCACTGGGACCGGTCGTCACGGATGGTGCTCGCCGACGCGCTGGTGCGACTCGGCCCGAATCGCTGCGGCACGGAGGTCCGGCCGGACGAGGTCCTGCTGACCGAGCCGCCCACCCGGCGCGAGCGGGCGGGAGCCGCCGCTCTCCTCCCGGGCGACCCGGCCCGCCCCGACGTGGCGGCCGTCGTCCGGGCCGGCGACGCGCGCGGCACATCCGGCGGCGAGTGGGCGCGCTACGCGGCACCGCGCAAGCTCGACGAACCCGGTCGCGGGACGGTGCCGCGACCGGTCAGCCTCGCCGTGCTGGGCGTGCCGGCCGCGGCCGGCTTCTGGCCGGGCACCGCCCTCCGGATCGTCCGCCCGGGCTGGTCCCGGCGCTCGAGAACGTCGGCGCCGACGTCGCCGGGCACTCGTCGTTGCTGATCACCACGGCCGACGACAGCCGCCACCACGTCCTGGCTGCCCGGCATCCCACAGGCCGTGCTCCTGGTCGGCCTCGCCACCCCGAAACGAAGGAACCCCAGACGATGACCACACACCTGAAGCCGAAGCCGGACGCCGGCGAATCCCCGGCGATCGATGCCCGTGAGCCCGTCGCCCGCCTGCTGCGGGACCTGCGCACCGGCGTCACCGGCCTGACCGCCCGCGAAGCCGCCCGGCGGCTCCAGGTGAGCGGTCCCAACGCGCTGCCGTCCCACCGTGGCGCGAGATGGCCGCTGGCGCTGCTGCGGCAGCTGGTCCACCCGCTCGCGCTGCTGCTGTGGGTCGCGGCCGGGCTCGCCTGGTTCGCCGGGACGACCAGCCTCGCGATCGCGATCGTCGGGGTCATCCTGCTCAACGGCCTGCTGGCCTTCTTCCAGGAACAGCAGGCGGAAAAGGCCGTCGAAGCCCTCGGCCGCTACCTGCCCGACCGCGCGACGGTCTTGCGCGACGGCAGCGTCTGCCACGTCCCCGCGACCGAGATCGTGCCCGGTGACGTGCTGGTGCTCGCCGAGGGCGACCGCGTCCCGGCCGACGCCCGGCTCGTGGAAGGCACCCTCGACGTCGACGCCTCGATGCTGACGGGGGAGTCGGCCCCGGTGACGCGGATGGCCGACGTGCCTGATGACGCGTCCCGGCCGCTGGAGTCGCCGGTGCTCGTGTTCAGCGGCACGGTGTGCGTCGCCGGCGCCGCGCACGCGGTGGTGCACGCCACCGGGCGGCACACCGAGATCGGCCGGATCGCGTCGCTGTCGGCCCGGGTGGGGCGCGAGGAGAGCCCGCTGGAGCGGCAGGTGCGCCGCGTCGCGTGGCTGATCGCCGGCGTCGCGGTCGTGGTCGGCCTTGCGTTCCTGCCGCTGGGCTGGCTGGCCGGGCTGTCGTGGTCGGCGGCGTTCGTGTTCGCGATCGGCCTGCTCGTCGCGAACGTCCCCGAGGGCCTGCTGCCGACGATCACCCTCGCCCTGGCCGCCGGCGTGCGGTCGATGGCCAAGGAAGGCGCACTGGTCAAACGGCTCTCCGCGGTGGAGACCCTGGGTTCGACGACGGTGATCTGCACCGACAAGACCGGCACCCTGACCCGCAACGCGATGCACGTCGAAGAGGTCCGGGACGGGCTGGGCGTGACTCTGGAGGACGCGGGTGTGCTGGCCGCGTCCCTCGCCCGCTGCAGCACCGCCGACCTCGCCTCGGAAAGCGGCGACCCGACGGAGCTGGCGCTGCTGGGCTACGCGGCCGGCCACGGGACCGCCCTCGAGCCGACGACCCGGGAGACCGAGCGGCTGACCCTGTACTCGTTCGACCCCCGGCTCAAACGGATGTCCACTGTCGACTCCATTGGCGGCTCGCTGTACGTGGCCACCAAGGGCGCGCCTGAGCAGATCCTGCCCCGGTGCTCGTCGGCCTACGACACCTCCGGCGCCGAACTCCCGCTGACACCCGGGCTGCGGGAACGGATCAGCGAGCGCGTCGACGAGATGGCCGGGCGGGCCCTGCGCGTGCTGGCCGTCGCCCGCCGCGGCGTACCTGCCCTACCCGGGAGCCGCGAAGAGGCCGAGTCGGACCTGTGCCTGCTGGGGCTGGTGGGGCTCGTCGATCCGCCGCGTCCCGAAGTCGCCGCCGCCGTCGCGAACTGCCATTCGGCGGGGATCACCGTCCATGTCGTGACCGGCGACAACGGCCTGACAGCGGCGGAGATCGCCCGCCGCGTCGGGATCGGCGCGGACCGCGTGATCAGCGGCGACGAACTCGCGAAGATGCCGGAGCCGGCGCTCGACGAGGCGCTCACCGCCGGCGGGGAGATCGTGTTCGCCCGCGCCGCGCCGGAGGACAAGCTACGCATCGCCGACGCGCTGCGCGACTGCGGCGAAGTCGTGGCGATGACCGGCGACGGCGTCAACGACGCACCGGCCCTGCGCCGGGCCGACATCGGCGTGGCGATGGGCGTCGGCGGCACGGACGTCGCGAAGGAAGCGGCGACGGTGGTACTCACCGACGACAACTTCGCGACGATCGTCGCCGGTGTGCGGGAGGGACGGCGGGTCTTCGACAACGTCCGCAAGTTCGTGCTCTACATCTTCGCGCACGCGGTGCCGGAAGTGCTGCCGTTCCTGCTGTTCGCGGTGTCCGGCGGGCTGATCCCGCTGCCGCTGACGGTGCTGCAGATCCTGGCCATCGACCTCGGCACGGAGACGTTGCCGGCGCTGGCGCTGGGCCGTGAGCCCGCGGAGCCCGGCCTGATGGCCCGCGGCCCGCGCCGGCGCTCGGAAGGTGTGGTCACCGGCCGGATGTTGTTGCGTGCGTGGGGGATCATGGGTCTGCTGTCCGGGATCTTGGTGCTGGGCGCGTATTTCGCGGTGCTGTACGCGGCGGGCTGGCACCCGGGCGCGGACGTCTCGGCGGGTGCGCCGCTGCACCACGCGTACCTCCAGGCGACGACGGCGACCTTCGCGGCGATCGTGTTCTGCCAGATCGGCACGGCGTTCGCGTCGCGCACGGAGCGGGTCTCGCTGCGGGCTGTGGGGTTGACGACGAACCGGCTGCTGCTGGGCGGTATCGCGTTCGAACTGGTCTTCGCGGCGGCGTTGATCTACCTGCCGCCGCTGCAGACGATGTTCGGCACTGCGGCGCTGCCGGCGTGGGTGATCGCGCTGATGCTGCCGATGCCGGTGCTGGTGTGGGGAGCGGACGAACTCTTCCGCCGGGCGACCCGCGGCGGCTGAAAGTTCGGCTTCGGCCCGGTAGGGCGGCTCGTCGATGTCACCGCGATCGTGGGCCATCCACCGGGGACGTCGGTATGAGGCCGAATTCCGCGGTGGCCGGGGACTTTGTGCTCCGTTGCCGGAACCCGTCGAGGGCTCACGATGACTCAGGCGGAGCGTCCGGCTCCGCGTACCGGAGGGACCGCGATGACCGCTGTAGCACCGGCAGCACTGACCTCCGAGCAGATCGGCACGCTCGCCCGCGCCGTGAGCCGCGCGCCCTCGGTGCACAACACCCAGCCGTGGCAGCTGCTCGTCCGCGGTACCGAGGTGGATCTGCTGGAACGTCGCAGCGTTGTGCTGCGACGGCAGGACCCGTTCGGCCGGGACCGGATGATGTCCTGCGGCGCCGCGCTCACCAACCTCGAACTCGCGTTGCGCGTGCTCGGGCGGGACTGCCACGTCGCATTCCGGGACGACGAAGACGCCGTGGCCACGGTGACCATCGGCCGTCCGCGTGCGGTCTCCGACCGGGACTTCGCGCTCTACCACGCCATCGCCCGCCGCCGCAGTCATCGGCACGAGTTCTCCCACAGCCGGGTGGCGGCGGCAGTGCACACGGCGCTGGTCGTGGCCGGGGAGACGACCGGTGTGCATCTGGTGGTGCCCGCGCATCTGGACAAGTTCGCCCAGCTGCTCGGCTTCGCCACCCGGGTGCTCCGCGAAGACCGCGGCTACCAGCGTGAGCTCGCGATGTGGACCGCCCACACCACAGGCCCGTCGGCGACCGGGGACGGCGTCCCCGAGGACGCGCTGAGCCCGGAAGCCCTGCCGGTCGCCGGGCTGGTGCGCACCGACACCCCGGTGCCCGACGACGCCGTGCTCGCCGACCGGCTGGCCGCGGAGAACCTCCTGGTCGTCTGCACCGACGGCGACACCCGGGCCGAACACCTGGCCGCCGGGACGGCGCTGCAGCGCATCTGGCTGACCGCGACGGCGAAAGCCCTCGCGGCGTCGGTGATCACCCAGCCCCTGCACCTGACCGGATTCCGGGCCCGGCTGGTGTCGGAGCTGGTCCTGCCGGGGGTGCCGCAGGCGATCTTCCGCTTCGGCTACCCCGAGGTCCCGGCTGCTCCTTCGCCGAGGTTGCCTCTCGGCGAGCTGTTCCCCGACGGACACAGGGGAGGAGCCCGGTGACCGCCCGCGATCGAGATCAAGGGCTCCGGAAGTCTGATCGTGGGCCTTTGGTCACCTCGGCTCGTGACACACGACCGTTGTCCCGGCCCCGGCCACGCGGTGATGCTGAAGGGGATCGTCACCCCCGAGCCCGGAGCCACCGATGAGCCGACCGCATCCGACCGTGTTCGACCAGGCCTTCGCCGCGGCCGTGCGCGCGCCGTCTCCGCACAACACCCAGCCCTGGCGGTTCGTCGTGGACGGGGACGTGATCGAGATCTGGCTGGACCGGGAGCGCGTCCTGTCCGTGGCCGACCCCCACCGGCGCGAAGCCCGCCTGGCTTGTGGCGCGGCCGCGTTCAACCTGGCCATCAGCCTGCGGTCCCATGACCTCGCGGTGGTGGTGCGGACACTGCCCGACCAGGCCCAGCCTGACCTGGTGGCGGTGATCCGCCTCGACGGCAACCAGAAAGCCACCCAGGTCGAGCGCCGGCTCGCGGAGGCCGTGTTCCGGCGGCACACCAACCGCCGTCCGTTCCTGGACAAGGAAGTGCCACCGGGAGCGCGTACCGCGCTGAAGTCCGCGGCTTTGGCGGAGGGTGGCCAGGTCGAGTATCTCGACGCATCGGGCCGGTACTCGACGGTGGCGTCGCTGGTCCGGCAGGCCGAGGTGATGCAAGAGGACGACCTGGCGTTCCAGACGGAAACGGCCTTCTGGACCCACCGCCCGCCGGAGAGCCCCGACGGGGTGCCGAAGACGGCGGCCGGACCGCCCCCGGACCACCACGGCGTGGTCACGTTGCGCGCGTCGCACGAAGACGCGGCTCTGCCGGCCCGCGAGTACGAGCAGCAGCCGCTCCTCGCGGCGGTGCTCACCCGGGACCGGGGGCCGCACGCGGAAGTCCGGGCCGGCATGGCGATGCAGCGGGTGCTGCTCACCGCGACAGCCGAGGGCCTCGCGGCGTCATTCCTGTCACAGCCGTTCGAGACGCCTCGGACCCGGGAATCGCTGGACCGCATCTTCACCGGGCTGGGCCAGCCGCACACGCTGCTGCGCATCGGCTACGGCTACCCGACGCGGCTGACGGCCCGGCGCGCGGTCGCCGACGTGCTGACCCACCGCGCCAGGCCGGACGTGCCGGCCGGCTGAGCGTGAACCGGCACGGCGAAGCGGCCACTGCCCGATCCGGACAGTGACCGCTTTCGTTGTCGTCATCAGCTGCGGAACAGAGCGACCTTCAGCGCGTTGCTGTCCTGCGGGTGCGCGAACACGTCGTAGGCCTCGTCCATCTCGTCGAGGCCGAACCGGTGCGTGATGAACCGGCTCGTGTCCAGCCGCCCGGCGGCGAGCATCCGCAGCAGCATCGGTGTGCTGGAGGTGTCCACGAGGCCGGTGCTGATGGTGACGTTGCGGATCCACAGTTCCTCGAGGTGCAGCGTCGCCGGTGCGCCGTGTACACCGACGTTCGCGACGTGCCCGCCGGGGCGCACCAGCCTGGTGCACAGCTCGAAGGTCTCCGGGATGCCGACCGCCTCGATCACCACATCCGCGCCGAGCCCGCCAGTGGCTTCGTTGACCGCGGTCGCGGCGTCGGCGGGTAGGACGAGCACGTCGGCCCCGAACGACTTCGCCGCGTCCAGGCGCGCGGGTTCCTTGTCGACCACGATGATCGAGCTCGGGCTGAACAGCTGCGCGGTGGTGATCGCGGCCAGCCCGATCGGACCGGCGCCGACGATCGCGACGGTGTCGCCCGGCTTGACCGCGCCGTTGCGCACCCCGACCTCGAACGACGTCGGCATGATGTCGGCCAGCATCAGGGCGGCCTCGTCGCTCACCCCGGCCGGGAGCAGGTAGGTCGAGGTGTCGGCAAACGGAATCCGCGCGAACTCGGCCTGCACGCCGTCGATTCGATGGCCGAGGATCCAGCCCCCGCCGCCGAGGCACTGGCCGTAGGCCGCGACGCGGCAGTATTCGCACCGGCCGCAGGCGCTGATGCACGAGACGAGCACCCTGTCGCCGGCCTTCACGGAGCTCACGGCGGAACCGGTTTCGACGACTGTGCCGACCGCCTCGTGGCCGAGGATCCGGCCACGGTCGACGGTGGGCACGTCGCCCTTGAGGATGTGCAGGTCGGTGCCGCAGATGGTGACGGCGTCGATCCGGACGACCGCGTCGGTCGGGGCGGTGATCGTCGGGTCGGCGTGGTCGGTCCAGCTGCGCCGGCCGGGACCGTCGTACACGAGTGCCTTCATCGATTCTCTCCTTCGGTTCTTTCAGAACAGCGCGAAAGGGCAGCCGCCGGAGTGGCCACGGCTCCGCCAAAGCGGCGCTCAGGGACGCGGTGGTCAGCGCAGCCGCAGCGGCCGCCGGTGATTTCGGCTGGTTCGTGCTGCGGGCGGGCCGCAGCTCAGATCCCCGGTCAGCGCGCCGCGACGGCGTTCGTGCTCGTCCTGGTCGATCTCGCCACCGCGCGATCCCTTCTAGTGGCTCTGGTAGCGGAAGTGGTTCTTCGGCGGGGCTTCCAGCGGCTGCAGGACGTCGGCAAGGGCGCGCCGCGAAGTCGCGAGGAGCGGGTCGGTGTTGGCCGGCGCCCAGCCGATGCGCAGCACCATCTGCGGGTACGAGCCACCGGTCACGTTCTCGGTGACGGACTCGCGGACGTCGGCGATCTCCAGTGGCTCGGTGAACGGGCAGGAGGACAGGCCGAAAGCGGTGGCGGTCAGCAGGACCGCGCTGGTCGCCTCGCCCGCGCGCAGCCGCGACATCCGGTCGTCGGAGGCCGTGCTCAGCACCAGCAGCACGGTCTCGTCGTCCTCGGCCTTGGCGCCGGCCGGCTGGGTCAGGAGCGGGTCGGCGAACGCCCGGGCCCGCAGCGCGCCCGGGGTGTCGTCCGGCGCCGGGGAGTTGCGGGCCGGGACGCCGTCGGGCGCGAACTGACGCCCGCTCCAGGCCGCGAGTTCGGTGCGGTAGGCCGGGTCTGCGGCGTGGCGTCGGGACGCTTCTTCGATCGCGGTCGCCAGGTGGTAGCGGGCGGCGTTCTCGGCCGCCTGGAGCTCGGTGCCCTCCAGCGCCGCGGCTCGGGACATCGCCTCGACGTGCCGGCCGGGCACAACCCACGAGCTGAGGCGACGCCGGTCGGTGCGCCGCCGCGGGATCGCCGCGGCCATCGCGACCTCGTCCTGCGACGGTTCGTGCTGGTGCACGGTGACGGCCGCGAGGTGGTCGGGTTCGTCCGCGTTGGGGAACCGGTGTACGTCGGCGGCCCAGCCGAGCGCGGCCAGGCCGACCCGGAGATGGTGCAGCGCGGCGCCGCAGCTGAGCAGCAGGTCCCGCCCGTCCGGGTCGGTCTCCGCCAGCCGCCGGTCCTGGTCGGCGTACAGGTGCAGGGAGCTGTGGCCGATCCGCCAGGACCAGGGCTGGGAGTTGTGCACGGACGGGGCGCGGACCGCCATGGCCACCGCGGTCTTGACGGTGAAGTCGTCCGAGAAGCCTCGGTCCATCATCAGCCTGCTTCGCGATCGGTGTGGAGTTCCTCTGACGGCTCGACCCTCGCACCGGCCGTGCGCTCACCGGGAGGGCCGGAATGCCTCTGGGCCGGGGACTTTCGGTGTCCGGGTACCAGGCACGCCACCGCCAGCGCGAGCGACTCCCGCGGGGTCCCGCCGGTGTCGAGTGGGTGCGCTTCGGGCCACGGGTCGGCGTCTTCGGTCATCCGGTGCGCGATCTCCGGCGTGGCATCCGACAGGGTGGCCGTGCGGGCCGCGATGCGTTCCTCCGCCACGGCTTCCGCTACCTCGCAACGCACGGCCAGCACCGGGCCGCTCGCCGCCTCGGCGGTGTCGGTGGCGAGCCGGCGGTGCCGGGCAGCGGACCAGGACGCGTCCAAGACGACCGTTTCGCCGAGTGCCAGCAGTTTCCTGGTGCGACGGGCCAGTTCGGCGTATGTCGAGTCCGTGTGGGCGCCGTCGTAGAGACCCTGCCGGTAGCCCTCGGCGGGTAGTCGCACCGGCGCCGGCCCGGCCAGTTCCTTGCGCAGCCGGTCCGACTGCAAGAGGGTGGCGCCGAGCCAGTCGGCCAGGCCGCCGGCGATCGTGGACTTGCCCGTGCCGGGCGCGCCGCCGACGAGGATCAGCCGGACCCGGCCGAGCCGCAGGTGCCGCAGCGCGACGTCGGCGTAGTCACTGGCGAGTTCAGCGGCCTCCGCGTCACCCTGCGCGGCGCGCAGGCAGGCGACCTTGACCCGGACGAACGCCCGGTAGGCGAGGTAGTGGTGCAGCAGCGCCGGGGGAGCGGGATCGCCGGCGAATTCGCGATAGCCGGCGACGAGTTGTTCGGCCAGTTCCGGGGAACCGAGCCGTTCGAGGTCCATCGCGAGGAAGGCGACGTCGTCGAGGACGTCGACGTGCCGGAGGTGGTCGTCGAACTCGAGGCAGTCGAGCACGCGCGGGCCGTCGTCGAGGCAGAAGATGTCGTCGGCGAGCAGGTCACCGTGCCCGTCGACGACGTGCCCTTCGGCGATCCGCCGGTCGAACAGCGCCTCACGGCCGGCGAGGAACTCCTCGGCCAGAGTCTCGATCTCGATCGCCGTGGCCGGGTCGAGCACGGTCCCGTGGAAGGGCCGGACCTGCTCGAAGCTGTCGCGCCACCGGGCCCGGACCGCGTCGCGGGTTTCGTCCGCGTCGATCGCGGGGCTTCGGTCGGCCTGCGTGTGGAAGGCGGCGAGCTGCCTGGCCAGGTGCCGGATCGTCACGGCCAGGGGCGCGCCTTGGCTGACCAGCGTGGAGAGGCGGCGCTCCTCGGGCATCCGACGCATGACGATGAGGTGGTCGCACACCGAACCGTCGGGCCCGGTGACGTCGGAAACACCGAGGTAGACGTCCGGCGCGAGCCGCCGGTTGAGTGCAACCTCGCGGTGGCAGACGCGTTCGCGGGTCTCGCGGGCGGAGAAGTCGAGGAAGCCCAGGTCGACCGGCTTCTTGAGCTTGTAGGCGAGGTCTCCGACGAGGAAGACCACGCCGATGTGAGTTTCGTGCACACCGGCCCAGGCGGGCGAAGGAACGGCCATGTACCCGAGCATCGGCGGTTCCGTCCCCTTCCCGAAGGGCGTTAGGTCACCGGCTCCGCGGCGGAAGTCCCCGGCCGCAATCCCACGATCATCGCCGGGTGCGCGGTTCTCGCGTGCCGCCGGCCGGAGCCGCGTCCGTCATCCGGCTCGCTCACCGGCGGAGGTTCCTGAGGTGCAGGACGATCGTCAGGCAGCGCAACCCGTTGGCCAGGAAGACCGTGCATTCGGCGATGACCACGGCTCCGGCGATCGCGGCACGCCGGTCGCTCCGCTTCGCGAACCCGCGTACAGCAGATAGGTCATGCACGACTCGACGGACAACCAGACCAGGGTGAAGGAGCCTGATGCCCGTGAGCGCTCCGCCGGCGCGTTCGCGATTCCCGTTCTGCGGGATGGTTTCCCCCTCCGGGGCCGGCCCCGCGGCCGGCAGCCGCTTGGTCAGCTCGATGTCCGGTGTGCGCAGCAGTTCCGCAGGGTGAAGATGCTCAGGTCGCCGTGCTGTGCGCACCTTGGCCGGTCCAGACGAAGTCCATCCGGTTGCGTACGTCCACCACGCCGGCGACGGCACGGGTCATGCGTTCCGCTGTGGCCACGTCAGCTTCGTACTCGAGCCGCCCGGTCAGCAGGACAACGCCGTGCTCGACGCTCGCGCGTACGTTGTTCCGGTTGGCGTGCAGGGCTTCGTCGAACACGATGTGGTCGACGTCGGCCTGCACTTCGTCGTCGGTACGCAAGAACGTCCGGAGCACGTCACGTCGCGCGATGACTCCGACCAGCTTCTCCTCCCGCAGCACGAACAACCGGCGCACCTTGCTCTGCGTGAGCAGCCGCGCGGCTGCCGGCAAGGTGGCCTCCGGCGTGGTGGTGCCGGATGTCGTGGACATCAACGTGGCGGCGGTCTGGCCGGCGGCCTTGCGCCAGTCCTCTTTGGTCAGGTGACCGGCGAAGTGCGGGCAGCCGGCGCCGGGTACGTCGTCTTCGTGTGCCTGGCGGCAGAGCAGGTCGGCTTCGGTGACCACGCCGATCATCGCGCCGTCCGGAGCCAGCACCGGGACCGCGCTGACGCCGTTGGTGACGATTACCTGGACGAGGTCCTTGAACGGCAGTTCCGGTACGACGGTGATCACCTCTCGGGTCATCACGTCGCCGACCGTTGGCTTGTCTTGCAAGGTGTTCTCCTAGGGAGTCGAAAGGATCCGGTCAGCGGAGCCAGGGGGTGCGGCGGACGAGATCCAGCTTCGCCCAGCGGCGGCCGAGGCCCCAGGTGTCACCCGCGGCGAAGGCGGCCAACACGATGAGCACGACGAGGTACACGAGGTGGTAGTCGATCAGCGGGTTGGTCGACGACGTCGCCGTCCCGGCCGAAGTGGACTGAGCGAGCGGCCATTCGGCGATCCACATGAGCGCGAGCAGGACGGTGCCCGCGACGGCGGCCGGGCGCAGGGCCACGCCGAGCAGGAGGGCGACGCCGAGGCCGAGCAGTGCCAGCATGAACAGCCAGTCGGCCCAGTCGGCGCCGGCCCAGTCGCGCAGTGTCGACTGCATCGGTCCGACCTGGACGTGGCCGAGGAACCCTTTGGTCGGCGAGCCGCCGCTGATCCAGGCCTTCGCCGAGCTTGTGGAGTAGCCCAGCCCGAACATCTTGTCGAGGAAGGCCCAGAGGAACGTCAGGCCCATCACGATGCGTAGGACAGCCATTGCCGAGCCGCGGGCGAAAGGGACCTGCCGGCGCCGCTGGGCTGTCCGCGTTTGCGGCTGGTCGGGGATGAAGGGGGTGGTCAGGGACGGGCCGCGGTCCTGGACAGACATCGTGGGCTCCTTTTCGGTTGTGCACCGAGCATGGGCCGTCGCATCGGCCGGCGCTGGTGCCGAAATCCCCGGATCACGGTGACTTTGGTGCACAGCCCGGCGGTGGTACCCGACGGTCCCGCCCAAGGTCGTCACGACATAGAAACCCGTCGCGATCCCGATGTCGAGCCGGCTCAGCCCCCAGCCCCACACCAGACCACGACCGAGGAGGGGTTTCGGGCGGCCGGGAAGTGTCGTGGTGGCGAAGCGTGGTCGATTGTGGTCATGACGGTGCCGATTCGAGCGACGGGACAGGTCGGTGGGTTTCCACCGGTGGACGGCGGTCGTCATCTCCGCGTCGGGCGGGCGCGGCGACGGCCTCGGCCTGCGAGGTGTGGATGGCCAGTTGTTCGTGCAGCCGGGTGATCTGAATGGGACGCCAGGTCGCGCGGGTGGTGGCGACCACCCGCACGTCGGTGTGCGGCGCGGCCTGCCGGCGTGCGGCCAGCAGGACCTCGAGTCCTGCGGAATTCAGGAACTGGACGAGGGACAGGTCGACAACCAGCCGCCACGGTCGCCGGCTCAGCGCCGATTCGATCGCCTGGCGCACGGCGGGGACGGTGTGCAGGTCCACGTCACCGTCCACGACGAGCACGAGCGTCCGTCCACATTGCTCTGTCGCCACAGTCAGCGGCGAATACCGGCGCATCGGGGGCTCCTGCCCTCCGGGCACCTCGATGACCGCACGAACCACACCGAGTTCTGCCGCGCCTCCGCTGTGACTCCGTGGTGCCGGGAGTTCCGGCGGAGTGGGTTCCGCGAGTGGGCGGCGGAGACGACGAAGATCGAGTGATATGCGTCTCACGATCGTGGCTCCTGACCTTGCCGACCGCCACTGATCCTCACCGCTGTGACGACATGCCCGCGGCCGATGGACAGATGCGGCCGTCTTTGGCGGTCTATCGTCGCGAGGGCAGGGACTGGGCGCTCCGGCGCTGTCTCCCCGATCCTACCGCGATGCCGGAGCCAAATTGATGTTTCCGGGCCGCTTTCTGAATGCCCCACGCCGGCAGAGCGACCCTGGCTGATCAGCCGGTGTTGACGCCGTGAGCTGATCAGACCCGGCCACCGGTCATCGCGTCGTCGCCGGAACGAGGGGGACGGGATTCGGCCGGCCGGTTCGGCGTCGGGGACGCCAGAGGAACTTGTCGGCCTCCGCGACCACGAACGTGGTGACGGCGAGGCCGAGCACCAGCAGCCAGCTCCCGGCGGTCAGCGGCGCGGTGTGGAACAGCTCGTTCATCAGCGGGAGGTAGAGGATCGACACCTGCAGGGCGATCATCACGGCGACACCTCCGAGCACCCACGGGTTCCATCCCGTCGGCCGGAACCGGTCGAGGGACCGGCAGCTGAACAGGTACGCGATCTGCGCGAACACGAACACGGTGACCGTGATCGAGCGTGCTTCGGTGACGGACGCCCCGGCTCGCAGCTGCCAGGTGAACACGGCGAACGAACCCGCGACGAGGATGACCGACACGAGCGTGATCCGCCGGAGCAGGTCGGCGGTCATCAGCGCCTGGCCCGGTGGGCGGGGGCGGCGGGCCATGATGCCCGTTTCCTTCGGTTCGAACGCCAGCGCGAGGCCGAGGAAGACCGCGGTGGTCATGTTGATCCACAGCACCTGGACCGGCAGCATCGGCAGCTGGGCGCCGAGCACGATCGCGACCAGGATGACCAGTCCTTCGGCGATGTTGGTCGGCAGCGTCCAGGCCATGAACTTGCGGATGTTGTCGAACACCGCCCGGCCTTCTTCTACGGCGGCCTCGATGGTCGCGAAGTCGTCGTTGGCCAGGACCATGTCGGCGGCCTCTTTGGCGACTTCGGTCCCGCTGCGGCCCATCGCGACCCCGATGTCGGCCTTGCGCAGCGCGGGGGCGTCGTTCACCCCGTCACCGGTCATCGCAACCACGTTGCCGCGCTCCTGCAAGAGGGTGACCAGCCGCAGTTTCTGTTCCGGGGAAACGCGGGCGAACACGTCGACGCCGGCGAGGGCTTCGTCCGGGGTGGCGGCGATTTCGGCACCGGTGAGGACCACTGGTTCCCCGTCGGCCAGCGCGAAGTTCCGGGCGATCGCCCGGGCGGTTTCGCCGTGGTCGCCGGTGATCATCTTGACCGCGATCCCGGATCTCCGGCACGCGGCGACGGCGGCCACCGCGGCCGGGCGGGGTGGGTCGTGCATGGCCTGGAAGCCGACGAGGGTCAGTCCTTCCGGAGGCGCGCCCGCGGGAAAGGCGTCCTCGTCCGCCGGTGTGAACGTCGCGAAGGCCAGTACCCGCAGTCCGCGGCGGGCGAGGACTTCCGCGGTCTCCCGTTGCCCCTCCGCGAGCGGCTCGGCGGTCCCGTCCTCGTGCAGCTGGTCGTGGCACAGTGCGAGCACCTTTTCAGGCGCTCCCTTCAGGTATCCGGCCAGCCGGCCGTCCGCGGTCCGGTGCACCGTGGCCATCAGGTTCCGCCCGGACTCGAAGGGCAGCACGTCGACGCGCGGCTGAGCCGACCGCTCCGCGCCGACGTCCAGCCCGGCTTCCCTCGCCGCGGTGAGGAGGGCGGTTTCGGTCGGATCGCCGGTCGCCGTGGCCGTGCCGTCGGCGGGTTGCGCCTCGTTGCAGAGGACCCCGGTGAGCAGGCACTCCCGCAACGCCGGCGCAAGCGGACCGCCGCCGGTCCACTCGTGGGTGCGGCCGCCGGCGACCACGGTGGTCACCGTCATCCGGTTGGTGGTGAGGGTGCCGGTCTTGTCGGTGCAGACGACCGTCGTGCTGCCCAGGGTCTCCACCGACGGCAGCCGCCGGACGATCGCGCCGCGCCGGGCCATCCGGACGACACCGATCGCCAGCACGATCGACACCGCGGCGGGCAGGCCTTCGGGGATCGCCCCGACCGCCATCGTCACGGCTGCGGTGAACATCTCTCCGGCCCGGTAGCCCCGGAGCAGGCCGATGACGAACAGGACGACTGCCAGAGCCACGATGCCGACGGAGAGCCGGCGGCTGAACCCGGCCAGTTTGCGGGTGAGCGGCGTGGTCGGTACCCCGGTGGCGGTCATGAGCTGGTTGATCAGGCCCAGTTCGGTGTGGGCGCCGATCGCGACGACGACGGCCGTGCCTTCGCCCCGCGTCACGACGGTGCCCGCGTGCGCGATGTTCCGCCGGTCGGCGAGCGCGGTGGCCGGGGGGAGTGCGCCGGGTGTCTTCGTGACGGGTGCGGCTTCACCGGTGAGCGCGGATTCGTCGATCTGCAGTGAGTGTGCCGACAGCAGGAGGGAGTCCGCCGCGACCTTGTCCCCGGCGCGGAGGAGGACGATGTCCCCCGTGGCCAGGTTTTCGGCTCGCAGCCGGATCGGTGCACCGTCGCGCACCGCCCGGACTTCGGTGGTCACCATGCCGGCCAGCGCGGCGAGTGCGTGCTCGGCCCGCGATTCCTGGAGCAGCCCGACGACCGCGTTGAGCAGCACCACGGCGAAGATGACGCTCGAGTCGACCAATTGGCCGAGGCTGAGGGTCACGGCGGCCGAGGCGAGCAGGACGTAGACGAGTGGATCCTTGAACTGGCGGAAGAACCGGCCGAGTGCGCTGGTGGCCCGGCCGGTCGGTAAGACGTTCAGTCCGTTGTGGACGTTTCGGGCGGTGGCTTCGGCTTCGGTCAGCCCGGTTCGCTCGTCGGTCTCGAGCAGGTTGACCGTATCGGCCGCGTCGAGCGCGTGCGCCGGTGCCCGGACGGCCGTGTCGGCCTGCTCATCCGGCCGGGCCAGTGCCGGTACTCGCATGATCGTGTCCCGTCGATGGCCGTGGCGAACATTTCATCCCGATTGTCGAGGTCGCGGGGTGCTCGGCACAGGGCCGAA
The DNA here is from genome assembly GCF_040638975.1 of Amycolatopsis sp. NPDC024027. Lineage (NCBI taxonomy): Bacteria > Bacillati > Actinomycetota > Actinomycetes > Pseudonocardiales > Pseudonocardiaceae > Amycolatopsis > Amycolatopsis sp. NPDC024027. Next base: position 42,547 of record NZ_JBEZYY010000003.1, read on the forward strand.
CTGCTCCGCAGTTGTGGACCGAAGACCTCGGGCTCCTGAGCCGGTGGTTCCGTCTGCCCCGGGCCGAGGACGGCGGCCGCCACAGCGCCACGATGGCCATCGGCGAACGCCCGCTGATCACCTGGTCGTCTTCTCCTCGGCTGCGAGCCACGGGGACGGCCAGTCGCCGGCGACGGTTCAGTTCCGGGGACGCTCGTCGAAGCCGGGTGGCTGGGCGTCGACGATGTCGGTGGCCCGTACGAGGCTGGCCTGCTCGTCGGAGGGGGCCCCCTGGGGGCGGACGGGTACCCAGGTGGTGCTGGTGTGCTCGTCGCGCAGACTGTGCCCGGCGACAGTACCGATGTGCTCACGCCACAGCGGTGCCGAGCACGACGCCGGCCCGGTCTGACCGACGCGGCTGCGGTAGCGGACGAGCCAGCCGGGAGGGTAACCACCGCCGTGACGCGTCGGCCAAGCCCGGTACGTGTTGCCCGTCGGCTGCCTCACAACTCGCCGATCGGCCTGCTCGCCATCCACCGGCGCCCGCCTTCGCTCGCGGTGCACCGGGGTGCACGGCATCGGTCGCCGGGGTCTGGGGCGCGGTCTTCCAGCCTAGGACGGGCAGCGCCGGGAGCGGTTCACCCGGGCGAGTGGTTTTCCGCGAGGCGGCCGGCGAGAACCGTCGCGACGTAGAGACCCGTCGCGGTCCTGACCGCCGGTCTATGGTGAGGGTGACGCCCCAGACCTCGGCGGTCGTGTTTTCCGTGGCGCGGGCCGTCCGGCTCGGCGCCCGACCGGACGGCGAGGCACACGGTGGTGGCACGCGTGGCAGGACTGCTCCTGGTCGTCCCAGGCTGTGTCCTGGCCATGATCGGTGCGAGGAACACCCCCGTGGACGCACTGATCGGCTGGAGTCTGGTGGGAGCGGGCGCGGGGGTTCTCGTCGCCGTCGGCGCTCCCCGGCTGCGGCGTTGGCGGCAGGTCGGGGTGAGCGGGCCCGACGTGCCGACGGGCGTTGCCGCCGCGGCGGCGTTCATCGCGGCCTATCTGGTGATCGCCGGCCTGCTGGCCGCGTTCGGCGGCGGCCTCACCGCGGCTGTCCTGATCCTGCTCGCCGTGGCCGGGCTGCGAGCCGGGCAGCGCGACCGGCCCGGGTTCCGGGACACGCCGGCCGCCGCGCCGAACCCGCGGGACGTCCTGGCCCCGGCCACGCTGTCGACGTCTTCCGTGCTGGTGGCCGATATGGCGACCGAGGATCTGTGCGTGGCTTGGCGGCACAGCTACTTCCTCCTGTTCGTCACCGCCGACGACTCGGCGCACCAGCTCGTCGTCCAGCGTCGGCAGGACTTCCTCGACGAGATCGAACGACGGGACCGCCGTGGGTTCCTCCGCTGGCTCGACAGCGGCGCGAAGGCCGGCAGCGATCCCGCTCCGTACCTCACCACCCGAGGCTGACCGAGCGAGAGGACACCATGTGGGTGATCGACGGCGCACGGTGCCGACGTCAGTGTCCCGGTCCCGGAGTTCGCCCCGGTGCCCTCCGCACAGCCGGGGCCGCTCCGCCACGTCGAGGATCTCGAGCGGCGCGGCGGCGGCTGTACCTCCTGCTTGATCTGCTGGCCCCGCAGCAGCGCGACGGCGTGGTCCTGCGGGTCGGTTTCGGCTTGTCAGCCCGGGACACGGCGGGCGTGCTCGGTGTCGGGAGCGCGGGTGCGGTGCGGGTGAGCCGGCATCGGGCGCTGGCCGCACTGCACCGGCAGATCGCCGCCGCGCCGGTGCCGTGGCGGCGGGGCCGGCCCGATGGGGGAGGTACGGTCGGTGCCCGCAGCCGCGGTAGCGGTGCTGATCCGGACCTGGTGGTGTCGGAGTCGGTGTGGCGATCACGAACGCCGACTCGGGAGCGGCCGAGGCCGCGGCGCAGCCGGTGGCCGCGTTGTTCACGTTCCCGGTGCAGATCGGCGCGGTCCGGGTGGCGACCCTCGACACCTATCGTTCGACGCCAGGTTCGCTGAGTCCCGGCGAGCTGTCGACGGCGCTGCAGGTGGCCGACATCGCGGCGCTCGCCCTCTCGGGACTGCGCGCCGGACGTGGCCTTTGGCTGGAGGGGACGGCGGGCGCGGGGGTGCGGTACCGGGAGGTGCACCAGGCCACCGGGATGCTGATCGCGCATTTGGACCCTGTCCGCGTCCGCCGCCGTGGCCGGGCGGTTGCGGTTGGACGAGGCGTTTGGTGGGGATTCACCGTGAAGGCAGCTGACGAACCAGGAGATGGTGGGCATGGCCGACCGTGAACGACAGGTGACTCGGGCGTTCGTCGCGTTGGCGGACACGCTCGTCGACGACTATGACGTGGCCGATCTGCTGCATACGCTGGTGGTGCAGTGTGTGGAGCTGCTCGACGTCGCCGCGGCCGGGTTGACGCTGGTGGATGAGCGGGGTGGTTTGCAGGTGTTGGCGTCTTCGACCGAGCAGGCGCGGCTGTTGGAGCTGTTCCAGCTCGACATCGACGAGGGCCCGTGTATCGAGTGTTTCAGCACCAGCACGCCGGTGCTGGTGGCCGACATCGCCGGGGCGGCGGGGCGGTGGCCGCGGTTCGCGGCCGAGGCGGCCAAGGACGGGTTCGCGTCGGTGCACGCGTTGCCGTTGCGGCTGCGCAAGCAGACGATCGGGGCGCTGAACCTGTTCGGGTTGAAGCCGGGGGATTTGTCGGCGGAGGACGTGGCGCTGGCGCAGGGGCTGGCCGACACCGCGACCATCGGCATCCTCCACGAGCGGGCCTTCCGTCAGGAGGAGATTCTTTCCGAGCAGTTGCAGACCGCGTTGAACAGCCGGGTGATCATCGAGCAGGCCAAGGGTGTGCTCGCCGTCAGCGGGCAGTTGAGCATGGACGGGGCTTTCCGGGCGTTGCGCGGTTTCGCCCGGCGGAACAACCTCCGGCTCAGCGACGTGGCCCGCGCTCTGGCCGACCGCGAACTCGCGCCCGCGGCCGTGCTGGCCCCCGCGACGAGCCACCCGAACTGACCGGGTGGTCCCGGCCATTGTGGATGGCAGATTCAGGGGCCTCGGTGCGGTTCCGAGTGCCGGGGCTCGAGAACAAGCCGCCGTACCGTTGGTCAGCGGTGTGGCGACATCGAATACCGCGTGCTGTGCGCCTTGAGCGGAAAAACAAGGTCGAGAACAGCGGGGGAGTCGAATGGTTGTCCCGGTTTCATGGAAGATTCCTGCGATTCGTGCAAATTGGTATTGTCGTGTAAATAGACGCGTCGCGGTTGTGTTACGGGATGGCACAACCGGCGGCGGAGGTGGCACTCTGGTGCGATGGCTGGCGACGGCTCGGGCGATGTGGTGGGCAGGGATCCGGAGTTGTCTCTGCTTGATCGAGCTTGTGAGGCCGGCCGAGGTGGGCAGGGGTCGGCGATCTGCCTGACCGGCCCTGCCGGCATCGGCAAGACGACACTTGTCCATGTCGCCCGCGAACGTGCGCGGCAGCGAGGGATGCGCACGGCGAGTACTTGGTGTTGGGCAGAGGGGGCGCCACCTCTGTGGCCATGGCTCGATGTTCTTGCTCAGCTGGATCTCATGCAGGACGCCGGTGACATTGCCGCGCAGGGGTTCCGCGGCTTCCCGATCGTCGAGCACGCGCTGGCCACCATGGCATCGTCGAGGCCGCTGTGGATCGCCGTCGACGATCTCCACCACGCAGACGAGGCGACGAAGCTGATCACTCGCTATCTGGCGGCGCGAATCTCCGAATCATCGGTCGTCCTTCTGCATACACATCGGCCGATTGACATGACTTCGGACGGGAATGACCGTGTCATGGCGGAGATCGACCGAGTGTGCGACACCATGGCGTTGCAGCCCCTGCCACCTGCAGACATCGCCGAACTTGCCCGGACCCGTGGATATGACGAGCTGTCACCGGATGTCGCTGCTGCGCTGACTGCCGCCAGCGGCGGGATTCCCCTGCACGCTGTCGCTGCTCTCCAGGCATGGGCAGCCGACACGACCGCGACGCCGCCGACCGTCAAGTTGCGTGCTCATGTCGTGTCCAGGTTGGGCGACATTTCCGCTGATGACGCGGCCATCGTGGCGCGAGCTGCGGTCCTTGGCCAGGTGGTCGGAGTCGACCTGGTCGCCGCCGCGTGCGGCACGACCCCGTCGCGCGTCCTGAGTGCGGTCGGTGCGGCCCGAGACCGGAATCTGCTTCGCGTGAGCGACCCACGGGTTGTCGACTTCGGTCACGATCTCCTCCGCGAGGCGGCAGAGCAGTGGCTTGACGCAGACGTGGTCGCGGCAACTCACGCCGCTGCCGCAGACCTGTACGACCCTGATTCGTCTTCGCCGGAGGCCGACGTCGTCCGTGCCGCCCGGCATGCCGTGCAGGCAGCCCGTCGCAGCCCTGCCGCCGCGGCGCGTGCGGTCGATCTCGGGTGCCGCGCGGCGCAGGTGCTGGCAAACGGAGGAGCCCCCGAGGACGCGGCGACACTGCTTGGCCAGGCGGTCACGGCCAACGACCTTGCCGGGAGGCCCACCTCACGCGCACTTTTGCTGCTCGAACTGGCACATGCCGTCCTTCTCTCGGGCCGGCTCAATGCGGCACACGACAGCTACGGTGACGCTGTAGCCGCAGCACTCGAGGAGGGACTCCCTGTCATCGTGGCTGAGGCCGCGGCCGGGCTGGGATCTTTGTGGGTGAACACGGTGCGGTCGCCGACGGCTCAACGTCGAGTACTGCGGACCCAACGACAGGCGCTTGCGCGCCTGCCCGCCGGGCACACCGAGCTTCGCCTGCGACTTCGAGGGCGGATCGCTGCGGAGGCGATGTTCTGGGAGACGGCCGGCCCCGACGCGCTCCTCGGCGTCCTGCGCGATCTTGGTCAGCTCGACGAGCCGGCCACCATCCTCGACGTGCTGTCGGTGGCTCACAACCCCCTGTTGGGTCCGCAGCACAATGAACTGCGGTTGCGGATGTCCGAGGACATGCTGCGGGCTTCAGCTGCTGTCCCCGGGGGCATCCTGCCGCTCATGGCTCTGTGCTGGCGCACTGTCGATCTGTTCCTGGCCGGTGACCAACACGCCGAGCGAGCATTGGCAGACCTTCGTGACGCCGCGGAAGCCATGCAAAACCTCTCAGTGCTGTACGTCGTCCGCCTCCTCGAGGTCATGCTCCTGATCAACCGCGGCCGGTTCGAACAAGCCGAACGAGCAGCGCAGGCCGCGTTCGAACTAGGTACACAAACCCAGGATGCCGACGCCATCAGCTACCTCGGCGGCCACCTCGTCGCCATCCGCTGGTTCCAAGGCCACGAGCAGGACATGCTCGACCTGATGCAGCACATCGCCACCTCGGCGCACGTAGACGTCGTCGACCACTCCTTCGAGGCCGGGATCGCCGCACTCGCAGCCCGAACCGGGCAGGACGACCTCGCACGCCAGCACCTCAACCGGGTCAAAGGAGCCGGCCTCCATCAACTTCCCCGCTTCAGCACATGGCTCATGACTCTCGCCACGGTCGTCGAAGCGGCGTCCGCGCTGCAGGACCGAACCACCATGAGCGAGGCCTACGAACTGCTCGAGCCCTTCGGTGACCTGCCAGTCGCGCCTTCACTGGCGATCGTCAGCTTCGGCTGCGTCCACCACTGGCTCGCGACCGCCGCCGCCGCAACCGGCAGGCCAACCGTGGCCGAGGACCATTTTCGAGCCGCCATCAACACGAATATCGCGCTCGGACACCTGCCCGCCACCCTCGTGGCCCGCGCAGCCCTCGCGAACCTGCTCACCACACATCAGCCAACACCCACCCGGGAAGCTGAGGCCAGGCTTCTGCTCACCACGGCGTTGGAGGGAGCCAAGGCGCTCGGCATGGACGACGTGGCGGCCAGGTGGGAAGCCACAGCGAATCGCCTCGACCGCCGCAGGCACGTGCAGATCCGCGAAGCCGAAACCGGCAGCGGTCAAGTCTGGATCGTTGACTTCGCCGAGCATCAAGCCACAGTCCGCGACCTCGCAGGCATGCGGATGCTCGCCCAGTTGACCGCGTCACCAGGACAATGGATCGCCGCCAGCCGCCTGGCGTTCGAGCACCCGCCCCTCCCGCACGCAGCCCCTGACAGTCTGCTCGACCCAACGGCCCGGCGCGCACTCGAGGCACAAGTCCGCAAGCTCGGCGACGCCGTCGCCGAAGCCCGCGAGGCCGGCGACCTCGCGGCGCAGGCCGCCCGCGAGCAGGACATGGACGCCATAGCAGAGCACTTGGCCGCAGGAACAGGGCTGGCCGGCCGTGAACGCCGGTTCGCGGACGAGACGGAGCGTGCGCGGACCGCGGTACGCAAAGCCATCGTCCGGGCCATCAAGGAAATCGAACGTCACCATCCCGCCGCGGCCCAACATCTGACAGCCAACGTGGTCACTGGCGCAGAATGTCGCTATCAGGGATGAGGCAGGCCAGACGTCATTTCCGGGCGCACCGGTAGCCTGCCCTGGGAGCCCTCAGGCTCACGCCAGCCGCCTCCCTGTTCGTCCGCGGCCGTCCGGCCATGTCGTTCGTCGCGATTGCCAAGGTCGAGCAGGTCGGCGGCGTCGTCCGGTGCGCCTCCGTGGGCCAAGACTTCAGCCGCTCGCCGGCCGAGGGTGACAGCGTGCGTGGCCTCGGCGACAGATCGACGGGCCGCGTGAACGGCATGCCGCGCCGCGCGAACGACATCATCCGTCTCGTGGAGAGCTGCAGCCGCTGAATGAGCGGCCGCAGCCTCGTCCGGGGTCAGCCAACTCCGCGCCGCCGCGACAGCGGCGGTGACACGAGCTGGTGAAATCTCACGGACTTTCGCCACCGTGGTGACGTCGACGGCGAACTTGCCCGGCACTGCGGCGCGCGTGACGTACAAGGGTATTCCGCTACTGCCGCCATGAGCGCGTTCACCGCGTCGGCCGGGAGTGGACCCGCTTCGATGCAAGGCGCGATCAAGCCGGGGCAGTCCCGCATCCCGGCCCACGACGTCGGTCTGGTTTTCACATACGTCATCGCCACATTCCTTGGCCGCGTGTGCCGCTGCGTGGCACAACACGCGTCACGCCTTGAGGGCGTAGTTGTCTACGGGGAGGAAGTCCCATGAAGAACGGAAAGACGATCGCATTGACGGCCGCTGCTGCCACGATCCCACGGCGGAGTCGTGGGTGCTCAGCACCCTGGCGGTTTGCGCGGATCCGGTCGTCGGTGTCGGTTCGCCCGTGCAGCAGCTTTTCCCTGGGAAAGAAGGCCAGCTTTCTTGTCCGCAGGGCAAGAAAGTCTACGGTGTCGGCGGCGGCGGGTCTCTGGCCGACTCCGGCAATTCGTACCTCAACTCCGTCGTTCCCAGCGCTGATCTTCGTGACGCCAAGGTCACCATGACAGCGCCACCGGCCGGCGGCATGGTGGTGCAGGTGATCTGCGGGCCGGCATCATGAGGCACCTGTCCTGCGGCATCGCCGCGTTCTCGGCGTTGCTCCTCGCGGCACCTGCCGCCGTCGCACAGCCGTCTGAGGAATTCCTGGACGTCGATGCCAAACCGGTCCTGACGTGGAGTGTTCCTGGCAGGTCTGCGGCGAGTTGGGACGCCGACTACCACGAAGCGACGAGCTACGCGCCGGAGTGATCACCGATTCGGAGGGGGTGGAGTGCGATGGCAACAAAAGGAGCGGTGAACGCGTCGGTCGGTCTCGGGCTGGCGGTCGTCGGGGCGGTGTGCGGGACGGTGGCGGGCAGCCTGGCCACCGAGCAGAGCGTGGTCAGGCTGGTGGGACTATGCCTAGGCGCGGCCATTCCCCCGTTCGTCAGCACGGTCGGCCGGTGGCGCCCGGTCCGGGCCGGTCTCGCCGTGCTGATCACGGTGGTCGCGGCGCTGCTCACCTACTCGGGCTCGGTCGGTGTGGGAGCCGCGACCAATAGCAAGATCGTGCCTCCGCCGACCGAGCTGGTCGAGGAGATCAAGACCTGGCCTGCCAAGCGGACGCCGACAACCACTCCACCCTCTCCGCTTCGCCTGCTCGAGGCTATGCCGGCGAAACTGAGCTGCCGGCCGGTCTGTGACAGCAAAGTCACGATCAAGAGCACCGGTACGGCACCGGCCCACGTTGACACCGTGGATGTCGACGGCCAGGGGAAGGCGAAGTTCACCCGCACCGATGAATGCGTGGGAAAGACGCTCGAACCCGGTGACGAGTGCAGTTTCGAGGTGACGTTCAAGCCCGCCGGCGCCACCGGCACGCAGACCGGGCAGGTGGTGATTCGCGGCGACCAGGGCAACGAGACGAAGGTCGAGCTGAGTGGTACGCAGCCGCCGCCCCTTCTCGACCTCGGCGTGTCGTCGCAGGGACTGAGCTGCGTCCTGCAGCCCGGTGGGACGGTCGACGGCCGCGAGGCGCTCCAGGTCTTCTTCCACGTTTCGCTGACCGGCGCCACCCCCGAGCAGCTGCCGGGCCTCGTTCCGGTCAAGGTGACCAGTGTCCCCGGCGCGACGGTCACGGTGAACACCGCGGTGAGCGGGAGTTCGACCGGCTCGACGGTCGCCGCGCTGCCGTTGAGCGCACTCGACTACGGCCGCAGGCACTCGGTCACGGTCACCGTCGACCCCGGCCACAAGATCGCGGAACGCAGTGAGACGAACAACGTGCTCCGATTCCGCGTGACGATCCCGGCCAAGGCGCCGGCACCCCGAACCACCGAACTGTCCTGCTGATCGCGTACCCGCCCTCGGGTGACGTAGCACGTACTCGGCAATTCGGAAATCCGATACCACTGATGCATTCGCCGCTCTGGAGAACAAGATGACAGGAAAGTGCGCAAGCGTGGCCGACTTCGGTGCGAAAGGGGACGGGGTCACGGACGACCGTCCATATCTCCAAGCCGCGATCGATGCCTGCAAAGCGCGGGGAATCAACCGGTTGTTCGTTCCGTGTGGGATCTACCTGATCTCGCGGACCGTCTCGGAGGGCATCGGCGTCGGACTGGACCTGTCCGACGTGCACGGCCTCACGATCGTCGGAGAGGGCCCGGACGCCTCGGTCCTCAAGATGACGAAGACGTTCGACAAGGGCTGGCGCCTGATCCGCCCCCGCGACGCGTCGGAGGTCGTGTTCCGCGACCTGACGCTGGACGGCAACTGGTCCGGCGAGACCGGGTTCGCCGAGCACATCCACTTGACCGAGGTCACCTCGCAGAAGACCGACACTTCCGACGTCTACTTCGACAACGTCTGGTTCCGGAACTGCTGCGGCGACGGGTTCCGCACCATCGGCAACACATCCGGCCTGTTCGTTCGTCGCAGCCACGCCAGGAACTGCCGATTCCTCAACGTCAAGCGGGCACCGGTCAGCGGGCAACGGGGATCCATCGACTGCAGCGTGACCCACTGCTACATCGAAAGTGTCACCGACAGCGCTGTGGACTTCGAACCGAGCGCCCTCGGGCCGCCGTCCGACACCCCTGACCCTTCGCCGACGAGGTGGGACATCTCGCACAACACGATCGTCCACAACCCGTCCGCCGGGGCCGGTTTCGCTGTCTCTCTCGTGGGCCTGCGTTCACCCGGCATGGAAGACACCGGCTTCTGCTTCAACAAGGTGATCGGCGGGTCGGTGCAGATCAGGAACTGCCGTGGCATCAAGGTCATCGGCAACTCCGTCGTCAGCCGGACGACGGGGCCGAAGCGCCAAACCCCCACCCTGCAGATCACGCTGAGCACCGACGTCCACATCGCGGGGAACACCTTCACCAGACCCCGCGGGGCGGCGGCCGGCAACGTGCTGCTCGTCGGCACCGACGCGAGCGCTGGCAACGATGGAGTCCTCATCACCGGGAACTGCCTCCACCAGTACACCGAGGCGGACATCGTCCAGATCGCCTCGGCCAGGAACGTCGTCGCCACCGCGAACACGCTTCGCTACTACGGCGCGGCTGTGGGCGAACACCGCGGGTTCTTCGGTACTACGACGGTCCCCGGAGTTCCGCTGAGCAACGTCAAGTTCACCGACAACGACGTCGTCGGCGACGCGGGCGGCGGCTCACTGGCCCGGGGCGTGTTCGTCAACTCGAGGGAGTCGCAGGTCGGCCCGGTGGACGTTCGGGGCAATGGTGGCTCCGGGATGGTGATCGGCGCCGAGTTCAGGGGTGGTGTCGACGCCCCGGGGTTCACGGCCCAGCCGATCTGTCACGGCAACACGTGGCTGCTTTCGGACGTTGCGTACGCGGGCGCCTTCGGCCAGTGCCCCGGACTCGAAGCGATCATCGTGGCGACGAGCGGCAAACGCGTCACCTACGAAGGCGTAGGTGCGCCGGAGAACAACGTCACGGGCAATGTCGGAGACGAGTTCCACCAGACGGACGGCGTCGCCGGGACCCTGCGGCACGTCAAGGAGACCGGTGCCGGCACCACCGCAGGCTGGGTCGCCGTCAGGTGACGCGTCGCCCTGCGGAACTCGACTGCGCGCTCGCGCAGTGACATCGGGCTCGTCGCGCCGGCGTCGGGCGAGCGGCTGTGTCGCGGAGTAGAACTCGGCGGCAAACGGTGGGGTTTGCCGCCGAGCCGAAGTGCCGAAGATCGGGACGGCTGGGTTGCGACGTTGAAGCTGCACGTCGGGGTCCTCGGTCACCGACCGCAATGCCGTCACTGTCGGGTGGCCCTCGGCCAGGAGCCGTGCGTCGCTGCCCGGCGGCAACTCGCCCTCGACGACGACGGCGGCCCGGCCCGCCGCGGCGTCCCCACCTCGGCCCGGTTCGGGACGTTCAGGTTCAGGACCGTCCCGGCCGGCATTGCGGCGAGCCGGTCGGACAACGTCGCCGCGACGGCGACCGCGGTGTCCCCATGCTGTTCCGTGCCCGGTTCCGGTTCGACGTCGAGCGACACCGCGAGCGCGCGGGCCCCGTTGAGTGATGCCGTCAACGCCGCGCCGACGGTTCCCGAGTGCAGGACCGCGCGGGCGACGTTCGCGCCGCGGTCACCCGCACCGCGTGGTCCCGGCCGATGGGGTGCTGGGACAGTAGGCTCATCTCCTCCTGTCGAGCGACCCACGCCTCGTGCTCGGCCACGACGAGCTCGTTCAGCAGAGTCTCGGCCACCTCGCGCCACAGCTCCGGCGGGTGCAGGAACAGACCAGGCATGGTGTGACCTCCGCGCAGTCGGGGCTCGCGGCACTTCCGATCGCACTGTGGGAGCTCTCACCGGGCGTGTGGCTGATCGCCAAGGGCTTCAAGCCCTCACCTGACGACGCGGGTTGAGCGATTGTCCGGAACAGGGTGGTGGGTCAACGGGGACCGACCTGGCGCAGGTACCTCGGTACCTGCGCCAGGCCGGTCCGCACCCGGACTACCGGCTCACACGCGCTGGAGGGTGAATCGCTGGTTGGCACCGCCGCCCGGGGTCCACTGCGAGATGCGGGCGCCGTCGGCGGTCGACGCGCTGAACACGTCCATCGCCAGGCCGCTCTGGCGGTTGACCAGGCTCACCGTGCCGCCGCCCTGGTCCACCACGCGCCACTGCTGGCTCGCGGCGTTGGAATCGGGTTGCTGGCTGATGTCGGCGCCGGTGCTCGAACTCGCGACCTGCAACACCAGGCCGCTGTGCCGCGCCCGAATCCGGTAGTAGCCGCTACCCGAGTCGACGAAGTCGAACTGCTGGTTGAGCCCGCTGGACACCGACCACTGGATCAGCAGCGCGCCGGCCGCGGTGGACGCGCCGTTGATGTCCGAGGCCTTGCCGCTGTGCTGGGCCACCAGCCGGTAGTACACGCCGGTCTGCGGACCGCTGCCGACGCCCGCCGTCTCCACCGGTCGCCGGGACAGCGCCAGGGCCTGGCCGACATCCGGCAGGGGCCGCAGCCGGTAGGTGTAGGAGTAGTCCCGGTTGGCGAACAGCTTGTACTGGTCCAGAGTCTGCGCGCCCCAGCTGTCGTTGCCGCCGACGCCCATCTGGCGGTGGTTGAGCCGCAGCACGACCTCCGGCCGTCGCGTCAACTGGTAGTCGTGCCGGACACCGGTCGACAGGTCCTCCGGGGTGAAGTGCGACGCGTTCACCTCCAGCAGCGGTTCGCCGAACGCGAGCAGGCCACGGCCGCTGCCGTTGACCAACGCCACCCACCGCACGTCGGTCTTGTTGCCGTTCTCCTGCGGCCGGATGTAACCGGTCCACTGCCCCGAGACGGTCGAGGAGTACACACCGACGTCGGACCCGCTGTTGCGGTCCCAGTGGTTCTCCTCCGGCCCACGGCCGTAGTAGCGCACCTGCTCCAGGTCCGCGGGCAGGAACAGGATCGTGCCCACCTCCGGGATGTACGGCAGGCTGGTCGCCCCGGGGTGCAGGGTGTTGTCCACCTTGATCTCCCCGTTGCCGTACACCGTGTACGTCGTGGTGTACGTCGACGTGGTGCTGGTCGGCAGGGTGCCGGTGACCGCGATCCGGACGGCGCGGTCCGACGGCTTGCTGACGGAGAACCCGGTCACGGTCCGGTCCAGGCCGGCACGCCGCCAGGTGCCGTTGCGGCTGGGCTGGCCGTTGCCCCGGTCGTTGTCCGTGGGCGCGCGCCAGAAGTTCGGCACCGGGCCGGAGTTGACCAGCCGCACGCCCATCGCGTCGAACGAGCTGATCGTGCCGGTCGCCTTGGCGAAGACGACGGTGAAGTCCGTGCCCGCGACGGTGACTCGGTCACTGGCCTCGGTGACCGTCAACGCCGGCACGTCCGCCACCGGCGTCGGCACGACGGGCGGGCTGGAGAAGTTCACCGGGAGCTGTTGCCGCGCCACCTCGTACCCCGCGTCGGCCCAGGCCGTGGTGGTCGTCAGGGTGAACGACAGTTCGAGGAAGTGCTCCTCACCCGGTGCCGGGGCGGTCGGCCGCTGCACGGGCAGCTGCACGGTCTTGCTCGTCAACGGCGCGATGTCGAGCTGCGCGGCGGTGAGCGCTCCACTTTGGACGACTGTGCCGTCGGCGACCAGCGCCCACCGGCCGGTGAACTCGTTGACGTTGGTGAACAGGTGCTCGTTGGTGATCTTGACGACTCCGCTGGTGACGTCCGCGCCCGCCGAGACGGTGATCGCCTGGTAGACCCGCTTGACCTCGGCCGCCTTGCCGGACGGCCGCCGGTCCGCGGTGACGATGCCGTTGGCGCAGAAGTTGCCGTCGTTGGGGTTGTCTCCCCAGTCGCCGCCGTACGCGAGGTAGGTCCCGCTGCCGCCCGACGGGATCGGCCGGCGCAGGCCCTGGTCGACGAAGTCCCAGATGTACCCGCCTTGCAGGACCGGATAGCGCCGGACGATGTCCCAGTACTCCTTGAAGTTGCCGGTGGAGTTGCCCATCGAGTGCGAGTACTCGATCATCACGTACGGGCGGGTGTCGGAGGTGTCCCTGGCGCGGCTCTCGACCGTGGACGGGCTCTCGTACATCCGGGACCTGATGTCGCTGACCTCGCGCCGGTTGTCGCCCTCGTACTGGATGATCCGGGTCGGGTCGGCCGAGCGGATCGCGTTGCGCATCGTCACGAAGTTGCTGCCGCCGCCCGCCTCGTTGCCGAGCGACCAGATGACGACCGACGGGTGGTTCTTGTCGCGGTGCACCATCTGGACGGCCCGGTCCACGACGGCCGCGGTCCAGGCGGAGTTGGAGTCGGGGTAGTTGTCCCGCACGCCGTGGGTCTCCAGGTTGGCCTCGTCCATGACGTAGAGGCCGTACTCGTCGGCGAGGTCGTACCACACCGCGTTGTTCGGGTAGTGCGAGGTCCGGACGGCGTTGATGTTGAGCCGCTTCATCAGCTTGATGTCGGTGACCATGTCCTCGCGGGTCAACGCCTGCCCGCGGTCGGGGTTCGTCTCGTGCCGGTTGGTGCCGCGCAACGACACGGGCTGACCGTTGATCCGCATCAGGCCGCCCGAGAGCGTGAACTCGCGGAAGCCGACCCGTGCCGACGCGGTCTGGGTGACCGCGCCGGACGCGTCGCGCAGTTGCAGCACGGCGGTGTAGAGGTTCGGGTGCTCGGCCGACCAGAGCTTCGGGCCCTGGACGGCCTGGGAACCCTGCGCCGTCGCGTCCTGTCCGACCGGCACCGCGCCCACGTTCACCGGTACCCGCAGGGGCGACGGCCAGACGGCCTGCCGGTTGGTGTCGTAGAGCTGGACCTCCACCGAGTACGTCCCCGACTGCTGCGCGCCGCGGTTGCGCACCGCGACCTTCACCGCCAGGTCGGCGTTGGTGTAGTTGTCCCGCAACGGGGTGGTGAGCGTGAAGTCGCGCAGGTGCACCGCGGGCACCGAGTACAGGAAGACCGGCCGGAAGATCCCGGACAGCCGGATCATGTCCTGGTCCTCCAGCCAGTCCCCGTCCGGGAACCGGTAGACCTCGACCGCGACCAGGTTGGAGCCGGCCCGGACGTAGTCGGTGACGTCGAACTCGGCCGGCGTGTACGAGCCCTCGCGGTACCCGACCTTCGTTCCGTTGACCCACAGGTAGAACCCGGACTTGACGCCCTCGAAGTGCAGGTGGACCCGCCGCCCCTGCCAGGCGGCCGGGAGGTCGAACCGCCGGCGGTACTGGCCGACCGGGTTGAACCGCGTCGGCGCGAACGGCGGCTGGGCGTTCTCGTTCTGCCCGTTGGCGCCCCACCAGGGGTAGGTGTAGTTGACGTAGATCGGGAAGTCGTAGCCGTGCTGCTGCCAGTTGGCGGGTACCGGGATGGTCGGCCAGGCGGTGTCGTCGACGTCGGTGCGGTGGAAGTTCAGGTCACGGTCGGCGGGCTTGGCGACGTGCTTGAACCGCCACGTCCCGGTGAGGTCGAGCCGGTACGGCGACGTGGTGCGGTCGGCGTCCAGCGCCTGCTGGAGGTCGGCGTACGGCATGGAGGTCGCGTGCGGCGGCTCCGAGTTGACCTCGAAGATCCCGATGTTGTTGTTCCACTCGGGGTAACCGTTGGGCGGGTCCACCCACGCCGCCGCGAGTTCGGGTGCCGCGCCCGACGCGATCCCGCCCGGCAGAGCCACGGCCCCCAGAGCGGCGAGCCCCCCGCCGAGAACCGTGCGCCGGCGGATGGATCGTCCTTGGTCCTGCGGTTCGGACATCATCGTCTCCCGTGAGTGCGTGGAACGGTGGTGGCGGCGTCAGGTCCGCAGCTTCCGCTGCCGGTTCAGTCCGGGCTGTGCTTCGACATCGCCCAACGCGGGCACCACCAGCGGCACCGGGATCGTCGGTGCGGGGTGGGTGCGAGGTGGCCGACCGCGCGACATCCGGCTGGGGCGCGGGCTCTTCAACGGTCGGGAACGCCGACCCGCTGATCGGAGTAGCTCGTGTTGTCGATGTGCAGGTACATCACGTACGTCCGGGTGGTGGCGTTGTAGAGGACCTCGGGCCGTTCGACGAGGGTGAAGGTGCTCGCCGCCGCGTGGGGCCGCGGCGCGCCGGCACCAGCACCCCGGCCAGGACGACGAGCAGGGCGAGCGGCCGGTTCGCCTGGCACCTCGGAACCTGGTGCGGTGAGCTGGACATCGGTGCCCTCTCCACGGGAGCAGTCGGTGTCGAACCGGTTGGCTCGATGGGTTCGCCAGGATGGTACGAACCCGGTCGGCGGCAGGTCAACGACGTCTTGCGCCCGACGGCGGCAGGTGATCATCCGCCGGACGTCGCCGCAGCCCGGGGAGCGCCATGGATCCTTTGTGCCGTCTCGATATCGCCGAGTGTGACCGAGCGGATCCGGCAGCCACTCCCCGACGGCGAGACCGCGCGGGACGTGAAATTTACGCCGCCACCGAGCAGGCCGTCGAATCGGTTCGAAGACGGCCGGTCACTGGTTGCGCAGCACGATCTCCAGGTTGTGCGCCTCTTCCTCCGTCTGCGGGCCTGCGGCTCCGAACGCCTTCAGCTTGCCTGCGCTGGTGCTGCGCCCGACCGACAAGCAGACCGTCGAGAGGACGTTCGGCGCGATCCGGTCGCTGCTGTTCGAGGCGCTACCCGGCTACACCGGCGTCGACGTCTACGACCGCGGCGCCGATCCCGAGGCCGACGCGACGTTCACGGTCGAGGCGATGGCGAGCCTGATCGCGACCTGGACCGTCGGAGTGTGGCAGAACCGGCGCCTCGGCGAGCACTCCCCGGCTTGGGACCCGGGCGGGGTCCACAGCCCCGAACACGCTGTTCGCCGCGGCGAGGAACCAGGGCGGGTTCGTGATGCAGATCTCAGCTCGGGATCTGGTAAGCAGCTTTCCGAATGCACTCAAACCTCGTACGGACTTACGTGTGTCGCTTCGTGGTAACCGAGTTCGATCAGCCTGGTGCGGAGGGCGGCGAACCCCACGTCATGCCGACTGCCGCTGAGGGTGCGCAAAGCGTTCAGGGCCGTCTGTGCGATGTGGTGGCTTTCCCACCCATCACCGTGTCCTTGGAGGAGCAGAAGGATTTGCACGAGAACCTTGACCGGGACCGCAGTGCGTTCGGCGTCAAGGAGAGCGGTCCAGAAGGCGGAATACCGGCGGTGTCGGGTCCACCGGCTGCGCCGAGTGGGTCACGATCGTGGCCCCAGGGGGCGGCGACGGCGAGGTTGTCGGTCAGTGCGACCTCGATGATCCGGTCGACAGGGCCGGCTCCGTCGAGGATCTGCCGCGCGACCTCGGCGTCGTGGTAGTTCACCACGAGGTCGTTTTCCGGGCGGGGATGGGCCTGCCGGACATGATGCGCCGTCACCGCGGCCGCATCGCTGCCCTCCACCTCAAGGACCTCGACACGGCGCGCGTCCGAAACTCCAGGCGGAGCCGCTGCCCTGCATCGAGTCGATGGAGCAGGCTTCCGCCCTCGTCCTGAGCCCCTGATCCGGATCTCCGGGCTGCCGGATCAGCCGTCACCGCGGCGGTCTTCCGGTTCCCCGGGAGCGAGCACGATGTCGAACCGCACGCGCGACCAGGTGCCCTCGACCTGCCTCCCGTCGGGCGTAGGAGTCCCGGGCTCTTGCTTCTCGAAGTCGCGAATCAGGGACGGCCGGACGCCGAAGACACTGTCGTGCTCGAGGAGTTCGTCGCCGCGGACGAAGATGTGCGTGACCAGGGTGCGGCGGCCGGGGTGACTGACCATGAAGTGCAGGTGGGACGCGCGCATCGGGGACCGGCCCGCCGCTTCGAGCAGCCGGCCGACCGGGCCGTCGTGCGGGATCGGGTAGGGGGTCGGGGTGACGGCCCAGAAGCGGTAGCGGCCGTCCTCGTCGGTGTGCAGGTGCGCGCGGCCGGCGGTTCTCCCGTCGTCGTACTGCACGTCGTACCGCCCGTCGGCGTCGGCCTCCCACACTTCAATCCGGGCGTCGGCGAGCGGGGTTCCGTCGGTGCCGGTGACGGTGCCTTCGACCCAGCACGGCTCGCCCGCGGCCGGGCCGGCGATGTCGCCCCCGAGGGGGATCCGCGGTGCGCCGTCCACGAAGAACGGTCCGAACACGGTGGCTTCCGTGGCGTCACCGCGGGCCGGGTTGGCGACGGTGATCGTCTGCATGGACGCGCCGAGCACGTCGGAAAGCAGGATGAACTCCTGGCGCTTGTCGTCGGTGACGTGACCGCAGCGGGTGAGGAACTCGATGGCCGCGGCCCACTCCCGTTCGGTGAGCCGGACCTCGCGGATGAACGCGTGCAGGTGCCGGACGAGCCCGGTCAGCAGTTCCCGCAACCGGGGATCGGGGCAGGTGCCGAACGAGCGCACCACGCGGTCGAGCAGCTCCTGTTCGCGGGCGTGCTGGGCGGTGCTGGTGGTCAGCACTGGTCCTCCTTGACCTCGTCACACTGGCGGTAGCGACGGTAGAAGGGGAGCCGGTGCGAGGGGAATCGGTACTGTCACTCCTGCGCGTACGGGATTTCTTCAGTCCCGGCCCAGGCGGCCCGCAGCAGCGTCGTGAGGGTGCCGACGTCGAGTGGGGCGGGATTTCCCGGCGGGGCAACGGAAAGCACCGCCTCGGCGGCGCGGCCGATGCCGGCTTCGGGCATGCCGTAGTCCCGCAGGGCGACCGGGGCCGCGAGTTCCGCGCGCAGCTTCGCGAGCCCGGCGACCGCCGACGGCGCGTTCAACGCGGCGGCGATGCGGTGTTCCGCGTCGGGGGCCGCGGGCGCGTTCAGCGCGAGGACGTGGGGGAGGACCACCGCGTGCGTCTCCGCGTGGGGAAGGCCGAACATGCCGCCCAGGACGTGGCAGATCTTGTGGTGCAGCCCGGAGCCCGCCGACGCGAAGGCCACCGCGGACAGGTAGGCCCCGTAGAGGGTCTGTTCGCGGCCGGGTAGCCCGGCGGGGTCGCCGGCCACGCGACGGAGTCCCGCGCCGAGCGCGCGGATTCCTTCCCCGGCCAGCGCCGCGTTCACCGGATTCGCCCGTGGTGCCCACAGCGCGTCGACGCAGTGCGCCAGCGCGTTCAGCCCCGAAGCCACGGACAGGCCCACCGGGAGGGTGAGTGTCAGTGACGCGTCGTAGACCACCGTCCGGGGCAGCACGCGGGCGTCCGTCCCGGTGGTCTTGCGGTTCGCGTCGGTCAAGCCCCAGACGTCGGTCGCCTCGGAACCGGCGTAGGTGGTGGGAACCGCGATGATCGGCAAGCCGGTGGTGAGGGCGACGGCCTTCGCGAGCCCGGTGGTCGAGCCGCCGCCCACGGAGACGAGGGCGTCGACGTCGCGGGCGGCCGCCGTTTCGCGAGCCCGCCGGGCGACCGGCGCCGGGACGTGCTGGGCGACCTCGTGGTGCCACCCCGCGACCGGCAGGGTTCCGGCGACGCGCCGCGCGAGGTCCTTTTCGGACTCGGCCGCGATCACCATGATCCGCGCATACCCGCGTTCGGTGGTTTCCGCGGCCAGTTGGGCCGCCGCTTCGCCGGAGGCGAACCGGATCCGTTGCGGCAGTGTGTCGTGGACGAAACGCATGGGTTGCTCCCGGCTGCTCGTGGTGACCGGGAAGCTACGCGGCAAACTATCCACTTGACAAGTTTGCCGGGAGCCTTCACTCTCGTGAACACCGCTCGCCAGGCAGGCGCCGCGAAACCCTTGCCGGCGCAGTGCGCCTCAGCCGGACGCCTCCTCGAGGCGCATCCCGCTTCGCCACCACGAAGGCAAACCATGAACCCTCGCAACGACGTGATCGTCATCGGTGCCGGCTTCGCCGGGCTGACCGCCGCCAGAGAGTTGAGCCGGCACGGCAGGTCCGTGCTCGTCCTGGAAGCGCGTGACCGGATCGGCGGACGCACGTGGACCGAGACCCGGTTCGGGCTCCCTCTGGAACTGGGCGGCACGTGGGTGCACTGGACCCAACCGCACGTCTGGGCCGAAATCACCCGTTACGGCCTCGAAGTCACGCGGAGCCCGCTCCCGGAGCGGGCGTACTGGCACGCCGGAGGACGCTCGCACGAAGGCACGCCGGACGAGCTGCTCGCGCTCTTCGACCCCGGCATGACCACCATGCTCGCCGACAGCCGGAAGTGGTTCGACCGTCCTTACGAGCCGTTCCGGCGTGCGGACTTCGCCGCCCTCGACGGCGAATCCGTGCTCGACCGCATCGCCACCCTGGACCTGGCCGACGACGAGCGGGAACTGCTCGAAGGCATGTGGGCCCTCAACTTCAACGCCCCGCCGGAAACCGCGGGGTTGACCCAGGCGCTGCGCTGGTGCGCCGCGGCGTCGGGCAGCTGGCAGCTGCTCTTCGAGGCCTGCTCGACGGTCAAGCTCAAGCACGGCACCCGAAGCCTGGCCGAGGCAATGGCTGCCGACAGCGTGGCGGAGATCCGGTTCGGCACCGTCGTGACCGCGGTGACCCAGCACCCGGCAGGCGTGACCGTCACGACCGAACCGGGCGAAACCTTCGAGGCCGCCGACGTCGTGGTGACCCTCCCGCTCAACGTCCTCGGAAGCATCCGGTTCGCACCGGACGCCTTCGCCGGGGTCACGAGCCAGGCTTCCCAGGGCCTGAAGACCTGGATCAAGGTGCGCGGCGACGTCGAACCGTTCCTCGCCTTCGGCGGCAAGGACCTCCCGCTCACCTACGCGCACAAGGAGTACGCCGTCGACGGCGACTCGATCCTGGTCGCGTTCGGGCCCGAAGCCGCCCGGCTGCGTCCCGACGACGTCGACGGCGTGGCCAAGGCCCTCGCGGTCTGGCGCCCGGACCTCGACGTCGTGGACGCCGTCGGCCACGACTGGGTCGCCGACCGCTTCTCCGGGGAGACGTGGCCGATGCTGCGCCCGGGACAGCTCCGGCAGTTGCAGGCGCTCCGGCGGCCCCACGGCCGGGTCCACCTCGCCGGCTCCGACCACGCCACCGGCTGGGCCGGGTTCATCGACGGAGCCATCGAAACCGGGCTCACCACCGCACGCCGCCTCCTCGGCCCTTGACCCCACTCCCGACCACCACCGGAGACCCCCATGCCGGACACACCCCGGACCAGTTTGAAGAAGGACGCCCTCGGCATTCCCAGCCTGTTGTTCTTCGTCCTCTCGGCCCAAGCGCCGTTGACCGGCATCGTCGGCGCGGCCGGCCTCGCCATCGCGCTCGGCGACGGCGCCGGCGTGCCCGGTGCCTACCTGGTGGTCGGGCTGATCATCGTCGTGTTCGCCATCGGCTTCACGACCATCGCCCGGCACGTCGACACCCGCGGCGGGTTCTTCGCGATCATCCGCGCCGGCCTCGGCCGGCGGGCCGGGTCCGGCGGCTCGCTGCTCGCGTTGCTGTCCTACAACACGGTCCAGTGCGCGATGTACGGGCTCTTCGGCGTGAGCCTCTCCGGACTGGTCTCGCGGCAGCTCGGGGTGAGCACCCCGTGGTGGCTGTGGGTCGGCCTGGCCATCGTGCTGGTCTGGTTCCTCGGCTCCCGCAAGATCGAGCTCGGCGCCCGGGTGCTCGCCGTGCTGGTCGCGTGCGAGGTGCTCCTCCTGGTCGTCTTCGCCGTCGCGGTCCTGGCGACGCGCGGTCTGTCGGCACTCGACGTCCCGGCCAGCTTCAGCCCGGCCGCCGTGCTGGCCGGGGCGCCCGGCATCGCGATCATGTTCGGGATCGCCTCGATGTTCGGGTTCGAGTCCACCGCGATCTACTCGGCCGAGGTCAAGGACGCCCGGCGGACCGTGCCCCGGGCCACGTACGTCGCCGTCGTGCTCATCGCGGCGTTCCTCGCCCTCGTGACGTGGATGCTCATCACCTACTACGGCGCCGCGCACGCCCAGGACGCCGCCTTGACCGCGCTGAGCAGCGATCCCGCGGTCTTCGCCCTCACCCCGCTCAACGACGTGCTCGGCACCTGGGCCGGGACGGCCGCGGACGCCCTGCTGTGCACCTCGCTGTTCGCCGGCATCCTCGCGTTCCACAACATGGTGACGCGGTACTTCCACGCCATGGCCGGCGGCGGGATCTTCCCGGCCCGGCTCGAACGGACGAACCGGCACCAGGCCCCGGCGGCCGCCTCGCTGACGCAGTCGCTGCTCGCCGCCGTGGCCGTCGCGCCTTTCGCGGCATTGGGCGTCAACCCGATCGCCACCCTGTTCAGCTGGTTCAGCGGGCTCGCCGTCGGCGCCCTCGTCGTCCTCTACACCCTGACCTCGATCGCGGTGGTGGCGTACTTCCGCCGGAACCCGGCGGGGGCGAACGTCTGGACCGGGCTCGTCGCGCCGGCGCTGGCCACGGTGCTCATGCTCGGCGTCCTGGTCTTCGTGGTGGGCAACTTCGGGGTCCTCACCGGCGGCAGCGCGCTCACCGGCTGGCTCCTGCTCGCCTCCGTGCCCGTCGTCTTCGTGCTCGGGTGGACCGGCGCCCGGCGGGCGAAACCGGCCGTCACCGCCGTCGAAGTCGTCGAAATCGCGTGAACACCTCTGAGGGAGAAACCATGCAGCACCCCCTGTCCGCACTGACGTCCGACGAGATCCGGGCCACGAGGAAGATCCTCGACGAAGCCGGCCTCACCGGCGAACACACCCGGTTCTCCTACGTCATGCTCAGGGAACCGCACAAAAAGGACGTCCTCGCCTGGGACGGCACGAGCGCATTGCCGCGTGAGGTCTCCGTGCTGCTGACCCAGCTCGACCCGCTGTCGCTGAGCACCGCCGTCGTCGAGCTCGGCTCGGGAGAGGTCGTTTCGCGAACCGAACTCGACCCGGCCGCGGTCGGCTTCGGACCTTGCCTGGACGAGGACTACGACCTGGTCGAGGAGATCGTCCGGACCGACCAGCGGTGGCTGGACGCGCTCGCCAAGCGCGGCATCACCGACGCCGGGAAGGTCCGGGCGGTGCCGCTGTCGGCCGGCGTCTTCGGCTACGACGACGAGGTCGGCGCCCGCGTGTACCGCGTTCTGTCTTTCTACCAGGAAAAACCGGGTGAGCTGCCGTGGGCGCATCCGGTGGGCGGCGTCATCGCCCACGTCGACGTCGGCAACCGGAAGGTGCTGCGCGTGGTCGAGACCCACGTCGAGCACGTGCCCCGGGAGTCCGGCGACTACCTGGACGACGCCGTCCGCGGCCCCGAGCGCACCGACCTGAAGCCGATCGAGATCACCCAGCCCGAAGGCGTGTCCTTCACCTTCGAAGACGGCGTGCTCAGCTGGCAGAACTGGCGGATCCGGCTCGGCTTCAACGGCCGCGAAGGCCTGACCCTGCACCAGATCTCCTACGGCGACCGGCCGATCGTCTACCGGGCGTCGGTGGCCGAGATGGTGGTCAACTACGGCGATCCCGGACCGACGCACGGCTGGCAGAACTACTTCGACCTCGGCGAGTACCAGTTCGGCCGGCTGGCGAACTCCCTGGAGCTGGGCTGCGACTGCCTCGGCGAGATCACCTACGCCGACGCGGTGGTGGTCGACGACCACTGCGAACCGAAGACCATCCGCAACGCGGTCTGCATCCACGAAGAGGACATCGGCGTGCTGTGGAAGCACAACGACTACTTCACGGGCACTTCGGAGACCCGTCGCCAGCGTCGCCTGGTCGTGTCGTTCTTCGGCACCATCGGCAACTACGACTACGGCTTCTACTGGTACTTCACCCTCGACGGGACGATCGAGCTGGAGGTCAAGGCCACCGGGATCCCCTTCCCGTCCGGCTACGACGGCGAAGACCCGTACTTCGCCGAGCTCGCGCCCGGGCTCGGCGCGCCGGTGCACCAGCACCTGTTCTCCGTCCGGCTCGACCTCACCGTGGACGGCGTGCGCAACCACGTCGACGAACTCGAGGTGGCGCCGGTCCCGATGGGCGAAGGCAACCCGTGGGGCAACGCGATCGGCCGCAAGCGCACGCGGTTGCACACCGAAGCCGACGCCCAGCGGGTCGCGGCGAACCACCTCGGCCGGGTCTGGGCCGTGTCGAGCACCGACCGCACCAACCGGCTGGGCCGGCCCACGTCGTACGTCCTGCACCCGCAAGGGCAGCCGACCCTCCTCGCGGACGAAGCCTCGTCAATCGCCCACCGAGCCACGTTCGCCCGCAAGCACCTGTGGGTGACGCGGTACGACCGCGACGAGCTGTGGCCGTCGGGCTACACCGTCAACCAGAACCCGGGCGGCGACGGCCTGCCGGCCTACGTGGCGGGCAACCGGCCGGTCGACGGCGAGGACATCGTGCTGTGGCACACGCTCGGGCTGACGCACTACGTGCGGCCGGAAGACTGGCCGATCATGCCGGTCGACCACGCCGGCTTCAAGCTCAAGCCGGACGGCTTCTTCGACCGCAACCCCACCCTCGACGTGCCCGACCTGAGCAAGCGGCACACCGGGTGCGAGTGCGATGGGTGACCGCTCTCTTCGGGCCTGGCTGGCCGCGTTGGCGCTGCTGGGCGCCGTCGCGCACGCCGGTGCCGGGCTGATCGATTCCGGCCCCGGGCTCGCCGTGGTGTTCGCGGTGATGGCAGCGGCGTGCGTGCCGTGTGCGGTGCACGTCTGGCGGCACGACAGCGCCCGGGCGTTGCTCCTGATGGGCGTCACCGCCGCGGCGATGGTCCTCGTTCACCTCGTGCTCATGGCGCCGGCCCACGGCGGCCACGGCTCGCTCGCCGTGCTCACCGTCGTCGAATCCCTGGTCGCGGCGGGCGTCTGGTACGCGCTGCGGCACCGTTCCCGAGAACTGGAGCAGTCATGACCGCCTTCACCACCGACCTGTACCTCGACGGGGCCTGGGTGAGCGGGGGAGCGGGGACCTTCACCACGCTCAACCCCGCCACGGGGGAGCCCCTCGCCGAGGTCGCTTCGGCCGGGCGGGCCGACGTCGACCGGGCGGTCGCGGCGGCCACGCGCGCACTGCGCGGCGACTGGGCGGCGACCCCGCCGTCGCGAAAGGGCGCCCTGCTCCACCGGCTCGCCGACCTCGTCGAGCGGGACGCCGACCGGCTGGCGTGGCTGGAGTCCCTCGAGATGGGCGCGCCGGCCGGGATCGCGCAGGGCCTGTTCGTGCCCAACCTGATCGCGTCGCTGCGGTACTACGCGGGTTGGGCCGACAAGATCAACGGCGACCAGCTGAGCACCGACGGCTACTTCGGCCGGGCGACGCACTCCTACACCCGCCGCGAGCCCGTGGGCGTGATCGCCGCGATCGTCCCGTGGAACTCGCCGCTGATGATCCTCGGCTGGAAGCTGGCCCCGGCCTTGGCCGCCGGGAACACGGTCATCGTCAAGCCCGCCGAGGACGCCTCGCTGGCGATCCTGCACCTGGCGGAGCTGGTCGCCGAAGCCGGGTTCCCGCCGGGCGTCGTGCAGGTGCTGCCGGGGATCGGGAGCGTGACCGGGGAAGCCCTGTCCGTCCACCCCGGCGTGCACAAGGTCAGCTTCACCGGCTCCCCCGAGACCGGCCGGCGGATCCTGCGCAACTCCGCCGGCAGCTTCAAGCGTACGACCCTGGAACTGGGCGGGAAGTCCCCGCAGATCGTCTTCGCCGACGCGGACCTCGCCGCGGCGGTCCAGGGCGTGGCCACCGGCATCTTCACCAACCAGGGCCAGGTCTGCGCCGCGGGCAGCCGGATCTTCGTCCAGCGCACGGTGCTGGACGACGTGCTCGGCGGGCTCGAAGCGGCCGCCGTCGCGCAGGTGCTGGGCGACCCGTTCGACCCGGCCACCACCATGGGGCCGCTCATCAACGCGAACCAGCGCGAACGCGTCCTCGGCTACATCCACAAAGGACAGGGGGAGGGCGCCAAGCTCGTCGCCGGCGGCGGAAAACCGGACGGACCGGGCTTCTTCGTGCGGCCGACCGTCTTCGCCGGCACCAACGACCTCACCATCGCGCGCGAGGAGATCTTCGGCCCGGTCGCCACGGTGATCCCGTTCGACGACGACGCCGAGGCGATCGCGCTGGCCAACGACAACGACTACGGCCTGGCGGCCACCGTGTGGACCCGCGACGTCGGCCGGGCGCACCGCGTTTCCGCGGCGCTGCAGGCCGGTGCGGTGGGCGTGAACGGCTGGTCGCCGCTCGCGCCGCAGCTGCCGTGGGGCGGCCTCAAGGCCAGCGGCATCGGCCGCGAGCTCGGCTACGAAGGGATCCTCGCCGACACCGAGGCCAAGACCGTCACGATCGTGCTGTGAGGAGCGCAATGACACTCGAAGAACTGACCCGGCGCGTCGAGGTGCTGGAGGCCGAAGCCGAGATCCGCCGGGTCCAGGCGCGGTACATGTTCCTGTGCGACACGCCGAACCCCGAGTACGGCGTGCCCGACGACGCGAAGCGGATCGAGCTGATCCTCGAGCTCTACACCGAGGACGCGGTCTGGGAGGGCGTCGGGGAGTACTACGACAACCAGTTCGGCCGGGTGGAGGGAAAGCAGGCGATCCGGGAGCACTTCCAGCGGTTCTGGGGCGAGAAGCAGGACCCGGCGCTGCTGCTCAACGCCCACTACCTGACGTCCGAGCAGATCCACGTCGACGGCGGCACCGCGACCGGGCAGTGGATCCACATGCAGCCGTGGCTGTTCTCCGACGGCAAGTCGCTGCTGCGCTCCAGCCGGCTGAACAACGCCTTCCGCAAGGAACCCGACGGCCGCTGGAAGATCACCCGCACCCGGACGGAGAACGTCTTCGTCGCCCCGCTGCCGGACCACTTCGCCAGCGACTACCCGGCGGCGTCGGTGCTGCTCAGGCCATGACCGGCGAGGTGGTCGTCCACATCGTCGACGACGACGAGGACCTGCGGCAGTCGCTGGCGTTCCTGCTGGGGAGCGTGGGCATCCAGGCGCTGACCTACCCGGACGCCCACGCCTTCCTCACCGAGTTCGACCCGGCCGAGCCCGCGGTCGTCATCGTGGACGTGCGGATGCCGGGCCTGAGCGGGTTCGGGCTGCAGGAGGAGCTGACCGGCCGCGGGTACCCCGCGCCGGTCGTCTTCTGCTCCGCCCACGGCGACATCCCGATGTCCGTGCGAGCCCTCACCCGCGGTGCGGTGAACTTCCTCGAGAAGCCGTACGAGCCGCAGAAGATCCTCGAAGTCGTGCAACAGCAGCAGGCCGAAGCCGGTCGCCGGTTCGCTTCGCACGCCGCACGGCAGGAGGTCGTGCGGCGGCTCGGTGGGCTCACGCAGCGGGAGCGCGAGGTGCTGCGGTTCGTCATCGACGGGATGCCCAGCCAGGCGGTCGCCCACCGGCTGGGCACCAGCGTGAAGACGATCGACGTGCACCGGGCGCGGATCAAGGCCAAGACGGAGGCCGAAAGCCTGGGCTCCCTGGTGCGCGACATCTTGGCGCACCGCGTCGAGGTCTAGGCCCTCAGCGCGTTCTCCACCCGGCAGCCAGTGGCGAGCAATGCGGTTTCCTCGCCACTTCTGCCCACCAGCTGTATCCCGAGCGGCCGTCCGTCCGATGCCGACAGCCCGGGCACGGCGACCGCGGGCAGGCCGAGTGCCTGCCACGGGCGGCTGAGCACCGGGTCGCCGGTCGCGTGGAGGCCGGCCGGTGCCGGGCCAAGAGCCGCCGGACCGAGGATCGCGTCGTACGACTCCAGCAGCAGGGTGATCCGGGCCCGTGCGTCCCGGATGACGCGCATCGCCGCCGCGTACTCGGCTTCGGTCGTTTCGAGTCCGGTCCGCAGCAGAGTCGCGAGGGGAACGCTCAGCCGCGAGATGTGCGCCAGCTCCGCCGCGCGCTCCCGCGCCGCCTCATACGCCATCACCACCGGGTGTGCGGCCGTCAACGCGGCCACCGAAGCCGGGAACTCGTCGAGCACCGCTCCGGCCGCGGCCAACCTGCGGGAAGCGAAGTCGACGGCCGCGCGCATCTCCGGCTCGACGGGCGGGCGCCACAGCAAGAGCCGTGGACGGGCCGGTAGCCCGGCCTCGGGCTCGCCGGTGAGCGCGGAAAAGGCCAGCGCCAGGTCGGTGACACCGGCGGCGAAGGCCCCGTGGCTGTCGAGACTCGGGCTGAGCCCGGTGACACCGTCCATGGGGAACCGGCCGTGGCTCATGACCAGGGACGCCACCCCGCAGAATGACGCGGGCCGCGTGACCGAGCCCGCGGTCTGGGAGCCGAGCGCCAAGGGCACCTGGCCCGCGGCAACCGCGGCGGCCGAGCCGCTCGACGAGCCGCCGGGCGTGTGGCCGAGTGCGCTGGGGTTGTCCGTGGGACCGGGGGAGAAGTAGGCGAACTCGGTGGTGACGGTCTTGCCGACCGGGACGGCCCCGGCCGCGCGCCAAGCCGTCACGATCGCGGCGTCGGACTCGGCGGCCCGCGCGTCCGTGCGCAACGGCGAACCGCAGCGGGTCGGGAACCCGACGACGTCGATGATGTCCTTGACGCCCAAGGGAACCCGGCCGTCCGCAGGAAAGTTCAGCTCGACCCAGGCCTGC
The DNA here is from genome assembly GCF_040638975.1 of Amycolatopsis sp. NPDC024027. Classification (NCBI taxonomy): domain Bacteria; kingdom Bacillati; phylum Actinomycetota; class Actinomycetes; order Pseudonocardiales; family Pseudonocardiaceae; genus Amycolatopsis; species Amycolatopsis sp. NPDC024027. The sequence continues at coordinate 70,288 of NZ_JBEZYY010000003.1, forward strand.
AGCCGCGGTTCGGTCTCGGCGATCCGCTCCCGCGACCGGGCCAACGGGGTCGGTTCCCGCAGGGACCACGGCGCACGCAGGCCGGTCACACTTCCTCCCAGGCGGCGTCGGCGACCCAGTAGTCCATTCCGCTCTCGCTCACGCCGTGCCGCCACTCCGACGTCCGTTTGAGCAGCGGCTCGACCCGGGCGGTGACCGCGTCCGCGGCGTCCGGACCGTCGCCGGGCACCTGCCAGTGGACCCAGTTCAGCTCCCGGCCTCCATCGTCGTGGACGAACAGGTCCACGTGCCGCCAGCCGTAGCCGTGGGTGTCGTTGTAGCAGGTCAGCGTCATGCGGTGCACGGCGTTCCCTCCCCGCTCAGGCGGCCGGCGTGCTCAGGCTGTGGAACCGGCGCTGGAAGTACACGAGCGCGCCGTGCTCGGAGCTGCTGGCCACCGCCTCGACCTCGACGAACAGCACCGAGTGGGACCCGAGCTCCTGATCGGCGACGATCCGGCCGACCACCGACGCGGGGGCGCCGGCCAGCAGCGGGACGCCGTGGGTGTCGGTGTCCCACGGGCCGTCGGCGAACCGCTCCTCGGTGGGCACCCGGGTCGCGCCGGCGAAGTGCCGGGCCAGCTCCTCGTGACCCGCGCCGAGGACGTTGACCGCGATCCGGCCGTTCCCGACGAGCACGGCGTGCGAGCGGCTCGACCGGTTGACGCAGACAAGCATCGTCGGTGGCGAGTCGGTCACCGAGCACGCGGCGCTGACGGTCATCCCGGCCTTGCCGTACGGGCCGTCGGTGGTGATCACGTTGACCGCGGCGGACAGGTTGGCCATCGCGGCGCGGAAGTCCCGCTGCGTCCGGGTCAGTTCGGTCACGCTTCCTCCCGTTGCTGGACAGGGTTCGACCGTAACCGCGAGCCGAACCCGGCCGGTATTGAGAGTTCTCCCGCTCCGGCTAAGGGTTTCCCCTAGCGAGCGGCAGCGCGAAGCCGAACCGCGAGCCGCCTTCCGGCCGCCGCTGCGCCCAGATCCGGCCGTGCTGGCGGGTGATGATCCGGTAGGACAGGGCCAGCCCGATCCCGCTGCCGCGCTCCTTGGCCGTGAACGACTGGGCGAACGGGTCGTGCGGCAGGCCGCGCCCCTGGTCGTCCACGGTGAGCACGCCCTCGTCGCCGTCGATCGTGGTCGTCAGCACCATCCGCCGGTCCTCCGGCGGGCACGCGGCCAGCTCGTCGATCGCGTTGAAGCAGAGGTTCAGCAGCACCTGCCCGGTGAGCACGCGCTCGCACCGCACCGGCACAGGCTCGGGATGCTCCCGCACGACGATCTCCACCCCGGCCGCGTCGGCACGCAAGCGGACGAAGTACAGGCACTCGGCGAGGATCTCGCCCAGGTCCGCGACCTGCCGGACGTGCTCCAGGTGCCCGACGAAGGCACGTACCGCACTCACGATCGTGCTGGCGCGGTCGATCTGCCGCACGGCGCTCCCGATCCCGAAGGTGAGCGGCTCGGCCGCGGCCTGGGACAGCTCGCCCGCGGCGGTCAAGGCTTCGGCGTGCCGGGTGGCCCCGCCGAGGAAGTTTCCGGCCGCGGCGAGAGGCTGGCCGAGCTCGTGCGCGATCGCCATCGCCATGTCACCCATCGCCGTGTAGCGCGCGAGGTAGTTCTCCCGCTGCAGCTCACGCTCCCGCCGAACCTCCTCGTGCACGCGCCCGGACACGTCGTGCAGGAGCATCAGCCACGCGTCGTCGACGTCTCTCAGCCGTTCCAGGCTGCCCTCCAGCCACACCGGATCGACCTCACCCCGGACTGCCAGCTGCACCGCCGTGACCGGGACGGCGCGGTCGCGGACCGCGTCCCAAGTGGACGGACGGCCACCGAGCCGCAGCGTCCCGTGGCGCTCCAGCGGGCCGAGTTCGCCGGCCGGATCCGCGCCCAGGAGGGCGAGTGCGGTGTCGGTGGCGAACCGCACGTGACCGGTCCGGTCGAGCATCAGCGCGACCGTGGAGGTGTGGTGCGCGAGCGCGTCGACGTAGGAAGTCGTCAGCCGCAACCGCTGCTCGATTTCCTGTTCGCGTTCGATGTCGCGGAACTGCACCATCACCGCCGGACCCTGGGCCAGCTCGACGCGGACCGCGTGGACGTCCGTGGGGATCACCCGGCCCGACCGGCTGCGGTAGTGCCACTCGTACCGGCAGGTGCCCTTCTCGACGGCTTCCTGCAGCAACGCCCGGCCGATGACGCGGTCGTACTGCTGCGCCGAGCTGCTCATGTCGTTGGCCTTGAGCGGCCGCAGCTCGCTGACGCTCCAGCCCAGCAGCTCGCTCGCGGCCGGGTTGGCCCACAGGATCCGCTTGGTGTCCGCGTCGTGCACAAGAACGCACATGCGGCTGGCGTGCATCATCGCGACGAAGTCGCCGGTGACCAGCTCGGGGGCACGGGGATCCACCTGCATCGGGCCAGCGTAAGCCTGTCGGCGCCGCCGCGCGCTGAAGGAATCCCCTACGCCGGGCGTGGGCACTACCAATTTCGCCCGCCCGCCCGGCTCCCTACTTTCGAAGAGCAAGCTGCGACGAGGAGGAGGCGCGATGGCGCACGAAAACGAGCTCGCGGGCGTGCTCGCCGAACTCGCCGAGCGGAGGCTCGAGTTCCGCGAGCAGCGGTACGTGCCGAAGGACTTCATCGCCCGGCTCAAGCAACTCGGCCTCTACCGCGCCGCGACCCCGGCGAAGTTCGGCGGCGAGCCGCTGCCACCCGCCGAGTTCCTGGACCGCATCGAGCGGATCTCCGCGGTCGACGGTTCGACCGGCTGGGTCGCGAGCTTCGGCTCTTCGCTGATCTACCTGGCCGCGCTGCCCCTGGAAACGCAGGCCGAGCTGTACCGCGACGGGCCGGACGTCGCCTTCGCCGGCGGGCTGTTCCCCATGCAGGCCGCCGCGCCCACCGAACGCGGTTACCTGGTCGACGGGCACTGGAAGTTCGCGAGCGGGTGCATGGGCGCCGACGTGCTCGGCGTCGGGCTCGCCGGCGACGCCGACACGGCCGGCAAGCCGCGCACGGCGCTGCTGCGCCCGGACCAGTGCGAGATCATCCAGGACTGGGACGTCGTCGGCATGCGCGGCACCGGTTCGTTCGACGTCGTGGTGCGCGGCGTCGAGGTCCCTCGCGAATGGACGTTCATCCGGGGCGGCGAGCCCACAGTGGACGAACCCCTCTACCACTACCCGGCGCTCGCCTACGCCTCGCAGGTGCTCTCGGTGGTCAGTGCCGGTGTCGCGCGCGCGGCGCTCGACTACGCGAAGGAGGTCGGCGGCGGGTACGCCGGGGTGACCGGCGCGCCGAAACTCGCCGAGCGCCCGTACTACCGCATCGAGGTCGCCCGGGCCGAAGCGGAGTTCCGGTCGGCGCGAGCGTGGTTCTACGACCTGAGCGACGAGGTGTGGCAGGAGGTCCTGGCCGGACGTCCCGCCACCGACGCGCACAACGCCGAACTGCGGCTCGCCGCGGCCCACCTCGCCAAGGTGTGCTCCGACGTCGTCGGCAGGCTGGTCGAAATCTCGGGAACCGCACCGATCCACGTCGGACACCCGCTGCAGGACCTGGCCGGCGACGCGCTCGTGCCCAAGCAGCACGCGTTCCTGGGCCCGTCGGTCTTCGACGCGGCCGGTGCTGTCCTGATGGGACTGCCGCCCACCACGCCCGGCTTCCGCTGACCCCCACCCGACCACAAGGAGACCGGATGCGCGTGCTCTTCTGCATCGGCATCAACCAGAACTTCTTCGATCTGCCCGCCGACGGCATCACCACCGGGCACGTGTGGCAGGCGACCGTATCCATGATGGACAGCCTCAAGGCGTTGCCGGGCGTGGACTTCATCGCCGACTTCGACGACGACGCCCACGTGGTCGGCCCGTCGGGCGGCTGGCCGTGGACCTGCTACCTCCTGGCCGACGTCGACAGCCAGGAGACCGTCAAGGCCGCCTGCAACCTCTTCCGCACCACCCCGGTGGGTGACGGTGAAGCCAAGCTGTGGCGGTTCGCCAAGGTCGAAGCCCGCATGGGCCGCGCGCTCACCGTGCGCGAAGACGTCGAGCTGCCCGACTGACCCCGGACGGAGGATCATGACCGACAACATCGTGGCGAGCGCGCCCGCGGACCTCGTCCGCGAAGACCGCGTCGCCGGCCGCCTGTACACCGATCCGGAGATCTTCGAGCAGGAGCTGACGAGGATCTTCGAGCGGACTTGGGTGTGGGTCGCTCACGACAGTGAGCTGCCCCGGCCCGGGACGTTCAAGTCGACGTTCGTCGGCCGGCAGCCGGTGGTGGTGACCCGGGACCGCAAGGGCACCGTCCACACGCTGGTCAACCGCTGCCGGCACCGCGGCGCGAGCCTCTGCGAGAAGCCGTACGGGCAGGCCAACGGGTTCACCTGCCCGTACCACGCCTGGTCCTACGGCCTCGACGGCACGCTGCGCGGCGTCCCCTACCCCGACGGCTACGAAGGGGTGCTGGACAAAAAGGACCTCTCGCTGCGGAAGCTGCGTACCGAAAGCTTCCACGGGATGATCTTCGCGACGTTCGCCGAGGACATCGAGCCCCTGGAAGACTTCCTCGGCGACGCCAAGCTGTGGATCGAGCGGTTCTTCAAGCAGGGCGGCGGTTACCCGGTCAAGGTGCTCGGCCGGCACCGGTTCAGGTTCCGCGGCAACTGGAAGATCCAGCTGGAGAACACCACCGACGGCTACCACTTCCCGATCGTGCACCGCTCCTGGATGGCGTCCGTCGACGCCGAAACCGCGGACATGATGTCGTTCATGACCGACCCCGCGGCCATCACCCACCACCTGGGCAACGGCCACAGCGTGAGCATCATGGTGCCCGACCACGCCGACCTGGACGCCGACGACGGCACCGAGCCGCTGCAGCCGCGGTTCGACGGGCTCGTCGCGGAGCTGAAGCGGCAGGGCCTGGACGACCTGGGCGTTCGCAAGCTGGTCCGGGCCATGCACGGGACCGGCTCCAACCTCAACCTGTTCCCGAACGTGTCGATGTCGATCTCGTTCCTCCGGGTGCTGCGCCCGATCTCGGTCGACGAGACGGAGATCGAACACGTGGCACTCGGCCCGGACGGGCCCGCCGGGATCGTCGACCCGGTGAACCGGGAGCGGCTGCGCATCCACGAACACTTCCAGGGCCCGTTCGGCTTCGGCACCCCCGACGACGCCGAGGGCTGGGACCGCGTCCAGCGCGGTGCCCGGGCCGTTCCCGAGATGCCGATCCTGGTCAACCGCGGCCTGGCGCGGGAGAAGACGAGTCCGGAAGGCTGGCCGACCTCGCACGTCACCGACGAGACCGGCATGCGCGCGGCCTACCAGCAGTGGAAGCGGATGATGCACGATGACTGAGGCAACCGCCGTGACCCCGGTTTCCGCCGACCCCCGGGTGCAGCGGGCGATCGAGCTGATCTGGCGCGAAGCCGAGCTGCTCGACCGCAAGGAGTACGAGGCCTGGAACGGGCTCTACACCGAAGACGGGTTCTACATCATCCCGGTCGACCCGGACACCCAGGACTTCGCGGGCACCCTGAACATGGTCTACGACGACGCCCGGATGCGGCGGATGCGCGTCACGCGCATGACCGAGGGCTACGCCATCGCGGCCGTCGACGCGGCCCGGACCGTCCGGACCGTGTCCCGGTTCGTCGCCGAGTCCGTTTCGGACACCGACGTCGTCGTCCGCTCGGCGCAGGTCCTCGTCGCCTACAAGCGCGGCCACCACGACATCTGGGCGGGAGACCTCGTTCACCGGATCCGGTTGTCGGGCGAGGGGGACCGGATCGTGCAGAAGGTGATCCGGCTCGTCGACTGCGACGACGTCGTCCCGGCCGCGGGGTTCCTGCTGTGAGCGCCGGGCAGGTCGCGGTGGTCACGGGCGGGGCGAACGGGCTCGGTGAGGCGATCGTGCGCCGCCTGCACGCCGACGGCTACCGAGTCGCCATCGCGGACCTCGACGGCTCCGCGGCCGACGCCCTGGCGAAGGAACTCGGCCACCGGGGGAGTGGGTATGCGGCCGACGTGGGCGACCGCGCCGCCCTGGAGCGCCTGCTGGCCGCGGTGCTGGCCGATTTCGGCGCTGTGCACATCCTCGTCAACAACGCCGCTCGCACCCAGGCCAGGCCGGTTTTCGACATCACGCCCGACGAGCTCGAAGCCGTCATGAAGACCAACTTCGGCGGGACGTTCACCGCCTGCCAGGTCTTCGGTGCCCACCTGGCCGAGCGCGGCTACGGGCGCATCGTCAACATGGCGTCCCTGGCCGGGCAGAACGGCGGGACCGCGACCGGCGGGCACTACGCGTCGTCCAAAGGGGCGATCCTGACCGCGACCAAGGTGTTCGCCCGGGAACTGGCGTCGCGGGGAGTGACGGTCAACGCCGTCTCGCCCGGCCCGCAGGACAGCCCGGTGGTGCGTTCGCTCATCGGCGAGGAGAACCTCGAGGACTACGTGAAGAACGTCCCGGTGGGCCGGCTCGGCGACCCGGCGTTCATCGCCCGGATGGTCGCCCTGCTCGTGTCCCCGGAAGCCGCGTCGGTCACCGGCGCCTGCTGGGACGCCAACGGCGGGTTGTACCTGCGATGACGGTCATCAAGGTCCGCGTCGCGGAGGTCACCGAGGAGGCCGCCGGCGTCCGTGGCCTGCGCCTGGTCCGCGACGACGGCCAGCCGTTCGACCGGTACGAGGCCGGGGCGCACATCGACGTCAAGGGGCCGACGGGCGTGCTCCGGCAGTACTCGGTGTGCAGCCCGCCCGAGGACATGTCGGCGTTGCTCATCGCGGTCAAGCTCGAGCCGGCCTCGCGAGGGGGCTCGGCGGCCCTGCACACCGTCGAGCCGGGCGACACGCTGGAGATCGGCGCACCGCGGAACCTGCTGCGCCTGGCCGAAGAGGCGGATCGCCACGTCCTCGTCGCCGGCGGCATCGGGATCACGCCGCTCTTGAGCATGGCGCACGAGCTGCATCGGCGTGACCAGGAGTTCGAACTGCACTACTTCGCCCGGAAGCGTGACGAAGCGGCGTTCGCCGACGTGCTGGAGCACCGCGCCGCGTTCCGGGACCGGGTGCGGCCGCACTTCGGGGTGCCCCGGGCCGAGCAGCCCGCGCTGCTCGAAGCGGCCGCGTCCCGGCTCACCTCGGCGAGTCACGTCTACACGTGCGGGCCGGACGGGTTCATGGCGCGGGTCTCGGCCGTGTTCGCCCCCGTCGTGGGGGAGGGGCAGGTCCACATCGAGCACTTCGTGGCCACCGAAGCCGACACCGGCCAGGATCGGCCCCTGACCGTCGAGCTCGACACCGGTGAGGTCTTCGACGTCCCCGCCGGCAAGTCCATCCTCGCGGTGCTGACCGAGAACGGCATCGACGTGTTCAAGTCCTGCGAAGAGGGGATCTGCGGCTCCTGCGTCTCCGGGGTCCTGGACGGCGTCCCCGACCACCGCGACCAGTGCCTCTCCGCGGCGGAGAAGGCGGCCGGCGACCGGATGGCGCTGTGCGTCTCCCGCGCGGTCGGTGAACGGCTGAAGATCGAACTGTACTGACCGGCACCTGCCGGTGGCCCGCCGTTACGCTTGTCCTGGACGAGCGTCGGGAAGGGCACGATGAGCGGAGTGGCGTACGGGAGCGGCCGGCAGGCCCTCTTGGAGGCGACGATCCGGATCGTCGCGACCCAGGGACTGCGGGGACTGACCTACCGCGCGGTGGCGGCCGAGGCGGGGGTCACGCACGGCTCCGTCCGGTATCACTTCGGCGACCGCGCGACGCTCATCGAAGAGGCGCTGGTGTACTGCGTCGAGCGCAGCATCGAGGGTACGGAGCTGACGTCGGACCTGCCCGGCTTCGACGGCTTCGCCCGCGGGCTCGTTTCCTTGGTCGTGGCCGACCCCGACGCGCAGGCGTTCCAGTACGAGCTGATGCTCGAGGCTCGCCGGCGACCCGAACTGCGCGACACCGTCCGCCGCGTCAACGAGTCCTACCGCGTCGCCACCCACCAGGAGCTCGCCCGCCACGGCCTCGACGACCCGGACCTGACCGATCTGGTCTGCGCCGCCCTGGACGGCCTGGTCTTCCAGCAGACCGCTTTCGCCGACACCACGCGGACCGAGCACGCCGTGAAGGTGCTGCGCAAGCTGCTCGAAACCTACGCCGCGGCCGGGAAAGCCCACCGCGGCTGACGGCCGGCCGTACGGGATTCCTTCAGGCACGTCGGGGAAGTCTCCACTGGAGACGGTCCGGACGGCTACCTACATTGCCTGACTATGAGCAATGTCGCTCCAGAGCGCAAATCCAGTTTGGCGCGGATCGCCTTCGCCAGCGGCGTAGGCACTTCGCTCGAGTTCTACGACTTCGCGATTTACGGCACAGCGACCGCGCTGGTGTTCACGGACACCTTCTTCCGGGCGGACGACGCCTGGTTCGCGGCCTTCATGGGGTTGGCCACCTTCGGAATCGGCTTCCTCATGGGCCCGATCGGTGCGCTGCTGTTCGGGTGGATCGGTGACCGTTACGGGCGGCGGCGCGCGTTGCTCCTCACCTTCATGGGCATGGGGGCGGCCACGGTCGTGATGGGGCTGCTGCCCACGTACGCCCAGATCGGCGTCGCGGCGCCGATAGCGCTCGTGGTGCTGCGCCTGGTCCACGGACTCACCGGTGGCGGTGAGAGCGGGGGAGCCGCCGTGCTGGCGATCGAGCACGCACCCCCGGAGAAACGCGCACGATACGGTGTTTTCACCGCACTCGGGGCTCCGGCCGGCACGATCCTGGCCAACGTGGCTTTCGCATTGGTGCTGCTGGCGCCTCCGGACAGCGTCCGGGATTGGGCTTGGCGCGTGCCGTTCCTGTTCGGCGGAGTAGTGCTGCTGCTCGGCCTGTGGATGCGGAAGGGAGTGGCGGAAAGCCCGGTGTTCCAGGAGATGATGCGGGAGGAGAAGTCCGTCGTCCGGCGGCAAGTACCCGTGGTGCAGGTCTTCCGTGACCACTGGCGGCGGTTGCTCCTCGCGGCCGGGCTCAGCATCGGGATCAACGCCATCGCGTTCACCCTGTCGATCTACATGCTTTCGTACGCCACCGCCCCGGCACCGGACGGTCTCGCGCTGCCCCGCCAGCCGATCATCATCGGGAGCATCGCCGGGTTGCTGCTGCACGGCGTGGCGAACGTGCTGAGCGCGCACTTGTCCGACCGGGTCGGCCGGCGTCCGGTGATGATCGCGGGCACGATCGTCTCGATCGCCGCCGCGCTGGTCATCTTCCCCCTCGCCGAGCACGGCACGGTGGCTTCGACGGACGCCGCGATCATCCTCGGGTTCTTCGCGACGGGCCTGCTGTTCGGCCCCATGTACACCTATCTCACCGAGTTGTTCCCCCGTGAGCAGCGACAGACGGGCATGGGCATCGCGTTCCAGACGGGCGCGGTCCTCGGCGGCGGCACCGCTCCCGTGATCGCCAACCGGATCGTCGCCGGTACGGGCAACGCGTCGAACGTCGGCTACTACCTCGCCGCGGTGCTCGCGGTCTCGCTCGTCTGCCTGCTCATGCTCCCGGAGACGGCACCCGCGAGGATGCGGGCCAAGGTCGAACTGAGCGGAGGCCTGTCGTGACTGTCCTTGCCGAACTCGTCGTGCGGAACGCGATCGTGCACACGATGGTTCCTGGTGCCGCACCGGCCGAAGCTTTCGCCGCCTCCGGTGGACGGCTGGTCGCGGTCGGCGACGACGAGACCATCGGCAAGCTGATCGGCTCCGGGACGCAGGTCGTCGACCTCGACGGGGCACCGGTCGTCCCCGGGCTCGTCGACGCCCACAACCACCACGCGCTCGCGGGCCGGGCCGAACTCTTCGAAGTTCGGTTTCCCAGCACGGCCACGGTCGCGGAGATCGTCGAAGCCGTTCGTGCCTGGGTGGCCGCGCACCCGGATCAGGAGTGGGTCACCGGTGGCACCTGGGGCGTCGGGCTGCTCGACGCACTCGCGGACCCCGCAGCCCTCAAGGCTCTCGACGCCGTGTCGGCCGGCAAGAAGGTGCTGCTGACCGACGACTCCCACCACAACAAGTGGGCGAACACCGCGGCGATGGCGGCGAGCGGAATCGACGCCCCGACGGGCGTGCTGATCGAGGCCGCGGGAGCGCTCGTCCAGAAGGCCTTCGCGCAGGCGACGGATGCCGACCCGGAGTTCTGGGCGGCGTGCTCGGCACGCGGCGTCGAGCTCATGAACTCGCGGGGCATCACCGCGTTCCTCGACGCCGGGGCCACCGAGGGCGTGCTGCGCGGACTGGCCAGGCTGGACGAAGACCACCGCTTGAACGGGTGGGCCGTCTCGGCCATGCTGGTCAACGACTTCGTCATCGGTGCGGAGAAGCTCGGAGCCGAGCTGTTCGCCGTGCGCGAGCAGACTCGCACCCGGCACCACCGGCCCGATTTCGCCAAGGTGTTCCTCGACGGTATCCCGCCGACCTACACCGCGGCGTTCCTCGACCCGTACGCCCCGAGTGCGGACCACGGCCAGTGCTTCCGCGGGGCGACGGTGATGGACCAGGAGACACTGGAGAACTGGCTCCGCCGTGCGGACAGCGAAGGGCTCGGCGTGAAGGTGCACTGCACCGGCTCGGCGGCGGTTCGCCAGGTGCTCGACGCCGTCGAAGCGGTACGGGCTTCCGGCGTGTCGGCGATCGTCCACGTCGCCCACGGCCAGTACGTCGCCGAGGAGGACATTCCCCGGTTCGCCCCGCTCGACGTGGTCGCGGAGATCTCCCCGCCGTTGTGGTTCCCGTGCGACATCGTCGACGTCATGCGCTCGATCCTGCCCGCCTCCTGGTCCACCCGGGTTCATCCCAACCGCTCGCTCCTCGACGCGGGGGCACGCCTAGCGTGCGGCTCGGACTGGCCGGTGGCCCCCGATCCGAACCCGTGGCCCGCGATCGCCGGTCTTGTCACGCGGGCAAACCCGTACGGCACGCATCCCGGAACGCTGTGGCCCGAGCAGGCCATCACGGTGTGCGAAGCCCTGGACGCGTACACGGCGAGCGGCGCCGCTGCCGTCGGTCTCGCGGACGAGATCGGCTCCTTGGCCGCAGGCAGGTCGGCCGACTTCGTGGTGCTCGATCGGGACCCGTTCGCTGTCGAGCCTGTCGAGCTCGCTGGGACGGAGATCGTTCAGACCTGGTTCGAGGGACGGCCGGTCTTCTCGCGGTCTTCTTCGAAAGGATGACGGGCCAGTGCCGTGACACTGATGTCCAAGGAGGACATCAGTGGGAGCGCGGAGAGCAGGTCGTGCAGTTCGTCGTTCGATTCGACTTCGAAGACCGAGAAGCTGGCCCGCGTCGTGGTTTGCCCGTCCTGGAAGCGGTACCGGTCAGCACGACGTCGAAGCCGGCGCCCGATTCGGCTTCTTCGTCTTCAGGTGGTGGCGCCGCCCGGAATCGCGCGACCCACACCAGCGACGGGTCGGGCGCCTGCCACGCGTCTGTCGTGTTCGGTCAAGCTCCGGCGTGGTGTGGCCGTCGTTTTCTTGGTCGCCGAGTCGGATGTTGATCTGGTCGACGAGGTCGTTTTCGCGGATGTAGAGGGTCTTCGGCCGCGGCTGGTTCGTGGGTTGGGTGCTGGTGTGGCCGTGGCGGGTCGGCCAGGGCGAGGTGGACTGGGACGCGTTCTTCGGCACTCAGCGCGACATTGAGTTCGACGGGGTGGCGACGGTGTGCGTGTTCGCGTGGGAGGAGCGGGCAGTCGAGTCGTCGAAGTTCATGCTGGAGCGTGTCATGACGAGACCCGTCGCGAGCGAACCCAGGAACGCCGGGCAACGACCTCAACCTCACCAGCGCGAACTCTGGAGCCGCGCCGCCAAGGGCACGCTTCGTCGGTCTGAACGCAGCGGCGTGTGACGGTGAACCGCACCACCTTGTTCCTGGTAGCGCTGACGCTGGTTGATCTTCACAGACGGCGGGATCCGTCGGATCGCGTCCAGTGGGGATCTCGCGGGCCCCGTTGCTCTGGAGCTGGCAGGATGTGGTGCAGGGGAGTCGTGCTTGTCGGACGCGCGTTCCCTTTCCTGGCCCGAGGATTGGACGCGATGGGACGCTCGTCGGTTTTCACTTTCCAGTACATCGCCATCGACACGGAGGCTGGTGTCACGCCGGAGGAGTTCGAGACCTTCGTGCGTGGTGAAGGCGTTCACCTGCCCTTGTACCCGGGGTGGCGGTGGACTCTGCTGCGCGGGTTGCGTGGAGAGCGGACCGGGCAGTACCTGATGTTGTACGAGATCGAGAGCGCCGAGGAGCGCGACCGCTACGTCACGGCCCGGGGTGAGCAGACCGAGCCGGCTCGGCTGTTCTGGGCGCGGCACCCCGAGGCGGAGGCGGTGCTGGCGCGGTGGCGGCGGCTGGGAACGTTCGCTGAGCTGCCGACGTTGTTCACCGACTACCGGTTGCTGGCCGACAATCCGCGGAGCACGGTCACGCCCGGCCCCCGCTACCGCGACCGTCCGGGGGAGGAGCCCGTCGCCCGGGTCGTCGGGATCCACAACCTGGCGTTGCGCGCCGGTGTGACCGAGGAGGTGTTCGATCGGTTCATCGCCGAGAACCACCACCGGATCGACGATTACCCGGATTGGCGGTTCCACGTGCTCAAGGGCGAGCGGGGCAACCGCCTCGACCAGTACGTGATGATGATGGAGATCGCGAGCCTGGAGGCGCTGGACGTCTTCTATCCCGAGCCCGACATCGCCACCGGCGAGGCTGCGGAGTTCGCGGCCGCCCACCGCGACACCAAGCAGATGTACGAGGAGTGGAAGCAGCTGGCGTCGTTCTCTGGCTCACCGCAGATCTACACGGACTACCTCGCCGTCGCGGAGAACCCTGCGTAGTCCCGCACGACCGGGAGAGGCCCGGCATCATGTGGTGGTGAGGTGGTGGGTGCGGAGCCGCTCGACGAGGTGCTCGCCGATGCGCTGTACTGCGGCTACATCGGACGGGTCATCGTCGACCTCGGCCGGTGGGCTCGCCCGCGGGTGCAAGGCGGGCGGGGGGCGTGTGTTGGTGACTGGAGTTTGCAGATCCGCAAGACCCTCGCAACGCGACCACCTGCTCGACCACGGTAACCACCGTGCCCGACAACGACATTCATGTTGTGATCTTCGTCGTTGTCATCGACGCAGGACAGCCCCGGACACGGCGGCCTCCGGCGTCCACTTGGTACTGGGTCAGGACGGCATCACTCCCGTGGAACTGCTCGAGACTGGCCGGCGCGAAGTCACCGGGTACGGCGGAGTGGCCAAGCAAGGCGAGGCGGTCTCCGCCATTCGAACCGACACCGGCTTCACCGTCACGCTCACCGGAGGTGAGCTCGTACAGGGCGGCCGACTGCTCGTCACCACCGGGGTACGGGACGAGCTTCCCGACATCCCGGGCGTGCACGAACGATGGGGCCGCGACGTCGTGCACTGCCCGTGTTGTCACGGCTGGGAGGTGCGCGGCCGGGCGACATGGTCGAGGAGCCGGTCGCCGCGCTGGAGATCGCCGACGACGAACTGTGAGGGGTACGCCTCCGCGGCGGCCGGGTGGTGCAGCGTACGGCGATCGTCGTCCTGCCCAGGTCGGTGACGAAGTCTCCCGTGTTGGCGAGCCGGGGACTCGAACCGGTGCCGTTCCCGGCGGGTGACCGGTTCGGCGAGTACTACGAGAGTGACCGACCGGCGCCACGGCAGTCCGGCGGGAGGCGGGCTTCATCACCCAGGGGGGACCTTCGACTCTGCGGTTCCCAGGCCAACTCACGCGTTGCTGTTTGCGACAATCTGTCGTAAACTTTTGCGACAGGTTGTCCTGAAACTCTGGAGAGGAAGTTTCCCATGAACCCGCTGGCCGATCGTGCCGATCTCGTCGAACTGCTCGGCCGGTATGCCGACATCGCGGATCTGAAGGAGTACGCCGAGCTGCCCCGGCTGGTCTTCACCGACCCGGTAACCCTCGACTTCGAGGCAGTCGCCGGGATCCCGCCCATGACCACGCCCCTGCGCGACTACGTCGAAATCCTTCGTGCCTCCTTCGCGCCCTTCACCGCCACCCACCACGTCATCAGCGGGCACGTCATCGAGCTCGACGGCGACACTGCGACGATCCACGCGCACGTCCGTGCCGAACACTGGGTTCCGGAAGCCCTCGCGCGCGGTGGGCCCGACCGCTGGCTGGTGGCCGGTTTCTACGACAACGAAGCGGTCCGCACGGCGGAGGGCTGGCGCCTCAGCCGCGTCAAGCTGACCGCGACGTACCAGGAGAACGCGCACCTGTCGGGTGCCGCCGTGGCCGCCGGGCAGCAACCCCGCGAGGCGGGCGTGGCCGGGCCGGCGGCAGGATGACCGGATGCCGCGGATCCGAGGAGCCAGCATCGAGGAGCACCACGAACTGGTGTGGGCCGACCTGGCCGAAGCGCTTCGGGACCTGCTGCTCGAGCACGACTTCGACGCGATCACCATGGGTCACATCGCGGCCCGCGCCGGGCTCGCGCGCAACACCTTGTACAACTACGCCGGCGACAAGAACGCCCTCGTCCTGGCCCTGACCCGGCGGGCGTGCCGTCCGCTGCTCGAGCGGGTGGCCGCCATCGCCGCGCGGACGGCGGACCCGGCCGCCGACCGGATGCGCGAGATCGTCGAGGCAGTCCTGGCGGCGTGCACGGACCAGGCGCTGCACCTGATGTTCCGGCCAGGTTCCGGCCTGCCGGTCGCCGAAGTGCCGAAAGGGCCGGGCGGCCCATTCCACGCGATCGTGGCCGAAGTGGAGAACGTCGTCCGGGAAGGCATCGCGCGCGGGGAGTTCCGGGACGTCGGTGATGTGCCGCTCACGGTCGAACTGCTGTCCGGTGCCATGCGCGCGGGCGCCGAACGCATCAGCCGCGCCCCGGCCACCTACGCGGCCACCGTCGGCGCGGCGCAGGACGTCATCCTCGCGTCCTTGGTGGACCACCCGGATCACCCCTGAGCCCCGCCGGGCAGTCGCGGGCAGCATGGACGAGATCGCCCGGTACAAGAACGCCGACATCGTTGCGGAGGCGACCAACGGCGCCCGGGAGACGGCCTGCCTTGGCGGCACCGGCGAACCGTCTACCAGGGCAGGGTCCCGTTTTCGTCCTGGAAGGTGCCGGTGGGGCCGTCTGCGGCGAGGGTGGCCAGCCGCACGATGGTCTTGGCGCTTTCTTCTGGGGAACGTCCGATACCGAAGGCCGCGGTCATGTCGGTGGCGGTGGTGCCGGGTTCGACGGCGTTGAACTTGACGCCGGGGTGGGCTTTGGCGTACTGGACGGTCAGCATCGTGGCCGCTGTCTTGGAGGCGGAGTAGAGCGCGAGCGGCAGGTGGTACTCCGGCCGGTCGGGGTTGTTGACCGCCCAGAAGGATCCGGCGCTGCTGGAAACGGTGACCACGGTGGGGTTGGCGGACTTGCGCAGCCAGGGGAGCGCCGCTTCGGTGACGCGCACTATCCCGACGGCGTTGGTGTCGAATGCGCGCAGGGCGGTGGGGCCGTCGAGGGCTTCGCCGGCGAGGATGCCGGCGTTGTGCACCAGGACGTCGAGCCGGCCTTCGGCGGCGCCGATCGTGGCCAGCGCGTTGCTCACCGAGGCGTCGTCGGTCACGTCGAGTTGCACGAATCGCGCGCCGAGGTCGGCGGCGGCCTTCTCGCCCCGCTCGGGGTCGCGGGCGCCGAGGTAGACGTCGTGTCCCTGCGCCAGGAGCTGCTTCGCGGTTTCGAAGCCGATGCCCTTGTTGGCGCCAGTGATCAGGGTGACAGTCATGGGTTTCTCGCTTTCAGGCGGTCAGCTGCCGGCGCAGTTCACCGGCATCGTGCAGGGCGGTCATGTGGATGAACCGTCCATTGTGGACCTGGTAGATGGCGTACTCGGTGATCTCGAACGAGGTGCCGGTGGGGGCGACACCGAGCCATTCCTGGGCCGGAGTGCCGGTGTTGGTCAGGCGGGCGGCCAGCCGGTCGCCGTCGAAGAGGAGTTCCTTCAGTTCCCAGTGCAGGTCCGGAACCGCGGCGACGTCGGCTTTCTGGACGGCGAGGAGGTCGTCGCGGGTGGCCGGCTCGCCGTTGAGGGTGGTCCGGTCGGCGATGAACTCGGCCATCCGGTCGAACCGGTGAGCGTTGAGCTGCTCGAGGTAGCGCAGGTAGAACTCGCGCAGGTCGGTGTCGGACATGGCGCCTCTGATCTCGTCGACTTGTGCATCGATCGATGCGTAATCCGACTGTAGCAGATTCCGCATCGATCGATGCGGAATCTGGGAAGGGTTACGCGAGCGGCCAGGCGTGCAGGGCGGCGTCGGCCATCTGCTGGAGTTCGTCGCGGTGGACGCCGCCGGCGGCCTGCACGGCGATGCCGTAACCCAGCGCGGTGACGTACCGGGCGAGCACGGCGGGGTCGGCGCCGGACGGCAGGTCGCCGTCGTCGATGGCTCGCTCGAACCGGGCACGCAGGGCGGAGTAGCCGTCGTCACGCCAGCTGACGAGCAGGTCGCGGGCCGCCCGGCTGGAGTCGCCGGTGGCCAGGGCGCCTTGGACGCCCAGGCATCCGTGGGGTCCGGCGGGTTGGGTGGTCGTCCGGATCGTGCCCGCGATGAGCGCGGTGACGACCTCCAGTGCGGTGGGCTTTTCCAGGGCGCGGGCGAAATAGGCACTCGGCCCTTCGGTGTAGCGCTCCAGGGCCTTGCGGAACAACTCTTCCTTGTTGCCGAAGGTCGCGTACATGCTGGTGGTGGAGATGCCCATCGCCTCGGTCAAGGCAGCCAGGCTGGCGCCCTCGTAGCCGTGCTCCCAGAACACCAGCAGCGCGCGCTCCAGCGCCTCGTCGGGATCGAATCCCCTTGGCCGGCCGGCGGGCCGGCGCCGTTTGGTGTCCACCTCCGCAGTCTAGCTGTTTCGCAGCGATCGATGCGGAAGGTGGTACGGTCCGATTCTGCAACGATCGATGCAGATCTGGACGGAGGGTGCTTGCGTGGGATTACTCGAGGGCAAGACCGCGCTGGTGACCGGAGGCAGTGCCGGGATCGGCCTGGCGAGCGCGGTGCGGCTGGCAGCCGAAGGTGCGCACGTTTTCATCACCGGTCGGCGCAAGACCGAACTCGTCGCGGCCGCCGAGCGGATCGGGTCCGGGGTCACCGCGGTGGCCGGGGACGTTTCGGACCTGTCCGACCGACACGCCCGCGGTGTCGGCGCTCACCCCCGCTCCGGTCGCCTGTACGTCGACGGCGGCCTGAACCAGATCTGAGGAACGAACCCATGACAGTGATCGGCATCATCGGCGCCGGTGAGGTCGGCAGCCAGATCGCCCGCGCAGCGATCGCGAACGGCTACGAAGTCGTCCTGGCCAACTCACGAGGGCCCGAGACCCTGAGAAACCTCGTCGACGAGCTCGGCCCGGCCGCCCGCGCAGCGACCGCCGCGACCGCCGCGGCCGCCGGCGATTTCGCCGTCGTAGCCGTGCCGCTCAAGGTGGTGAAAGACATGCCGGCAGCCGAGCTGGCAGGCAAGATCGTTCTCGACACGAACAACTACATGATCTGGCGCGACGGCCACATCCCGGTCATCGACTCGGGTGAGAAGACCGTGTACGAGCTACGGCAAGAACACCTCCCGCGCTCGATGGTCGTCCAGGCATTCACCCACATCCAAGCTCCCCGGATCACCACCGCGGGCAGGCCGGCGGGCCACCCCCGCCGGCTCGCGCTGCCGGTCTCGAGCGACTTTCCCGGAGCCGTGAAACTCGTGACACGGCTCTACGACAGGTTCGGGTTCGACGCGGTCGACAACAGCCCGCTCAGCGAGGCATGGCGCAGCGCTCCCGGGCAACCCGCGTGGGACGCGCTCCAGCACCAAACCCGCGACGAGCTGATCGCCAACCTCACCCGGGCGCGACGAATCACGACAACAGGTGGTCGAGACAGAGGTTGAGCCCGGCCTCCAGATGGGCCGCCGAGCCGGTGGAAGCAGGACGGTCACTCCACCTTGGACAGCGGCGACCGCCGCCGCGGCCGTCGTCTCGGGGTCGAGTGCCGGGTTGGCCTCACCAGCGGCCTGCGCGGCTTCGACAGGGGCCCGGACGCACGCCTGCCAGCGCTGCACAAGCTGCGCCGTCACGGCATCCGGGGGCCGGCTGTACCGGCCCACGTCGGTGAACAGCACCCCGAGCAGGCAGCACCGCCCTTGGTCGCATCGGCCCAGCAAGTCGCCAGGCCGAAGGCGTGAGGGCTACCGAACTTCGGATACGCCGGCAGCGGGGAACGTCGCGAAGGTCTGCACGTGGTCGATGGCTGCCAGCAGGGCGTCTTTCAGCGGGGCGGTGTCGCGGGCGACCTGGGCGAGGAGCATGCCACCCTGGAAGGCAGCCAACAGAAGGCAGGCCAGTCGAGTGGGGTCGGCCTCGGCGCTGAGGCGGCCGTGCCGCTGCATGCGTTCGAGTCCATCACGGAAGATGTCTCGCCACTGCTCGAACGCGTTGGCGAGTTCCGTGCGTACGTCGAGGTCGGTCTTGATGATCTCGGCGGCGAGTGAGCCAAGGCTGCAGCCTTCCTGGTAGGAGCCTTCGTAGGCGATGTAGTGGCCTGCCCATTCCCGGAGCGAGTCGAGGCTGTCGAAGTGGGTGAACCGCTCACTGCGATGGAAGGTGAGGACGCGTTCGGCCTGCCACTCGATGACCGCGAGGACCAGGCTCTCCTTGGTCGGAAAGTAATGGTTGAGCTGTGAGCCGCTGACGCCTGCTGCGCGGCGGAGCTGCTCGTTGTTCGTCGCGTGGACGCCCTTGGTGTAGATCAGCTCCGCGGCGTGCTCGAGGATGCGGGCGCGGGTCGCCTGCCCCTTGTCCGTGAGCTTCTGGCGGACCCGAGCACCCGTGGTGGCTTCCATACCGCACACGATACCCCAGAGTGGGCTTGACAGCCCATTTTGCGGGGTGTTCACTGCAATAAGTGGGCTAGCTAGCCCAAAATAGTGAGCACGAGATCTACGGAGGTACCGATGAAGGCAATCGTTGCGACGGATCGGGCTGCGGAGGCAGCAGGGATCACGCTCGCGGAGCGGCCGGAGCCGACGCCGGCGATCAACGACGTTGTCGTTGAAGTCCATGCGTCGGGCTTCGTTCCGGCGGAGTGGGAGTGGCCCTCGACGTGGGTCGATCGCTCCGGTCACGATCGAGTCCCGGCGATCATCGGCCACGAGTTCGCCGGGGTGGTTTCCTCCCTCGGCTACGGCACGACGGGACTCTCGCTGGGGCAGCGGGTGTTCGGGATCACCGACTGGCACCGTGATGGAACTCTGGCCGAGTACGCGGCCGTGGAGGCACGCAATCTGGCGCCGCTGCCGGGGAACGTCGACTTCGCGGTGGGTGCGAGCCTGCCGATCTCCGGCCTGACCGCGTGGCAGGGCTTGTTCCGGCACGGTCGTCTCCGGGCGGGGCAGAGCGTCCTCGCCCACGGCGCGGCCGGCGCGGTCGGGTCGGTGGTGACGCAGCTGGCCCGGGAGTTCGGCGCCTACGTCATCGGTACCGGGCGGGCGGCGGACCGAGAGGCGGCGCTCGACTTCGGCGCGAACGAGTTCCTCGACCTCGACCACGACGATCTCGATGACGTCGGCGGGGTCGACCTGGTCTTCGATGTCATCGGTGGTGACGTCCAACGGCGCTCGGCGAGCATCATCCGAGCTGGTGGGACGTTGGTGTCGGTGGTTGGGCTCGCCGAGGCTCGCCCGGTCGACGGCCTCGCGATCGACTTCGTCGTCGAGTCCGTTCCGAGTCAGCTGGTGGAGATCGTCGACCGGGTGCGGGACGGGCGCCTTCGCGCGCACATTGGCGCTGTCGCGACGCTCGACGACGCCGTCCCTGTGCTGAACCCGGTCGAGCGGCGCAAGGGCAAGACTGTCATTCGTGTGCGCCCCTGAGTGCTCTGCATACGCTCGATCTGCGGGTCTCGGGCATGGGCGTGTGCTTGCCTCCATCGGTGAAGCATGTGAAGCGCTGACGATGATCCGCTCGATCAGGTGAGCGAGGTTGTCGCTCATCGAGGCCCCTCGTTGCCGAGGAGGATGAATGAGCGCCTCCCGAGGAGCAGCCGCTCGGAGATGAGCGTGCCGGACCACTGCAACTGCTCACCCGGTTCCGCGACTGTGGCGGTGGGCTTTCAGCCCCTGATCGATGAAGCCGAGCATCCAGGTGAAAGTGTCATCGACGTGGGTGTTGATCTGGAAACCGCTGATCGCTTCCAGGGACGAGAATCCGTGCAGGAGGCTGCGCAGCATCCGCAGGGCGTGGATCTCCTGGCCGGGATCCAGCCCGTACCCGTGCAGCATGGCCGTCCAGGAGTCGAGGACGCGACCGACGGCCGGGACCAGTGGGTCGTCCGGCCCCGTGACGACGGCGGTGTTGCCGGCGGCATACCGGCCGGGGTGTTCCACAATGTACGTCCGCATCGCATGCGCTCCGGCGACAAGCGCCTCTTTGCCGGAACGCCCCTGGATGGCGTCGCGGATGGCGTCCGCGAGCTCGTTCATGGCCAGGACGGCGATCCGGTGGGCGAGGTCGGCCTGGCCGGCGACGTGCTTGTACAGCGAGGGCGTCTTGACCCCGAGCCGTTCAGCCACCAAACCCATACTGAGCCGCTCGAAGCCGACCTCGTCGGCCAGGGCGGCCCCGGCCTCGGTGACCGACGCCGGGTCCAGCCCGGCCCTAGGCATTGGCCAGCGTCTTGGCCAGGAACGGCAAGGTCAGTGTCACGACCTCGTCGGGGGTCTGGGCGTGCGGGTAGTGACCGGCGCCATCGATGACCACCACTTCCCCGAGCCCGTCAGGCAGGTCGGCGACGATCTTCTCGCCCTCGGCCAGCGGATCGGCCCAGTCGGGATCGAGGCTGCCCTCGATGACCAGCACCGGGCAACGGACGTTGACCAGCTGGGCGCCGGCGTCGGTCGGCGCGGTCTTGCACATGGCCTGCAATACCTTCATCCGGCCGGGCTCACTCAGCTTGGCTTCGATCCGGCCCAGCTCGCCGGCCCAGTCCGCCGGCTTCGTCGGGTACGCCAGGTCCAGGTACTTCTTCCAGGCCGACAGGCTGCCCAGGGCCATGGTCATACCCAGCCGGGTGGAACCGGCCCGGTGGCGCTTGACCCGCAGCAGCCCACCCAGAGAGACCGACTGCTTGCGGGTGAACGGCGCCAGCTCGACCACGCCCGTGATCAGATCGGGCGCCGTGGCGGCAGCGATGGTCGCGGCGCCGCCGCTGATCGACTGCCCCATGATCACCGCCGGACCGCCGAGGTGGCGTACGAGCGCGACCAGGTCACCGGCGATGTCCGTACGACTGTAGCCGTCCCAGCCGAGGCTGGAGTCACCGCAACCGCGGATGTCGACGTTGGCGACCCGGTACCCGGCCGCGACCAGAGCCGGAACGACGAACCGGTAGGAGTGCCTGCTGTCACCCATGCCGTGCGCCAGAACAACGAGAAGGCCCTCACCGCTCACGTCGTAGGCGATGGTGTTGCCGGCGATGTTCAAGTACTCGGGCACGATGTCCTCCACGGAAGCTAACGTCTGTAGCTAAAAGCTATCGGTGTTAGCTTCGGGTGTCAACGTGTACCCCGCGCAAGCGCTCGACCAGCGCTATCACGGTGAAGAGGATGCGGATGCGCTACCGCGCCGATCGCTGGGCAGTCTGGTCCACGGCAGATGCCGCAAGCAGTCGGCACCGCGTGGTCGAGGCCTTGGCGGGCCGGCGTGCCTCTGGAGATGGGCCGGGCCGTCGCGGGTGACCCGGCGGGCCTTGGCCCCTCGGTGGATACCGCGTTCGCGGTGCTGTTGCGGGGATTGCTGAGCCAGGCGGTCAGCAGAGGTAGTTTGCCCACCGGGCGGTGGCCAATACCCTCGCCTGGTCGCCCGCGGTGGCCGGTTCGCATGTTCCGGTGACGCAGGAACTCCGGCTGCCGATGATCATCAACGGCCGGTTGAGTCCGGAGTGGCCGATGTAGACGGTCTTGGTGGTGACGACGTGCCCGGCGAATCTGCGGTGCGGCGAAGCCGAGTCCGGGTTCCAGGACGACGACGGGGAAGCGGCCGGCGTGACGGGGGCGTCGGCGACGGCGTGGATTTCGTCGAAGCTGGTTTCGCCCCACCCGGCGGACCGCTCATGTGCAGGCCCGCCCAAGCCCGGGGGGTGTAGGGAGCCGGTTTCGCGTCAGCCTCGGTGACCGGCTCGGCTGCCCGGATGGCGCTGTAGCCGACGTAGGCGCTGAGCCCGGCGACCACCATGGTGTGCCGTGGGCATCGGGGGTGAACCGATCGTGGTCAGGGGCAGGGTGCTCGGGCCTGGCTGCCGCAGGAGAGCCGCGCCCAGACGGTCTTTCCGTCGGAGTCCGGGTTGTCGTGCACGCTCCAGGTGTCGGTGAGCTCGCGGATCAGGGACATGCCGTACCGGGGGGCGTCGTGGGGGTCCGATCGCGACGTGGGAGGGAGTGGGTGCGCCGGTGAGAGGTCGTCGACTTCGACGACCACACGGCATGGGGTGGTCAGGGCGGTGATGCGGGCCCGGACCGGTCTGCCGCCGTGGAGGTAGGCGTTGGCGGCCAGTTCGTCGATCACCAGCAGGACGTCGTGGCGGTGTTCGGTGCCGAGGTGGGGAAGTAGGCGCGTGGCCCATCGGCGTATCCGAGCCAGGGCCGACGGGTCGGTGCCACGCAGGTCGATGACCCAGGGCGCGGCACCGTCGACGTGGTCACCACGCACCGTGCGGGTTCTCCCTGACGTTGCTCACCCGATCGGCATACCCCGTGAGTCACTGCGCAAACGTCTCGTCCGCCGTGGCTGCGTCACCGGCGGTCATAGCCGGAAGTGGACGCGGAAGGTGGTGCCGTCGGTGCTGGTGTGGAGCCGGACCAGGTCGGCCATGTGGTTGACCAGCAGGAGGCCGCGGTTGCGGTGTGCCTCCGGTGGGACGGGGTGCCGTCCGGCCAAGGGGTCGGTCAAGGTGCCCTGGTCGCGGACCTGGCACAGGAGGTGCCCGTCGGCGGTCCAGATCCGCAGGCGGCCGGTGCCGCCGCCGTGGTCGATGCTGTTGGTGACCAGTTCGGTGACGACCAGTTCCACGTCGGCGACCTGGTCCGGTGACAAGCCGGCCTGGTGGGCGTGGGTGCGGGCGAGGTGTCGGGCCTGGGCGAGATTGGTTGCGTCGACGGTGAGGTCGGCGGCCTCGGCGGGTTCGGGCAGCGGCTGGTTGTAGCCGGCGATGATCGCTTCGGGGTCGTACGCGGCGCTGGAGCGTTCGCCGGTGGCGTCGATGAGCAGCGGATGGGTCGCTTCGGCGTCGGCCAGTACTGCCGGTGTCAGGTTCTGGGTGTCGTAGGGGCAGAGGATGGTGACGTCCCGGCCGGTGAACGCGAGGTTGATCAGGGCTTCGTGCTGGACGCAGGCGGGGTATTCGTGGTCGCTGCGGCTGGGCCAGATGGGTTCGCCGATGATGCGGACGTGCCGGTCGGGGTGGGTGTCGGCGAAGGCGCGAAGTACACCGGGGATGATCCGGCCGGGGTTGCGTCCGGCGATGCCCATGTCCATCAGGGTGACCTGGTCGGCGTCGGCGCCGAGTTCGGCGCGCAGCAGGGCGACGTTGGCCGCGGGGACCGACACGGCGACCGGTTCGCCCGCGGCGAGTCCGGACCGGATGAACGGCACGGTGCCGGCGAGGTACTCGTCGGCATCCCGGTAGAACAGGGCCGGATGGACGAACGGCTCGTGACCGCGCGTCTTGACGGGCGTGCTCATGACACTTCCAGTTCTTCGATCACGATCGTCGCCGGTTCGGCGGGGTAGAGCAGTGTCAACATCCTACGGAGGATCGTCGGGGGGCGGGTGAGCGTGAGCGGTGCCGCGGCGACCAGCATGGCGGTGCCGCGGGCGTCGATGAACGACAGCTGTGAGAGATCCAGCTGGGCGGACGCGCCGTCGGCGGTCGCTGATTCCAATGCGCTCTGCCAGATGTCGCGGGTGCTCAGGTCGACGTCGCCGATGACCTTCACCCCGCGTTGACCCGGTATCCGGACCACCTGCAACTGGCTGCGATGAGAATCAGTCACCCGGCCAGCCTACGTTGGGCATCCGCCACCGGCAGACTTGCGAGTCTCTCCGCGGTGATCGACCAGCGAAGTGACCCGGGACATGCGCCGGCCACCACTGGCCGGGAATCACCGCAGCCGCGCCACCAGGGACAGCCAGGCTTCCGCGCCGGCCCGGTTCGCGTGGATCGGCAGGACGCGGTCGAGGTGCAGCACCTGGATGGGTCGCAGGACGGCCCGTTGACCGGCGATGACTGCGCAAGGCAGTCCGCGGGCGTGGGCGTCATGGACAGCCTCGATGAGGGCGGACAAGCCACTCGAGGAGCAGAACGTGACGTGGGTGAGGTCGATGATCAGTGCCTCGGGGCGCAGCCGCAGCTCGTCGTGCAGCCGGTCCTGCACGCGCGCGGTCACGGCCAAGTCGACTTCGCCGGCGATGGCCACCGTGGTGTGCTCGTGGCGAGCGGTGACCATGATGGTGAGGGGGCGGGGGAGTCCGGAAGCCGGCTCGCGCAAGCTGGGGGTGCGGGCGGCGTCGAGCATCGGAGGCCTCCTCGTCGACGGGAAGCCGGATCGGCCGCGAACCTCCCGCGGTGCGGGCCTGCCCTGGTGCGGGCAGGCCGAAGAACTGCGGGCGGCTGCCGGTCTGAACCGCCGGTGCGCCACGAGGCGGCGAGTCAGGCGTGCCCTCGCGCGGCGGTGTGACACGCCTTGCCCGGTTCCGGAGCGTGATCCGGGTCGGGCACGGTCGGGTAGTGCCCCATCGGTGGGCCCTTCAACCATTCACTGCGCCGCCCTGTCCCGACGCCACGTTCAGCTCACAGCTGACCTCGATGCTCTCAGTTGCTCGTTCGTGCTGCCGGCGGGCTCGACCCGCCGTGTCCGGCCGCTCGCTCGCCGCCACGCTGCCTGCCGCGCGGCGGCGTCCATCGGATGCTCAGGCGCCGAGGCGGCTGTAGAGGCGGCTGGCCAAGGACGCCGCCAGCTGGTTCAGCGCGGCCAGCGGATCGAGCTGCGCGAACTGCCCCAGCAGCTCCGCCGCCGCGTAGGCCTCCTCCGGGGACAGCACCGCCGTCCACCGTTCCCGGCGTCCCTGCTCCAGCAACCGCGTCAAGGCTTCGGCGTACTCGCGCATGTCGCGCACCCCGGCAAGGCCGTACCGCTCGCCGAGCGGATCAACCGCGGCCTCGTCACTCATGGTCGTGCGCCCTTCTCTCTCCGTCGGCCTCACCCGTTCGAGGAAATCTATGTCGGTCGGAGTAGACATTCAACGGCGGGTGTGTGTAGTGTTCTTCTCGTAGCGAGAGAGACAACGTCAAGCAGGCGCGGGAGAGGACGTAACTACCCGCGAGGTGAGACAAGGCGGTCAGGCAGCACGGAGCCGATCCAGAGAACAAGGTTTCGGCTGGTGACCGGGAGCAGTACTCCAGGACCGAGGTTGTGAAGAGGTTTGACCGAGTAGTGCCGGTCCTGGAGCGGTAGTGCAGGACGCGGGCGGAGCATCTGTGCCCGTGAAGATCAGCAGTTGTAGTTGTTGTTTGTCGTAGTTGTTTGTGAAGTGAAGTAGTTGCAGGACCGGTCAGGTGGCCGGAGCCGATCAACGTAGGGGGCTCCGGGCAGTGGCCAGCGGCGTCAGCGTGCTGGGACCGATCAGTGGAAGGGTTCCAGCCGTGGCGGTCGCAGCAGCAAGTGCAGTACCAGCAAGTGCAGTGGCAGTAGGCAGTAACTGGAATATCGAAAGAAGGAGCGGGAACCATCATTGGATCGCCCGCAGCGGTTGGGTTTTGCCGCGCGGGTGCCGCAGTTCCATCGAGTTCGGAGGTGGTGCTCGGTCACGAGTGAGCGATCCCCGCATGGTCCGGTTGTGTGCCGGGTGCGGGTGCAGGAAGCCGGCGGTCGCGCCGGTTGACAATGGTGTATACCCAACCCTTGAGGACCCCGGGTGCCGTGCTGGCACCCGGGGTCCTTTGTGATGTGGAGGTGGAATGATTCCTGACCAAGCAGGACCCGGCACGCCGAGTGCGGCCGACAAGTTCGACGACGAAAACTATCCCGGTTACACCATGGGCCGGGCCGCCGACATGCTCGGCACTACCCAAGGCTTTCTGCGCAGCCTCGACGAAGCCGGGCTGATCACCCCGCAACGCTCCGCCGGCGGGCACCGCCGCTACTCCCGGCACCAGCTGCGCCTGGCCGCTCGTGCGCGCGAACTGGTCGATCGGGGCACGCCGATCGATGCCGCCTGCCGCATCATCACCCTCGAAGACCAGCTCCACGAAGCCCAGCGTCGCAACACCGAACTGACAACCAGCGACTGAATCCGACTCGGCACGCGGCTCCGCCGCGTGCCGATCTGCCGCCGAAGCCCGCGACGCTGCGCGGATACCCGACCACCGGCGCGCCACGCAAGTCCGGCACTCGATGGCGGCCCCGGTAGTCACACGCTGAGCTCCTGGTTGTCCGTCACCGGAGGCTTGGCCACTCCGGCCGGCGGGTGAGCTGCTCCTTGCGGCGCACGAGCGCGGCCCGGCTATGGCGGACCGCTCGCAGCCGCAGCACCGCTACGCCCCCGAGTGCCGGCACCACCACGAGCAGTTCGGGTTCGACCCGATGCCGCAGGGTCGTGATGACCAGGGCGCCGGTGGCGAACAGCAGCCAAGCAGTCAAGCCGAGCCAGCCGGCGATCACCCGGTCGCGGGCGAACAACGGAGCCCGGCGCGTCACCGCCCACGCACCGAACGCGGCCCAGGCCAGCCCGACCGCCACGAGCACGGCGAACGCGACCTTCGTCCGCGGCGGCAGTCCCACCACAGATCTGCGCGCACGCCTCGAGCGAGAGGTCTTCGAGGTGGAACAGCAGCAGCACCTCGCGTTCCCGCACCGGCAGCGCGCCCAAGGCGTCGCCCAGTACCTCCCGGTCGGTCAAGGCGCTCGAACGTCAGAACGCGGCGCTCGTTGCCGCGGCCCACAACCAATAGCGGAAGGGCACACCGATGAGCACGAGTCTGCTGCTCCAGGACAAGACGGCCGTGATCGGCGGAGCCGGCGGCGCCACCGGTCACGCCGTCTGCGCCGGCCCCGACCACCGCCCCTTCCTCGGCACTCCGCCGCGGCCCGGCCGAGGTTGATCACCCGCGGCAGCACCGGCCCGGCGAACGCGTGAGGGCCGCGGCGCGGCGGGCTTTTCTTCGCGCCGCAGGAGGTGCGGGCGGGGCAGACCCGGTGATGTCCTCGCGTATCACCGGCGTCGGCGAGGAGTTCGAGGAGACCTTCGGCGATGCTTCGAGCCGGTGGCGCCGTGAGCTGTCCGTCTCGTCGATCTTGACGGCTTCCAGTGCCCAGTTGAGGACGAGTGCCTGGTTGTCTGGTTAGTCTTCGGCTGACCCGAAAAGGGGTGCCACCCCAGGAGACGGGGGTGGCACCGCCGCCCGCGGTCAGCTTCCCGCGGCGCAGAAGGTGTCGTCCGGCCGCTTCCCGGTCACCAGGTACTCGGTCACGAGCGAGTTCCCGCACTTGCTGGGCGTGAACAGGTAGGCCCCGTGCCCGCCCTGGTCGATCGTGATCATCCGGGCGCGCTCGCCGAACGCCGCGCGCAGCTTGCGGGCCCCGGACAACGGCGTGCCCGGATCACGCTGGTTCTGCACCATCAGCACGTTCGCCGGGCCGTGGCCGGTGATCCGCACCCGCGGCTCACTCGGCGGCGCCCAGTACGCGCACGCCGCGATGTTCGCGCTCGCCGCACCGAGCAGCGGGTAGCGGACCCGGTCGACCGCGACGTCCAGCTGGTAGCTCGCGATCGAGCGCGGCCACGCCGAGTCGCCGCAGATCACCGCGAACCGGGACGCCAGCAGGTTTTCCACCCCGGTCACCGGTTCCGCCGGCGGCTTCGGGGCCCGGCCCTGCTCGAGCCCCTGCCAGTCCTCGGCCAGCTTCGTCAGGTCCGTCGAGTACAGGCCTTCGAACGTCAAGCCGCGGAAGATCGAGCCCGTGATGCCCTCGACCGGCGCGCGGTCCAGCCGCGCCGCCAGCTCGTGGAACTTGGCCGTCACCTGCGAAGGTGTCGTGCCGAGCCCGTACTCCGGGTGCGCCGTGGCGAAGGCCGCGAAGTCCGGGAACCGGTCCTCCATGCCCCGCCCGAAGCCGCGCATCGCCTCGATGTCGTAGCCGCCCGGGCCGAGGCTGCTGTCCAGCACGAACCGGTCGCCGCGCTCGGGGAACAGCGTCGTGTACACCGCGCCGAGGTACGTGCCGTAGGACGCGCCGAGGTACGACACCTTCGCTTCACCGAGCGCCGCGCGGATGCGGTCCATGTCCCGCGCGGTGTTCGCCGTGGTGACGTACGGCAGCATCGACCCGGTTTTCGCCTCGGCGCACTGCTTGGCTTCCTGCTTCGCCAGCGCGGCCTGCTTCGCGACGTCGGCCGGGCCGTTCGGGTACGGCAGGTTGCCGACCGCGATCTGCTCCGGAGTCAGGTCGCACGTCACCGGCGTGCTGTGCGCGACCCCGCGCGGGTCGAACCCGATGAGGTCGTAGGAGTCGAGCACGTCCTGCGGCAGCCGCACGAGCTTCAGCAGCTGCGGGTAGTCCAGGCCACTGCCGCCGGGACCGCCCGGATTGGTCAGCAGCACGCCTCGCCGCTTCGCCGGGTTCTTGCTCGGCAGGCGCGACACGGCGACGTCGATCGTGCGCCCGTCCGGATCCCGGTAGTCCAGCGGGACCTTCATGGTCGTGCACTGCAGATCCGGTGTCGGGAACGCCCCGGCGGGGCACGGTCCCCAGTCCAGGACGGCCGGTGCGGCGGAGGCCGCGGGGACGACGGTCGTCGCGCCGGCCACGGCGATCGCGACGGCCAGCAAGGTTTTTCGCATCGGATTTCCTTTCGTTCGCACCGCGGTCAGCGGCGCGGTTCCCAGCGGAAGAGCCGCGTCGCCAGCACGACCGCGACGAAGACCCAGGCCAAGGTCGGGGCGAACAGGATCATCGAGTCGGCGACCGGGCGGCCGCCGTTCCACGCGTCGAGCACCAGCTCGGCCGCGGAGCCGCCGGGCAGCAGGCGCTTGAGCAGCGTCAGCTCGCCGGTGCCGGTGAGACCGACCCAGCCGGCCACCGCGATCACGCCGACGCTGATCGGCAGCGTGGTCACCTGCGCGTGTTCGGGCGAGTTCGTCAGCCCGGCCGTGGCCAGGCCCAGCGCGAGCATCATCACCACGGTGGCCACGACGGCGGCGGCCAGCAGCAGCGGGTTCGCCGGCTTCCCGGTGACCACGGCCAGCACGGCGAGCAGCACGGCGATCTGGACCACCGCGATCGCGGTGACCGGCAGCAGCAGCCCGCCGAGGATGCCGGCGTCCCCGGCCGCGGTCGAGCGCAGCCGCTTGAGGAACAGGTTCTGGCGGCGGGCGGCCAGCGTTGTCACCGTCGTGGTGTAGAGGCCGATGCCCAGCACGAAGAACAACGTCAGCGTGGCGATGTAGCCGAGGCTCCCCACCTCGGTGAAGACGTCGTGCCGGGCGATGAAGAACGCGCTGAGCGCCGCCGGCAGCACCAGGGCGGTGACCAGCACGAGCCGGTTCCGGAAGAGCTGGATCAGCTCGCCGCGGGCGATCGTCAACATGGGTTGCCCCTCTCAGGAGTTTTCGATGGCGCGGAAGACGTCGTCGAGCCGCGTCGGCCCGGCCTGCAGGTCGAGCAGCTCCACGGCCTGGTCCTGCGCCCAGGCGAGCAACGTGTGGAGGTCCTTCTGCAGGCCGAAGGTCTCGACGAGGTACTTGCCGTCCACACCCCGCGTGGCGAGCAGCGGCGGCGACGGCGCGTGGGCCGGGAGCCCGAAGTGGATGGTCGAGGGCAGCGTCCGGGTCAGCTCGGCGACGGTGCCTTCGCGGTGGAGGGCGCCCTGGTGCATGAGCCCGATGCGGTCGGCGCGCTGCTGCGCTTCCTCGAGGTAGTGCGTGGTGAGCACGACGGTCGAGCCGTCCTCGCGCAGCCGGTCGACGGCGTCCCAGAGCGCGTCCCGCGACTGGATGTCGAGGCCGGTGGTCGGCTCGTCGAGGAAGACCAGTTCGGGCGTGCCGTAGACGGCGGTGGCGAAGTCGAGCCGCCGCTTCTCCCCGCCCGACAGCTGCCCGACCTTGGTGCCCGCCTTGCGGGTGAGGTCGACGACGCCGAGCACGCGCCCGACGTCGTCGTGCCGTCCGGTGAGCCGCCCGACCAGCCCGACGGTCTCGCCCACGGTCAGGTCGGCGGAGAACCCGCTCTCCTGCAGCATGATCCCCAGCCGCGGGCGGACGGCGGCGCGGTCGCGGGGGTCCTTCCCGAACACCCGCACAGCACCCGAGGTCGGCGCGCGGTGACCTTCGACCGTCTCCAGGGTCGAGGTCTTCCCGGCGCCGTTCGTGCCGAGCAGGGCGTACAGCTCCCCGCGATCCACTTGGAACGAAAGGTCTTTCACGGCGGGGAAGCCGCCGTAGGTGAGGGTGAGGCGATCGACGTCGATGACCGGTGTCGTGGACATGCCCCGAATTCCAGCGCGGATCGGCGCGGCCCGGCAGTGCGGCGACGTCACCCCGGGATGTGACGTGGTGTCACTGGTGCGGCCCGCTCAGCCGGATACGCTCGGCTGGTGGAGGTGCCGATGATCACGCGCAGGACGTCCTGGACCGGCGGGAAGGTCCAGGAACGCCTGCGCCGGCTGAACCTGATCACGACCGTCCCGCCGCTGGCGCTCGTCGGCGTGTTCCTGCTGCTGGTGACCGCCCGGTCCTGGTGGCACGTCGTCATCCAGGTCGTGGGGCTGGTCGCCGCGCTGGCGACGGCCGAGCGCTGGACCGCGGGCGACTACCTCCGCGTCGCGCGGCCGAGCCTGGTCGTCACCGCGCTGGTGTGCCTGGCCGGGGCGCTGACCGACGACACGGCCGCGTTCTTCGGGCTGTCCGTCGTGGGGTCGTACCTCATCCCGCCGCTGCCCCGCCACCGGCTCGCCGCGCTGGCCGGGCTGACGGTCCTGATCGCGGCGCTGGGCGCGGCGAACGTCCTCGTGCACGACGACCGGATCGGCTGGCGGCTGTTCCAGTTCGCCGCCGTCCCCGCGGCCGCCACGCTGGTCTCGACCGGGTTCATGTTCGTCAGCCAGCGCTTCTTCGACCTGATCGCGGAGCTCGAACAGTCCCGCGACCGCGAAGCGGAACTCGCCGTCACGCGGGAGCGCGTGCGCTTCGCCTCCGACCTGCACGACATCCAGGGGCACACCCTGCACGTGGTGAAGCTGAAGGTCGCGCTGGCCGAGAAGCTGCTGGACCGCGAACCGGATCGGGCGCGCGAGGAACTGCGTGAAGTGCACGACCTGGTCGGCGAAACCATCGTCCAGACCAAGGAACTCGCCTACGCTCAGCGCCGGCTGAACCTGTCCGCCGAGCTGGAGAACGCCAAGAACCTCTTCGAGGCCGCGGGGATTCACGTCCGCGTCGCGCGCGAGTCCGAAGTGGACGCCGCCGCGGGCGAACTGCTCGGCCAGGTGCTGCGCGAGACGACGACCAACATCCTGCGGCACGCCGAAGCCCGTCAGGTGGGGATCACGCTCGCCCGGCGCGGGATCGTGATCGTCAACGACGGCGCCCCGGACGCCGGCCCGCTCGAGCTCGGCGGGCTCGCGGTGCTCCGGCAGCGCTTGGCGGAGCACGGCGCCGAGCTGGAAGTCTCGCACTCCGGCGGCCGCTTCCGCACCGCGGCGGCCTTCCCCGCGCCGAAGGAGGCCCGACGATGACGACGGTGGTGCTCGCCGACGACGAAGCCCTGCTCCGCAAGGCACTGGCCGCGCTGCTGCCGCTGGAAGGCGAGATCACGGTGCTGGCCGAGGCCGACGACGGCGAAACGGCGGTCGCGGCCACCCTCGAACACCGGCCGGACGTGCTGGTCATCGACCTCGAAATGCCCCGCGTGGACGGTCTCGGCGCGGTCGAGAAGATCCGCCGCGCCCGGCCGGACCAGGTGATCCTGATGCTGACCCGCCACGCCCGCCCCGGCGTGCTCCGCAAGGCGCTGAAGCTCGGCGTCCAGGGCTTCGTCAGCAAGGCGGCGGAACCGGCCCACATCACCTCGGTGATCAAGACCCTGCACGCGGGCAAGCGCTGGATCGACCCGGACGTCTCGGCCCTCGCCGTCGTCGACGACTGCCCGCTGACCGACCGCGAGCTGGACGTCCTGCGCGCGACCCGTGAGGGTTTTTCGGTGGCCGACATCGCCGGGCAGCTGCACCTCGCGGAGGGCACGGTCCGCAACTACCTGTCCAACGCGATGCAGAAGACCCAGACCCGCACCCGCCACGAAGCGGCCCGATACGCCCGTGAGCACGACTGGCTGTAGCCGGTCGGCCCCGAATGGCGGGAGCAGCTCGTGCATCCGCCTGTAGTCAGGGCCTGCGGACATCATGAGCCTGGACCCGGCCGGCACCGCCGCGAACACTGCGCTATGGGGTGGAAACCCGCGTCGAACGCGTTCGAGATCGCCTTCGACGGCCGCCTCGCCGCCGGACGTGAGGAGCTCCCCGGCAAACCGGGTGCACCGCCCGTTGACAGACCCGGGTCAGATGCACAGGACCGGACTGTGGGTACCGAGGGGGTCGATGATCTGCACAACGTTCGTAGAGACAGACGGCGCGTTGACAGACGTAGCACCAGCGGACATGCGGGTTGCGCGGCAGGGGCGTGGTTGTCGGGTGATTTGTCTCCTCGTAGTGGGCCTTGGCATGGCGTGCGCACGTGGTCCAGCGCGGGTTTGGGGCCGGGTATGACTTCGACGTTGCCGTTGTCGCCTTCGGTCAAGGCGGCCGCGGTGCCGCAGCCGGGACCGGTAGGCGCTGAGCCGGTGGGGTGAGCCCTACCAGGGTGCCGGTGGTTCACTTCATTGTTCCTCCTCCGGGCCGTCACTAGCGTCGGCTGGAGAAATCCCGACAGGCGACTTGGGGAAGCCAGGACCGTCCACCAGGCCTGCGTTGCTCAGTCGGTGGTGGCTCGATCGGGAAGTCGGTCACCGCGCGATGATCGCTGCTGGATCTCCGACGCGCCTCGGCAGGTGCCGGGCGCGCCGCTCGGCGACCACGACCTCGCCGGCAGCGGATACCGCACTGGGTACCGGCAGTACAGCTTGTGATCGACAAGGGGGCTCGTGAATGGAACCACGAACGATCGAGGTCGTCGACGCGGGCGGCTCCGAGAACGAGAAGCAGCCAAAGCGCAAGCGGAGTTTGCGGCGGATCATCATCGTGACGGTGTCCGGGCTGCTGGTGCTCGTGGTCGTCGCGGTCTTCGGGCTGGGCTGGTGGGTGAGCGAAGCGCAATTCAAGCCGGACCACCAGTACTACACGCACCCCGACCACTCCGACGTCGTGCGCGAAATAAGGGAAGCCGGTCCGGGGAAGAACGTGGTCATCGGCTCTCCCGGTGAGCACGCCCGCCGGCATGGGACGTACCGGATGGTCTGGGACGGCGTCGAAGCGACGGTCGGCGAGATCGTCGCCGAGTCGCCGGACTCCGTGGAACGCCCGATCCTCCGTGGCCCGGCGCCGTCGGTCGGCACGACGGTGGACGTGACCAGCGTGATGATCACCGACCCGAAGACCTCGCTCGGGCTGGACTACTCGGAGATCTCGGTGGCCACTGAACTCGGCCCGGCTCCGGCCTGGTACATACCGGCGTCCGGGCCGGACGATTCGACCTGGGTGATCGCGGTACACGGCCAGAACGGACGCCGCAATTCCATGCTGGCGTCCCCGATCTTGCACCGGCTCGGCCTTCCGGTGCTCGCGATCACGTACCGGAATGACGAGGCTGCTCCAGCTTCACCGGATGGTTTTCTGCACTACGGCGAGTCCGAATACCGGGATGTGGAGTCGGCGGTCCGCTACGCGCAGGGCAAAGGCGCGAAGCACGTGGTGCTGTACGGCAGTTCGATGGGCGGCCTCATCGCCGGCCAGTTCCTCGTCCGTTCGTCTCTGGCGAATGTCGTCACCGCGATGATGCTGGACTCGCCGCTGATCAGCATGCCGATGGTGGTGGAGTTCAACGGGCAGCAGTACGGAGCTCCCGCACCGGCGATCTGGCTGACCGGCATGGTCGTCCACTGGCGCACCGGCGTCGACCTGGATCAGCTGGACCTGATCAACCACCCGCCGGCCACGAAGCCGCCGACGCTGCTCATCGCCGGTTCGGGGGACTCGCAGGCTCCGGTGCAGATGGACCGTGATTTCGTCGAGGCAGCCAAGAGGATGAACTGGCCGGTGGAGTACCAGGAGTTCGACGGCGCGGAACACGTCGAGTCGTGGAACTCCACCCCCGTCCGCTACGACAAGGCGGTCACCGACTTCTTCAGCCGCACGGTGGTGAATTCGCGATAACGCGGCCGTCCGATGGGTTCAGGGGTCAGTTCTGAATGAATTTGCGTAGGCAGACCACGGAGCAGGCCAGGCTGAGTATGGCTTGGTGCACGTCGGCCCGTCTTTCGGTGCGGATGCGTAGGCGGCGGCCCCAGCGGGCGTCTGCAGGGTCAGGGTGTGGGCGGCGTCGACCAGGCGGTAGCCGTAGGGCGGCCGTCCGCCGAGGTAGCGGCCTTGCTGGGTGGCCAGCAGGGCCATCAGCGCACGGTGGTCGCGATTGCCGAGATCGACCGGGCCTCCTGCTTCGGGCAGCCACAGTTTGATGCCGCGCCGAACGCGCCAGGCGTAGATGGTCGCGAACTGGGTGCCGGTGAAGGCACGTTCGTATTCGCCGACCACGATCGCCTCGATCGCGGACTCCGAACTGGCTGCTGCGGTGTCGTCGAGGCTACGGCGTATAACGCTCTATTCATTGACGTTCGTGACTTCGCGAGCTCGCACCTGTGACTCCCTCGCTGAAGGCGGGGGAACTGTCCTTGTCGGTGTGGGCGACCGCGCAGACGTCCACCGCGGCACAACGCAAAGACCGCTACGTTCCCGAGTCCGCCGAGTGGACCACGAAGGTGCATCTGCGGCGGGAGTGAACCGATCAGCTTCGGTGGAGACTCTGGTCGCTGGACCCCGGGAAAGCGAATCCGGCAGTCATTTGGGGTGGTCGCCGGCCGTGTTGTGGATATAGTCGTGAACTGCACTCTGGATGTGTGCGTTGAGGCGGTGAGCCATGCGGACGGAACCACCATTGCTGGGCGTTCGGCCAGCTGTGAGGCCGGACGGAGATGCTGAGGAGCTCGCGGAGGCCACCCGGCAGGTCCGCGGTGAGCTGCTCGCCCTGGACGTCGAGGCGGTGCAGATACCCACCGGAGGTGATGCGCCGGTGGGTAGCAGGGGGCCGGAGCTCACGGCCACGGGGGCCCTGATCGTCACCGTCGGCCGGTCGCAGCAGCGCAGCGTCCAGCTCGAACTCGACGGAGACCCGCTGGAGCTGACCGGGGTGTCGAGCAAGGAGCGGTGCCGGCTGAATGACGAATGGCTGCTGCGGTACGGAAGCTGGCAGTGACATGGATTCCGCGCGCAGCGCGCTGATCGTCGCGAGCTCGAACTACACCGATCCGGGACTGCGTCAGCTGCGAGCGCCGGGCAGTGACGCCGAGGCGCTTGCGAGGGTGTTGCGGGATCCCGCGATCGGCGGGTTCGAAGTGCGCACATTGCTGGACGAGCCGGCTCACCACATCACCCTGGCGGTGGAGGAGTTCTTCGCCGACCGCCGCCCGGACGATCTCCTGCTGGTGCACTTCTCCTGTCACGGGGTGAAGGACGAGGAAGGCGAGCTGTACTTCGCCACGAAAGACACGCGGCTGCGGCGTCTCGGCGCGACCGCGGTGGCGGCTGACTTCGTCAACCGGCGCATGAGCCGCAGCCGGTGCCGGCGGATCGTGCTGCTGCTGGACTGCTGCTACGCCGGGGCCTTCGAGCGCGGTATGACCGCGCGGGCCGGTGCCGGCATGGAGATCCAGGCCCAGTTCGGCGGTCGTGGCCGGGCGGTGATCACCGGGTCCAGCGCGATGGAGTACGCCTTCGAAGGCGAAGAACTGACCGACGCCCAGCAGACGCAACCGTCGGTGTTCACCGGCGCCCTGGTGACCGGGCTGTCGACCGGCGAGGCCGACCGGGACCAGGACGGCATGGTCGCGCTCGACGAGCTGTACGACTACGTCTACGACGCCGTCCGGGCGACAACCCCCAATCAGACACCGGGCAAGTGGTTGTTCGGGGTACACGGCGACCTGTACATCGCCCGCCGCGCCCAACCGGTCACCACACCCGCGCCGCTGCCGGCCGAACTGCACGACGCGGCCGACAGCCCGTTCGCCTCCATCCGAGAGGCAGCGGTGCGCGAGCTGACACGCCTGCTGCACGGTCGGCACGCCGGTCTGGCACTTGCCGCGCGACAGACCCTGCAACGCCTCACCGACGACGACAGCCGCAGCGTGGCCACCGCCGCCGGCGCGGCGATCAGCAGCTCGCCGACCAGCCGTGCGGCACCCACCCCGCCGGCTGTCCCTGCCCCGCTACCCGACGCCAGCCATCTCCCCGCGACGTCCGATACCGCAGCACAGTTCGACGCGTCGACCGGCACCGAACCTGCCGTGCCGGTCAACGAGAGCGATCCACACCCGGAACCTGAAACCACGACGAAACCACGCCAACCCACCACCGCATCGGACACCGGGCCGCCGGCGACGATGTGGGCCGAGCGCGGCCTGCTGACGGCCGGGTGCCTGGAGATCGCCGGCGCGGTCCTGTCGCTGCTCAGCATGTTCCCGTACTACGTCGGGAGTTTTCACACCGTGGACGAGGCGAGGTTCACCTGGAACACGGTGATCGCCACCGCCGCGGCCGTGATCGCGGGTGTACTGCTCCTCGCACCGGGCACGAGACGACTGGCCGGGCCCGGGTTTCTCCTCGGCAGCGGCGTGCTCGCACTCAACGCCATCATCGTCGGCATCACGCTGAACGCCTCGCAGCACTACGGCGTCCCTGGCGCGGGGATGTGGCTCGACGTCACCTCCGGGGCGGTTCACGTGCTCGCCATCGTCATCGTCGTGGTGTGCATGGTGGGCTCGGGCTCGCTTCGCCTCACACGTCGACCCGCGCCGTACTCGTGGCTCACCGTGCTCGCCGGTGTCGTCGGCGCGGTCGCGCTCTACATCGAGCAACAAGGCAAAGAATGGTTCGTGCCCGAAGTGGACACGGCCACCGTCACCTGGACAAGCGTCGCCGCCGCCGCCATCCCCATACTCGCGGCGACGATCCAGCCCCACCGCTTCGCCATCGCCCTCCTCGCGGGATGGCTCGCCACCGGCTTGGGCATCCTCGCCTTCAACTCCATGACCGGCGTCACCGTCTTCACCACCACCCTCGGAGCGCTCGCGATCGCCCTCGCCCTCCTCGTCCACGCCGAACGCCGATCCCCACCACTTGCATAGCCGGCCGATATCCGCCATGGCATTTGCTGGAGTCGTCGTTCGCTGACGTGGCGGCCGCCGGGCGACCGGCAGCGGTAACCTGGCCGGCCGTTCGCCCAGTGCGAGCCGTCGCTCTGGTGCCGTGTCGGTTCCACGCCTGGCGCCCGGTGTATCGAGGGTTTCAAGGATCCCGATCACCGTCCGGACGATCCACTCGTGCTTCGTCCGGTGTCGGTTGCGGTCCCGGTCGGCGCTTGATGGACATGGGACGCCGCGGTCGTTCAGCTCTCGCGCGATGCTGGCCACGCTACGTCCGGTGGCTCGTTGCTGGAAGATCCACTGCACCCACGGTGCGGTGGCCGGTCGGGTTCCAGGCGGTGCAGGCGGCGACCCAGCTCGCGTGGGCGCGGTTCGGGTGGGGGCCGGCGTCGGCGAGGGCAGAACACAATCGCCCGGCACCGATGACGAGATGGGAGCCGATCTGTACCCGAATGGCCGCATTGCAGCTCGGACGACCCGTGTGCGCCGTAGGTAGTCGACCTCTCTCCGTGGCTGGCCGGCGGGGGAGGCATCGAATGTCGACACACCCCGTTGTCCCGGTGGCCGACGAACCACGGACGAGTTGTGTCGCGTGAATCTGTTGGGCGCTTCCGGGTCCACCTGCTGGCGCCGCCTGACCGAATGGCACGAGACAGGCGTCTGGCGGCACGAACGCTTGCTCGCCGAGCGGCGTGTCGCTAGGGTGCTGGACCCGTCGGCCGCGCTGGTCTACTCCAGTCATCTGCATGCCCTTGAGGGGGAGCACACCGGGCGCAGTCCGGTCAACCGTCGCCAACCCACCTGCAAGTTTTCGCCTGGCGCGCCGCGCGAGGAGTACTTCAAGAAGATCAGCCAGATCGCGCAGGACGAACGCGCCACACGACTCGTCTTTCGTCCGGGTCGCGGAAGTAACACCGCACCTCGGCCCCGCGGTCCTGCGGCTCGGTCAGGAACTCCGCGCCCTTCGCGCGGGCTCGAGCGTGGAACTGCGCGATGTCGGCCACCCGGACGTTGAGGAACGCCGACACCGGGTCACCGGGCTCGGGCGCGGTCAGGGTCACGTCCGGCTTGTCCGGGGTGGGGCCGCCGCCGGGGTTCATGATGATCCACGTGTTGGCGACGCGCACGGTGGCGGGGTTCTCGGCCGGCACGACGCGCCCGCCGAAGATCTCGGCGTAGAACTCGCGCGACACTTCGACGTCGCGCACGGTCAGGAAGTGCGTCACAATCAGGCCCTGATCCGGCGCGGGAAAACCTTCCATCACTGAAATCTCCTCACGGTCGTCGTCGCCGGCGAAGACCGGACAGCGGTGGGATTTGTGACCGTCGCCGCGGACTCCGGCCGTCGTGCTTCATACCGAGAATCTCCCGCCGGACCCTCAGGTGAAGTCCTGCGCGGCCGGTTCGAGGATGTGCTCAGTCATGAGAGATTTCTTTCCAGGGCGATGGTGAAAGCGACCAGCACGGCGCAGGCCGCTGCGATGCCCGCGACCACGACGGCCACACCGGTCCACGGCGCGGCGAGCGGGAGCAGGAACACGACGGTGGCGCAGGCCAGGACCGCGCCGGGACGCAGGACGGCCGTCGCCACGATGGGCACGTGAACCAGCCACAACAGGACCAGGAACACACCCACGGAAGCCGCGACGGCGTAGCTGATCAGAAGCGGTGAGGCCGGCAGGTGGTGCCCGGTGTCCTCGACCGCGACCTCCAGGCTCGCGCCGAGTGCCGCGAGCGCCGCGAAGATGCCGAAGTGGCCGTAGCCCCACAGGTAGGACCCTCCACGGCGATCGCTCAGCCCGGCCCCGGCCGGTTCCAGGAAGTACAGCCACCAGGTGGCGAAGAGCAGCACGAGGCCGGAGACCGCGATCGTGACGAACGCGGCGCTGATCTCCGCCGCCTGCAAAGCGCCCCGGACACCCGTGATCGCGGCCAAGACGCTCTCGCCGAGCAGGATGATCGTGAACAACCCGTAGCGCTCGGCGATGTGGTGCGGGTGCCAGGTGGTGGCGCCGGGCCGCTCCACCCAGCGCGGCACCGCGAGTTCCGCCGCAGCCAGCGCGAGGAAGCACACCGGCCGTGTGCCCGGCGAAAGGACACCCGCCTCGCCGAGGAGGAGCCAGCCCACCCAGCCGATCTGCAGGACGGTGATGCCGGTGGCGTAACGGAACGCGGTCCGCCTGCGCGCCGGATCCTCGAGGCCCGCCCGCAACCACTGCGTGACGAGGCCGATCCGCATGACGAGGTAGCCGGCCGCGACGGCGCGGTAGTCGCCGCCGGCCGTCGCGGGCACCCCGGCGGCGAGGACGAGCACCCCGGCCATCTGCACCATGGTCAGCAGCCGGTATGCCACATCGTCGGTGTCGTAGGACGACGCGCACCACGTGAAGTTCATCCACGCCCACCAGATCGCGAAGAACACGTGGAGGAACCCGGTCAGGCCGGTCCAGGCGTGTCCGTCGGCGATGTGGTGCGCGAGCTGGGCGGTGGCGGCCGCGACGGCGACCACGAAGACGAGG
The DNA here is from genome assembly GCF_040638975.1 of Amycolatopsis sp. NPDC024027. Lineage (NCBI taxonomy): Bacteria > Bacillati > Actinomycetota > Actinomycetes > Pseudonocardiales > Pseudonocardiaceae > Amycolatopsis > Amycolatopsis sp. NPDC024027. Next base: position 110,341 of record NZ_JBEZYY010000003.1, read on the forward strand.
TCGAACAGCAGCTCGAGCTGGCTCGACGCGCGGTGCGGCTCGTCGATCGGGCGCGCGCTCATCCGGACGCGGATCCGGATCCTGGTGTTCGTCGGCGGCAAGGGCTCGCTCCATCCCACTCGTTCGGTCGCGAGCTAGGACAGCGCAGCGCCCGCGTTCGTGACCGGGCGACGGGTCACCACAGTCGCATGGAGGAGACATGAGCACGCCGGACAACGGACAGTTCCTGCACGGGCTCGAAATCGAGGTGGAGGCTGAGCTGGGCATCGCCGAATCGAGCCACCTCGAAGACGCCGCCCGCACCCCGGTCACCGAATGGCTGTTCGACCCCACCGACGCCGAGCGCTACGAGGTCAACCTCCGCGGTCTTCTCGGCGCTGTCGAAGCGGTCGAGGAAGGGGAAACCAGGTGAACAGATCCCTGGCATCGAAGACCGGTGTCGACGAACCGGTCATGTCGGCCCAGCCCGGCTTCATCCGCTCCCGCCTGCACCGGCCGCTCGCCGACGCCCCCGAGGTGCGGTTCGTCCACATCGCCGAGTGGTCCTCGGGCACCGCGCTCGACAAGGCCACCGGCAACCCCTCCCGACCGCGGCGATCGCCCCTGTTGAAACGGCCGGGCGCCGAGGCGGCGCGGTGCCGGCCACGGCCGCTCGGCACGTTCGACGGCTCACGGGTGGATCTGCAGGCCGACCCCGGCTTCCAGCCGCAGGGACTGCCAAGCTCGGCGCCACCGACCGCGGCGCGGCGGTCCAGCGGGGCCGCGAACTGCGCCTCCTGTCGGCCGGCGGCACCCTCGCGACGCCGCCCCGCGGCACGTGACGGCCGGCCGGTCACAAATCGCCCGGCTGTCCGGTCCTAGCGGATGTACCCGTTCGTCGAGGAGGTTTTTTCATGTCATTGACCGTGCTACAGGAGGCGAAACCGCCGTTCATCCCGGAGGGGGCGCACGCGATGACGATCGTCATCGAGTACCCGCCGGGCGACCCCGGCACCCCGCCGCACCGCCACCCCGGACCGGCTTTCGGCTACGTGCTGGAGGGCGAGATGGTGTTCGAGCTCGAAGGCGAGCCGCCGCGGGTCGTCCGCGCCGGTGAGGCGTTCTGGGAGCCGGGCGGGGACGTCATCCACTACCAGGACGGCAACAACCGCGATGACCTCCCGGTGCGGTTCACCGTCACCATGCTGTGCGAACCGGGCAAGCCGATGGTCGACCTCGTGAGCGAGGACGAACTCCGGGCGAAAGGATGGTCGAGGAAGTGAAGATCGCCGTCATCGGCGGGACCGGGCTCATCGGCTCCCGCGTCGTCACGATCCTGAACAACAGCGGGCACGAAGCGGTCCCGCATTCGCAGTCGACCGGGCTGGACCTGCTCAGCGGAAAGGGCCTCGCCGAGGCGCTGGCCGGGGCCGACGTCGTCGTCAACCTGACGAACTCGCCGACCTTCGACGAGGCCTCGCCCGCGTTCTTCAGGACGACCATGGACAACCTGCTGGAGGCCGCCGGCGCGGCCGGCGTCGGGCACGCGGTCATCCTCTCGATCGTGGGCGCCGAGCTGGTGCCGGACCTGGTCTACTACCGCGCCAAGGTGCTGCAGGAGGACATCCTCAAGGCCGGGCCGGTGCCGTACTCGATCGTGCGGGCCACGCAGTTCTTCGAGTTCATGGCCGCGACGATGTCCTGGACTTCCGACGAGAACGCCGTCCGCCTGCCCTCGACGCGCATCCAGCCGATCGCCGCGGACGACGTCGCCCAGGCGGTCGCCGACGTAAGCGCGGGTGCCCCGCTGCGGGGGACCCGGAACGTCGCCGGGCCGGAGGTGTTCGCCCTCGACGAGCTGGGCCGGATCACCCTCGCCGCGCAGGGTGACGAGCGTCCCGTCGTGACCGACGACCAGGCCGGCCTGTTCGCGGCCGCGTCCGGCGATGCCCTCATCGCCAAGGACGGCGCCGTCATCGCGAAGACCACCTACCGGGAGTGGCTGGCACGGTGAGGTGACCGGGCCGGCACGGCGACCGCCGTGCCGGCCCGGTCAACCACGGTGCCAGCCGTCCAGCTTGGCCGGGTTGAGCACGATCCAGAGCGCGGTGACCCGGAACCCGGACGTCTCCGCACCGACGACCGCGACGGCACGGGAGGCGCTGCGCAGGGTGAGCCCGGCGCGGCCGTTGACGGACTCGACGGTCAGTTCGGTGCCCGCGTGCCCGCCCATCACCTCGATGACCAGCCGGGCGACCTCCGCCGCGCCGTGTACCGGCCCCACCGGCGCGGGCACCAGGCCGCCGCCGTCGCACGTCGCGACCGCGTCGTCGCCGAGGACGGCTTCGAGCGCGGCGCCGTCCCGCCGGCGGCACGCCGCGGCGAACCGGCGCACGGTCGCGTCATGCGGGTCGAACACGGATTCCCTCCCACCGGCGGGTCAGGCCGGGGCCGGCACCGCCTTGTTCTTCTCGGGGTTGACCAGCCACAGCAGCTGATCGATGCCCTCGGCGGTGGCGCTGACCGTGAGCAGGCCGTACACGACGCCGTCCTGCAGGAGCACGGCGGCGGTCTGCCCGTTGGCCTGGGTCCACGCCACGTCGATGTCGTCCCAGAACCAGCTGGAGATCGCCTGCAGGAACTTCGCCACCCGGACGCTGCCCACGAGCGGCCGGCGGGCGACGCCCTTGCGGCCGTTGCCGTCGGACAGGTTGGTGACGTCCGGGGTGAAGAGCCGCTCCAGTTCGGCCAGGTCGCCGGACCGGGCGGCGGCGAGGAACGTGGTCAGCAGTTCCCGCTGCTCGGCCGCGGGCACCGACGCGTGCCGCTCGCTCGTGAGGTGCTTGCGAGCCCGGCTGACCAGCTGGCGCACCGCGGCTTCGGTCGACGACAGGATGCCGGCGATCTGGGCGTAGGAGTAGTCGAAGGCTTCCCGCAACACGTAGGCCGCGCGTTCGTTCGGGGTGAGCTTCTCCATCAGCAGCAGGGCCGCGAACTCCAGTGCTTCACCGCGCTCGGCGCCCAGGTACGGGTCCGCGCCGGTGTCGACCGGTTCGGGCAGCCACGGCCCGATGTAGGTCTCCCGACGTTTCCGCGCCGACTGGAGGACGTTGATGGCCAGCCGGGTGGTGGTGGTCGCCAGGAAGGCCTCCGGGCTGGCCACCGTGGACCGGTCGTAGGTCTGCCAGCGCAGCCAGACCTCCTGCACCAGGTCCTCGGCCTCGGTGACGCTGCTGAGCATGCGGTAGGCGATCCCGAACAGGCGCGGCCGCACCTGCGTGAAGGCCGCCGCGGCGGCCTCGAGATCGGCCACGTCGCCGAGTTCGGCACTCATCCCGGAATCTGCCACCCCACGACTCTACGACGTCGGCACCCGGGGCCCCGGCCGCGCGGCCGGGACCCCCGAGGCTCATTCGACGAGCTTGCCCGCGGTGGACACCTCGCGCATGAGCGAAGCGATTTCGCCCGGGATCGGGGGGAGCTCTTCGCGCGCGACCCGCCCGGGCCCGGACCAGACGAGGTTCACCCGCAGCGACTCGTCGAGGTCCGGGTGGTCCGCGCGGTTGTGGCAGCCACGCGTCTCCCGGCGCTCGAGCGCCGATTCGAGCGTCGCCCGCGCGGCCAGCACCGCGGCCTTGAGGTCGAACGCGTGCGCCAGGTCCTGGAACCCGGCGGTGTCGGGGTGGACGCCCACGGCACGCATCCGGCTCTCCAGTTCGGCCAGCTCGGCCAGACCGGCGCGCAGGCCGGTCTCGTCGCGGACCACCCCGGCGTGTTCGGTCATCGTGTCCCGCACCGCCCGTTGCAGGGCGCGCACGTTCTCCGGGCCGTCGGCGGCCAGCAGCTCGTCGACCTCGCGCCGGGCTTCCTCCGTCGCCGGCTTCGACCGCTGTTGCGCGCCCAGCTCGAGCGAGTGGCGCGCGGCGGCCTCCCCGACGATGCGGCCGTAGACCAGCAGCTCGATCAGGGAGTTGCCGCCGAGCCGGTTCGCGCCGTGCAGGCCGCTCGCCGCCTCGCCGAGGGCGTACAGGCCCTCGACGCCGGTGCCGTGGTCCTCCGGCCGGACCCAGACCCCGCCCATCGAGTAGTGCGCCGTCGGCGCGATCTCGATCGGCTCCCGGGTGATGTCCAGCATCTGCAGTTCGAGCAGCGTCTGGTAGACCCGGGGGAGCCGGCGCATGATCGTCTCCCGCGGCAGGTGCGAGACGTCGAGCCACACCCCGCCACCCGGCGTTCCCCGTCCCTCCTTGATCTCGGTGTAGGCCGCCAGCGCCACTCTGTCGCGAGTGGACAGTTCCAGCCGGTCCGGGTCGTACCGGGCCATGAACCGCTCGCCGAGCGTGTTGCGCAGCACCCCGCCTTCGCCGCGGGCCGCCTCCGAAACGAGGGTGCCCGCGGCGTTCTCCGGCGAGATCAGGCCCGACGGGTGGAACTGCACCAGCTCGGCGTCCCGGATCCGGGCGCCGGCCAGGACGGCGAGCCGGAACGAGTCGCCGGTGTTCTCGTCCCGGCGGGACGAGGTGCGGCGCCAGATACGCGTGTGCCCGCCCGCGGCGAGGATCACTGCGTCGGCGTGGATCACATACCGCGTCCCGTCCGTGAGGTCGAACCCGTAAGCGCCGAAGACGACGTTGTCCCGGACCAGGATCCGCGTGACGTAAACGGTGTCCAGGACCGGGACGCCGAGCTGCGCCGCCCGGTTGACCAGCGTCCGCTGGATTTCCAGTCCGGTGTAGTCACCGGCGAACGCGGTGCGGCGGTAGGTGTGCGCGCCGAAGAAGCGCTGGGAGATCTTCCCGTCGGCTTCCCGGGCGAAGGGCATTCCGTAGCGCTCGAGGTCCTCGATGCCGCGGGCGGCGTTCTCGGTCACGATCCGGACGGTCTCGGGGTCGGCCAGCAGGTAGCTCTCCTTGAGCGTGTCCGCCGCGTGCTGCTGCCACGAGTCTTGCGGGTCCATCGTCGCCAGCGCCGCGTTGATGCCGCCGGCGGCGAGCGTGGTGTGCGCGTCCGACTTCGCCCGCTTGCCGACCGCCAGGACGTCGACCCCGCGCTCGGCCAGCTCGATCGCGGCGCGCAGACCGCCCCCGCCCGTCCCGATGACGAGGACGGACGTGGCGATCCGGTGCTCGGTCACGGTCACTTCGCCGGCGGCGGGTTGAGCGGCAGCCAGTCGGCGAACCGGGTGTCGGCCGGCTGCGCGCCGGGGCCGGGCAGGAGCGTGTCCTTGTCCAGCAGGGCGCCGAAGTAGCGCGCGTCCGGGTCGGTGACGACCTCGCGGGGGTCGCCGCGGAAGGCGAGCCCGGTGCGGATCAGCTCGTCGAGACCGAACTGCTCGGGACCGGCCACCTCGACGGTGCCGTTCAGCGGGCTGCCGGCGGCGACCCGGCCGACCGCGGTGGCCACGTCTTCGGCGGCCATCGGCTGGATGCGCGCGTCCGACAGGCGGACGGTGTTCCCCTCGGTCGCCGCCTGGGCGATGCTGCCCACGAACTCGAAGAACTGCGTGGCGTGCACGATCGAGTACGGCCGCCCGGACTCCTTGATGAGCTTCTCCTGCGCGATCTTCGCGCGGAAGTAACCGCTCTCGGCGAGCCGCTCGGTGCCGACGACCGACAACGCGACGTAGTGGCCCACCCCGGCCTTCTCCCCGGCGGCGAGGAGGTTCCCGGTGGAGGTGCGGAAGAAGTCCAGCACGGCGTCGTCGGCGAACGAGGGCGAGTTCGAGACGTCGACCAGGACCCGGGCGCCCTCCAGCACCTCGGCCAGCCCCTCGCCGGTCAGCGTGTTCACGCCCGATTCGGGGGACGCGGGGACCGCTTCGTGGCCGTGTGCGGTCAGCTTCCGGACGAGCTTCGAGCCGATCAGCCCGCTGCCGCCGATCACGACGATCTTCATGGTGTGTCTCCTCCCGCGTCCCGGCCGCTCCGGGACGTCGTTCGCCAGCAAGGACCGGGCCGGCTCCCCGTTTGTGACAGCCCCGGCTGTCACAAACCGCGACGGCGTCCGGTCTTGGCTGGCGACACCCACCTGACGAACCGGAGCACCGCATGGACACCCGTGGCGCCCACGCCATCGACACGATCGACGATCTCCGCCGCCACCTGCAGTGGGCGATCGAACTCGAGCACGCGACGATTCCCCCGTACCTGTGCGCGCTGTACTCATTGGACGCGGCGCGCAACCCCGAAGCCACCCAGGTCGTGGGCACGGTCCTCGCCGAGGAGATGATCCACCTGGCACTGGCCGCGAACCTGCTCAACGCCGTGGGCGGCGCGCCGAAACTCGACACGCCGGAGCTGCTGCCGCCGTACCCGCACCCGCTGCCCCACGGCGACCGGTCCGTGCACGTCCACCTGGCCCCGTTCGGCCCCGAGGCGCTGGAGCTGTTCCTGCGCATCGAGCAGCCGGAGTCGGCGGACGCGCCGCCGCAGGCCGACGAGTACCGCACGATCGGGCAGTTCTACGCGGCGATCGAGCAGGGGCTGCGCACGCTGTGCGACAAGCTGGGCGACGAGCAGGTGTTCACCGGCGACCCGGCCCGCCAGATCGGCGAGTTCCACCTGCGCGGCGGCGGTGGCGAGGTGCTCCCGGTCCACGACCTGAAGTCCGCGTCGGCCGCGCTGGCGGAAATCGTCGAGCAGGGCGAAGGGGCCGCACGCACCGACGTGTGGGACGGCGACCGTGACGTCTTCCACCCCGACCGGGAGGAGGTCGCGCACTACTTCCGGTTCCAGGAGCTGAAGGTGGGCCGCCGCTACCGGACCGGCGACACCCCGCAGTCCGGCCCGACCGGCGAGGAGATCGCGGTCGACTTCGACGGTGTGCTGCCGATGCGGCCCGACCCGCGGACCGCCGACTACCCGGAAGGCAGCCCGATCCGCGTCGCGCAGGAGGAGTTCAACCAGACTTACTGTCTGCTGCTCTTCCAGCTGGAGGAGGCGTTCAACGGCAGCCCGGGCGGGATGATGGACGCGGTCGGCACGATGTTCGCGCTGCGCAAGCAGGCGCTGGCGCTGATGAAGATGCCCACCGGCGACGGGAAGACGACCGCGGGCCCGACGTTCGAGTACGTGCCACCGGAGCAGCGGAACTGAAGCACGGGCCGCCGACCGTGGCGCGGGCCGCTCCGAGGATCCCGTCGGCCGGTTCACTTGACCGACGGTCACGGCAACTGCAGGTCGGCGGCGAACTTCAGGTGGGGTTATGGATTAACTCGGTCCGAGTCGGATGCTGATCTCGTCGACGAGATGGTCCTCTCGGATGTAGAGCGTCTTCGGCCGTGGCGTGCCCGCGCACTGGGTGCTGGTGTAGCCGTGACGGCAGCGGTAGGTGGGTCGTCCGTGGTTCCAGTGCGAGTCCAGCCGCCGGTCGCAGACACCGCAGTGGATCAGCCCGCTTGGCGGTCTCGGCTTCACCGACCACGTCGGCCCAGTAACCGGCGGTCAGCAGGTCGCCTGGCCGCGCCCCGGGTTCACGCTTGGCCGGTGCCGCCCGCCGGGCACAGCTGGACTGTTCCGATATTTCCCGAATCGCACCATTGCAGGGGTTTCCCTCCGATTGTCCCCGCAGGGATTTCCCTGATGTATCTCGGATGTTCACAGTCATAACGTTGTGCATGTCGGCAAGGCAATAAATTCCGAAGGGAAATCAATTGTTCACATTGCAGAGTGCGACTCCGGCGACGTTGACCTCGGTCGACGACAGCCTGACGTTCGACTCCTCGGACCTGCCCGAAGACTGGGTGAGCGCGGCGAGTGAGGCCCACCTGTTCGTGCAGACGGCCGCCAAGGGGCTCGCGCAGCAGAACGGCCTGAACATCGGCGACCCGGCGCTCTACAAATCCCAGGGCTGGTTCGACGCGCTGGTTTCGGCGATCGCGAAGTACGCCGACTTCGTGGAGATCGTCGGGGCCAAGGACGTCCAGGTCAACAACTCGACGCACAGCGGCTCGATCAACATCTCGGCCATCATGGGCTCGATCATGAGCTTCTACCTGGGCCCCACCGCCGCCGCGGAATGGTCGACGCTGAACGACCTGCTCGGCAACGCCTCGGATCCGAAGGTCTCCGACTTCATGAACTTCTGGTGGAGTCACGTCGCCAAGAGCACCACGGACACCGGCATGAGCATCGGCCCGAACGTGCGGACCGAGGACAACCAGATCCAGTTCGCGGTCTGCTTCTACTCGATGACGCACGTCATCGACGACTGGCGGAGCCTGTTCGTTTCGTCCACGTACGAGGAGTTCGACGTCAGCGCCGGCGGCCTCACGCTCACGATGGACTACGACAACTACGTCAAGTACGCCCGGCCCGCGGTCCAGGACTACCTGGGCCTCGACATCGCGAACAAGATCCACCACGCGCCGGTGCCGAAAGCCACCTTCCTCGGTGGTTCACGGGGCTCGCACATCCTGAGCGCGCCCCACCCGGTACTGGACGGGACGCTGGCCGTCACCCGGACCGCCCACGGCGTCAACGTCGTGGACCCCCACGGGGACTCGATGCTCGGCGGCAACGGCATCGGGGACGTCACCCTCGACGGCCCCACCCTCAAGGGACTGCGGTGCGGTGTCTTCACCAAGCCGCGGCCGGTCGTGGGCAACTCCTACGTCGTGACCGGCACCTACGACGACACGACGCTGCCGTTCAAGTACACGGTGAAGTGCACGCAGACCGGACAGCAGTCGTCCTTCGCCCCGTGACGGCCCCTGGTGCGCGGACGTTCACCCGGAACCGGACGGGCGTCCCGCGCCGGCCAGGCGCGCCGCGAGCTGGGTCCGGGAGTGCACGCCCGCCTTGCGGTATGCGCGGCTGAGGTGCGCCTCGACGGTCTTCGCGCTGAGGTGCAGCCGATCGGCGATCTGCCGGTTGGTCAGGCCGCTCGTGGCGAGGTCGGCGACTTCCCCTTCCGCCGGGGTGAACCCGTGGTCACCACCCCGGCGCGGGGTGCCCCGGCCGCCCGCGACCCGGCCGATCCGGTCAGACAGAGCTGCCGCGTGGCACGCCGAGGCCAGCTCGGCGGCCCGGGCCAGCATGGTCCGCCCGCCGGGCTGGTCAGGGCCGTGGACCAGCACGGTGCCCAGCTGGGCCAGGGCCTTCGCCAGTTCCAGCCGGGCCTGGCTCTGCTCCAGCAGTTCGACCGACTCGGCCAGCAGCCGGCGGGCGTCGGCGAGGTCCGTGGCAAGGGAGGCGGCTCCGCGCAGGGCGGTGCCGACGTGCCGGGCGACGCCGAACGACCGGGCGATGCGCAGCTGCTCGGCGACCAGCGCCCCGGCCCGTTCGTGGTCGCCGAGCCGGCGGTACGCCTCGCCCGCGCGCAGCCGCCACGGCACGTCCAGCAGCTCCGGTGCGCCCCATTGCCGGTAGCACCGCGCACAGGTCAGGGCGTCGGCCAGCATCGCCCGCGGGTTGTCCTGCTCGGCTCGCAGCCGGGCGCGGGCGTCCAGCAGCCACAGGTCCAGGACCGTGCGCGGCTCGGCCCCGTCCGGGAGCACGCTCTCCCGGATCACCCGGTCGGCGTCGTCCGGCCGGCCCGCCTCGATCAGCAGGTGCGTGTTGACCGCGTCGAGCACCGGTGCCGCGAAGTTGGGTGACCGCAGGCCCGCGCTTCCCCTGGCCACGTGGTCGGCGGCCGGCCCGAGGTCACCGCGCAGGAACGCGACGCGGGCGAGGAAGCCGCGGGTGAGGGCGAGCGGGAACAACAGGCCGCGCCGGAGCGCGGTGCCGAGAGCCCGGTCGAGGTGCCGTTCGGCCTCGTCGAGCAGGTCGGCGACGACGAGGGTCTGCACCGCCGCCCAGATCGCGGTCCGGTCCGGGCTGAGGCGGCCACCGGCGAGTGCCTGCCGGGCCAGCGCGGGTGCTTCGGCCGCAGGCGGGCCGGCCAGGATCGATTCCAGTGACAGGTGGGCTTTCTCGACGGCGGGCGACCGCCCCGGCCGGCGGCGGAACGACGCGAGGTGCTCGAGCATCCGGGATCGCGACCCGATGTCGGCCCGGGCCACGCCGACCAGCTCGGCTTCCAGTTCCGCGCCCACCTCGGCAGGCACCCCGGGTGGCAGGTCACCGACGGCCATGGCCAGTAGCTCGATCGCTTCGTCCGTCGCCCCGCACGCGTTGCGCAGCCGAGCCAGGCTGTAGGCGCACATCACCCGCTGGCCAGGGGTGTCCGCCAGGGATAACGCCGTCCGCAGGTGCTCCTCGGCTTCGGCGGGAGCCAGCCGGTGGACCTCGCAGTTGCCCAGCAGCCGGTTCACCTCCGACCGCAGCTCCGGCGGCGGGGGTTCGCGCAGGGCCCGTCGCAGGTAGACGGCCGCGTTGTCCGGCGAGCCCTGTGCTTTGGCTTCGTTCGCCGCCGCCACGAGGGCGGTCACCCGGGCCGGGTCGCTGTCGGGGATGGTTTTCAGCAGGTGCGAGGCGATGTGTTCGGCCGGGCGACCGGCCTCCGCCAGGACCGCGGCCGCCCGCTCGTGCTGTGCGCTGCGTTCGACGAGCGGCAGCTGCGACAGCATCACGTCCCGGACGACGGCGTGGACGAAGGCAGGCGGGTTGTCGTGCTCGAAGATGCCGTGGCCGACCAGGCGTTCGGCCGCCGCGGCCGTCGTGGGCACCGGCAGGCCGGCCTGCCTGGCCACCCACTGCAGGTCCGTGCCGTCACCGAGCACGGCCACCGCGGACACCACCGCCCGCACCTCCGCGGGCTGACGGCGCAGGCGCGCGACCAAGTGCCGGCGCAACGCGTCGGGACCGGCGGCTGTGACGGAGGCCGCCGCCGTCGCGTCCGGCCGAAGGTCGCTGGAACCCAGGAACCGCAGTAACTCGCGCACCAGCAACGGGTTGCCGGTGGTGATGGCGTGGCACGCGGCCCGCAGCTCGACCGCCACGTCCCGGCCGAGCGCCTGCCGGGCCAGCTGACCGACGGCGGCCTCACTGAGGCCCTTCGGTTCCAGCACGCGCACGTCGCCGGCGGCCAGAACGTCGTCGACCGGACCGGGCTCCCCTTCGCCGGTCCGGCGCGCGATGACGACCAGGACCGCGACGCTGTCCAAACGCCGCGTCAGGAACCCGAGGAACCGGGACGACGGCAGGTCCAGCCACTGGGCGTCGTCGACGAGGACGACAGCGGGTGCGGACGCGGTGATGTTGACCAGCAGCCAGTGCAACCCGCTCAGGAGCGGGTACAGCGAGTGGGGTGCGTCAGCCGTGTCGAGGGACGGGGTGAAGAGGCGCGCGGCCGGCTCGGCCGCGCCGGTGAACAGCTCCGTGTCGCCGGCCGCGGCCACCACCGGTCCGAACAGTTGCCGGACGGCACCGAAGGTGAAATCCCGCTCCAGCTCGGCGCCCCGTGCGGACAGCACAACGCAGCCCGCCGCCCGCGCTGCGTCCCGCAGGTGCCGAAGCAACGACGTCTTGCCGAGCCCGGCGGCCGCCTCCACGGCGACAACCCCACTGCGGCCGGCCACCAGAGCCCGCAACGACGAGTCCAGGACCCCGATTTCGACGTCGCGCTCCAGCACCGCACCCTCCACAGCCGCCCCCACAGCGCTGGCGTTCCCCGCACCGAGAACACAGGTACGCCGGCGGCGTTCCGGGATACCGGCATCACACGAACGACGTAGCGGGATGCGAAGTCCAACGGCGAGCCTGAACCGGCACAGCTGATCACGCCGCTGGCCGCGCGGATCGCCCCGTTGGGCTGGCACGTTCAGATCCACCTGGCTCCCGACGGCATCTTCGCCAACCTCGACCGGCTGCGCGACCTGCCGACCGACCTGGTCATCGACCAGGCGGGTCGCAGCCAAAGCGCCGCCGATCCCGCTCAACCCGGCTCACCTGTATCGGTGCGACCGCACGGCGCCGGTCGGCTGACCCTGCCCGGAACCACGGCGCCGAGGGAGCTCGCCGCCGGTGGGTTCGCTCCCGGATCGGCGGCTAGTCCGGCGGCGCGGCACCGGCGTGAGCCACCAGCCCGTCCAGCAGCAGGCTGATCAACCGGGTGGCCAGTTCGCGCTGGTGCTCGTGTCCGCTGATGAGGGTGATGCCGCCGAGCGCCATCAGCACGTCGGACGGCGAGACGTCTGCGCGGAAGTCTCCTGAGGAGGTGCCGGCGGCGAGTAGTCCGGTGACGGCGCCCGTGAGCGCTTCCCGGCTGTGCAAGCGAAGCCCGTCGCGGGTCGCCAGGATCGCCGGCAGTGCGTCGGCCATGCCCTGTTTGGTGAGCATGTAGTCGACGAACCGCTCCATCCAGGTGCGCAGGGCATCGACCGGCGCGAGGTCGCCGAGAAGCTTCGATGCGGAGTCGCACAGGAGATCGGTCCTGCTCCGGTAGGTGGCCTCGATCAGGTCCTCGCGGGTGGGGAACCGGCGGTAGAGCGTGGCTATACCGACTCCCGCCTCGGCGGCGATCGCCTTCATCGAGGTGTCGGCGCCTTCGCGTGCGAACACCTGCGCGGCAACCTCCAGGAGGCGGTTGTAGTTGGCCTGGGCGTCGGCGCGAAGCGAGCGTGACATGGGTCCTCCTCCTTGCAAGTGGATGCGCATCCGCTTATGCTCGGAGGTAAGCGGATGCGGCTCCACTTACATCCTAGATGAAGACTTCCGAGAGAAGGACAAGACAATGACAGAACGCATCACCACGCCGTTCGGCGCGCAGTCGACGGCCGATGAGGTGATCGCGGGCGTCGACCTCACCGGACGTCGTGCGATCGTCACCGGCGGAGCCGGCGGCCTGGGCCGCGAGACGGCGCGAGCGCTGGCGTCGGCCGGGGCGGACGTCACCATCGCGGCACGCGACCTCGACGCGGCCACGCGGGCCGTGCAGGAGATCAGCGCGACGACCGGCAGCCCGGGCGTCCACGCGGCCCGGCTGGACCTCGCCGACCTCTCGTCGGTCGCCGGGTTCGTCGAGAACTGGACCGCTCCGCTGCACATCCTCGTCGACAACGCCGGCGTCATGGCGAGTCCCGAGCAGCGCACGCCCGAGGGCCGCGAGCTCCAGTTCGCCACGAATCACCTCGGACACTTCGCGCTCACCGTGGGCCTGCACGACGCGCTCAAGGCCGCCGGAGACGCCCGTGTCGTGGTGCTGAGCTCCGTCGGGCACGTCAACGGTCCCGTCCGCTTCGACGACCTCGATTTCACGAAAGAGCCCTACGACCCATGGCTCGCCTACGCGCAGTCCAAGACGGCCAACATCCTTTTCGCGGTCGAAGCGGCCAAGCGGTGGGCCGGCGACGGCATCACGGTGAACGCGCTCAACCCCGGCCGGATCTGGGAGACCAACCTGGGCCGCCACGTCGACGCCCCGCCGCCGACCTTCGATCCCTCGGGCAAGACCGGCGTGTCGGAGAAGAACATCGCCCAGGGGGCCGCGACCTCGGTGCTGCTCGCCGCGTCCCCGCTCGTCAAGGGCGTCACCGGCACCTACTTCGAGGACTGCCGGCAGGCTGAGCCGTTCACGCCCGGAGTCCGCCGGGGCGTCGCGGATTACGCCCTCGACCCCGCCAACGCACGCCGGCTGTGGGACCTCTCGGTCAAGCTGACCGGGGTCGGCAAGTGAGCCCGGAACTCCTGGGGACACGAGCCTTCATCACGGGCGGCGGCACCGGCATCGGCCGGGCCAGCGCCGTCGCGCTCGCCGCGCAGGGGTGCTTCGTCACGGTCGCCGGGCGAACCCAGCGCACTCTGGACGAGACCGTCACGCTCGTACGTGAGGTCGGCGGCTCGGCTGCCGCGGTCCTGTGCGACGTCACCGACGAGGCATCGGTTGCCGCCGCCGTCGCCATGGCCGCGGGCGAGGACGGCCGGCTCGACTTCGGCGTCAACAGTGCCGGCGTCTCCGGCGGGGACGACCTGCAGCCTCTGGCGGACTATTCCCAGCAACAGTTCGACCGAATGATCGACGTCGACCTGCGCGGCACGTTCCTGTCCATGAAGCACGAACTGCGCCACATGGTCGCCTTCGGCCGCGGCTCGATCGTCACCATCGCCTCGGGCGCCGGCATCGTCGGCGTCCCGGGATTCGCCGGGTACGTCGCCGCCAAACACGGCCAGGTCGGGCTGACCAAGACCGCGGCACTCGACTACGGCGCCCAGGGCATCCGGGTCAACGCCATCGCGGCCGGGCTGGTCGACACGCCCCTGGTCGCCGAGGGACGTTCGCCGGAGGTCATGGCCGCCCGGATCGCCGCCCACCCCATCGGGCGGATCGGCCGCCCGGACGAGATCGCCGACGCCGTGGTCTGGCTCTGCTCGGACCGGTCGAGCTTCGTCACCGGCACGGCCATCCCGGTGGACGGCGGATATGCCGCCCGGTGAACGCCCCCTGGAGAGCGCGAAGATCGACCATGTCGCGCTCTCCGTCGGAGATCTCGAAGCCATGGTCGCCTTCTATGCGGCCCTGGGATTCGACGAGGTGTCACGGCGGGATTTCGCCCCGGCTCCGATCCGGCTCGCGACGGTCGTGAACCAGCGAGGCGCCCGCCTGGAACTGACGGCCAATGACCGGTCCGAGCCGACGCCCGCCGCCGATCCGATCGCCGCGTCGCGACGGCGCGGCCCCTTCCACTTCGCACTCAGTGTCGAACTGCTGGCAGATGCCGTGCAGGCGGCAGTCTCGGCGGGAGCCGGCCTCGTCACCCAGCCGGCCGTGGACTCGCGCGGCGAGGCGCAGTTCGCCTACATCGCAGACCCGGAGGGCAACCTCGTCGAACTGGTCGGCCCGCTGGCAACAGGTGGGGACCCCTCGGAATAAGGCCACCTTCGCTCCTGTCTGGGTGGCGACCGGGCCAACCGGAGAACGGGAGTCACCCATGGCGCGGATTGTCGCGGCCGCCGGCCGTGCCGGCCGGGTGGTCGTCGACGGCTTCCTGTCGGAACGGGGCGAGGCGGCTCTCGAGTTGCTCCCCGACACGGCGGCAGCCCATTACCGGGCCGCGGCGGCCGACCTCGGCGCATGGGGCGGCTACCTGCCCTGCACGGGTGGGCCACGCCGTTCGGCGCGTTTCGCGGACAGTGCCGCCGCACTGGATCGCCGCTCAGGAAAGGCCTGAATGGCCAACGAGCAGGGACACGGATGATCATGGAGGACACCATGTGGTTCTGACAGAGGTAGCCCCGATTACCGGGGAACAAGGGCGACCTCGTGGCTGTCTGGCGTTCGTCCAAGGAGGAAACGATGCAGGTCCACGAGCTCGGCCATGTTGTTCTTTTCGTCAAGAGCCTTCAGCGTTCCGCTCACTTCTACCGAGATGTGCTCGGCTTCCATGCCCTGGAGACGCCGGAGCGGATGCGGGGCAAGGTGATGGCGTTCTCGACCGGGCGGACACACCACGAACTGCTGCTCATCGAGGTCGGCGACCAGGCCCCGCATCCCGGCAACGGCCCACGCGCCGGGCTTTACCACATCGGGCTGAAGGTGGGCGACAGCGACGAGGAACTCGTAGCCGCCTGGCAGGAACTGGAGCGGGCCGGTGTGGCGGTGTCGGGCATGGCCGACCACACCGTCACCCACAGCTTGTACCTCGCCGATCCGGACGGGAACGAGATCGAGATCTACATCGATGTCGCCGGCTCCGACTGGTCGGACGTGGATCAGGTGCTCGCCGCGACCCGCCCGCTGCGGCTGTAGCCCGGCCGGGAATACGGCGGCCCCGCTCCCTGTCGGGGTGGCGTGAAGACATTTCCCCGAATCGGCAGCATCGTGTTGCCGCTGAAGAGTCTCAGGAGAAAACGCATGAATGGCACCGTGCAAACACTGGATTTGTCCGATCTGAAGATTCACATCTACACACCGCCGGAGGACGGGTTCCGCGTCAACTCCACGATCTTCGAGCTGGCCGACCGGCTCATCGTCGTGGACGGGCAGATCTTCGAGCGGTTCGCTCGCGAGGTCGGCGACGTGATCGAGGGCCTGGGCAAGCCGATCGACCGGTTCGTCCTGACCCACAACCACCCCGACCACTTCTCCGGGTTCGAGCACCTCACACAGCGCTTCCCGGGTGTCCAGCTCGCGGCGCTGCCCTCGGTCCGCGACTACCTGGTCCGGCTCGGGCAGCAGGTGCTGGACGTCCGAAGGGGAATCTTCGGCGCCGAGATCGCCGCCCACGTGGTGGTTCCCGACGCCGTGATCGTGCCGGGCGAGCTGGTGATCAGCGGAGTGCGCTTCCTGTTCCAGGAGTTCACCGACGCGGAGGCCGAACACGCGCTGACGATCACGTTGCCCGAGCACGGCGTCGCACTGGTCTCCGACCTCGTCGGCGGCGCGGGGGATCACCTGTTCACCGTGCAGCCGCACTTCGAGGGATGGATCGCGGTGCTGGAGAAGATCCGCCTCGACACCGCCAAGTTCGGGCTGAAGACCCTCATCGTCGGGCACGGTGCCCCGGTGGGTCCCGAAGCGCTGCCCGCGAACATCGAATACCTGAAGGCGGCCAGGACCGCCTACGACGCGTCCGCGAAGGCCGATGACTTCGTCGCCGCGATCGGTGCCAGCCTGCCCGAGCGCACGCCCGACGCCTGGGTGAACTGGTCGAGCCAGATGCTCTACGGCCACGTCGCCCCGTGAACGGCACAGCACGTGCCTGACCGGTGGCCGCCGCGCTACGGCCACCGGCCTGTCGGTTTCAGCTCTGGTGAAGAAGGTATTCGACAGGCTCACTCTCGACCTCGCGCTGCGGATGGCCGCCACTGTGCTGGCCGAAGGCGAACGCCGTGGCAGCGCTCCGCTCACCGTCGCCGTCCTGGACGCGGGCGGACACCAGGTCGTCCTCCACCGGCAGGACGGCGCCGGGATCGCCCGTCCCCAGATCGCGATCGGCAAGGCGTGGGGGGCGCTGGGCGTCGGCTTCAGCTCGCGCGGCATCGCCGACGCGGCCACTCGCTTTCCCGCGTTCTTCGACGCGCTGGCGGTGGCCTCCGACGGTCGGGTGACCCCGGCGGCGGGCGGAGTCCTGCTGCGCACTCCCGGCCAGGGCGTGGTGGGTGCGATCGGGGTCAGCGGCGACAATTCGGACGTGGACGAAGCCTGCGCCATCGTGGCCGCGCTCGAAGCCGAGCTGGAGCCAGAGCCGTCCACGCCCGTCGTGTGATCTGAGGAATAAACGCAGCTGCTCGCTTGTCGTGAGCGAGGAGTGAAAGGGGTGAGGGTGTGGCGAACCCAGCGGTGGCACCGGGCGAGTCCGCGTACACAGTGGAGGCAGTGGGCTACCGGCCCGCCCTCTTCTCCGCGGCGTACCGGATGACGCACAATCCATCCGATGCCGAAGATCTGGTCCAGGAGACCTACCTCAAGGCACACAAGAACTGCGAGAGCTTCCAGGGCAATCATCTGAGGGCCTGGCTGAACCGCATACTCTCGAACACGTTCATCAACGCCTACCACTCGCGCCGCCGCCGGCCCGAGGTTCTGGGGCTCGAGACGCACGACGCCTGGCTCGAGGCCGGTCAGGCCGGCGTGGCCTCGGGGATCGGACAGGATCCGGCCGACGTGGTGGTTGCCGCGTTGCCCGACGACGCGCTGAAGGCCGCCCTGGTGTCCTTGCCGCCTCCGTTCCGCAGCGTTGTTCTGCTGGCCGACGTCGAAGGGTATTCCTACAAGGAGATCGCCCGGATCCTGCAGGTGCCGATCGGCACGGTGATGAGCAGGCTCAGCCGCGCCCGCCGGGCACTGCGGGAGGCGCTCGAGGCGACCCGGGGCAGAGACACCGCCTGATGTTCGTGAGTACGTCCACGATCGAAACCGTGCCGCAGGACGAGGTGACGGTGTCGACCTACCGGGACGCCGCTCTCGGGCCGATCACCATCGGCGAGGTCGCGTTCCACGAGGAGCTGCGGCTCAAGACCGACGACGTCGGCACCGGGTTCTACGTCCACCTGCCGATCACCGGCCGGTTCGAGTCCCGGCACCGCGGCGTCGACATGATCGTCAACCGCCAGTCCTCGGCGGTGTACCTGCCCGGCGGCGGGGAGTTCACCGGGCGGTGGCCGGTCGGCTATCGCGCCCTGTGCGTGCGGATCGACCTGCCCGCCGTGGAGACCGCACTGGCCCGCCTGGTCGGCGACCGCACCTCGAGCCGGGTCACCTTCGACCCCGTCATGAACACCCGGGACGGCTACGGCCGCAGCTGGGCCGACCTGCTGTTCTCCGTGAACCGGCAGCTTTCGCTCCCGGGTGGGTTGCTGTCCCAGCCGCTGGTCGCGGCGCCGCTGGCGGAGAGCATGCTCAACGGCTTCGTCCTGGCGGCGTCGCACTCCCACGCTGACGCGCTCGCCGGTCCCGTCGTCGCCGCGCGGCCGGCGTCGGTGCGCGCTGCCATCGACGTCATCGAATCGGACCCGCAAGCGCCGCTCACACTGACCTCGCTGGCGACGCAGTGCGGGGTCGGTCCGCGCACCCTGCAGAAGGGGTTCCAGCAGCACCTCGGGATGTCGCCGATGGAGTACGTCCGCGACGTCCGGCTGCGCCGGGCGCACGAGGAGCTGCGTGCCGCCGACCCGTCGGCCGAGTCGGTCGCCGACGTGGCCCGTCGCTGGGGCTTCACCCACCTCGGCCGGTTCGCCGCCGCGCATGAGGCCAAATACGGCCAGAAACCGCTGCGTACGCTTCGCGGATAACCGAATTCGCATACTGGACAGTTCCCACTGATGGGCCGCTTTTCCTGTTAGCGTTCGAATCACAGAATTCGTACGGAACCATTCAGGAAAGCGACCCATGAGCAACGAACCCCTTGCCGATGTGCGTGACATGTACCTGGCGCACACCATGTTCCGCCGGGAGATCGGCCTCGCACCGGCACTGATCCGCGGCGTCGCCGACGGAGATCTCCAGCGCGCCGCGGTGGTCGCCGATCACGTCCGGCTCGTGGACACCGTGCTGCATCACCACCACGCGAGCGAGGACGAACACCTCTGGCACCGGCTGCTCGACCGGGCCGGCGCCGAGGCCGAGCCCGTCGTGCAGGTCATGGAGGAACAGCACGAGGGCATCGACGCACTGCTGGGCGAGGTACGCGCGGAGCTGGCGTCCTGGCGTGACAGCGCCGACCCCGCACAGGGCGCCGCGCTTGCCGAATCGGTGACCCGGCTGCACGAGCGGCTCGTCGAGCACCTCTCCGTCGAGGAAGAGAAAGCGCTTCCCCTCATCGAGAAGCACATCACCGCCGCCGAATGGGGGCAGATGGTCGCCGCCGGCGCGGCCGACGTCGCCCCGGAGCAGATGCCGCTGATGTTCGGGCTGATGGCCTACGAGGCCGACCCCGGCACGGTGCGGGACATCGTCGCGTCCATGCCGCCCGAGGTCGGCGCGGTCATCGGAGACCTGGCCTCCCAAGCCTTCGCGGCGCACGCCGAGCGGGTGCACGGCACCGCCACGCCCGAGCGCATCGGAGGAGCACGGTGACCGCGCACGAGCTGAAGTTCGGTGCCCTGCTGGAGCCGCCCGCGGAGCGACCGCAGGACGTAGTCGGGCTGGGCGCGCTGATGGAAGAACTCGGCTACGACGTCGTCACGCTGTCCGACCACCCGTACTGGCCGGAGCGGCTGGACACCATCGCGCTGCTGTCGGCGATCGTGGCCCGGACGACGCGGATCACGGTGCTGCCGAACCTGCTCAACCTCCCGCTGCGCCCGCCCGCCGTGCTGGCCCGCACCGCGGCCACCCTGGACATCCTCAGCGGCGGCCGCTTCGAACTCGGTCTCGGCACCGGCGCTCAGCAGATGTGGGACGACATCGTCGCGGAAGGCGGACCGCGGCGCACGGCCGGGCAGTCGATCGAGGCGCTCGAAGAAGCCGTCCACGTCATCCGTGCCCTGTGGACGGCCACGACCGACATCGAGTTCGCGGGCAAGCACTATCAGCTGGGCGGAGTCAAGCCCGGCCCGGTGCCGCTGCACGAGATGGGCATCTGGTTCGGCGCTTACCAGCCGCGAATGCTGCGTCTGACCGGGGCGATCGCCGACGGGTGGATCCCGAGTTCGCCGTTCTTCCCGCCGGAAGCATTGCCGGCCGCCAACCAGGTCATCGACGAAGCCGCGCTGGCCGCCGGCCGTTCACCGGCGAGCATTCGCCGCGGGTACAACATCGAGGGCCGGTTCGACGCCGGTTCCGGGTTCCTGCAGGGGACACCCGAGGTGTGGGCCGAACAGCTCGCCGAGGTGGCGCTGACCCACCGGATCGACACGTTCTTCCTTTACCGCGCCGACTCGGCGGACGTCCTCCGCCGGTTCGCCGCCGAGGTCATACCCGCGGTCCGCGAACGCGTGGCCAAAGCCTGACTGGATAGACCCGCAGGTCGCAGTATCCGGAACGGTTGCTCGCTGCCAGGTGGCGGGGGGCCAGGGCTCGGCGGCAGTCGGCCTCGGGCAGGTCTTCGACCAGATCGAGGGTGCTGTTCCCGGCGTTGTCGACCAGGATGGCGATCGGGCCGAGCTCGCTGGTGGCTCGTTCGAACAGCCAGCGGACTTGCGAACGTCGGCGACCACCGGGACAACCTTTGATGGGAGCGAAGCCGGTCAATCCCAGGCGGACTCGGAAACCCCGCGCCACTTCGCGTCGGAGCCGGCGAGAGCTGTGGCGGCCTGGTCCCAGTACCGGACGGCGTCTTTACCGAGCAGGAGGCGCACGGGCGCGTCGTCGCGGCCGGCCAGGTCGGCGATGATCGTCGCGATGCGCGCGCGGGGTCGGCCGCGTTCGCTTTCGCGGTTTCGGGGTCGGTATTGCGCAGCATGCCGGCGAACACGCCGACGGTCTGCCGGTACGGCTCGCTGATCGGTGGCACGGTCATCGACGAACCGGCCCAGTCGGTCCGCATCCCGCCCGGCTCGAGGACCGTCACCTTGACGCCGAACGGCGCCGACCTCTTGGGCCAGCCACGGTGGAGAAGCCGCGGACGGCCCACTTGGCGCTCTGGTATGCGGCCAGTCCGACGGAGCCGATTCGGCCACCCAACGAGGAGACCTGGAAGAGGTGCCCGGCACCCTGCTCGCGCAGGATCGGAACCACAGCCTTGGAAACCTGGACGACACCGTAGAAGTTCGTGTCGATCTACGCGCGGAAGTCGTCGAGAGTCACGTCTTCGACGGCGGCGAGGTCGCCGTAGCCGGCGTTGTTGACCACGACGTTGAACGCCCCCGAGCCTGACGGCCATGAGCGTGGTGGTCGTCGGCGTCGAGACCGGCGGGTTTTGCGGGAACGGGGAAGGCGGTGAGTCCTTCTTCGATCAGCCGGGCCGCGCGGCGCACCTCTTGGGCCACGGCGGCGACCGCGTCCGGTAGCGGGTGACCGGGGCGCAGGTGCACTCGTAGGGCGCGGAATTGGAGCCGCCACAGGCCGAGCAGCGCCACGGCGGTGATCTGGGGTTCGGGATCGTCCGACTGCAGCCCGGCCCGGTCGGCGAGCACGTCGGCGGCGATGTCGACGAACCGGTCGGCGGTGTCATTCTGGTACGCACGCAGCGACGGGGTGTTCCGGATCAGGTCGCCGAACTTGCGGTACTGGGTCAGCGCGTGGGCCTGGTCGCCGCCGGCGGAGAGGCCCGCGACGAGGTTGTTCAACTCCTGGTCGAGGACCGACAGCATCGCGGTGACCGGCGGCTCCGCCGGGTTCGACAAATGGGCGCGCAACGCGTCGGCCATAGGTTCCAGTCGATCGAGCAGCAGCGCCTCTTTGCTGGGGAAGTAGTTGAAGACGGTCTTCTCGGACACCCCGCACGCCTCGCCGACGTCGGCCACCCGGACAGCGTCGAAGCCGCGCTCGAGGAACATGCGCGCCGCGGTGTCGGACAACTGCTGACGCATCGCGCGCTTCTTGCGCTCGCGCAACCCCTCCATGGCCGGTTGACCCGTCTTCGTTGTCGCCACCCGGCCAGGCTACTACGGCGACAAGAAAAGTTCTGCTACGGTAATTTTATAGTCGCAGAACAGCGAACCGCTCCCTTCCAGAGGAGGCCGCCATGGCCGAGATCCACATCGTTCGTGACTACCCGCACTCGCCCGTCAAGGTCTGGCGGGCGATGACCGACCCGGACCTGATCCCGTACTGGACCTCGACCGGCCAGGGCGGTCGCGCCGTCGGATTCCGGCCCGTGGTCGGCAACCGGTTCCAGCTCGTCGCCAAGCCGGTGCCCGGCTGGCGGGGGATCGTCGACTGCGAGGTGCTGGAGGTCCGCGAGCAGGAGTTGCTGCGGTACACGTGGATCGGCTCGGAGGGGGAGAAGCCCAGCTACATCCGCTATCACCTGGAGCCGACAGCCGAGGGGACTCGCTTCACCTACGACCACACCGGGTTCACCGGGATCAGCGGGTTCGTGATGGCCAAGCTGCTCGGCTCGGTCCGGACCAAGATGCTCACGGTCGGGGTGCCCGCCCTGCTGGCCGAGATGGACGAGACCGGTGCGTTGCGGCCGGGCGCGCCGCTGCGGCTCCCGGAACTCCGGTGAACCTCCCCGCTCAGGCACTCGCGATCGTCGCGGCGCTCGTGCACTTGTGGATGTTCACGATGGAAAGCGTCCGTTTCCGTCGCCCCGATGTTCATGCCAGGTTCGAGGTGCGCGTGGCGGACGTCGGCGTCGTCCGCCCGTGGGCGTTTCACCAGGGCGTCTACAACGCGCTTCTGGCTGTGCAGATGCTTGCTGGTCTGGCCGCGGTGCACGAGGGCGCGGGCGCCGCCGGCCGGGCCCTGGTCCTGGCGAGCGGTGCGTCCATGCTCGTGGCGAGCTTGGCCTTGATCGTCTTCGATCCCCGTCGAAGCCGGATCAAGGGCCTGATCGGGCAGGGCGCGCCGGCCCTGGCAACCCTTGTCGCCACTCTGCTGTGAGGGCGAGAACACCGAGACCGCGGACGAATTCCGATCAGGCGGCGAGTCGAAAGGCGCCAACGCCTGGCCGTCCACATTGGTCGAAAGCCTCGATCAGCCGCTCGCGTAGCGCTGCATCTTCCGCTGCCGGACGCCGTCGTCGGGGCGTTGACAGTCCGATCAGCCGGACGATATCGTCCGGTTAATGAGTATGGCCTACCTCGCACAACCCGGGCAACAGCAACAACTCGACTGGCTCAACGGGGGCACGCTGGCGATCCTGCTGGACGCGGCAGCCACCGACGGCCAGCTGATGATGGGCCGGTTCGACGTCAGCGAGGGCGAGGCTCCGCCCTATCACCAGCACCAGCATGAGGACGAGATCTTCCTGCTGATCAAGGGCACCGCGCTGGTGTGGTGCGACGACCAGGAGTACGAGCTGGCCGAGGGCGGTGTGGTGTTCCTGCCCAAGCGAGTCCCGCACGGGTACCGCATCACCTCGAAGAAGGCCGACCTGCTGATGATCAACACGCCGGCCGGCATCGAGGGCATGTTCCGCGAGACCGGCCGGGACAAGTCCACCCCCAGCCCGCCCGGCTTCGAGGTGACGCCCGACCCCGCGATCGCCGAGAAGTACGGCAACATCGTGCTGGGCCCGCCGCGCTGACCTCCGCCATTCCTCGCCAGCCCGAAGGGCACCATGCCCGAGTGTCTAGCCTCGGCGAACTCCTGCGCCACGACTCGCTCGATGTCGGCGGCCTCGTCGAGCAGCGCGTGATCTTCCACATCTCCGGGAACTGACCCGTCGGTCGCCGCGCTCTGTCTTCCGCGGCGGCGCCTACGTGCCGCGCCATGTCGGTGTGGTTCAAGACCCCACGGTAAGGACACACATGAGCGACGACCAGCTCCGCACGCTTGACGAGATGCTGCGCGATGGACCCCTCGATCTCGGCGGTGAGCTGCATGAACAACGGCGGCTGTTGGTGGAGATGCTCACCTCGATCCCGCTGCCGGACGACGTCGCGACGACGTCCGGCGAGCTCGGGGGCGTCCCGGTCATCACCGTGGACATCCACGGGGCCGGCGGGGGCGGAGTGGTGCTCTACCTGCACGGCGGGGCCTATTCCATGGGGACGGCGCAGGCGTCGCTGGGGCTGGCTTCCGACGTAGCGCGCCGGGCTCGCGCTCGCGCGGTCACCGTCGACTACCGGCTTGCACCCGAGCATCCCTACCCGGCCGCGCTCGACGACGCCGTCGCGGCCTACCAGGCATTGCTGGAGACGGTCGATACCGCGCAGGTGGCGCTCGTGGGCGAATCCGCCGGGGGCGGGTTGGTACTGGCCACGCTCGTGGCCCTGCGAGAGCGTGGCATCCCGCTGCCATCGGCGGCGGCGGTCTTCTCGCCGTGGGCCGACCTGACCCTTGGCGGCACGACGGTCACGACCAAGGCCGACGTGGACGTCGCCGTTACCGCCGCGGGCTTGCGGACCCGCGGAAGCGAGTACATCGGCACAAACGATCCGACGACGCCGACGATCAGCCCGGTCTTCGCCGATCTGACCGGGCTGCCGCCGCTGCTGATCCAGGCCGGATCCCACGAGATCCTGCTCGACGACGCCCTGCGCATCGCCGCCAACGCCGCCGTCGCCGATGTCGCCGTCGACCTGCAGATCACTCCCGGCGCTCCGCACGTGTTCCAGGGATTCGCCGCCATCCTGGATGCGGGCGACACCGCCCTGACCGCGGCGGGCGAGTTCCTGCGCGCGCACCTCGGCCATGGACGAGCTTCCTGATCGCAGCTGGTGAACAAGCCGCAAGCCCTCTCCTGGTACCACCCATGTCCCACATCCGCTCATAGCCGCCGAGCGGTCCTTCCGGACCGCGGCGGCGGCCTCAACCCCGCCGACTACTTGCCTATCCGGAAAGAAGTGAGTACTTTCCAGGTGGGCAAGTAGTCGACGGAGGTAGTCATGGACGAGCAGCAAGCAGCAGAAGCCCTGGCCACGGTCCGGGCGCACCAGGACCGGACCCGGCGGGCGGCACGCCTGCCGTGGTGGGTCTACGTCGCGGTCTTCGTGCTGGCCGCCGGGGGAATGGCGCTCAACGACTTCATCGGTCTCAGCGGCTCGAAACTCGTCGCCGTTCTGGTTGTGGTGGTGCTGGCCGTGGTGTTCGCGACCAGCCGTGTCAACGGGCCCGCGCCACTGGGTAGGGTGCGCGGCGTGCAGCGCCGTCAGTCGTTCGTGCCGTGGGTCTTCGGCGTCGTGGCCTTCGTCGCGGGTCTGGGCGCGTGGCTGATCTCCCGCTACGGCAGCGATGTCACCCACGACCTCGCCAACGCCGTCGGCCTGCCCGGGTATCCCAACACTGTCGGCGGGGTGCTCTACGGCGCCGCGTTCACCGGGCTGTTCGCCCTGTCGCAGCTGCTGCTCGCGGTGGCCCAGCGGCGGCAGGGCGCATGACGGCTCCACCACCGTCCGGGCTGGACCGCCTGCTGTCGGATCCGACGCGGCTGGCGATCATGTCGGTGCTGTGTGCGGCGCAGTGGTGCGATTTCGCGTTTCTGCGGGACGCGGTGTCCTTGTCGGATTCCGCGCTGTCCAAACAGCTGGCCACGCTGAAGAAGGACGGCTACGTCGAGCAGCGGCGGACGTACGCCGGGCGGGTGCCGAAGACTTCGGTCCAGGCCACCGGCGAGGGCCGGCAGCGGTTCCTCGGGCACGTCGAGGCGCTGCGGATGATCGTGGAGCGTAGCCGCAGTCCGCAGTCCGGGTAGTGGTTGCCGGCGCCGCTGACCGCGTATGTCGATTTGTCGGCCCTTCAGGGAAATGTGCATAGTTTGTGGGCCGACCACGTCGGAACCTTCGGCGGTGCCCCCCGGCCGCGACGGTCGGTACGCCAACCCCGTCGACGGTTCAGGTGTCTGGATCTGGCCGGCCGGTGCGGTTGAGGAGGCCGGCGAGGTAGATGTCGGCGTGACGGCGAGCGGTGGACTTCCAGTCCGGGACGTGGGGGAGGCCTTGTGCCAGCAACGCGCCGAACGTGACGATGTCCGCTCTGGTGACCTCGGTCCGGATCGTGCCGTTGCGCTGTCCCCGTTCGAGGATCGAGTCCAGTGTCCGGTGGGCCTCGTTCCGCAGCGCGACCGTGGCCTGGTCGCTGGTGGTGGGGCCGCCGTGCATCGGGAGCACGAGGTCCGATCCGTGCTCGATGGTCTGCTCGAGGAAAAAGCGGATCCTCTCGATCGGCGGTTTGTCGAGAGCCGCGGCTCGGCGGGCGGTCTCCAGCACGAGCTGGAAGGACCGGTGGGTCAGCGCGCCGAGCAGCGCATCGCGTGAAGGGTAGTGGCGGTAGACGGTCCCGACGCCGACCCCGGCGTCCGCCGCGATGGTGGCCATCGGGACCGCGGTCCCTTCCCGGCGGACCGCGGCGGCGGCGGCCGTCAGGACCCGGTCGCGGTTGTCGATCGCGTCTCGCCGCAGTTCCCGCCGCCTGCCGGGTCCGCCTCTTTTCTCGCTCACGGCTCCGATCATCGCAGTTCAGTGCTTCGCCGACGTCGTTGACCCGATTAGGCGGACGATATCGTCCGTTTCCACGCCGCGCATGGCCGAGTCGCGTGTCTCGTCCTGTCCTGGTTGTCCTGGCGACGGTGGAACACGTCGTCGGCTCCTGGTTGACGATCCGCCGAGCGTGAATCACGAAGCTCGGTGTGGTGCGCTTCTACCGGTGGTGACTTCGCTGCGGCTCTGCGCTCGGTGGTGTTGTTCGCGGCCGACGCACCGCGCCCTCATCGACAATCCCGACACTCTCGACATCGCCCGCGGCTCGGCCGGCCACGTCGCCTTTCGGCCATGGTCTGCACCACTGTCTCGGCGCACCACTGGCCCGGATGGAAATGCGCGTCGCCTTCCCGGCCCTGCTGAACCGCTTCCCCGAGTTCCGCGCCTTCAGCGTCGTGTTCGGGCTGAAGTCGCTGCACGTCACCTGGTGACGGGAAACTCCTGTGTCGTGGGACGTCCATCGGCTGCGAGGGCCGAAGGCGCACCTTTCTGCTCGAACTAGCGACAGCCGGTGAGCTGATCGCTTGGCTCGTCGACGACGTTGTCCTTGGTCTGGATGTGGCCCGCCGGCATGGGCTGTGCGGCCAGGGCGGCTGCGGCTTCGGTCCAGGCCGGGTCGCCGGGGTTCAGGGCGCTGCGCAGGTAGGCCCAGACGAGGGCGCGGACGGCGGCGACGCGTTCGGGGTTCTCGTCGGTGGTTTCGCCGGCGTCGTACCCGGAGATCCCGCCGAGCATGTGTCCGGCGCCCGGCAGGGTGAGCAGCGTCTTGTTGCGTCCCGGGCTGCGGTGGTAGGCGTCCGCACGCCAGTCCTGCCGGTCGCTGAACATCGGGTTGTGGTCCTCGTCGCCGACGACGACGAGGGCCTGGGTGGTCATCGTGGTGAAGCTGGTGGTCGTGAGGTCGGGGAACCGTTCGGCGGCCGTCCTCGCGAGACCGTCGCCGGCGCCGGGGCCGGCCATGATGACGCCGGCGGCGATACGGTCGTCGCGCAAATCGAGGACGGTCCCGTCGAGGGGATCGGTGACCGCCATGCCGCACAGCATGCCGACGGTGTGACCGCCCAGCGAATGGCCCACCGCCGCGATCCGGGTCCGGTCCACCCGTCCGGCCAGTCCGGGCACGATCGTCTCGATGTCGTCGAGGTGGTCGAGGACGAAGCCCAGGTCTTCCACCCGGGAACGCCAGAACAGCGGGCCGCCTGCGGTGACGTCGTCGCGCAGGCCCAGGCCGGGGAAGTCCAGGTGGGTGGGTTGCAGGACGACGAACCCGTGCGCAGCCCAGAAGTTCGCGAGGGGTCCGTACCCGTGGAACGAGGCGAGGAAGTTGGAGGCGCCGTGGCCGTGGGACAGCAGGATGACGGGCAGGGCCTCCCCGCTGACCGGTGCGGAGACCTTGATCTCCAACGGCGCGGGCCGGTCGGGGACGGTCAATGTCACGGGGCTGAAGGTGACGACCGGCTGGGCGGCGTTGACGGGCAGGCCGGCGGCTTCGGTGAAGGGGGTGTGCACGGCAGTTCTCCTGGATGTGGCGTGTTGCGGAGGCGCTCGCCCGGCTCCCGCAGCCGCTGAGCCGGCTGCGGGTCGGTCATCGGGAGAGGGAGATGTTGAACTTGGGGCTCCCCAGGACCCTGACGGTCGCGAAGAACAGCGGGGCGACGTGCTCGGTGGCCAGCGCGGTGTCGACGCCGCCCAGGTCGAAGATGTCGCCGGCGGACCAGCCAAGATCGTTGAGCAGGCCCGTGACCTCGGTCTTGGCCGCGCGGTCGTCGCCACTGACGAAGACAGTCGCGTGCGGTAGCGAGGCGAGCGGGTCGACCATGATGGTGACGTTCATGGTGTTGAGCGCCTTCACGACCCGTGCTCGCGGGAATCGCGCCTGGACCTGCCGGGCGACGCTGTCGCCGGGGTAGGCCATCGTCATCTGCGGTGTGAAGGCGGCCGAGGGGTCGAGCACGATCTTGTCGCCCAGGACCTCTTCGCCGATCTGTTCCAGAGTGCCGAGCACGGCGGTGCCGGGAATGGCGGTGATGACCACGTCGGCGGAGGCGACGGCCTCGCGCTGACCGGCTATTCCTGGCTCGCCGGCGCGGGTGCGCGACCCGTAGGTCACGTGGTGACCGGCAGCCGCCAGCCGTGACCCGAGAGCGGAGCCGACTTTGCCGGTGCCGAGGATCGCGATTTTCATGATTTTCTTTCTTTCCGGGGTGCGGGATGACGGGGCGCGTGGCCTACCAGGAGACGACGCCTGCGTCCTCGAAGAACCCGCCCGTGGGGCCGCCGTCGGGCAGGGTGGCCAGGCGGATCGCGGTCGCCGCGCCCTGCTGCGGGGTGCGGATGCCGCGGAATCCGTTGAGGTCGGTGGCGACGAAGCCCGGGCACGCGCAGTTGATGAGGATGTTCGTGCCCGCCAGTTCCTTCACGTACTGCAGGGTGACCGCGTTCAGGAACGTCTTCGACGGTGCGTAGGCGACCGCGACCGGGCCGGTGGTGGTCTCGCGGCCGGGGCCGGACTGGCGGGTCAGGGACCCGACGCTGCTGGACATGTTCACGATCCGCGGCGACGGCGAGCGGCGCAGCAGCGGCAGCATCGCGTTGGTGACCCGGACGACGCCGATGACGTTGGTCTCCACGACCGTGCGGATCACGGCCGGATCGACGTTGCTCGGCTGCTGTGGGTGGCCGCCGGTGATGCCCGCGTTGTTGACCAGCGCGTCCAGACGGCCGCCGTGGTGGGTGATCAGCTCCGCGGCTGCGGAGACACTGTCGTCGTCGGTGACGTCCAGTGGGACGCCGAAGGCGTCGACCCCGCCGGCACGCAGCCGAGCCACCGCGTCGTCCCGCCGCTTCTCGTCGCGGGCACCGACACCCACGCGGTGGCCCAGCGCTCCCAGACCGGCCGCGATCTCGTACCCGATGCCCTTGTTCGCCCCGGTGACCAGGGCGATCTTCGCTTCACTCATGCGATCGATCATGCGACCGGCGAGTCGGCAGGTCCAAGACCGTCCGGGTCAGCGGCGATACCGCAGCGGTATGAATCGTCGGTGAGTACCCTTGGCCACGTGGAAACCCGAGAGCTGCGGTACTTCGTCGCCGTCGCCGAGGAGTTGCATTTCGGCCGGGCAGCACAGCGCCTGGGCATGGCGCAGCCACCGCTGTCACGCGCGATCAGCCAACTCGAACGCCGCCTGGGCGCAGCGCTGTTGCAGCGGACCAGCCGCTCGGTGACGCTGACCGAGGCCGGCGAGGTCATGCTCCGCGAAGCACGGGTGGCCTTGGACGCAGTCGAGGCCACCGAGCATCGCACTCGGCGCGCGGCCCACGCCGCCGCCGACCATCCCAGCATCGTCTTGGCCACCAAAGCCGGTGCCTCCAGTGAGCTGCTGGCGAAACTGCTCGACGCCTATGCCGCCGAACCCGGGTCGATCCGCATCGACGTGACTCTCTGCGGCCCGGGAGAGCAGACACGGCTGCTGCGCACCGGCCGCGCGGATGTGGCGATACTGCACCAGCCGCACGACGACACGGCACACTTCGACATCGAGGAGCTCCGCACCGAAGGACAGGTCGCGATCCTCCCGGCCGGGCATGTCCTGTCCACCCGCGAGGACCTGACACTCAATGACCTGGCCGACATACCGGACCTGCCCCTACCTCGCTGGCCACGGCCCGACGGCAGCTACCCTGCCGGTCCCGGCCCCGAGGTCCGGAACCACACCCAGCTCCTGCAGCTGATCTCTCTCGGCCGGAGCTTGATGGTGGCGCCCGAATCCTGCCGCTCCCAGCTGAGCGACGACGTGGTCGCCGTACCGGTGGCGGACGCACCAACGATCACCACGGTGATCGCCTGGCCACCGCACAGCCGTTCCCGGCCGGTCGCGGACCTCGTGCGAACAGCTCTGCGACTCTGACCCGGCCCGTGCCGCAGGCGGGCGCTCCGGGTGGCACCGGACGCGGCGGGTGCTGGAAGCGGCGCGGTGAAGCCGCCGGGCGAAGTCCGCCGTTTCCGCTTCAGGTTGCGGAACAGTGACCGGATCGCTGTGTGGACGTTGTGCGGTGAGCGACCGGGATGATCACCGATCGCGGCCTCGGTATCGGCGCGGGTGACCTACCGCTGTCGAGTTACGGTCGATCCGTTCGTCATCTTCTTCGACGCACCCGAGCCGCTGAGCTGGAGGACACGTGCAGTACATGCTGCTGATCTACAACTGCGACCGCCCGGAACCCGGCGACCCGGCCTTCCCCGACGCGCTGGCCAGGGTCAACGCCTTCGCCGAGGAATGCCGGCGACGGGGCGCGTTCGTCTCCGGCCACCCGCTGATGGGCGAGCACACCGCCACCACCGTCAGCGTCCGCGACGGCAAGACGCTGATCACCGACGGCCCGTTCCCCGAGACGCACGAGCACCTCGGCGGCACCTACGTCCTGGACTGCCGCGACCTCGACGAAGCCCTCGAGCTGGCCGCGCTCTGCCCGATGGCCGCGGACGGCACGATCGAGGTCCGGCCGATCGCCGCGGTCCCGGACCTCGACCACCGCACGCCGACGGGCGCATGACGGCCGCACCCGTCCTGCGGGAGACCTACCGCGAGCACCGCGCGAAGATGCTCGCCGCCCTGGTCCGCGCGCTGGGCGACTTCGAACTCGCCGAGGATGCGCTGCAGGACGCGTGCGCGCTCGCCCTGCGCAAATGGGAGGACCGGACACCCGACGACCCGGTGGCCTGGCTGCTGACCGCGGCCCGCAACACCGCGATCGACCGGCTCCGGCGTGCCCGCCGCGGCCGGGACAAGCTCGCCCTGCTCGGCGAACAGCCGGAGGCGGTGACCATGAACTTCGACGAAGATCGCCTGCTGAGCGTCGGCGACGAGCGGCTCAGCCTCATCTTCGCCTGCTGCCATCCGGCGCTGGCCGAGGAGGCGCGGGTCGCCCTCACGCTGCAGGCCGTGGCCGGGCTGACCGCCGGGCAGATCGCCCGGACCTTCCTCGTCGCCGAGCCGGCGCTGGCCCAGCGGCTCGTGCGGGCCAAGCGCAAGATCCGCGACGCCGGGATCAGCCTCGAAGTCCCCGCCGACCGGCTCCTGCCCGAGCGGCTCTCCGGCGTCCTCGCGGTGATCTACCTGATCTTCACCCGTGGCTACACCGCCGGCGGCGACCAGCCGGAGTACCGCGAGCTGCAGCAGGAGGCGATCCGCCTCGCGAAGCTCGTCGCCACCCTCATGCCCGACGAACCGGAAGCCCTCGCCCTGGTCGCGCTGCTGCTGGTCCATCACTCGCGCTCGGCCGCCCGCTACACCCCGACCGGGGACCTGGTCCTGCTCGGTGACCAGGACCGGTCCCGCTGGGACCACGCCGAGATCGCCGAAGCCGTCCACCTGCTGGACCGGGCCCTGCGCTTCGCCGCGCCCGGACCGTACGTGCTGCAGGCGACCATCGCGGTCCTGCACGCCCAGGCGCCAAAGGCCGGCGACACGAACTGGGCCGCGATCGCCGCGGTGTACGAGCAGCTGCTCGGGTTGACGCCGTCGCCGGTGGTCGCCCTCAACCACGCCGTGGCGGTCGCCATGGCCACCACCCCGGCCGAGGGGCTGGCCTTGCTCGACCGGATCGAGGGTCTCGAGGGCTATCACCTGCTGCACGCCGCTCGCGCCGATCTCCTGCGTCGCCTCGGCCGCGCGGACGAGGCGGTTGCGGCGTACCGGCGCGCTCACGACCTCGCCACCACCCCAGCCGACCGGCGTTACCTCGCCGGCCGCCTCCACGCGCTCGAAAAACGGGAAAGAGTGGAGTGATGAGCTGTCGAGAAGCCGGGCGGCCGTTCGTCCTCCGGGGAGTCAAGCGAAGACTCGCCGAAAGGACACCACACCCATGAGCAGCACCTCCCAAGCCGCGACCTCGGTTCAGGCCGACATCGTCGTCGATGTTCCCGTCGAGCAGGCCTTCCGCGTGTTCACCGAGCGGTTCGACGAGGTCAAGCCGCGCGAGCACAACCTGCTCGCGGTCCCGATCGAGCGGACCGTGCTGGAGCCCAAGGCCGGCGGCACCGTGTACGACGTCGGCTCCGACGGCAGCCGGTGCACCTGGGCGCGGGTCCTCGCGTACGAGCCGTCGAATCGGCTGGTCCTCAGCTGGGACATCAGCCCGCGCTGGCAGCTGGAGCCCGACCCCGGCCACACCAGCGAGGTGGAGATCCGGTTCACCGCCGAAGGCGCCGACCGCACCCGGGTCGCCCTCGAACACCGGCACCTCGACCGGCACGGCGGAGGCTGGGAGAGCTTCACGAACCTCGGTTCCGGCTCGGGCTGGCCGCTGTACCTCGAGCGGTTCCGCGCCGCGGCGCAACGGGATGCCGCCGGGGCCTGAAGCGGATACCGTCCACATCGGACCTGATCCTGGCGACAGGCGGAGAGGCCACATGAGCACAGGCACCCCGGACTCACACCGCGATCGAGCGGAAGCATTGCGCGCGGCGGTGGGCGGCGACACCGGAGTCACCGAGGCGGTGCTGCGGACCGCGGTGGCGGCCCGGGCGGCGGGCGGGCCGCCGGTTGCCGAACCGTACGACGACCTGGCCCGGCAGATCGGTGAAGCCTCCTATCGGGTGACCGATGCCGAGGTCGACGCCGTCCGGCAGGCGGCGGGCAGCGACAAAGCAGCGTTCGAGGTCGTCATGTCCGCCTGTATCGGGGCGGGCCTGGCTCGCTGGGACACCGCGGTCCGGGTCATCGAGGAGGCGACCGATGCGCCTGCCTGAGGTCGAACGCGGCGAGGGTCTCCGCAGCAAGTTGCTGATCCGGGTCATCTCCGTGGCGCTGGGCGCGCGTCTCCCGGACGCGGCCCGGGTTGCCTTCTACCACAAGGGCTTCGTCGGCACGGCCCTCGGCGCGTGGACGCAGACCGCGATGCGCGGACCGAGCGAGTGGTCCGTGGCGGAGCGGGAACTGATGGCCGCGATGGTCGCCCAGTGGAACTCGTGTCCCTTTTGCGTCGGGGCGCACCGGGCCATCGCCGTGCACGGGATGGACAAGGCGGTGGCGGACGCGGCCCTCGCCGACTACCACACGGCACCCGTCTCGGATCCCCTGCGCGCCACGCTCGCGGTCCTGGAAACGATGACCTTGCGCCCTGACGAATTGGAGGGCGGGCAAGTCCGAGCGGCACTGGCCGCAGGGGTCACCCGGCGACAACTCGAAGACGCGGCCGCGGTCGCGGCCGTGTTCGACATCGTCACCCGCTACGCCAACGCGCTGGGCTTCGCCATCCCGACCGACGCCGAGTTCGACAAGGCCGCGGGCATGATGCTCAAGCGCGGCTACGCCTGACCTGAGGTTGGCCGGAGTATCACCGTGCGACCCGCTGCAGCGGGCTTTCGTCCGAGAACACGCCGGCGGTCGACCGCCCGTTGCCGGCTCTTGTTCCGCTGTGTGGACGTGCTGGCCGTCCCGGAACGGGATCCTGAGAATGCCGGTATGACGGCGTTGAACGACGAGACCGCCTACGACCGGGTGCGCGTTGCGCAGTGGCGGGCGGGGGAGGCGCGCTTGCCTGGGCTGAGCCGGCGCGACCTGTTGCGGTTGACGGCGGCCGGTGGTCTCGCGCTGGCCGCGGCCGGGACGGCACCGGGGACGGCGTCGGCCGCGGGCCCGATCGTCAAGCCGCTGCCGCCGGAGCTGTTCGACGTTTACGGCAGCAACGCCGAGACGCGCTGGGAAGCGATGAGCGGCCAGGGGTACCTGACCCCGGTCGACCGGTTCTTCGTCCGCGACCACACGTCGACGCCGGTCGTGGACGCCGCCACCTGGCGGCTGCGGCTGTTCGGCTCCGGGCTGCGCGGTGGGCCGGTCGAGTTCACCTATCGGGATTTGCGCGCACTGCCGTCCGAGACGATCACCGCGTTCATCGAATGTGCGGGCAACGGGCGGAGTTTCTTCACCAGCCAGCAGGGGCAGACGGTCAGTGGAACGGCGTGGAAGCTCGGGGCGGTCGGGGTCGCGCGCTGGCGCGGCGTGCGGCTGGCGACGGTGCTCGCTCGGGCCGGGCTGTCCCGCGACGCCGTGGACGTGCTGCCGGAGGGTCTCGATGCGGACTACGTGGCGGCCGGGGTGAACTTGGGCAAGGTGCGGCGGCCGCTGCCGGTGGGCAAGGCGCTGCAGGACGTTCTGCTGGCCTACGAGATGAACGGGCAGCCGCTGCCGGCCGACCACGGGTTCCCGGTGCGGCTGGTGGTGCCGTCCTGGGCCGGGATCTCGTCGATCAAGTGGCTGGGCCGGATCGAAGTGTCGGCGACGCCGCTGGTGTCGCCGTGGAACACGCAGTTCTACCGGCTGCTGGGGCCGGGCTACCCGGCCGAGGGCACCCTCGTCACCGAGCAGGTGGTGAAGAGCGCGTTCGAGCTCCCTTGGGGGGCGACGCTGGTGGCCGGGCAGCGGCAGGTGCTGCGCGGCCGCTCCTGGTCGGGGCACGGCCGGATCCGGCGGGTCGAGGTGAGCACGGACGGCGCGACCTGGCAGCCGGCGAGACCGATCGGCCGCGCCTTCGACCGAGGCTGGCTGCGCTGGGAGTTCCCGTGGCGCCCGCGCGAGGCGGGCGCGTACACGCTGCGGGCGCGCGCCACCGACATCACGGGCGCGAGCCAGCCGGACGTCGCGCCGTACAACACCCAGGGCTACCTGTTCGGCGCGGTCGTCCGGCACCCGGTCACGGTCGCCGGATGAAGGGGATCGTTCGCGCGCTCGCCCGGGCGTTGACCGGCATCGGCTGGGTCCTGGTGCTGCCGGCGCCGCCGTTCGAGCCGGGGCTGGCCGTGCCGGTACCGCGGCCCGGGGCCGACGTCCCGCTGGTGCCCCTTTCCCGGGAGGAGCGGGAAGCCTTCCGGAGGATCGTTTCGGGCTGAGCGGTCAGCGCCGGGGGAGCGGGGAGTCCCAGGTGTCGAGGTAGGTGATGTCCTCGATGTCCGGGCGTGCGGCGGGCCGGAAGTCGCGCTGTGTCGTGTAGGCGACGGCGAGCAGGCTGATCTGCATCACGTCGTCCGGGATGCCGAGCAGCTTGGCCACCTCGGGTTCGTGGTTCTGGAGGTGGTAGCCGCAGATGGAGCTGCCGAGGCCGCGGGCGCGCAGGGCGAGCTGGAAGCTCCAGATGGCGGGGTAGGCGGAGCCGAAGTAGGCGGATTGCGTGAAGGCGTCGGCCGGTGGGCGGCCGATCATGCAGGGGATGGCCAGGACGGGTACGCGTTCGAGGTTGCGGACGAGGTGCTGGGCGGAGGCGAGCGCGCGTTCCTCGACGAGGTGGCCGTACTTCTTCCAGGCCGCTTCGGCGGTTTCGCGGTTGCAGGCGGCGATCTTGGCTTTGGTGTCGGCGTCGCGGACGAGCAGCCAGCGGAACTGTGCGGCCAGGCTGCCCGCCGCGGGTGCCTGCTGGGCGATGCGGAGGCAGTCGTCGAGCACGTGCTGGGGCACTTCGCGGCCGAGGTCGAGTTTGCGGCGGACGGATCGGGTGGTGGTGAGTACGGTTTCGGCGTCCATACTTACAGTGTATGCGTACACTGTAAGCATGTCTTTGACTCGCGAAAAAGTCCTCGACACGGCGTTGCGGCTGGCCGACGAGCAGGGCTTGGCAGGGTTGTCGATGCGCAAGGTCGCGGCGGCGGCCGGCGTCGAGGCGATGTCGCTCTACAACCACGTCGAGAACAAGGGCGATCTGCTGGACGGGCTCACCGCCCGGGTTTTCGAAGAGGTGCCCCTGCCGGATCCCGCGTTGCCGTGGGACGGGCGGCTCCGGCAGCTGGCCGAAGGGCTGCACGCGAGCTTCACGCGGCACCCGGTCGTCGTGCGGGCGCTGGCGGCGCAGGACGCGAACCCGCGCTCGGCCCGAGCGTTGCGGGTGATCGACGCGCTCCTCGGCGCTCTGCTCGACGCGGGCCTGGACGAACAGGCCGCGGCACGCGCTTACCGGTCGTTGCTGGGGATGCTGTTCGGCTCGGTGCTCACGGGCACCGCCGCGACCGGCACCCCGGCGGTCCGGGCCGAGCCCGTGGTGGCGTACTTCCGCCGGATGGCCACGGCGGAGGAGCTGCCGAGCTTGTACCGCGTTCTGCCCGCGTTGGAGACGGGGGACTGCGTCCAGGACTTCGAATACCAGCTCGACCTGCTGATCGGCGGGCTGCGCCCGGTCTGAGACCTGGACTCGGACGGCCGCGAGCCTGCGGAAGCGGCTGCCGTGGAAGACCAGCGGCGGGTCTCGGCCGTTCGCAGGCGGTGGATTTCCAGCCAGGCACTCGCCCCGCTGATGAAGACGCTGCGGTCGGCCCGGGCTCCCACCCGACGTCCCGGAAGCGGTCGTCGTGGCGGGCCGAGAGCCGGAGGCAGGCGTCGTCCTGACCTTCGGCGAGGACGCTGAGGCCCAGCCGGGGCCCGGAGGTCGATCATCAGCGTCCTTTCCGAAGCGGCGGATGCAGGGCCTGTACGGGTGGGGCGGGCTCGGGGAAGCGTTCGACGTCGACGGCCGCGTGCTGGCCGGCGCAGCCCTGTGACAGCCGCGACGACGGGATGTCGGCGGTCAGGACGTTCGGGTTGCCGTGCGCGCACAGCGGGCCGGTGGGGTGGTCGTCGACCGGGTCGAACCACGCGCCGGTCGGCAGCTGGACCACGCCGGGGCGGAGGGCGTCGTCGAGGACCGCGCCCGCGAGGCAGGCGCCGCGGGTGTTGAACACCCGGACGACGTCGCCGGTCGTGATGCCGCGGGCTGCCGCGTCGGCCGGATTGAGGCGGATCCTCTCGCGCCCGGCCACTTTGCCTGCTTGGCTGACGTCGCCGGCGTCGAGCTGGCTGTGCAGGCGGGTGTGCGGCTGGTTCGCGATCAGCCACAACGGCCCGGCTTCGGTCGGGGGCAGCCAGACCGGGTGGCCAGGACAGTCCGGGTAGCCGAAGCCCGCGACGGTCGCCGAGGTGATTTCGATGCGGCCGCTGGGTGTTTTCAGCGGGTGGGTGTCCGGGTCGGCGCGGAAGTCCGCGAACAGCGTGTGGTGTTCGCGGCCGGGCGGGAGCCGCAGCTCGCCGTCGGCCCAGAACTCCGCGAACGAGGGAGTCGCACGCCAGCCGCCGTAGAGGTGTTCCAGCCACTGCCGGGCCGTGCGGCCTTCGGTGAACGCGTCGGAAACACCCAGCCGGGCCGCCAAAGCCGCGAAGATCGCGTAGTCGTCGCGTGCTTCGCCCGCGGGCTCGCCGATCCGGTGCATCGCGATCAGGTGGGTGTCCCGGCGGCCGGAGCCGAGGTCCTCGCGTTCCAGCGCCGTCGTGGCGGGGAGGACGATGTCGGCGTGCCGCGCCGTGGCGGTCCAGTGCGGTTCGTGGACGACGACGGTGTCCGGGCGGGTGAACGCCCGGCGCAGGCGGTTGAGGTCCTGGTGGTGGTGGAACGGGTTGCCGCCGGCCCAGTAGACGAGCCGGGTGCCGGGGTAGCGGCGGACTTCGCCGTCGTAGTCGTAGGTCTCGCCCGGGTGCAGCAGCAGGTCGGCGATCCGGGCGACCGGGATGAACTCCTCGACCGGGTTGACGCCTTGGGGCAGGGACGGGATCCGGATCTCGGGACCGGTGTCGCCGACGTCGCCCATCGAGCCGTAGCCGTGCCCGAACCCGCCGCCCGGCAGGCCGATCTGGCCCAGCATCGCCGCCAGCGCGATGCCCGCCCACACCGGCTGTTCCCCGTGTTCGGTGCGCTGCAACGACCACGTGACGGTGATCAGCGTCCGGTGCGCGGCCATCTCGCGGGCGAGCGTGACGATGTCGGTGGCCGGGATGCCGGTGATCCCGGCCGCCCACTCCGCGTCCGTCCCGGTGTCGATGAGGTACCGCTCGAATTCGGGATAGCCGACGCAGTAGCGGTCGAGGAACTCCCTGTCGTGCCGGCCTTCCACGACGAGGGTGTGGGCGAGCGCGAGCATGAGCGCGGTGTCGGTGGCGGGCCGGATCGGATACCAGCGTGCGTCCACTGTGGACGGAATGTCGTCGCGCAGCGGGCTGATGAGCGCGATGCGGGCTCGCAGCCGCGTGAGGTGCCCGGACGTCCCGTGGACCGTCACCCCGCCGGGCGTGACGAAGACGTTCTTCTCCGGCACACCGCCGAAGGCGACGATCAGTTCGGTGTGCGCGGCGATCGTCGGCCAGGTCGACGCCTGGCGCAGCACGGCGTGCGTGTCGCCGACGACGTGCGGCAGCAGCACCGACGACGTCCCGTTGCTGTAGGTGTTCCGCGAGGCCGTGAAGCCGCCGATCGTGTTGAGGAACCGGTGCAGCTGGCTTTGGGCGTGGTGGAACCGCCCGGCGCTCGCCCAGCCGTAGGAGCCACCGAAGATGGCCTGGTTGCCGTGTTCGGTCCGGACCCGGTCCAGCTCGGCGGCCAGCCGGTCGAGGACGTCGTCCCAGGGCACCTCGACGAACTCGTCGCGGCCGCGACGGTCGTCCGGACCGGGCCCCCGCTCGAGCCAGCTGCGGCGGACCGCCGGCCGGGCCACCCGGCTCGGGTGGCCCAGCGCGGCCGCCAGGTTGCCGAGCAGGGGTGACGGCGCCGGGTCGGCCGGGTGCGGCTCGACCCGCAACCGGCCTTCGGCGTCGACCTCGGCGGAGAAGGCGCCCCAGTGGGACGTGCTCGGTTTCATGCGCCGACGGTAACCGCGCCGGCGCGCTCCCGGACCGGCCGGACGAGGGTTCCGTAGTCGCGGGCGTCGGCCAGCGGCGAGCACCCGCGGATCAGCAGGGTGCCGACGCCGAGCCGGACGTAGCCGAGCAGCGAGTCCGCGACCTGCTCGGAGCTGCCGACCAGCGCGGTCGAGTTCCCGGCGGCGCCGGTCGTCTTCGCCACCGCCGTCCACAAGCGCTCGTCGACCACGTCCCCGGTCGCCGCGGCTCCCAGGCCTCGGCTTCGGTCGCCGCCGGGATCGGCCGCAAGCTGACGCCGAACGCGAGGTCCCGGCCGGCGGCGGCGCGAACTTGGTCGATGCGCTCGGCGATGCCGGCCAGGGGATCGCCCCAGAAGGCGTAGACGTCGGCGTGCTTCGCGCCGACCCGGATCGCGTCGGTGAAGTCGCCGTCGCGGGCCTGGTCGGCGTCGCCGCCGCCGGTGATGACGTGCAGCGCGACGGCCTCGTCACGCGTCTCGCCCAGGGAAGTCAGCGCTACCTGGCCGAGCTGCTCGGCAACCGGCAGCGACACGGCGAATTCTGATCACCCGGCTGTGACGGCGTGCACCGCATCGGCGACCGAGAGGAGGGTGGCGATCGGGTCGTCGCCGAGGGGGTAGACGCCGACCTGGTCGGCGCCGGCGTCCTGGTGGGCCAGCAGCGTGGTGGCGACGGTGGCCGGGTCGCCGTGGGCGACGAGCGCGTCGATGAGTCGGTCGCTCCCCGCGTGGGCGACGTCGTCGTCGGTGTACCCGAGCCGCCGGAGGTTGTTCGCGTAGTTGGTGACGGCCAGCGCCGTTCCGGGTGGCGCGGACCGGGCGATCGCGCGCGCCCGGTCGGCGTCGGGCTCGGTGAGGGCGAAATGGCCGGGAAGCAGCAGCTTGCCCGCACCGAGGATCGAGCGCGCCCGCAAGGTGTGTTCGACGGGAACCATGCACGGGATGGTTCCCGCCGTGCGGTCGCGGGCCAGGCGCAGCATCCTCGGCCCGAGCGCGGCCACCACCGTCCGGTCGGCCGGAACGCCCCCGGCGGCGAGCCGGTCCAAATAGGACACCAGTGTGTCGTACGGCGAGGCGTACTCGGTGTGGACTTCGCGGTGCCCGATGCCGACGCCGAGCAGGAACCGGCCGGGGTGCTTGGTTTCGATCCGGTGGTAGGAGGCGGCGACGGTGTCCGCGTCGGCGGTCCAGACGTTCACCACGCTCGTGCCGACCACCAACCGGGTGGTCGCGTCGAGCAGCTGCTCGACGAGGGTGAGGTCGGCCGGCGGTGAGGCGTCCAGCCAGAGCGTGCCGTAGCCGGCTCGCTCGACTTCGGCCGCGCTCTCCGGGGTGACTTCGTGCTCGCGCAGGTGGGCGCCGAGCAGGCCGAGATCGATTCTCATGCCCCCGACTTCAGCACGACGGCGCGCCGCGAACCAGGATCAGGGTGCACGCGCAGCGATAACCTGACGGCATCGTCGCAGGGAGGACCGATGGAACTACGGGCATTGCGGTACTTCGTCACGGTCGCCGACGAGCTCCACTTCGGCCGGGCCGCCGACCGGCTGCACATCGCCCAGCCCGCGGTCAGCAGGCAGATCGCCCAGCTGGAACGCGAGCTGGGGGTCCGGCTGTTCGACCGCTCACCGCGGCGGGTCCAGTTGACCGCGGCCGGGTACCGGGTGCTCGAGGCGGCGCGCGAGGCGCTGGCGGCCGTCGACCGGGTCCGGGTCGCGGCGAGCCCGCGGGCGGGTGTGATGCGCATCGGCACCGGAACGGGCCAGTTCACCGCCCGCCTGGAACGCGGGATCGACGCGTTGCGCGAGCAGGCGCCCGCCTTCGACGTGGTGCTCGTCGACCTGCCGCTGCCCGCGCGCCTGAACGCCCTGCGACAGGGTGAGCTCGACCTGGCGCTCGCGCGGGGCGTGCGGGTGGCGCCCGGGCTGCGGGTGCTGCCGACGTGGACCGAGTCGCTGTTCGCGGTCGTGTCCGCGAAGCACGCCGCCGCCGGTCGCGCGGCCGTCGGCGTGGCCGAACTGGCCGACGGTCCCTTCCGGACTTCCCAGGACCACGACCCGTCCGTGGTCACCGCGCTGCGGGAGGCCGGCGGCCCGGTTCAGCCGGGGCACCGGGCGGCCACGGCCGGAGACACGATCGTCGAGGTCGGCTCCGACCCGCGCAGCTGGACGGTGCTGCCCGCCGACCAGGTCGCGGAGCTCCGCTCGACCCGGGTGCGCGCGATCCCGCTCGACCCCCGCACGACGATCACCGGCAGCGTCGTCGTCCCGGCCGATCTCCCGTCCCGTTGCGCCACGGCCCACCGGGCGGCTTTCGGTGACTGACGCCCGGGCCTGCCTGATCGGCCCCGCCGGGCGCCTGCGACGCGAGCTGCACGGACCGGTGGATCGCCGAGGACGGTCTGGTGCCCGGCGGGATCGCCTTGCGGCACGGAACCGGTGAGGTCGTCCGGCGGGCCGGCCACATCGGCTACGGCATCCGGCCGGCCGCACGGGGACGCGACTTGGGCAGCTGGGCGCTGGGGGAGTGGCCACCGCATCGCCATCGCCTGAGGATTCAGCCGCCGAAGGCGGCGCTGAGCTCAGCGGTTCCAGTGTTCGGCGAGCAGTTCGTAGGACCGCACGCGGTCGACGTGCGCGTGGGTGAGGGTCGTGATGACGAGTTCGTCCGCGCCGGTCGCCTCGTGCAGCTGCCGCAGCCGGGCGGCGACCGTGGCGGGCGAGCCGACGAACTGGGTGTCGATGCGGTCGGCAACCAGGGTGCGGTCCTCGTCGCTCCATTTCGGCGACGACGATGTCCGCCGACACCGCGATGTAGGGCCGAGACAGTTCGTCCGACGGACGGAACGCCTGCCGGTACGCCTCGACGGCTTCGAGCACACTGGACGGGCTGACGTGGTAGTTGGCGGCGAACCGCAGCGAGTTGCGGCCGGCCACGGACGCGCTCTGCCCGCCGCTGCTGCCGAGGATCCAGACCTGCGGCCGCGCGCCTTCGCCGGGCACGGCGTGGGCTTCCAGTCCCTCGGCGGAGCGGTAGGTTCCGCGGAGGAGGGCGAGGATGTCGTCGACCTGCTCGGCGTAGTCGGGGGATTCGGCGCCGGGTTGCTGCAGCAGCCCGAAGGTCAGGCCGATGCGGGGCGATCCCGCAAGGCTGCTGAAATCGGGTTTCGGCGGGATGAGCAGGCCGTTGGCGGCCCAGCCCGGAGCGGGCCGGGGGCTCCGCCACCCGGAACCCCGAAAGCCTCTCAAAGCAGGACTACCGGTGCTGATCCCTCGAAGCGGTACCCCACGCCGCGGACCGTGGTGATCGGATCCAGGTGCGGCTCGAGCTTGGCCCGGAGCTTGCGGACGTGGACGTCGACCGTCCGGTCGCCGCCGTGCTGCCGCGGCCAGAGCGCGGATTTCAACGCGGCGCGGGTGAAGACCCGGTCCGGGTGCGCACGCAGGAAACGCAGCAGATCGAATTCCAGCCGGGTCAGCGTGAGCGGGCTGCCCAGCAGGACCGCGCGCC
The DNA here is from genome assembly GCF_040638975.1 of Amycolatopsis sp. NPDC024027. Classification (NCBI taxonomy): domain Bacteria; kingdom Bacillati; phylum Actinomycetota; class Actinomycetes; order Pseudonocardiales; family Pseudonocardiaceae; genus Amycolatopsis; species Amycolatopsis sp. NPDC024027. The sequence continues at coordinate 152,847 of NZ_JBEZYY010000003.1, forward strand.
GGGACTCGGTTTCGATGCGCAGGAGCGGATCCGAGACCAGGGTGAGGTGGGCGGCGCGCCGAGGGCGGGCGGTGGTGACGTCGACGCTCGCCAGTCCGTCGAGCGCGGTGGTCAGCCGAGTGGCGATGAGAGCCGCGTCGGCGGCTCGGCCGGTGAGGTCGATCCGGATGTCCATGTGGAACACCTCGGAATTCGCGCGTTGTCCGGGCTGGGTCGTCATGAGTGCGATTGTGGGCCGTGACTGCCGCGGCGTGAAGGATGCCCGGCGGGTGGAACGACTTGACGGCACCCGGCTCGCCGCCGGCACGATGACGGTGTTGCACGAAGGAGCCGCGTGATGAGTGGATATCCTGCCCCACCTCACGAATCCCGGTGACCGGTCGCCGGGTCCGGACCGACGAGCGCGGGTCACTTCTCGAGCAGCGGCGTCTGCGCCGGCTGCCGATGTTCGGCATCGGGAACGGTGACCAGTGGGACGCGCTCGCCCAGAAGATCCTGTGGTGGCACGAAGCCTTCGGGCACGACCCGCAGTCGTTCAGCCTGCCCACCATGATCCCGCACGAGCAGCGGCTGGACATGCTGGAACGGTTCGCCTCGGAGGTCGTGCCCGTGGTGGGCAAGGCCGCGCCCACGACACTGTGGACGGACGGCGACCCGTACGGCGGGCGCCCGGCCGTGCACGGACGCACCGCGGTGGACGCGGCGAGCGGCCGCTGAGGGGTCAGCAGCTGTCCAGGCCGAGGTGGTCACGCAAGGTCGTGCCGGTGTACTCGGTGCGGAACGACCCGCGTTCCTGCAGCAGGGGCACGACGGTGTCGGCGAACTCGTCGAGCCCGCCGGGGGTGACGTGCGGGACGAGGATGAAGCCGTCGCTCGCGTCGGCCTGGACCAGGTCGTCGATCGCCGCCGCCACCGTGGCCGGCGAGCCGATGAACGTCTGCCTGCCGGTGACCTCGATGATCAGGTCGCGGGTGGACAGGTTCTTCGCCTCGGCGAGCTGCCGCCATTCGCGGGCGGTGGCCACGGGGTCGCGGTACATGCGGACGCTGGCGCGGCCGGGCGCGATCGTGGACCCGTCGACCACCGGGTCGGTCGCGGGCAGCGGGCCGTCGGGGTCGTGGCCGGACAGGTCGGTGTTCCAGACCTGCTCGAGGAACTTGATCGCGGTCTGCGCGCTGACCTGCTGCCGGCGCACGACGTGGGCGCGCTCGTGGGCGTCGGCGTCGGTGTCGCCGAGCACGAACGTCGCCGCGGGCAGGATCACCAGCTGCTCCGGGATCCGGCCGTACTTCGCCAGGCGGCCTTTGACGTCGGAGTAGAACGCCTGGCCGGCCTCGAGGGTGCCGTAACGGCTGAAGATCGCGTCGGCGGTGGCCGCGGCGAACTCGCGGCCCTCGTCGGAGTCGCCGGCCTGGATGATCACCGGGCGACCCTGGGGGCTGCGCGGCACCTGGAACCGGCCTTCGATGTCGAAGTGCGCGTCGTGGTGGGCGAAGGCGCCCGCCTCGGGGTCACGCAGGAACACGCCGCTGCCGGCGTCGGCGGCGATCTCGTCGCCGCGCCAGGAGTCGAACAGCTCCCACGCGGTGCGCAGGAACGTCTCGGCGCGTGAGTAGCGCTGGTCCTGGGGGAGGAATCCGCCGCGGCGGAAGTTCTCGCCGGTGAAGGCGTCCCACGACGTGACGACGTTCCACGCGGCGCGCCCGGCGGAGAGGTGGTCGAGCGAGGCGAACTGGCGGGCGACCTCGAACGGCTCGTTGAAGGTCGAGTTGATCGTGCCGGCCAGCCCGAGCCGTTCGGTGACCGCGGCGAGGGCGGACAGCACGGTGAAGGTGTCCGGGCGGCCGACGACGTCGAGGTCGTAGATCTGCCCGTTCTGCTCGCGCAGCCGCAGGCCTTCGGCGAGGAAGAAGAAGTCGAACTTCGCGCGTTCGGCGGTCTGGGCGAGCTTGACGAACGAGCTGAATTCGATGTGGCTGCCGGCTTCGGGGTCGCTCCACACGGTCGTGTTGTTGACGCCGGGGAAGTGCGCCGCGAGGTGGATCTGCTTCCGGGGCATTTCGGGTCTCCTCAGACGGCGGCGTAGCGGTTGGCGGGCCGGGGGAGGCCGAGCAGCCCGCGCAAGGTGCTCGCCTCGTATTCGGTGCGGAAGGCTCCGCGGGACCTCAGCGCGGGGACCAGGCGGCGGGTGATGGCGGTCAGGTCGTGCGGCAGCGCGCCCGGCCGCAGCCGGAAGCCCGAGAGCCCGGCGCGCTGCCAGTCGAGCAGCAGGTCGGCCAGCCCGGCCGGGGTACCGGTGAAGACGTGGGCGTCGGACGTGTACTCCGCGCCGAACCGGTCATCGAGCCGCGCCTTGCGGTCGGCGGCGGCCTGCCCGGTTTCGTCGAGGAACACGACGACGTCGCCGAAGACGTGCAGCGTCTCGCCGGCGCGTCCGGCCCGGTCCTGCTCGTCGCGTACCGCGGCGACGATCGACGCGGCCTGCTCGCGGTCGAACGGCGTCACGTAGACGACGTCGGCGGAGCGGGCGGCGAGCCGGTAGGGGATGGCGGCGTGGGCCAGCGAGGTGACCGGCGGCTGGCCCTGCGGTGGGCGTGGCGTGATCGACGGGCCCTTGACGGAGAACCACCGCCCGCTGAAGTCGATGTAGTGCAGCTTCTCGCGGTCGACGAACCGGCCGGTCGCGACGTCGCGGATCTCGGCGCCGTCCTCCCAGCTGTCCCACAGCCGGCGCAGCACCTCGACGTAGTCCGCGGCCTCGTCGAACAGGTCGGCCAGGGGGCTGGCCTTGTCCGGCTCGGCGGCGTCCTCGAGCCGGAACTCCCCGAATTCGCGGCGGCCGAAGTGCCGGTTGTCGTCGGGCCGCCCGGCGACCTGCACGCGCACACCGGCCCGGCCGGTGCTGACGTAGTCGAGCGTGGCGATCGCCTTCGACAGGTGGAACGGCTCGGTGTGGGTGACCACCGCGGTCGGCACCAGCCCGATGTGCGAGGTCAGCGGCGCGACGCGGGCGGCGATCAGCACGGCGTCGAGGCGGCCCTGGACGAGGTCGGTCCGCTCGCCCGGCCGGTCGAGGTAGGACACCGTCTGCAGGGCCAGGGAGTCTTCGATGGTGACGAAGTCCAGCTTGCCGGCCTCGGCCTCTCGAACCAGGTCGGCCCAGTAGCCGGCGGTGAGCAGCTCGCGGGGTCGTGCCCCGGGTTCGCGCCACGCGGCGGGGTGCCAGCCCGCCCCGTCCAGCGCGACAGCGATCCGTGGTCCCGTTCCTGCGGTCATCCCGGCGTTCCCTTCTTCTCGGCCCATGCGCAGTGTGCGCCGGATTCCGCGCTTCAGGCGTCACCGGCCAATTGCTGGGACGATCGGAGATCGCCGGGAATAAACCGCGGCTGGCGGACGTCGCCGTCGGGAACGATGAAGGATGCGGCGGCCCACGCCGTGAAGCCCGGCGGAAGCTGCGCCAAGGCAGCCCAGGTGCTGGGTGCGGGCTGATGGTGAACCCGTCCACCGCGCGGTGCGGACGTAGCGCGCCCACTCGCCGGCGACCTGCCCCGGCGTGCCGACGAAGCCGTGCTGACGCGGTTGGACCTCGACGACCAGTTGGTGAATGGACAGCTTCTTCGCCTCGGCCAGCTCCCGCCATCGGCTCGGCCGTGGTCACGTTCGAGGTCGCGGCCAGTCCGAGCCGGTCGGTCAGCGTCGCGACGAAGGCGGCCCGGCTGACAGCGTCGAGCCGGAGACCGCCGCGGAGGGCAGCGGCGAGTCGTCGAAGGTGGCGAACGTGGCGAAGGCGAACAGTGCGGGGTGCGAGAAGTCATGCCTTCACAGCTATCGGTTGCCCAGCCCGGACGCACGCAGGTTCAGGATCTGGACCACGCCGCCGGGCGCTTCGTCCAGGATCTGGAATCCGTGGTCGGCTCGTTGACCGGGCTCGGCCCGCTTCCTAAGGTTCGTCAGTGTCAGCGGAAAGCGCCCACGCTTTCTTCCCTTCCCTTTCCTTTCCGGAGCAGGTATTCCCATGCCCGAATCCGTCTGGGTCGCCCAGTCTGATCCGCGGGTCCGGCCATTGCTCGCCGACCTGGCCCGCGAGTATTCGTCGCGCTACCACCGCGTGCTCGACGACGTCCACTTCGAACTCCGTGAGTACCCACCAGAGCGGTTCGCTCCGCCGCACGGCGGATTGGTGCTGCTCCTGACCGAAGGCATCGCGGTCGCGGGCGGAGCCTTCCAGCGCTGTGACGAAGAAACCGCTGAACTCAAGCGCATCTGGACCCATCGCGCGCACCGCGGCCTCGGCCTCGCCCGCCGCGTCGTCGCCGAGCTGGAAGCCGAAGCCGGCCGCCGTGGGTACACCCGGATCTTCCTCACCACCGGCCCGAACCAGCCCGAGGCACGGGGGCTCTACCTGGCCACCGGCTACACGCCGCACTTCGACGTCGATGCCGTCCCGCGGACGCGGTTGTCGTTTTCGAAGGCGCTTCCCGCCGCGGTGGGGGCCAGATGACCAGCGACCTCGGGACGCGCCCCGCGCCCGCCGCAGTGCCGGAGGAGGCGCTGAAGATCGTTCCCGCGCGACACCCGCTGACCTGGATCGCGGCCGCTGCCGTAGCGGTTCTCGTCGCGATGGCCGGTCATGCGCTGGTGACCAACAAGGCGTTCGACTGGCCGACGTTCACGCGGTTCGTCTTCCAGAGATCGATCTTGGAAGCGGTCGCGCTGACGCTGGAGCTGACTTTGTTCGGCGTCGTGGCCGGGTTCCTCCTCGGTACCGTGCTGGCGTTGATGCGCATTTCCCGAAACCCGCTGCTGCGGGCGGTCAGCTGGACCTACACGTGGATCTTCCGGTCGATCCCGCTCATCCTGCAGCTGCTGTTCTGGTACAACCTCGCGATCCTGTACAACGAGATTTCCTTCGGTGTCCCGTTCGGGCCGTCGTTCGTCTCGGTGGGGACGATGAGCCTGATCCCGCCGTTCTTCGCCGCTGGTCTCGGGCTTGCTTTGCACCAGGGCGCCTATGCCGCGGAGATCGTGCGCGCCGGGTTCCTGTCGGTGGACGCGGGGCAGCGTGAGGCGGCCGCGGCGCTGGGGATCCCGGCCGGGCGGCAGTTCCGGCGGATCGTGCTGCCGCAGGCGATGCGCACGATCGTCCCGACCGCGGCCAACGAGATCGTCGGCTTGCTGAAGGCGACGTCGCAGGTGTACGTGATGGCCCTGCCGGAGCTGTTCTACCAGGTCCAGGTGATCTACACGCGCAGCGGCCGGGTGATCCCGTTGCTGCTGGTGGCCACGGCGTGGTACCTCGCGCTGACCACCGTCCTGTCGATCGCGCAGTACTACGTCGAGCGCCACTTCGGCCGGGGCGCCCAGCGCACGCTGCCCCCGACGCCGCTGCAGCGCCTGCGAACGGCTTGGAGGCGGGCGTGACCGCGGATTTCATGGTGGACGTCCGGGGCGTCCACAAGAGCTTCGGAACGCTGACCGTGCTGGACGGCGTGGATCTTCAGGTGCGTCAAGGGGAAGTGACCGTCCTGCTGGGACCGTCCGGCTCCGGGAAGTCGACGCTGCTGCGGCTGATCAACCACCTCGAGCGCGCCGACCGCGGCTTCATCAGCGTCGGCGGTGAGCTGATGGGCTACCGGCGCTCCGGGAACCGGCTGCACGAGCTCAAGGAACGTGAGATTCTCAAGCAGCGCACCCGGATCGGTTTCGTGTTCCAGAATTTCAACCTGTTCGGTCACCTGACCGTGCTGGAGAACGTCGTCGAGGCGCCGATTTCCGCGCAACGCCGTCCCCGCGCCGAAGCCGGGGCGAAGGCCCGCGAGTTGCTGGGCCGGGTCGGCCTCGAAGACAAGGCGGCGGAATATCCGCGGCGGCTGTCCGGCGGCCAGCAGCAGCGGGTGGCGATCGCCCGGGCGCTGGCCCTCGAACCGGACGTCCTCCTCTTCGACGAACCCACCTCGGCGCTCGATCCCGAGCTGGTGGGTGAGGTCCTCGCGGTCATCCGTGACCTGGCGAGGACCGGCACGACGATGGTCGTCGTCACTCACGAACTGGGCTTCGCGCGCGAAGTCGCCGACACCGTCGTGTTCCTCGACGAAGGCCGCGTGGTCGAACAGGGCTCGCCTGCCGACGTTCTCGACAACCCTCGTCACGCCCGGACCCGGGCCTTCGTCGAAAAAGTCCTTTGAGGAGAGTCATGCGACTGAGAACCCTACTGCTCGCTTCGTTGTTCGTGCTCGCCGCCTGCGGCAGCCCCGAAGCGGCGACCGCGCCGGCAGCCGGCCAGTCCGGCGGCGTCAACATCACCGCGAACCAGAACCGCGTCCGGGCGCAGAAGGTCGCCGCGATCGCCGCGCTCATCCCGGCCGACATCCGGAACCGCGGCACGCTGGTCGTCGGGACCACCGGCAACGGCACCCCGCCGCTGTCCTTCCGCGCCGACGACGACAAGACGGTCATCGGCGTCGAGCCCGACCTCGCGCAGCTGGTCGCCGACGTCCTCGGGCTCCAGCTCGACCTGCAGGCGTCGTCGTGGGAGAACCTGTTCCTGTCGGTGGAGAACCGGCAGTTCGACGCCGGGTTTTCGAACATCACGGTGACCGAGGAGCGCAAGGACAAGTACGACTTCGCGACCTACCGCAAGGACACCATCGCGTTCGAGGTCAAGAGCGAGAGGGCCATCGCGGTGCAGGGGCCGAAGGACATCGCCGGGCTCACCGTGGGCGTGGGCGCCGGGACGAACCAGGAGCAGATCCTGCTGCGCTGGGACCAGCAGAACAAGGCCGGGGGCCTGGCGCCGGTGAAGTTCCAGTACTACCAGGCGACCTCCGACTACTACCTGGCGCTGCAGTCCGGCCGCATCGACGCCTACGTCGGCCCGAACCCGACCTCGGCCTACCACGTCGCCGTCGACGGGAAGACCAAGATCGTCGGCACGGTCTCCGGCGGCGGCGCGATCCCGGCGGACATCGCGGCGATGACGAAGAAGGACGACGGCCTGGTCAAGGCCCTGCAGCAGGCGCTGGACACCGTGATCAAGAACGGACAGTACGCGGAGGTCCTCAAGCGCTGGAACCTCACCTCGGAGGCGCTGCCGGCCTCGGAGATCAATCCGCGGGGGCTGCCGCGGAAGTGAACCGGCTCAGCGGCTGCGTAGTCGAACAGGGCCGCACGGTCGGGAAGCTTCGTCTTGGTCATCAGGCTGGAGACGTGCTTCTCGACCGTTTCCGGCGAGATCAGCAGGCGCCGGAGGACGCCCGAGCGGAAACCAGGAACCGGATGGCTTCGGCGACTTCTTCGGGCTGGGCGCCGCGGCCGGCCGGGAGGGTGGCGAGGTGGCCGCCGAACCTGTCGCGGATGTGCTCGTTCCCGAGGCTGCCGACGTTGACGATCGCGCCGCGGCCGCGTTCGGCCATGGCGGGAGCGAACGCTCCGGTCAGGAGGTAGGGCGCTTTCACGTTGAGGGCGAAGGCGGTGCCCGCCCGATCCCGCTCGTCGAACCCGTGACGAGGGCCACGAGGTCGGTGCCCCCGGTTCGTTGCTGCTCACTGGCTTCGCTTTCCTGTTCAGCGGACGATGAGGACCAGCCGGCCGCGGACGTGGCCGGTTTCGCTGGCGCGGTGGGCGTCGGCGATGTCGGCGAGCGGGAAGGTCCGTTCGACCGGCAGCCAGAACTGACCGGCTTCGATCAGCTCGCCGATGGTGGCGAGGGCGTGGAAGGCATTGCCGTCGGCGAAGCCGTTGCTGAAGTGGACGCCGTGCTGTCCGGCGCCGGCGAAGTCGGCGAGGGTGATCACGTTCTTCGCCTCGCCGCCGGCGAGTTCGATGAGCTCGGGCAGGATTCCGTTGCCGGCCACGTCGAGCGCGACGTCGACGCCGTCCGGGGCCAGGGCGCGGACGCGGTCGGTCATCCCGTCGCCATAGGTGACCGGTTCCGCGCCCAGCATGCTCAGGAAGCCGCTGTTGCGGGCATTGGCGGAGCCGATCACCCGCGCGCCGCGGGCGAGGGCGAGCTGGACGGTCGCGGTGCCGATCCCGCCGGAGGCGCCGTTGACGAACAGGGTGGTTCCGGTGGTCACGTGCAGTTGGTCGAGGCCGCGGGTGGCGGTTTCGAGGGCGACCGGGATGCCGGCGGCGTCGACGAACCCGAGTGACACAGGGATGGGTGCCCGGTAGGTCAGCAGTGCGTACTCGGCGGCGGCCGCTTGGTCGTCGGAGATGCCGAAGATCCGATCGCCGACGGCGACGTCGGTGACGCCGTCGCCGATTTCGTCGACGACACCCGCGACGTCGGCGCCGGTGGTCTGGGGGAGAGTGGCGCCGAAGCCGAGTTCGCCGCGGCGGATCTTCGCGTCGCTGGCGCTGATCCCGGCCGCCCGGACCTCGATCCGGACCTGGCCGGGGCCCGGATGCGGGTCGGGCAGGTCCACGATCCGCAGGACCTCGGGGCCGCCGTACTGCTGGAACTGCGCTGCTTTCATGGTGATCGTCTCCTCTCAGGCGTTGCGGCTGTTGGGGGTTTGTAGGTGAAGCCGCCCGGGCTGACCTGGTCGCTCAGTGGGTGAGGGCGGGTTCGGCGTCGGGGTCGACGGCCAGGGGGCCGCTGCGGAAGAGGCCGGCGGAGAGCAGGGCCCCGGCGAGGAACAGTGCGGCGGCGATCCAGAACACGAAGTGGTAGCCGGCGAACGTCGCTTGCGCGATCGTGGCGGGGTCGCTCGCGGTCGCGGCGTGGGCGGTGAGGTAGCCGGTGGTCGCGGTCGCGCCGAGGGAGCTGAACACGGCCAGCCCGATCGAGCCGCCGACCTGCTGGGTGATGTTGGCCATCGCGGACGCCACCCCGGTTTCGTGCGGCCGGACGCCGCTGGTGGCCGCGTTCTGTCCCGGGCCGAAGACCATGCCGAGGCCGAGGCCGATGACGAGCAGGCCCGGAAGCACGCCTCCGGCGTAGGTCGAGCCGGCGTCGAGGCCGGTGAGCAGGACCATGCCCACCGCGGCGAGGAGGCTGCCGAGCGGCACGATCGGGCGGGGTCCGACGCGGGGGAGCAGCACCGCGCCGGAGACCACCGCGCCCGCCATCACCAGGACGACCATGGGCAGGAACGCCAGGCCGCTCTGCACCGGGGTGAACTTCAGGGTGTCCGCGAGGTAGTAGGTGACGAAGAGGAACACGGCGAAGCCGCCGGTGCCGGAGATCCCGATCGTCAGGTAGGCCGCGCCGCGGTCGCGATCCACAACCACTGTCAGTGGCAGCAGCGGGTCCCGGACCCGCCGCTCGACCAGGACGAACGTGAGCACGAGCAGCACACCGAGCGCGGTCGGGCCGAGGGTCCACGGGTCGGTCCAGCCGCGGGTGGCGGCGTTGCCGAGGCCGTAGACGACGCCGAAGAGGCCGAGCAGGGCCAGGACGGTGCCGGCGAGGTCGAGCCGGGTCCGCTCGGGGCGGGCGCGGTCGACGAGGAAGACGAGGGCACCGGCGATGGCGATCGCGGCGATGACGACGTTGACGTAGAGGCACCAGCGCCAGGACAGGTTCTGGGTGAGCACGCCGCCCAGGAGCAGGCCGAGGGCGCCGCCGGCGCCGGAGATGGCGCCGAAGACGCCGAACGCGCGGCCGCGTTCGTCGGCGTTGTCGGCGAAGGTCACCGAGACCATGGCCAGTGCGGCGGGGGCGAGGATGACGGCGAAGGCGCCTTGGGCGACGCGGGCGATCAGCAGGAGGGTGAACCCGTCCGCGGCGCCGCCGAGCGCGGAGGCGGCCGCGAAGCCGAGCATGCCGATGACGAACAGGCGTTTGCGGCCGTAGCGGTCGCCGAGGCGGCCGCCGAGGAGCAGGAGGCTGCCGAAGGCGAGGGCGTAGCCGGTGACGACCCATTGGCGGTTGTCGTCGGAGAACGCAAGATCGTGCTGGGCGGTCGGCAGGGCGATGTTGACGATCGTGGAGTCCAGGATGACCGTCAGCTGCGCCAGGCTCAGGACGACGAGCGCGAGCCACCGGTTCGGGACGGCTTCGGATTTCACGGGGACCTTCGATCGCTCACGGGCTTGACTTACCGATGTTATATTAACTTATCAACGGTAAGTCAAATGTCGGCGGGTAAAGTGACCTTCATGACCGACGACGTCCTCTGGCTGCGGGACGAGCCGCCGCGACCGCCGAGGCGGAACACACCGCTCACCCTGGAGCGGATCATCACCGCGGCGATCGCCGAACTCGACGCGGCGGGGGCGGAACGGCTGACGATGCGCAAGCTCGCCGAACGGCTCGAGGTGACCTCCACCGCGCTCTACTGGCATGTCGCGACCAAGGAAGACCTGCTCGACCTCGCGCTCGACCACGTCGTCGGCGAAGTACCGGTACCGTCGCCCGGCTCGGAGCCCCGGGCCGGACTCCGGACGCTGCTCGTCGGCTGGCGCGCCGCGATGCTCGCCCATCCGTGGTCGCCCGCTCTGCTCGGCCGTCCGCTGCTCGGACCCAACGTGCTGGCGCGCACCGAGTTCATCCAGGCGAAGCTCGTCCAGGCCGGGCTGGCCGGGCTGGAACTCGCGGCCGCGACCCGCACGCTCGCCGGCTTCGTCCTCGGCGCGTCGCTGGCGGACGCCACCTGGCGCCGGCTGGACGACCCGGCGGCGATCGCCAAGGTCCGCGCGCACATCCTCGACTCCGCCGAGCGCTACCCGACACTCAGCACGTCCGGGTTCGTCGATGCCGGCTGGCCGGACGACGAGCTGTTCGCCTTCGGTCTCGACCGGGTGCTCGACCGGCTTCTCGCCAGGACCTGATCGCGGATCTCGGCGGGAAAAGGGGCGGGCCGCCGGAGCCGGTCGGGGTCGACGGTGGTGCCCTTGATCCGGTGGGTCGGCGCGGCGGCACCGCACCTGCGGCGGAGCTCCGCCGGGCGGATCGTGGCGATCACCGCGTCTCAGCCGCGCTCGTCCGGACGCGATTCGATGCCCGGCAGCAGGTGCCGGATCAGGGCGTCGGCGAAGTCTTCGGTCAACGGCTGGTCGGGGATCAGCAGGCGGTGGTAGCCCGCTCCCCACAGCTGGTCGACCACGGTCTCCGGATCGACGTCGGCGCGGATCTGGCCGCGTTCCCGGGCCCGGGTGACGGCGTCGACCGCGAGCGCGCGGCGGGGGCCGGAGTACACCTCCCGGAAGGCCGCGGCCAGTTCGGGATCGGTCTGGGCTTGGCCGATCAGCTCGGCCACGGCCCGTCCGGCGGGCCCGCGCAGCACCTCGACGAACGAGCGCACCTGGGTCCTCAGGTCGGCTTCGATGTCGCCGGTGTCGTCGAACTCGAGCCGGTGTTCGACGGCGTGGCGGTATCCGTCGAGCGCCAGCGCGCCCTTCGACGGCCACCACTTGTAGAGCGTCACCTTGCTCGCCCCGGACACCGCCGCGACGCGTTCCATCGTGAACGCCGCCATGCCGTCCTCGAGCAGGATCCGGCCGGCGGCGTCCAGTACCTCCGCCCGGACCTGAGCGGCGGGGCGTCGTCCCCGGCCTCGCCGCACCGGGGCGGGGGGTTCTTCGCGGGTCACCTTCGTCTCCTCGGGAGGGGCGGCATATGAACGCATCGTACGCAGTAGCCGGTGACCGGGCGAATCGTCGAGCGTGAGCCAGGTCACCGGCCGTTATGTGGACGCAGAGTTCATTTCCTGATTATATGAACGTGTCGTACACAAAGTTGCCTACCGAGGAGGCCACCATGACCACCACCCGCACCGCGATCGTCACCGGCGCTTCCGGCGGCATCGGTCGCGCTGTCGCGCAGCGCCTGGCCACCGACGGCTACGCGGTCGTCGTGCACTACGCGGGCAACGAGCAGCGCGCCGAGGAGACCGTCGAAGCGATCACCGCCGCGGGTGGTTCCGCGGTCGCCATCGGTGGTGACGTCGCCGACGAGCAGGCCGTGGCGGCGCTGTTCGACCAGACCGAGCAGCACTTCGGCGGCGTGGACGCGGTGGTGCACACCGCCGGGATCATGCAGCTCGCCCCGCTGGCCGAAGCCGAGTTCGACGTGATCGACCGGATGCTGCGTACCAACATCCGCGGCACCCTGGCCGTCACGCAGCAGGCCGCTCGCCGGATCCGCCGAGGTGGCGCGATCGTCACCTTCTCCACCAGCGTCATCCGCCTGGCCCTGCCCACCTACACCGCCTACGCCGCGAGCAAGGGGGCGGTCGAGGCGATGACGCTGATCCTGGCCAAGGAACTGCGCGGCCGCGACGTCACCGTCAACGCCGTGGCGCCGGGCCCGACCGCGACCCCGCTGTTCCTCGACGGCAAGGACGAGGCCACGATCTCCCGCCTGTCCTCGATGTCGCCGCTCGAGCGCCTGGGCACTCCCGAGGACATCGCCGGCGCGGTCTCGTTCCTCACCGGCCCCGACGGGCGCTGGGTCAACGGCCAGGTGCTGGCCCCCAACGGTGGCGTCGCCTGAGCCACCCGCATCCACATCCCGACTTCGAAGGAGCACGACCATGACCAAGACCATCCTCATCACCGGCGCCGGCTCCGGGTTCGGCGCGCTCTCCGCCCGCGCGCTGGCCGAGGCCGGCCACACCGTCTACGCCGCGATGCGCGGCACCACCGGCCGCAACGCCGGCCGGGTCGCCGAAGCCGCCCAGTGGGCCGCTGACACCGGCGGCGACCTGCGCACCGTCGAACTCGACGTGCTGTCCCAGAAATCCGCCGACGCGGCCATCGAGACCGTCTACTCCCGACACGGTCGCCTGGACGTGCTCATGCACAACGCGGGGCACATGGTCACCGGGCCCACCGAGGCGTTCACCACCGAAGAGATCGCAGCGGTCTACGACACCAACGTGCTGGGCACCCAGCGCGTCAACCGAGCCGCGCTGCCTCGCATGCGCGCGCACGGCGACGCCCTCGTGCTGTGGATCGGTTCGACCAGCACCCGGGGTGGCACCCCGCCCTACCTGGCCCCGTACTTCGCCGCGAAGGCCGCCATGGACTCGCTGGCCGTCAGCTACGCCGCGGAGCTCGCCCGCTTCGACATCGAGACCACGATCGTCGTTCCCGGTTCGTTCACCAGCGGCACCAACCACTTCGCGACCGGCGGCCACCCCGCGGACGCGGCCACCGTCGCGGCCTACGAGCGGCGCTACCCCGGCCTGGTCAAGCAGGTCGGCGCACGCCTCGCGGCGCTCGCCCCCGCCGACGCGCACGCCTCGATGGTCGCCGACGCCGTCGTCGAGGTGGTCGGCACCCCGCACGGGTCGCGCCCGTTCCGGGTCCACATCGACCCCGCGAACGACGGCGCCGAAGAGGTCAGTGCGGTCGCCGACCGCATCCGCGCGGAGTTCCTCGCACGCGTCGGCCTGGACGACGTCCTGCACCCCCACGCGAGCTGACCCGGTCATCCCGTCCCCGCGATCGGCATCGACCGCTCCCACTGAGCGTGGCATCGATGCGTCGCGGGGCGACCGGACCACGTCAAGGGATCCGGGCGGCTCTCGCCGTCGCTTGCCGACGTTCGGAGTCGGCATCCCGCTGCTTCCCCTGGCCGCAGGGCTGAGCGGCCAGGGGGAGCGGACGACGCCGCGGCAGCAGGCGGGAACCGGGTCGTCCGGTCAGGCCCGGTTCAGTTGCCACTGCTGGTTGGCCCCGCCGTTGGAGGCCCACTGCACGACCTGCGCCCCATCGCTCGTCGCCGCACCGGAGACGTCCGCAACCAGTCCGCTGTCGTGGCTGACGATGGTGTAGTAGCCGTTGCCGGTGGACCGCAGGTACCACATCTGGTTGGTGCCGCCGTTGGCCGTCCACTGCTGCAGTTGCAGCCCGGCCGTGCTGCTGTTGGCGTTGACGTCGAGCGCCTTTCCGCTCGGGACGTACTGGAGGGTGTAGGAGCCGTCGGAGGTCGTGGCAATGGTCCAGGTGGCGGTGCCGCTCTGCTGGACCACCTTGGCACCGTCCGCGGTGGAGTTGCCCGCGACGGCGAGCGGCTTGCCGCTGTTGCGGTTGACGATGTGGTAGGTGCCCGGTGCGGGTCCGTCTCCGCCGCCTCCGGCGAGGTTGAAGTACTCCACCGCGTCGGTGAAGACGGGGCTACCGGACTTCGTGGTCGACAGCTGCAGGTACACGCGGTTGCCGGTGGCCGGGGTGGTGAAGGACACCGGCTGGGTGACCCGCGAGCCGAGCGGGACGGTCAGGGTCGTGCTTCCGGACGCGACGACCGCGCCGTCCGGCGCGTCGAGCCGCGCCGTCCAGGTGAAGCCCACCGAGGTGTCGGCGAAGTCGTCGTTGAAGACGGTGATGTTGCGGGTGACCGTGGCGTTCCGGGCGTAGCTGGGCACGGCCTGCGGCAGGGGGAACGTGCCGTTCGAGTCCGAGGCGCCGGAGGCGGACCAGTACGGGAGGTCGACCGCGGCCACCGGGTTGTACGCCGCCTGCACGCGCTGGATCTGCGGGTTGCTCCAGGGGGCCGGGAGGTTGTCCGCGCCGTAGATGGGGTGACCGCCCTCCTCCGGGGTGAAGTCGGTGGTCCGCACTCCGGGCACGACACTGGCCCAGGCGGACAGCAGCGTGTACGGACGCAGGTCGGTGGCGTTCTTGCCGCGCTTGGCCAGGGTTGCCGTGGCGAACCACTCGAAGCCCTGCTTGTTGTTGCACGCCGGCCAGATGAACTCGCCCTCGCCGTCGGGCCGCCCATTCGCGGTGACCACGCCCTCCCCGTACCTGCCGAAGCCGTCGATGTAGTGCGAGATCACCGCGAAGTTGGGGTACGTCATCCCGGGGTAACTGTTGACATTCGCGCCGACGCCCAGCTCGGCAATGACCGGCCGGGTGCCGTCGGCGCCGTTCATCGCCGCGTACAGGTCCTTCTCGAACTGTTCGGAATCCTGGCCGCTCTGGTTCGGCTCGTTGTTCTGACTCCAGCGGATGACCGCGGGGTGGTTGCGGTCGCGCAGGACCAGCGCACGGGCGTGGCTGACCATGTTGTCGTGCCCGGCGATCCAATCCTGCCCGGACTGGGAGCCGCGAATCGCGACCTCGTCGATGACCATCAGGCCCATCTCGTCGGCGACATCCAACATGTACGGGCTTGCGGGCTCCTGGTGGACGCGTATCACGTTGTAGTTGAGGCGCTGGTAGTTGTCCACCGTCTGCGGCCAGCCGCCGTTGTTCGACGAAGGGGGCAGGAAGCCGGGCAGGGTGTCGTAGGCGTCGCCCTTGCCGCCGTTGTTGATCCGGTCGTAGTCGGCACCCTGCAGGTTGTCGCCGCGGAAGTTCACGCGCACGCCGTTGAGGTAGTAGTAATCGCCGTTCTGGGTGGCCTCCCGGAACCCGAACCGGTACGTCGCGTCGCTGGTGTGCCCGTCATCGGTGACGGCGTGCACCGCAAGCCGGTGCAGCTGCGCCCGGTACCCCGGCCGGTACGGCACGTTGGGCCACCAGTACGAGGTGCTGTCGAGGTTCCACGCGACCGGCCCGACGGTCACGGTCGCGGTCGAGTGGGCGGCCACGGTGACCGTACGGCTGGGCAGTTCCGGGTAGCTGAAAGCCGTTCCGTTGTCGGACGACAGCGACCCGGTCACCGTCACCGACCGGGAGCTGCCCGACGTGTTGCGCACCGACACGTCGTAGCTCAACGTCTTGTTCGCCACCGACGTACGCACGAATGTGTCGCTGACGGACACCGCCGGGTACGTCCGCAGGAACGCCGAACGGTAGATCCCCTGGGGGACCGCCTCGGACCACTCGGCGGCGTCGGGCACCAGGTACCGGCCGTTGGACGCCTTCAACGCCCCGCGGCCCTTCACGTCGACGCTGATCGTGTGGGTGCTGCCGGGGGCCGCGTAGGCGGTGATGTCGAAGTTCGACGGCGTGAACGCCGTGGTCTGCGTCGCCACCACCCGGCCGTCGACCGACAGCGTCGCCTGGTGGTTGACCGCCCCGAACTCGATCCACGTCGACTGCGGCTGACCCGAGTCGGGCACGGTGACGGTGCGCGAGTACACCGCCTGGTTCACGTCGGTGAAGCCCTGCTTGTACCAGCCGCCGCCGGGCACGGTGATCGAGGTCGCCCCCCGGCCCGCCGGCGTGAAACTCCACGTCCCGGCCAGGTCGACCGAGGCGATCGCGGCGGCGCCGGCAGCCGCGGCCGCGGCCGCGGGGGCCTGCTGTGTTGCGACGGCCGGCTGTGCTGCGGCGGCGGGTTGCCCCGCGTCGATGATCGCGAGGAGTGTGGCGCCGGCCAGCGCTGCGCGGGCGAAGCGCTGGGACAGCGTGCGAGGGCTGTTCTGACGCATCAAGAAATCCCTTTCGCGGGTGTCGCGTCTACGGGGATGCACCGATCATCGGACCCATCGTCACTGCCGCCGGGCCGTCGAAATGGAGAGGTCCACCATGGACTCGTCTACCGGCTCCATGCCCGCGGAGCAGGGCATCGGTCGGTAGGCAATCGTGTTCGAACCGGTTCGACCAGAACGATAAGCGGGGTCGACTCGTGGTGTCAAACATGTCTGTGGCTGGCGACGAAGGAAGAGCGCGATCCCGGGAAACTTTCAAAGAAGAGCGCGTTCCCGGGAAACTTTCAGGCCGCGACTGGGCGGGATTGGTGGCTGTAGTTTGTCGATAGTTGGTGGCGTGAAAGTTTCAGCGAGGACAAAGCCGGAAAGCAGAACCCGAGCCGGTGGCAACGTCAGGTGGTGAACGCCCCGCAGCGCGTCGGACGCGATGGTCTCGGGGGCCGGCCAAGACCGAGGAGTTCGCCGCTGCGCTCGGCGCCACAACGGGGACCTTCGGCGCCACCCCGTCGGGTGACATCGTCATCCTCGCCGTGCCACACGCGGGCGAGCGCGCACGTGGTCACACTTCCCCGGCGACATCACCACAGCCGGTCGACGGCACGGGGAGAACGGCAACTCCGCCCACCCTGACAGGGAGTACTGATGCGCGTCTTCGTCACCGGCGGAACCGGCCATTCCGGTTCGTTCATCGTCTGTCGTCCACGTCGCCCACCGGCAGGACCTGCTCCGCACCGGCGGGATGAGCGCCGTGGCCGCGGCGGAGCTCCCGATCATGCACGCCTACGGTGAGGCGCTCGCGGGCACCGGCAAGCCGCTGGTCGTGGCCGGGAGCATCGGATCACCCGGCAACCTCGGCCGACCGATCGTCGAGGAGGACCCGGCCCTGCCCGGCGGCGATGAGCACCAGGGCGCCCTGCGGGCTCGCAACGCCGTGGAAAGGGCCGTGATCGACCTCGCCGAGCGAGGGGTCCGGTCGTCGGTCGTGCGGATCGCCAACATCGTGCACGACACCACCGACGATGCCGGCTTCCTTCCCCTGCTGCTCGCACTGGCGAAGGAGAAGGGTTTCGCCGGGCACCCCGGAGACGGCACGAACCTGTGGAACGCGGTACACGTTCGCGATCTCGCCTCACCATTCCGCTTGGCGCTGGAAAAAGGACCGGCCGGCAGCTACTGGCACGACGACGTGGCCACGCTGGAGGACTTCGTCCGAGGCGGAGAGGGGGCGCTGGCGATGGTCGACGAGAACGCCGTCTGGCGGGAGGCGGAGAGCTGTCCTGGGGTGGGGAATGGCGAGGGCCGGACGGGTTCGCACGCCTGACCCGTGAGATCGACGTGCTGGCAGAGCTCACCGCACGCGGGCACGAGATCGTCCGGGCAGGCGACGTGGTGGTGCTGCGGCTCGACGCCGTTTTCACCTCTCGCAAGAGCGGGCGGCAGGCTGTCAACGACCTGGTCGAGAACGGTTGACTCGCTCGGTCTTCATCCGCGCCCCAGCCGGGAACGACCACGAATTCAATCCCTACAAGGCCGACTTCCTCGACACCTGGACTCTGCTGTGCTGGGCGGCCGCGCGGACCGAGCGCATCGGCCTGTCCGGCAACGTGCTGAACCTGCCGCTACGCCAGCCCCCCGCCGTGCTCGCTCGCGCGATGGCCAGCCTCGACCTGCTCTCCGGTGGCCGAACGAGCCTCGGGCTCGGGGCCGGCTTCTACTGGGATGCCGTGCAAGCGATCGGCGGACGGCGGCTGACCCCGCTGCAGGGCGTGGCGGCCCTCAGCGAGGCCATCGACGTGATCCGCGGGGTTTGGGACGCCGACGTGCCCGGCACCCTCACTGTCGAGGGCGAGTTCCACAAGTCCACGGCGCCGAGCGCGGACCCGCACCCGCACACCACATCCCGATCTGGCTCGGCGCCCACAAGCCGAAGATGCAGGACCTGGTCGGACGCAAGGCCGACGGCTGGCTGCCGTCCCTGCCGGTCATGGAACCCGGCGGCCTGCCCAAGGGAAACGCCATCATCGACGACGCCGCACGCGCCGCAGGCCGAGACCCCCGCGACATGTTGACGTAGAGCCGGCGCGTCAGCAGCGTCGGGGGAGCGGTCGCGGACCAGATGTTTCTTGGTGCTGTCGGCCGGTTTCCAGCCGGTGATCGGGACGCCGCCGCTGATGACCGGCCGGGCGCCGGAGTCGCGGCGGTCAGCTGCGGCGGCGCGCTCAGCGCGTAGGTGCCGCCCGGGACGGACCTGTCCGTGGTGCAGCTCGTGGTCGATCAACGTGCGGCTGGAGCACTGGCCGACATGTGCCGCGTTGCGGTCTTCGGGCGCTGTGATTCAACGCGCGCAAATGATCGCAACCGATGGGCCGGTAAAAAAGTGAAATTGATGACGAATCGCGTCATGGCAAATTCTGCAACCCCTGTTTCGTCGAGGCTGACGCTACGCTTGCTCGAAGCGACCGGCAATACTCCGATGAGTGGATACCGTCGCACGGATTGTGCTGCATGGTCTGAATGGCGCAATTCACGGTGAGTTTTCCTTGATTCGGAAACGGATGGGCCTGCTCCGGCGACCTTCGACCGTGGATGCTCCCCGTGGGCTGCCCAGTTCGATAATCGTGGTAATCGGAAAGGAACGTCATGCGCAAACTGCGGGCCGGGTTGTCGCTCGTCACCGCCGGGCTCCTGAGCCTGGTGATCTCGGGCGTGGTCGTCTCGTCCGCGCAGGCGGATCCGGGTTCCGAGGGGGGCGTTGAGCGCTATCTCGACTCCGTCCGGCACGACCCGGCCCGGTTGCGGGCCTTCATGCTGGACCTGCCGAAGGGCGGCGACCTGCACAGTCACCTGTCCGGGGCGGCATCGACCGAGCTGCTGATCTCCCTGGCCGCCCGGGACGGGCTGTGCATCCACACCACGACGTTCGTCGCGGCGGCCGGGCCTTGTGGTGCGGGTCAGCGTCCCGCCGCGGCCACCTCGTCGGATCCTGCTTTCCGCCGTGCCGTGCTGATGGCGTGGTCGATGGAGGGCTTCCAGCCGGGGCAGGGCGAATCCGGGCACGACCACTTCTTCGCCACCTTCGGCAAGTTCGGTGCGGTCACCGGTGCGCACCGGCTCGACATGCTCGCCGACGTGCTGGACCGGGCCGGACGGCAGAACGAGCAGTACCTGGAAACGATGCTGACCCGGCAGGGCGGGCCGCTGTTCGACCTGTCACAGCACGTCACCTTCACCGACGACTTCGCCGCGATGCGGGCGCAGGTGCTGGCCGGCGGCACCATGGCGGGCATCACGGCCGCCGCGACGGCGGAAATGGACACCGACACCACGCGGCTGCGGTCACT
This sequence comes from Amycolatopsis sp. NPDC024027, assembly GCF_040638975.1. Classification (NCBI taxonomy): domain Bacteria; kingdom Bacillati; phylum Actinomycetota; class Actinomycetes; order Pseudonocardiales; family Pseudonocardiaceae; genus Amycolatopsis; species Amycolatopsis sp. NPDC024027. The sequence goes on from NZ_JBEZYY010000003.1 coordinate 172,459, forward strand.
GCTCGGCTGCGCCACGCCGGCCGCGTCGCCGGGGTGCGGTGTGACCCCGCGGTACATCCAGCAGGTCAACCGGAACAACCCACCCAACGTGGTGTTCACGTACATGGTGTCGGCCTTCGAGCTCGCCGCGGCCGACCACCGCACGGTGGCGGTGAACCTGGTCTCGCCGGAGGAAGGCGAGGTCTCCATCCGCGACTACCGGCTGCACATGCGGATGCTTGACTACCTGCGTGGCGTCTACCGCACCGGGCACATCACCCTGCACGCCGGCGAACTCGTTCCCGGCCTGGTCAAGCCGGAGGAGCTGACCTACCACATCCGGGAAGCCGTGCTCACCGGCCGGGCGGAGCGGATCGGGCACGGCGCGGACGTGCTCGGCGAGGACGACTGGCCGCAGCTGATGCGCACGATGGCCGACCGGCACGTGCTGGTGGAGATCAACCTCAGCAGCAACGAGCAGATCCTCGGGCTCTCCGGCCGGGACCACCCGTTCCCGAGCTACCGCGCGTTCCGGGTGCCGGTCACCCTCTCCACCGACGACGAGGGCGTCTCCCGCATCGACCTCACCCACGAGTACCAGCGCGCGGCCACCGGCTACCGCCTGCGCTACCGCGACCTGAAAACCCTGGCCCGCACCAGCCTCGACCACGCCTTCCTCGACGGCGCGTCACTGTGGCGCAGCCCGGACACCTTCGTGCCGGCCACACCGTGCGCCCGCGACCGGCTGGGCGCACCGCATCCCGGCCCGGCCTGCCGGACGTTCCTCGCCGGCAGCCCGAAAGCGAGCCTGCAATGGCAGCAGGAAGCCGGGTTCACCGCGTTCGAGCACCGCTACCGCTGAGTCCGGCACGATGTCGGGAAAGGAAGTCCGGATGTCTTCATGGCGGCGTTACCTCCCGGTTCTGTTCCTGCTCCTGGTGTCCGCGGGCTTCGCGCCACCCGCCCACGCGGTGGCGGCGGCCCACCGCGTGGTGTCCATCGCGCAGGCGCGAACCCTGCCGCCGGGCACGGTGGTCACCGTCGACGGTGTGGCGACAACCCCCTCGGGTGCGTTCGAGTCCAGCTTCTTCGACGAGGGTTTCGGACTGCAGGAGCGCAGCGCCGGCATCTACGTCAGCGTCGCGGTCGACCTGGGTATCACGCCCCGCACCCGGGTCCGGGTGACCGGCACGCTGCGCGACAGCTCCGGGTTGCGCGTCCTCGTGCCCGACGACCCGGCCGCCGTCGTCGTGCACGGCAACGGACCCGCCGTCCGGCCGCGGCTGCTCGCCACCGGCGCCGTCGGCGAGAACTCCGAGGGACAGCTGGTGCGCGTGGTCGCCACGATCACCCGGGCGCCGGCGCCGGATCTGCCGTACGGGTTCAAGTTCTCCGTCGACGACGGCTCGGGCGAACTCACCATCTTCGTCAACACCCAGACCGGCATCGACCTCGCCGGACTCGCCGCCGGCCAAACCGTCGGCGTGACCGGTTTCAGCAGTCAATTCGACACCCACTACGAGATCGACCCACGATTCGCGGCCGACATCACCAGCTGCCATCGATGATCCGCAACGGAAGGGACGACATGAAAACCGGCTACTCCGATCGCACCGATCAAGAATTCCTGACCAGCATGGTGGACAGCATCAACCAGCACCGGGCGAAGCACGGAGTCCCGCCCGTGGTCCTCGACCAGCAGCTCGTCGACTACGCCAAGTCCCGCGCCGAGCACGTCGCGGGCAAGGGAGCTCTCGTCCACGACGGAACCGGAGGGTACGGAGAGAACCTCTACTCGTCGAGTTCGTCCGAACCGGTCCAGGGACCGGCCACGGCGGCGAGCGACGCCTGGTACGCCGAAATCAAGTACTACAACTACGAGACGTTCGCCAGCAACGACCCGAAGAAGGCGATCGGGCACTTCACCCAGCTCGTCTGGAAGGACAGCACCAAGATCGGTGCGGGCCGCGTGTGCGGCAGCGCGGACAACACCTGGCACGACACCTACATCGCCGTGAACTTCTCCTCGGCCGGAAACATGTCAGGCGCGTACCAGGACAACGTCCTCCCGCCGGCCCCGTGACCGGATGACCGAGCGGCCCGCGCCGGAAACCGGCGGCGGGCCGTCACCGGCCGTTGAAGGCGCGTTCCCGGGTCCGGCCGTCGGGGCTGTCGCCGAAGAGGCGGGCGTCGTGGTCGGGCACGTGCTCCGCGGACTTCGGAACGGGAGCCGCCGGCGACTGCTCCGTGCGCACGCGGGGCAACGCGTACGGATGTGCCCGGCGGGCCCACTGCACGAGCTGCTCGCGGACCAGGCAGCGCAGGTCGAACAGCGTCGGCGCGTCGGCCGCGCTCACCAGCGCACGAACCCGGATCAGGGTGTTCACCGCGTCGGTCACCTGCAGCACGCTGACCCGGCCGTCCCAGAGGTCGGTGTCACCCAGGATCCGGCGCAGTTCCTCGCGCATCTCCTCCACCGGCACCGACCAGTCCAGATCCAGCTCCACCGTGCCCAGTAGCGCCGCCTCCCGGCGGGTCCAGTTCTCGAACGGCTGGGACATGAAGTAGGAGGTGGGCATCACCAGCCGGCGGTCGTCCCACAGGTGGATCACCAGGTAGGTCAACGTGATGTCCTCGATGCGGCCCCACTCGTTCTCCACGATCACCACGTCGTCGAGACGGATCGCATCACTGAACGCGATCTGCATCCCGGCGAACACGTTGCCGAGCAGGGATTGCGCGGCCAGCGCCGCCACCGCGCCGATGACCCCGGCCGAGGCGAGCAGGCTGGTGCCCGCGGCCCGCGCCATCGGGAAGGTCATCAGCATCGCGCCGAGCGCGATCAGTGCGACTCCGGCAACGGTGATCCGGCGGACCAAGGTGACCTGCGTCTGCAGCCGCCGGGCGTGCCGGTTGTCCGGGACGTCGACCCGCAGCCTCGAAAGCGCGGCCTGCTCGACCGACGTCAGGATCCCGGCAACGAGCCAGCCGCCGGCCCCGATCAACGCCAGCCCGAGCCCGTGGCTCACCGGCCCCCGCCACGGCCCGTCCGGGAGGCCGAAGGCGCAGGCGCTGCGCACCGCGATCACCGCGGCGAACCACAGGAACGGCCTGTGCGCGTGCACCGTCAACTCGGCCAAGACCGCGGACCGCCGCCCCAGCCGCCGCACCACCCGGCGGAAGAGGTGCTCGGCGACGAGGAAAAGCCCGAACGCCGCCGCCGCGACAACCACCGCGGACACCAACCGGCCCCATCCGTCGGACACTCGCCTTCCTCCTTTCGGGCATCTCGTGAGGCGTACCCACCGCGGTCGGGTCCCGACACGGTGGCTGTTCTCACAGCGCAGGAGCCGTCACCTCCCGATCCCGGCGCCCTCGCTCACGCCATGCTCGGCCTGGACCGCGCCGGCAACCGGCAGTCCGAGTGAGGCCTCCCGATCGGTACATCCCGGCTGACGGTCATGCGGATGCTGCGGACCCGGTGCGGTTTCTCCGCGCGGTCGCTGTGGCGTCGCCCATCGTCCGTGCGCTGGGGTTCGCCGTCGAGGCGTGGCGCTCCGGGCAGCTCAGGCGGGCGGGTTCGGGTGGGTCAGGCCGAGGTCGTAGGCGAGGATGACCGCCTGGATGCGGTCGCGGGCACCGACTTTCGCGAGCACGCGGCCGACGTGGGTCTTGACCGTCGATTCGGACAGCACGAGGCGCTCGGCGATCTCCCCGTTGGTCCACCCTTGCCCGATCGCCACCAGGATGTCCTGTTCCCGGGCGGTCAGCGACGCCCAGCGAGGATCGGCGGGTGGCGTCGGCGTGGCTCCGCCGTCGGGGAGCCGGTGGCCGTAGGTGTCGAGGAGCCGCCGGGTCAGGGCGGGGGCGATGACGGCGTCGCCGCCGGCGACGGCCCGGATCCCGGCGAGCAGCTCTTCGGGGTGGGCGTCTTTGAGGAGGAACCCGCTGGCTCCCGCGCGGAGGGCGGCGTAGGCGTATTCGTCGAGGTCGAAGGTGGTCATGACGAGGACGCGGGAGCGGCCGCCGGTGGCGAGGATCCGGCGGGTGGCTTCGATGCCGTCCATGCCGGGCATGCGGATGTCCATGAGGACGACGTCGGGCCGCAGCTCCGCGGTCCGGCGCACGGCTTCCGCGCCGTGGGCTGCTTCGCCGACGACTTCGGTGTTCGGGGTCGCGTCCAGCAGCATGCGGAAACCGAAGCGCTGCAACGGCTGGTCGTCGGCGATGAGGATGGTCGTCACGGTGTCCCACCCGGTGCACCGGGCAGCGGCGCGAGGTCGAGCACGGCCATGACGGCCCACCCGCCAGTGGGCGTGGGGCCCGCGTCGACCGTGCCGCCGTACAGTGCGGCACGCTCTCGCATTCCCGCCAGCCCGTTTCCCTTTTCCGGCGGGTCGAGGGGTTGTGCCGGGCCGTCGCCGCGCCCGCTGTCCCGGACGCGGATGCGCAGTTCCACGCCGTCGGCGGCGACCAGGACGTCGATCCGGGTGCGGGGGCCTGCGTGGTTGAGCGTGTTCGTGAGCGCTTCCTGGACGATGCGGTAGGCCATCAGCTGGACGCCCCGGTCGAGCGTGTCCAGTTCGCCGGCGGACCGGTAGACGACCTCCGGGCCGGCCGCGCGGATCCGCGCGCACAACGCGTCGAGGTCGGCGATGCCCGGTTGGGGATCCAGCTCGGGCGCGTCGCCCTTCTCGCGCAACACGCCCAGCATGCGCCGCAGCTCGCCCAGCGCTTGACGGCCGGCGTTGCCGACCAGCCGGAGTGCTTCCTTGCTGCGTTCGGGGGCGACGTCGGCCGCGTAGGCGCCGCCGTCGGCCAGCGTGATGATGACCGACAGGTTGTGACCGACGATGTCGTGCATCTCGCGAGCCACCCGGACGCGCTCGGTGGCGGCGGCCAGCCTGCTGCGCTGGTCGCGTTCGATCTCCAGCTGGGCCGCGCGGTCGCGCAGGCTGGCGAGCTGGGCCCGGCGGATCCGGACGGCCAGCCCCAGTGCGACGGCCGCGGTGACCGCGGTGAGCAGGAAGAACAGCGCCTCCCAGAACGACACGAACCCGGAAACCCGCGCGGCCACGGGAACCAGGAGCGCGACCTCGGCCGCGCAGGCCCACGGCAGGTGCCGCAGGCGCCCGTGCAGGGTCACGCTGTAGAGCGCCACGAGCAGCGCGACGTCGGCGCGCAGGACGACCCCGAGCGACCACTGGACCAGGAATGCCGCCGCGGTCAGGGCCAGCGCGACCGACGGCGCCCGCCGCCGCCACAGCAACGGCAGCACCAGGCCGGCCTGCAGCGCCAGGGTGCCCACCGGCGGCAGGTGCCTGAAGGTGAGGAGGAGTTGCTCCGGGCCCCCGTCTTCATCGTGCGGAATCAGATCCGGCAGGCAGAACACCACGAACAGCGCGGCGACGACGGCCAGGTCCAGTACCCACGGGCGGCGCCGGTCCGCCTGCCGGACCGACTGGCCGAGCCGGATCAGCCAGGTGACCAGCGGGTGCGCCGGCAGGGGAGCGGTCCACGACGAAGGCGGGTGGCCCACCTGTTCGTCGCTGCGCACGTGCCTCACCTGTCCATCGTGGAGGAAAACCGCCGGTGCGGCACCCGGGCGACGCACCGGCGGAACCTCGGTCAAGCGTCCGACCGCGCCAGCCGGTAGGCGGCTCCGGCCAGCAGCAGGACGGTCCAGCCGAGGAAGACCAGCAGCCCGGCCCCCGGGGCCAGGCTGCTGGCGTCGTGGGTCAGGGCGAACATCGACTGTCCCGCGTTGCTCGGCAGGTACGGGCTGATGTCGCCCTGCCAGGACTTCGGGAGCAGCGAAATCAGGCCGGGGATCAGCATGAGCGCCGCGACCAGGACCGAGATGCCGCCGGCGACCGAACGCAGCAGTGCCCCGAGCGCGACGCCGATCACGCCGACGAGGCCCAGGTAGAGACCGGCGCCCAGCAGGCTGCGCAGGACACCGGTGTCCGACAGCGTCATCGCCGCGGGTGTCCCGGCCACGATGGCGCTGCCGAACACGAAGGCCAGGAACGCGCCGATCACGCCGACGAGCAGCGCGACGACGCCGAACACCGCCGACTTGGACCACAGCACGGGCAGCCGGCGCGGGACTCCGGTCAGCGTCGAGCGGATCATGCCGGTGGAGTACTCGCCGGCGGTGACCAGGACGCCGAGCACGCCCAGCGCCAGTTGCGCGAAGTTCGTCCCGAAGAGGGACAGGTTCAGCGCGGTGGCGCCGGCGAAATCCTCGTCGAGCGGCTGGCCGGAGCTGATGTTGGACTTGTACCGGGCGGCGGAGATCAGCCCGAACGCGACCAGGAAGACCAGGCCGAGGCCGAGGGTGATCCAGGTGGAGCGCAGGGACCAGAGTTTCGTCCACTCCGAGCGCAGGACGTGGCGCCCGGTCACGCGGTAGGCCGGGCGGGCGGCCCGGGTGGCGGGGGCCGCGGGTGTGGTCAGGGTGCTCATGCGGCGCTCCCGAGCGTGTCGATGCCGGTGGTGGCGCCGTGGTACTCGACGGCGTCGCGGGTCAGGTCCATGAAGGCGTCCTCGAGGGAGACGGTCCGGGGGGAGAGTTCGAACAGGGCGATGCCGTGCTCGGCGGCCTTGAGCCCGATGGAGCGGGCCGAGAGGCCGCTGATTCGGAGTTCCTCGGAGCCGGTGCGGCCGGCGATCTCGACGCCCGGTCCGGCCAGGACCTCACGCAGCCGGCCCGGTTCGGCCGTGGCCACGTGCACGGTGTCGCCGCCGGCGTCCCGGACGAGGTCGTGGACGGTGGTGTCGGCGAGCAGCCGTCCCCGGCCGACGACGATGAGGTGCTCGGCGACGAGGGCCATCTCGCTCATCAGGTGCGAGGAGACGAAGACGGTCCGGCCGTCGGCGGCGAGGTCGGTGAGCAGGGTGCGGATCCAGAGGACTCCCTCGGGGTCCAGTCCGTTGACCGGCTCGTCGAGGATGACCGTCGCCGGGTCGCCCAGCAGGGCCGCGGCGATCCCCAGCCGCTGACCCATCCCGAGGGAGAAATTCCCGGCGCGCTTCTTCGCCACCGGCTGCAGCCCGGCCAGCTCGATCACTTCGTCGACTCGGCGGCATGGGATGCCGTGGGTCTGGGCCTGCGCGAGCAGGTGGTCGAACGCCGACCGGCCCGGGTGCACCGACTTCGCTTCGAGCAGGACCCCGACCTCTTGCAGCGGCGCGTGGTGTTCGGCGTAGCGGCGGCCGTTCACCTTGACCGAGCCACTGGTCGGGGTGTCGAGCCCGACGATCATCCGCATCGTGGTCGACTTGCCCGCGCCGTTGGGCCCGAGAAATCCGGTGACAGTGCCCGGCCGGACGGTGAAGTCCAAAGAGTCCACGGCGGTCTTTTCCCCGTACCGTTTCGTCAGCTGGTGTGCCTCGATCATCGCTCATCCCCTGAGATCCCGGATCGGACAGCCCGATCCGTTCGCCCCCGACGCTAGAAGCGGCACGGAGCCGGATCGTGGTACCGGAGGAGGGAATCCGGTGCCGCGGCGTAGTACCGCGGTACTACGAGATGATCTGACGGTCACGCACACAGGTATCAACGTTGGGGGAAAACAGGATTCGTCCGTTATCGGGCGCTCGTCCGGGTAAGTTTCACGCCCCGTTGGCCCGGCGGGAATTTCCGGTACCGTACGAACCGGTTCGAGGACGCCGCCGACGCCCGCCACCCGGCAGCCGCCGCGTTCCGGACTGCGCCGCTCGGAGATGTCGAAGACGCCATCGGAGGTCGCATGCGCCCCTTCACCCGCAAGCCGCGTCGATCACCCCGCTCCCGGCGCGGCGCGCTCGCCGCCGCACTGGGGCTCGCCGTCGCTCCGGTCTTCGCCACGGTCGCGGCACCGCCCGCGGACGCGGCGTCGACACTGCGTTCGCTGGCCGAGACCCAGAACCGGTACATCGGCACCGAGCTCACCGGCAACATGGTGAACAACGCGACGATCACCTCGCTCGCCGGCGCCCAGTTCGACATGGTGACCCCGGGCAACGAGATGAAGTGGGACACCACCGAGCCCGGCAACGGTTCGTACAACTTCGGTCCCGGCGACAGAGTCGTCTCCTTCGCGCAGGCGCACAACATGCGCGTGCGCGGGCACAACCTGGTCTGGCACGCCCAGCTGCCCGGGTGGGTGAACAGCCTGCCGCGCAACCAGGTCCAGGGCGCGATGGAAGCCCACATCACCACCGAGGTGAACCACTACAAGGGCAAGATCTACGCCTGGGACGTGATCAACGAACCCTTCAACGAGGACGGCAGCCTGCGCCAAGACGCCTTCACCGCCGCCATGGGCACCGGCTACCTCGCCGACGCGATCCGCACCGCACACGCCGCGGACCCGAACGCCGTGCTGTACATCAACGACTACAACATCGAAGGCGAGAACGCCAAGAGCAACGCGCTCTACAGCATCGCGCAGTCCCTGCTGTCCCAAGGCGTACCACTCGGCGGTATCGGCCTGGAAAGCCACTTCATCGTCGGCCAGGTCCCCTCGTCCATGCCGGCGAACATGCAGCGTTTCGCGGCGCTGGGGCTGGACGTCGCCATCACCGAGCTCGACGACCGCGTCCCGCTGCCGGCTTCCGGCGGCAACCTCCAGCAGCAGGCGGCCGACTACGCGACCGTGGTGAAGGACTGCCTGGCGGTCACCCGCTGCCCCGGCGTTTCGCAGTGGGGCGTCGGTGACGCCGATTCCTGGATCCCCGGGACCTTCCCCGGCTACGGCGCCGCGAGCATGTACGACAACAACTACCAGCCCAAGCCGGCTTACAACGCCACCGCGACGGCTCTGGGCGGCGCTCCTCCCACCGGCGGCGGGACCGGGCCGGTGCACGCGGTGGGCGCGGGCAAGTGCCTGGACGTGCCGAACTCGACCACCACGGCCGGCACGCAGGTGCAGATCCGGGACTGCTCGGGCGGCTCGAACCAGAGCTTCACCCTCACCTCATCGGGCGCGCTCAGCGTGTACAACGGCGGCGACTGCCTCGACGCCGGCGGCCGCGGCACGAGCCCCGGCACCAAGGTGATCATCTGGCCCTGCACCGGCCAGGCCAACCAGCAGTGGACCGTCCACTCCGACGGGACGGTCACCGGCGTGCAGTCCGGGCTCTGCCTGGACGTCACCGGAGCATCCACCGCCAACGGCGCCCTCGTCGAACTGTGGACCTGCAACGGCCGGAACAACCAGCAATGGACGCTCGGCTAGCCGCGTAACCACCACGTCCTCCGCCGGGAAAGAAACTCGCCGTGTCAAGGTTCGTCGGGCGGCCGCACGTTCGACGGCGTGGGGGCGATCAGCGGCGGTGGCGGCCCGGCTACGGCGCTTCGGTGCAGATCCTCAAGATCGAGATCGGCGGTGACACCAACTCCACCTCCGGCGCGGAGCCGAGCGTCGAGCACACGCGAGGGACCGTGCTGGATCGGCGGCGGCAACTTCTGGTCCACGGCTGGTACCGGAATCCGCGCTCCACGCTCAACTCGGCCGGCTACCCGGCGGTGAAGATCGCGGGCGCCGACTCCGACTGGTCGATCGCCAACGACGTCCATCACCCCGGGCAGCGGCGGGAACGGCGGCACGACGTCGACGGTCGTCGGCGCCGGTTCGGGCCGCTGCCTGGACGTGCCCAACGCTTCGCAGGCAGCGGGCGCCCAGGTGGAACTGTGGGACTGCAACGGGGGCGCCGACCAGCAGTGGACCTCCACCGCCGCCGGTGAGCTGCGGGTCTACGGCAGCTCCTGCCTCGACGCCGGCGGCCAGGGCACCACCCCCGGTACCAAGGCGATCATCTGGACCTGCGCCGGCGGGAGCAACCAGAAGTGGACGCGGAACTGATCCAGCGGGTGGTGCACGCATCACCCGCTCCTTGATCCGGTCTCCTGGCGAGAAGGGCGGTCGGGTCAGGTGTCGACGATTTGCCACTGCTGGTTGGTGCCGGTGTTGGCGGCCCACGCGATCACCCGGGCGCCGTCGTTCGCCGAGCCGCCTTCCACGTCCGCGCAGAGGCCGGTGCGGACGTTGACGAGCCGGTAGTAGCCGTCACCGGTGTCGGCGAGCTTCCACCACTGGTTGTCGGTGCCGGTGTCCTGCGCCTGGTCCAGCTGGGTGCCCTGGCCGGCTCCGGCCGGGCTGTCGAGGAGCCGGCCGCTGTTGCGGTTGACCAGGCGGACCGAGCCGTCCGGATTGGACAGATGCTGCCACTGCTGGTTGGCGCCACCGGACCAGGCCCACTGGACGACCTTGACGCCGTCGGCCGTTCCGTTGCCGGTGACGTCGAGAACCTTGCCGCTGCGCCGGTTGACCAGCCGCACGTACCCGCTTTGCGGGGGCTGGGACAGGGAGACGGTGATGTCGGTGCGCTGGTCCGCGGTCAGGGACACAACTCTTGCGTTGACACCCAGCGGCGATGTGGCGACGGGCGCCGTCGTCGTCACGGACGCCATGCCCCGGCGGCTGATCAGCGTGATGTCCTGGTCGATCGCCGACGTCACGGACAGCGTGGCCGTGCGGGCGGACAGGTCCCAGCCGAGACTGTGGACGCGGATCCGGCCGCGAGCACGCACTCCGGTGATCGAGCCCTTGGCCAGCTGCCCGGGCAGGGCGGGGAGGATCTCCAGCACGCCCGGCCGGGAGTAGAGCAACGCCTCGGCCAGCACGCCGGGTACCGCGTGGGCGGCATCGGCGTTGTAGGTCTGCAGGTTCGGGTTGTGCGACGTCATCAGCGACCGGAAGATCATGGTGTTGCCGAGGATCTTGCGGAGGTTGGCGTAGACCTTCCCGCCGTCCTTCAGCCGGGCGGCGGCCAGCGCCCGGTGCAGGCTCCCGTGGGCGGACAGGTTCTCGTCGCCGCGCAGTTCCAGGGCCCGCAGCGCGGGTGCGATCAGCTCGGGCCGGGTCTCGGGGTTGATCTCGTGCAGCGGCCAGGCGCCGTACAGGTGGTGGACGTGCCGGTGGTTGTAGTTGTCGTTGAGGCTCGGCCAGGACCACTCCGCCAGGGCGTTGTCGCCGTTGATCCGGTACGCGGGCAGTTTCCCGAGCAAGGCCGTCCAGCGCTGGACGCCCTGGCCGCTGCCCTGTTCCACGCCGAGCGCGTTGGCCGCGGAGATGGCGGCTTGGAGGGCGTGCTTGCCGGCCATGATGTCGCCGGTGGCGTTGACGGACAGGAGCACACCGGTGTTGCCGGGCGCGTTCTCCATCGAGAACGACGGGACGAACACGACTTTGCCGCCCGAGTCGGTCCGGGTCAGGAAGTCCTCGTAGAACAGCGCCAGTTCCATGAGCGCGGGGCCCAGCTTGTCCCGCAGGAACGCCTGGTCGCCGGTGACCTCCCAGTACTCGACGAGCGGGTAGAGCAGCCAGTCGGCGCCGCCGGTCCAGGTCTGGCCGGGGAACCCGGCGTCGAAGTGAAGCATGTGACCGTACTCGCCGTCGGTCCGGGACGGGGCCAGGAAACCCCTGGCGCCGTAGAGGTTCCGCGCGTTGGTGCGCCACTGGGCGAGCTGGCCGAGGATGAGGGTGAAGTAGCCCTGCATGGCCTCGGGGGTGTCGAGGATGTTGCCGCCGGCGACCTGGAGGTTGATGTTGGCGTCGGTGGTGAAGTCGTCGGCCCAGGCGCCGGTCCACGTCCCGGTCCAGATTCCCGTCAGCCGCGGCGGCAGGATCCCGCTGGAGCTGATGAAGAGGTATCGCCCCGAGTCGTAGAGCCGCTCGAGCAGCGCGAGGTCGATGACGCTCTGGTTGGTGTTCTGCCGGGCGATCAGCTGGCTGATCGGCAGTGCCCGGTCGGCGGCCGAGACGTTGAGGTCGAGCCGGGAGCGGTCGTACCAGGCCGTGTGGATCGCGGTGTGCCGGGCAAGCAGTGCGGTGTAGTCGGTGCCGACCGCGGCCAGCGCCGCGTGCAATGGCTGGGAGTCCCACGCGTTCGGCGTTTCGTACCGGTCGAGCTTGGTGAGCAGCAGCAGCCGTGATGCTCCGGACACGACAATGGTGGCTCCGCTGGCGGAGACGGTGCCGCCGGTCGGGACGACGCGGGTGACGCCTTCGTAGCCGAACGCGCCCTGCCCGGAAGGATAGGTGCCGCGCAGGTTCAGGTAACCGGAACCGTTGCCGAGGGTGGCCCGGGTCGTGAAGCCCACGCTGCCGGGGGTGCCGTCCAACGCGGTGTTCACACTCAGCGTCGCGTCGATCGTCCGGCCGGGCGCCGGCGTCAGTTCGTGGACGATCACGCGGTCGGCGCGGGAGACGAACGCCCGGCGGGACCACGTGCCGTTGCCGTCGGTCCAGCCGGTGGTGACCTCGCCCGTGCGGAAGTCGGTCACGCGGCTGTAGTCGTTGGCCGTGGTCATGGCCGGCGTCGCGATCCGGAGTTCGTACGCCGGGTGGTAGGTCTGGGTCCAGCGCAGCGACCAGCCGGCCGCGAAGTCCCGGTTCGCACCGGCGTAGTCACCGGCGAGCGCCTTGTCCCGGACGCCCGGCAGGCGTCCCGAAATCACCGGCGGGGTCAGCGATCGAGAGCCGTTGGGCAGGACGAGGCGGTGATAGTTGAAGATCACCTTCTCCTGCGACGGCGCGCCGTACAGCGTGGCACCGTACTCACCGTTGCCCGTGAGGAAACCGTCTGTCCAGGACGTCGCCGGGCCGGTGTCGTGGATACCCCGCTCGGGAAGCGTGATCTGCGATGACCGGGCCGCCGCCCGGCCGGACAGCAACCCACCGGGCAGGGCCGCGGCCCCGGCGGTCAACGCGGCGGCGGTGAGAAAGCGCCTGCGGTCGATGGGCAGGTCCATAACGCAAACTCCTTTGTCCGGCAGCCGTCCCTCGTCGCGCTTCGTCATGGCCTGGCCCGCAGAGGCGAGGACATGTGATGGATTTTCGGCTGTCGATCTCGCCGGTGTCCATACCCGGAAGCGGCAGCGCGACCAAATGCCGCCGAACAGCCCATATTCGACCGGCATCCGGTGGTGAGGACGGAGGCGGAGACATGTCTCCAGTCGGGAGACGTATGATGTCTCCGGCCAGGACAACGCCTCGACGGTGTGCCCGCCCCCATTGGCCGGTGGCGCCGGTGACCACAATGGACACGGGTGATCCTTGCTGCGGCGCGGCGCCCACCGGGCTCCGGAAGTGGCCGAACGACGAGGCGCCCGCTGATCGGTCTTACGAGTCGCGCGACAGGTATTCGGTCCAGCCGCGCGCAGCTTGCAGCAATCCTTCGTGGGAGGCGTCGTCGAAGGCGCGCAGCTTCAGGAAGTGCTGCGTGATCGTCAGGCCGAGGATGCCGCTCACGGCGATCAGGGCGCGCAGGTGTGCGTCGTCGCCCTCCAGTGACCTGGCGAGGTTGTCGACGCGTTCGTCGAGGTAGGACCGCATCGTGTCGGCGGCTTCCGGCACCGTGAGCATGGACCGGACGAGTGCGCTCGTCTCCGGGGGCAGTTCGCGCAGCCGGTTGGCGAGGACCTCCAGCAGGTGCTCGGCAGCGCTCTCGGCGTCCTCGCTGGGCAGCTGGACCGCGGCGGTGAACAGGGCCGCCTTCGAGCCGTAGTGCTGCATCACCAGCGAAGCGTCCACGTCCGCCGCGGCGGCGATGCCCCGGATCGTCGCCCCCTCGAAGCCCCGGGTCGCGAATTCCTGCCTGGCGGCCTCGAGGATCCGCTGGGCGGTACGGGCGCGTTTCGCGGCGCGGGAGGTCTCCGTCATGGCTTCACTCTACAACCGTTGAGTGATTCGTGTACCGTCTCGCTCAACGGCGGTTGAGCGGACTGCCCGGACCGGGAGGCCTGGCGTGGCACTGATCGCGATCGAAGAACACTGGAACCTGCCGGAGCTCACCTCGGCGGTGAAGGCGCTCCCGGAGGACCGCGGTGACCCGAGCGTCGTGCTCGACGAGCTGGGCGACAACCTCGAGCGCCTCGACGACCTCGGCGACGCCAGGATCGCCGCGATGGACGCCCAGGGCGTCGACGTGCAGATCCTCTCGCTGGCGCCACCCGGTACACACCCGCTGGAGCCGGCGGACGCGCGGACGCTCAGCAGGCGGGCCAACGACATCGCCGCCGAGGCCGTCGGCCGGCACCCGGCGCGGCTGCGGGCCCTCGCCACCCTGCCGATGGCGGATCCGGCGGCCGCCGGCGCGGAGCTCGAACGCGCGGCCGGTCTCGGGTTCGTCGGAGCGATGGTCTACGGGCGGACGGCCGAGACGCCGCTGGACGACCCGCGCTACGACGACCTGTTCGCCACCGCCGCGGCCCTGCGGCAGCCGATCTTCCTCCACCCGCAGATTCCTTCGCGCACGGTCCGCGAAGCCGTCTACCGCGGCTTCGACCCGATGACCGACCTGGCCTTGGCGACGTTCGGCTGGGGCTGGCACCTGGAGGCGGCGGTCGCCGCCTTGCGCCTGATCGTCCGCGGCACCTTCGATCGCCATCCCGGCCTGCAGCTCGTGCTCGGCCACTGGGGCGAACTGCTGTTGTTCTGGACCGACCGCGCCGACAGCCTCTCCGGCGTCGCGGGCCTGGACCGGAAGGTGTCGGACTACGTCCGCTCCCACATCCACGTCACCAGTTCCGGAATGTTCAACCCCGCGCTGCTGCGTCATGCCTTGGAGGTCACGACACCCGACCGGCTGCTGTTCTCGACCGACTACCCCTTCCAGAAGCCGGCCAAGACGGACATCGAGAAGTTCCTCACCGAGTTCCCGACCGACGAAGACCGCGACAAGTTCACCGCAGGCAACGCCTGCGCCCTGTTCGGCATCGACCTCACCTCACGGACGGAACAGCAATGACTTCTCAGGGGAATGGCTCACCCACCCGCGCGGTCGTTCTCGGCGGCGGCGGCATCGTTGGCGTCGCTTGGCAGACGGGCCTGCTCACCGGGTTGCGCGAAGCCGGCGTCGACTTGGCGGAAGCCTCGTCGATCGTCGGAACATCCGCGGGGTCCTGGTCGGGGCGCTGCTGTCGAGTGGCTGCGACGTCTCCGACGCGCTCGCCGTCCTGGCAGCAGTGGGGCACAAGCTGGACTTCGCCGTCCTGGCAGCAGGCGAGGAAAGCTTCCTGAGTGCGTCGCGCCAAGCTGTGCTCGCCGCCGACCCGCGGCAAGCGTTGCGAGCGATCGGTTCCGCGGTACGGGAAGCGACGACCACGCTCACCGAAGACGGATATCTCGGCCTGCTCGGAATCCTCGACGGTGTCGCCTGGCCCCCGGGGTTCCGCTGCACGGCAGCCGACACCGACTCAGGTGAGCTTGTCGTGTGGGGGCCGGAATCCGGGGTGCCGCTGCTGCACGCCGTCGCGGCCAGTTGCGTCGTACCGATGCTGTTCCCCGCCGTCACCATCAACGGAATCCGCTACATGGACGGCGGGATCGTCAACCACCTGAACGCCACGTTGGCGCCGCCGAGTGACGTTCTCGTGGTCGTATCCTGCCATCCTCTCGGAGGGCACGGTGGCGCCGCCGGCAGCGATCGATCCGCTTCGACGATCAGGGCGGACGCCGAAATGGCCCAGCTGCGCGAAAACACCAGGCTGGTGGCCGTCGAGCCCGACTTCGGCGACCTCGAGGCACCGGTGAAGATGCTGGACCCGGAGACGGCCGGCCGGGCGCTCCACATCGGCAGGCGCCAGGCCGAACGCGAAGCGGCAGCGATCCGGGCTGTCTGGGCTGCATGAAACGATTCAATCTACGTGACGCGGGTCGTCACCGTCAAGGTTCGTGGCAGACTTCGTGCATGGACGAGCGTCTCGCGGTGGAGCTGATCGCCCGGGCCCGGGCCGAGGCCGCGCGGCTGGCCGGCGCGCTCGCCCGGCAGCGGGACGGGATCGTGGCGGCGTCGGAGTTCACCAGCAACGACGACGAGCACGATCCGGAAGGTGTCACGATCGCGTTCGAGCGGGCGCAGGTCCAGGCCCTGCTGCGGCAGGCCCAGGACGACCTCGCCGACCTCGACCGCGCCGCCGGGCGCGTGCGCGCCGGCGTCTACGAAACCTGCGAACGCTGCGGGGAGTCGATCGCTGAAGACCGTCTCGTCGCCCTGCCGGCGACGCGGATCTGCATCACCTGCGCGAACAAGGCGCCGCGCTGAGCTGATCGAGTGCCTTCCCCGGCGTCATCCGGACAGGATCGACGCCGTTCCTTGTTTCCCTGCGACTGACGTTGTAAGAAGTCCCTCGGCTGATTGAAACGTTTTATGGCGTCAGGAGACGTTCATGCGCCGGTCGGGAACCTCGATGAAGAGGCAGGCTGTCGTCATCGCGCTCGTGCTCGCCGCGGCGGTCGCACCCACCACCGCGTCGGCGGAGCCCGCGCACGGCGGTCCGCTGCCGCCGACGTCGCTGCGTGCCGACGGCCAGGCGCCGAACGCGGTGGCAGCCAGTCCACAGCCGACGTTCGCCTGGACGGTGCACGACACCGGACGCGCGGAAACCCAGACGGCGTACGAAGTCCGTGTCGACGGACCGCGGTCCCACTGGGACTCCGGGCGCGTGCCGTCGGCGAACTCGGTCGACGTCGCCTACACCGGACCGGCGCTGGACAGTGACCGCACCTACCAGTGGTCGGTGCGGACCTGGAACAGCGAAGGCCGGCCGTCGCCGTGGTCGGTGCCCGCGCGGTTCGACACCGGCCTGCTCCGGCCCGCCGACTGGACCGCGTGGTGGCTGCAGGCCGACGACGGTGCGCTGGTCCGGGGCAGCTTCGACGTCACCAAGCCGGTCGCTCGTGCCCGGCTGTACTTCGGCGCCCAGGGTGTCGCCGAGCCGCACCTCGACGGCGCCCGCGTCCAGCCGGACCGGGTGCTCGACTCCGCGGTGACCGACTACGCCGCCCGCGTGCTCTACCGCGCCCTCGACGTCACGAACCTGGTCAAGCCCGGCCGCAACGCGCTCGCGTTCATGGCCGGGAAAGGGCAGTACACCGGCCGCCCGGCGCTCGTCGCTCAGCTGAACGTCACCTACACCGACGGCTCGGTGGCGCGCTTCGGCACCGGCCCCGGCTGGAAGACCCACGCCGGCCCGGTCACCGGCGACGACTTCTACTACGGCGAAACCTATGACGCCCGCAAAGAGATTGCGGGCTGGGACACGGCCAGGTTCGACGCCGGCGCCTGGCCCGCCGCGCTCGCCGTCGCCCCGGCCTCCCACCGCCGGAGCCTGGCGCAGGGCAAGCCGGTCACCGCGTCGGACACCACCACCTGCTGCGGCTGGTCCCCGGCGGCCGCGACCGACGGGATCGACGGCTCGAGCGACGTGTCGGAGGGCTACCACTCCGCCATCGATGCCAGTGCCGACAACACGAAGTGGGCGCAGGTCGACCTCGGCTCGGCGCAACGCCTCGGCTCGGTGACGCTGTTCCCGGCGCGGCCGACCAACGACCCCGCGGGGGACTTCGCCGGGGCAGGCTTCCCCGTGCGCTACCGGGTCGAGGTCGGCGACGATCCGGCGTTCGCCACGGCGACGACCGTCGCCGACCGCACGGACGCCGACCAGCCCAACCCGGGCACCACGGCCGTCACCCTGCCCGCGGACGTGACCGGCCGGTACGTGCGGGTGACGGCGACGAAGCTCGCCTGCGCCGGCCCGAGCTGCACCTTCCGGCTGGCCGAGATCGGCGTCTACGGCCCGAACCCGGCGGTGGTCGACAGCGGCATCACGCAGCTGCGGCCCGACACCACCCCGCCGTCCCGGATCGTCGCGAACTTCAAGCCGGTGAAGGAAACCCGGCCCGCGCCGGGCGTGCGCGTGTACGACTTCGGCCAGAACCGCACCGGCCAGGCGACCCTGCGGGCCGCGCAGCCCGCCGGGACGACGGCGTCGCTGAAGAAGGGCGAGATCCTCGACGCGAACGGCCGCGTCACGACCGCGAACATCAGCTTCGACGGCTCCGAGCCGCCGCGCCAGACCGACCACTACACCTTCAGCGGCACCGGCACCGAGACCTACCTCCCGCACTTCGACTACGCAGGCTTCCGCTACGCCGAGCTGACCGGCGTTCCCGACGACGCCGCGGTGACCGTGACCGCGCAGGAGATCCACACCGACGTCGCCTCGACGGGCCGGTTCGACACCTCGGACCCCGGGCTGGACAAGATCCAGGCCGCCGTCACGCAGACCCAGCTGAACAACCTCGAGTCGATCCAGATGGACTGCCCGACCCGGGAGCGGCACGGCTGGCTCGGCGACGCCGCCGACTCCGACCAGGAGGCGATGGCCAACTTCGAGATGCAGGCGTTCTACACGAAGTGGCTCGGCGACATGGTCACCAGCCAGGGTGCCGACGGCAGCCTGCCCTCGGTCGCGCCGGTCAACGGCCGCGCGGACTGGCTCACCGATCCCGCGTGGGGCACCGCGTACCCGCAGATCATCTGGGACTCCTACACCCAGTACGGGAACACCCGGCTGCTCGCCACGCACTACGACCACGTCAAGGCGTGGGTCGACTACCTCGGCACGATCAGCGACGCCGACCACGTCGTCGTCAACCCGCCGACGTCGTGGGGTGACGACTGGCTCTCGACGGTCAGCACCCCGCACGGCTACTTCCAGACTGGCTTCTCCTACCTCGACGCGACGCTGCTGGCGAGGATGGCGGCGGTACTGGGCAAGCAGGCCGACGCCACGAAGTACAACACGCTGGCGAGTCGGATCTCGGCCGGCTTCCTCAAACGCTTCTACTCCGCCGAGACCGGCGTCTTCGGCACCGGGACCCAGCTGTCCTACGCCCTGCCGCTCGTGTTCGGGCTCGTTCCGGCCGGTCGCGAGCAGTCCACAGTGGACCATCTCGTGGCTGACATTGCGGCGCACCAGAACCACGTCACGACCGGGTTCGTCGGCACCACGCTGGTGTTCCAGGCGCTCGGCAAGTACCAGCGCAACGACGTGGCGCTCGCCATCGCGCAGCGCACCGACTACCCGAGCTTCGGCTACATGGTGAACCAGGGCCCGGGGACGATCTGGGAGAAGTGGGACAACTCCTCGGCGCCGGACGGCACGTCGTCGAAGGACCACATCGGACTCGGCGGCGCCATCGGGCAGTGGTTCCAGCAGCAGCTCGCCGGGATCCAGCCCGGCATTCCCGGCTGGCGCGAGTTCACGCTCGCCCCCGCCGTCGCCGGGGACCTCACGCACGTGACGGCGTCGCAGCAGACCGTCCGGGGGACCGTGGTCAGTTCGTGGCAGCGGAACGGCAGCACGCTCATTTACCACGCGACGGTTCCGGTCGGGGCGAAGGCGACGATCCGGCTGCCGCTGCTGGGTGGCAAGCAGTCCAGCGTGCGCGAGAGCGGACGGACGATCTTGGCCGACGGCCACCCGGCCCAGCCCGACCCCGGCCTGATGGTCGGCCGGGCCGACGACGAAACGCTCACCCTGACCGCCGGTTCGGGCGACTACACGTTCACCGTCACGCCGCCGCGCACGCCGTTCACCCGGCTCGCGCTCACCACCGGCACCGTCCCGGCGATCACCGCGGGCAGCAGCGGTGACGTCCCGGTGGTCGTCGAAGGCCGGTCTACAGTGGACACGCGGGCGACGCTCGGTGCGCAGGTTCCTCCGGGCTGGACGGCGACGGCGCCCCGGATTCCGCTGACTCCGGCCATGTCCGAGACGCCCGGGAGGGTGCGGATCACCGTGCCCGCCGGGGTCGTGAGCGGGCTGTACCCGGTGACGCTGACCGTGAAGGCGCCTCGCGGGGGAGAGGCGCAGACGACGGTGAACGTGCCGGTGTTCGGCAGCTGGGCGAGCGGCACGACGGCCTCGGCTTCGAGCGAGCACGCGCCGAACGTCGTCAACGGTGCGACCCGCACATACCTCGCGTCGAACGCGATCGACCACGATTTCGCGACGTTCTGGAACGACGACACCGACGGCCGGTACCCGGACACCCTCACCGTGACGGCGCCGGCCGCGACCGTGCTGACCGGCGTCGGCTTCGCCTCCCATGCCGACGGCGTCCCGACCGACTTCACCGTGCAGACCCGGAACGGCGCCCAGTGGGTAGACCAGGTCCACGTGGTGGGTGATGCGGCGGTCTCCCGGTGGATTCCGTTCCCCGCGCCGGTGACCACGGCTCAAGTGCGGATCGTCGTCGCGGCCGCGCAGAACAGCTTCACGAGGATCGCGGAGGTGACGCCGTGACAGGCGGTCGGCGACCGACGCGGCGGCCGGTGGCCCCTCGACCGCGAGCCGGCCGGTGCCGATGCGGCCGTCGCTGAGCACGTCGAGCGTGGTCAGCAGCCGGGCGAGGTGTGGTCCGTGGGTCAGATGGGTGCTGTCCACGGCTCTTGAGGAGGCCGCCACGCCCGCCTTGGCCTGCGCGTTGTCACCGGCGAGGAAGACGTCGGGCCGGCCCTTCTCCAGGACGGCGCGAACCGTCGTACAACAGAGCCGTGATGACGATGTCCCCGGCCGGGACGGCGCCCCACTTGCCTGCCGTCGCGCCGCCGCCCAGGGCTCTCGTCCTGTTTCCCGGCGGGTGGTT
Organism: Amycolatopsis sp. NPDC024027; assembly: GCF_040638975.1. NCBI lineage: Bacteria > Bacillati > Actinomycetota > Actinomycetes > Pseudonocardiales > Pseudonocardiaceae > Amycolatopsis > Amycolatopsis sp. NPDC024027. Next base: position 192,924 of record NZ_JBEZYY010000003.1, read on the forward strand.
CAGAGGGCGGTGGTGCCGCCGTCGGTGACCAGCTCCAGGCCGTTGACGTAGCTGGAGTCGTCGGAGGCGAGGAACAGGGCGACGGTGGCGATTTCTTCGGGGCGGCCCATCTTCCCGCGCGGGATGAGGGATTCGAATGCGTCCTTCGTCGCCTCGTCGAACAGTTCTTCCTGCTTGGCGGTGGCGACCTGGCCGGGCGTCAGGACGTTGACCCGGATCTTGCGGTCGCGCAGTTCGTTGAGCCAGACGCGGGCCCAGGCCTGCTGAACGGCTTTGCTTCCCGCGTACAGGCTCCAGCCCGGGAAAGCGCCGAGAGAGGCGTTGGATCCGGTCATGAAGATCGAGCCGTGGTCGTTGAGCAGCGGCAGGGCCTTCTGCACGGTGAACAGGGTGCCGCGCGCGTTGAGCGAGAAGGCGCGGTGGAACTGTTCCTCGGTGATCTCGCCGAGGACGGCGGGTTCACCCATCCCGGCGCTGGCCCACAGCACGTCGATCGAGCCCTTTTCCCGCTTGACCGTGTCGTACAAGCGGTCGAGGTCGGCCAGGTCGGCCGCGTCACCCTGCACGGCGGTGACGTTGCGGCCGAGCGACTCGACGGCGTCGTCCAGTGCTTCCCGCCGCCGGGCCTGGATGAAGACGTGCGCTCCTTCCTCGACGAACAGTTTGGCGCCGGCCAGCGCCATGCCGGTCGAGCCGCCGGTGATCACCGCTACCTTGCCGTCGAGCTTTCCCACGATCACTCCGTTCGTTAACTACACCAATCTGTGTACTTAACGTACTCGACGACCGGCCGGGCCGCAAGCTAGGTACACCGATCGGTACCGAACGGGCTATGCTGGAGACATGACGGAGTTGGAGAAGGGGCCGCTGGGCCGGCGCCGCGGCCGGGGTGCGCGCGAGCGCATCCTCGGTGCGTCACAGCAGCTGTTCCGCGATCAGGGCATCAACCGGACCGGCATGGACGAGCTCTGCGCCGTGGCCCAGGTGTCGAAGCGGACGGCCTACCAGCACTTCGCCGGCAAGGACGAGCTCGTCGCCGAATACCTGCGCCGATTCGATCCCGACGTCATGCCCGGGGTGTTCGACCGCACCGACCTCACCCCGCGCGAACGGCTCCTCGCCGCCTTCGAGATGCCCGCGTCCACGCCCTTGTGCCCCTACATCGCGGCGGCCGTCGAACTCCACGACCCCCAGCACCCCGCATCCCGGTACGCACGCGACTACAAGACCGCCATCGCCGCGCGGCTCACCGAAACCGCCCGCGAAGCCGGCGCCACCAACCCCGAACAGCTCGGCGAACAACTGGCCCTGCTCATCGACGGCGCCTCGGCCCGCACCCGAGTCCTCGACAGCGACTCCTTCCCGACCGCCGCCGCCATCGCCGCGGTCCTCATCGACAACGCCATCCCCGCGTCACCTCCCCGGTAGCCCGGCGCGGCTGGAACGCCGGCGGGCCACGGCCTTGGAGATCGCCGGCTCCACGGCTGACCCGGTCACCACGGTCCACGGTCCGGCATACTCACCCAGGTGATCCCGGCCGCGCAGTTCGACACAGGACGACAGCGGCTGTTCGGACTGGCCTACCGGCTGCTGGGAGTCGCGGACGAGGCCGAAGCCGCTGTCGAGGACGCCTACCTGAGCTGGGAACGAGCGGACCGCGGGGCGACCACGCACCCCGAACTTTGGTTGACGAAAGCCGTCACCCGGCTCTGCCTCGATCGGCTTGGCGCGGTGCGCGCGACCCGCGCGCGCGACCTCGGCCCGTGGCTGCCGGCGCCGGTCCTGACCACCGCGCTGGGTCCGCTGTCAACGGCCGAGCAGCGCGACTCGGTTTCTCTCGCCCTGCTGGTCCTGCTTGAACGCCGGACGCCGCACGAACGGGCGGTGTTCGTGCTGCGCACCGCTTTCGGGTACAGGTACCGCGCGATCGCGGAGTTCCTGGAGCTGTCGCCGGGCAACTGCCGACAGCTCTATCACCGCACGACACGGCATCTCGCGAACCGGGGCTTGTCTTGCCAGCCGGACCGCGCCGGGCGGGTGCGCCTCGCCGAGCAGTTCCTCGTGGCGATCAAGGCCGGCGACCTGGCCGGTCTCGAAGCGATCTTGGCCCAGGACGTCACGGTGTGGGCCGATGGTGTCCGCCGTGTCGCCACCGCGCGTACTCCCGTTGTCGGCCGGGACGATGTTGTCCCCTACCTCGTCGCGGCCTTCCGGAAGATCTCGGCGCCCGTCAGGTTCGGGCTCGCCGAGGTGAACGCGAGCACGGCGATACTTGCGGCAGCAGGAGGGACGCTGCTGGCCGTGGTGGCGCCGGAGATCGACGGCGGCCGGATCGTCGGCCTGCGTATCGTCGCCAGCCCGGAGAAGTTGTTGTTCGTGGCCCATGGGTTGTCAGCTCGAACGGGGCGCGTGCCGGTTCTCGACGAGGAACGCAGAAGGGACTGCTGAGGAACCAAGGACGCCACCGTCTTCGTCATCGACAAGGTGCTCACCCCTCGGCACCAGCAGCACCCGCAACGCTGGGCGAACCGGTGCCGAGGGCGCTGTTCCCCGACGGAGAACCCCGCCGTGCGTCTTTACCCGGGCAGCGTGGCCTTCGACGTCACGGTTCGCAGCGCGCCCCGCAGCAGCCGGGCGATCTGCGGGGACGTCCAGCCGGTGCGTGTGGCGAGTTCGGCCGTCGTGAGGTGGTCCACCGCCGTCGACCACAAGGCGAAGCGCTGGCGGGGCGGGAGCAGCGTCACTTCGTCGAGCAGTACCGCGTCCCTCAGGGCCGCCTCCAGCCGTGGCCGGTCGACCCGCCGGCCCAGGTCGGCGCGCAGCTCCGTCAGGACGCGTGCGCGCACCTGCCGTCCGGCGTCCACGCCCGCCCGTGACTCGGTGACATCCGGCTGTGCACACAGGATTCGGCTGCACAACGTGGCACTCGTCCGCCGGGAATGACCGGTCTGGCACGCGACCCGGTAGACCAGCGTCAGCATCCGGCCGGGCAGATCGACCTCCGCGGACTGCCACTCCGGCACCGGGCCGGCCGTCATCCGGTCACCTTCGGCCGCGCTGAATCCGCCGGCAGGTGCTCCAGCAGCCAGACGAGTTCCGCGGCGTCGATGATCCCGGCGTCCGCGGCGCGGACCCAGGCGTCGGCCGCTCGCCGGATGAACTCGTGGGTGATGAGGGGTTTCTTCGTGTCCTGGACGCTGGTCATCAGCTGCTCCCGGTGGGCGGGTGACGCGTGTTCGGCCACCGGGGTCCGGGGTTGCCGCGAGGTGCTGCTCTTGACGAATCGTAGGCCGACTTCCGCCGGGGAGCGAATCCGGTGACCGACATTCCGCACCCCTCCAGCGGGAGTCGGGCCGGGTGCGCCCGAAGTTTCGCCTCGCGACCGGGTTCAGCTGAACGGACCAATACTAACCCGGTTGGGGGATGGAAAAGCTGGATGGTTGGTCTCTTCGGCGCAGTTGATGTGACACAAGGCCCTAGCCGTCACCCGGCTTGGAGCGGACGCTCGGAATACGGAGAGCAACACGCGGGTGGCGTGTGGAGTTGTCACACTGCTTCCGCGGCGCTGGGGCTCAGTCGCACGTGGTGCTTGCCGCTGCCGAGTCTCTCCGGCCCATGACCGTTTCCCCTGATTCACAAGTGCATGAAGGAGCCATCGTGGTCGCCCATCATTATCCCCGCGGTCCGGATCTGTTCGCCGGACTCGGTTCCGGCAAACGTCAACAGGCCCAGCACGTCGAGGCGAACCGTCGCGTCGATCCGGTGTTCGTCGATCCGAGCGGGCGCCGGCGGCTGCTGGTCCGCGGTTCGGCCGGAGTGCTGGCCGTCGCCGGAGTCGCGTTCATCGCCGGTACCGGCCTGTTGCTGGCCAACCAGCCGGCGACGTCCGCCTCCGGCGACGCCGGGTCGAATTCCGTACCGGGCGGTCACCTGGCCGCGCCGGGTGCGGAACAGCCGGCCGCCGGCGCGGGAGAGAAGCAGTCGCCGGGGACGGGCCGGAGCTTCGGCCCGCAGATCGCCATCCCGGTGAACGTCCTTCCCCTGTCCCCGGTGGCGGGCGGCAACGCGCCAGGAGGACAGCAGCCGGTAGCAGGCGGCGCCGCTCCCGGGGGACATCAGCCCGCAGGCGGAGCGCAGATTGGCACGAGCGGGCCCGCAGCGGCGGTACCCCAGCAGCCGGGCAACCAGGCGGCCGTCGGCCAGGCGCCGGCGAACCGGGCCGATCCCGTTCAGCCGGCGCGGCCGGTAGCCGTGGTCCCGCCGGTAGCGGTGGTTCCGCCCGCAGTCGTGCAGCTGCCTGCTCCGGCGGCGGTGGCGCCGGTCGTGTCCGTCGTCCCACCCGTGCTCGAGGTCGTCGAGGGCGTGGTCGCACCCGTGACCGGGGCGGTCGGCTCGCTTCTCGGTAACCTGCTGTGACCGGGCGCCGGAGGTGGCGAGGCCGCCTCCGGCTGCCTTGGGTGTTCGCGGGCATCGCGGTGGCCCTGCTGTCGGTGATGCTCGTCATCGCGGGCCTGGCGAGCTCTCAGGTCAGCAACGACGCCAAGGCGCACGACCCGGTGGGCACCTCGTCGGTGCCTGCCGCGGTGATCAACGGTGGCGCGGTGGTCGACGCGACCCGCTCTCCGGTGGTCTCGCGGGCGCCGGCCGCCAAGACCGTCGCACTGACCTTCGACGACGGACCCGATCCGACCTGGACTCCCCAGATCCTCTCCATCCTGCGCAAGCACCAAGTGCCCGCGACGTTTTTCGTCGTCGGCTCGATGGCTTCGCGCCATCCGGAACTCGTCCGCAGGATCCACGACTCCGGTTCGGAGATCGGGCTGCACACCTTCACCCACCCCGACCTGGTGGACGTCTCCCCGTGGCGGCTGGACCGGGAGCTGGACCAGACGGAAATGGTGCTCGTCGGCAGCACCGGCCTGACGACCAACCTCTTCCGGCCGCCGTACTCCTCCAGCGTCTCCGCTGTCGACGATCTCGGCTACCGCACCGTGCAGTCCGCGGCCGCGCGCGGCTATCTCAGCGTGTTCACCGACACCGACAGCGATGACTGGGCCCGGCCGGGGGTCGCGGCGATCGTGCACAACGCCACGCCGCCCTCGGACGCGGGTTCGATCGTGCTGCTGCACGACGCCGGCGGCGACCGGTCAGAGACGGTCGCGGCACTGGACCTGCTGATCCCGCGGCTACAACAGCAGGGCTACCGCTTCACCACCGTCACCGCCTCGGTCGGGATGGCCCCGGCCAACCAGCCCGCCACCGCCCGGGACCGGGTGACCGGTGAGGTCCTGCTGGGCGCCATCGATGCTTCCCTCGCCGTGGTCGCCTGGCTGCAGTGGATCCTGCTGGGCGTCGGCGTGCTGGTGATCGTCCGCCTGCTGCTGATGCTCGTGTACGCGGGCAGGCACGCCAGGCAGCGCCGCCATCCGCGCTGGAGCTGGGGACCACCGGTGACCGAACCGGTCTCGGTCATCGTGCCCGCTTACAACGAGTCGGTCAACATCGAGGTGGCGCTGCGGTCCATCCTGGCCAGTGACCACCCGGTGGAGATCGTGGTGGTCGACGACGGGTCCACCGACGGCACCGCCGACCTCGTCGAAGCTCTCGAGCTGCCCGGAGTACGGGTCGTCCGCCAGCGCAACCAGGGCAAGGCGGCCGCGCTGAACGCCGGGATCGCGCAGGCCCGGCACGACCTGGTCGTCATGGTCGACGGCGACACCGTGGTCGAACCCACCACCGTCCGGCGCCTCGTGCAGCCCTTCGCCCGGCCCGGGATCGGTGCGGTGTCCGGCAACGTGAAGATCGTCAACCGCGACACCTTCCTGACCAGGCTGCAGCACATCGAATACGTCATCGGGTTCAGCGTGGACCGCCGCATGCACGACCTGACCGGGTCGATCTGCACGATTCCGGGCGCCGCGGGCGCGTTCCGGCGTGCTGCGATCGCCGATGCCGGCGGCGTGAGCTCGCTGACCCTGGCCGAGGACACCGATCTGACCATCGGGATCGGCCGCGCGGGCTGGCGCATGGCCTATGTGGACGATGCGGTCGCCTGGACCGAGGCCCCGGCGACCCTGCGGCAGCTGTGGCAGCAGCGGTTCCGCTGGACCTACGGCACGATGCAGTCGGTGTGGCGGCACCGCCGGGCGGTCGTCCAGCGTGGCGCGGCGGGCCGCCTGGGCCGGTTCGGGCTCCTGCACGTCCTCGCGTTCCAGATCGTGCTGCCGGTGACCGCACCGCTGATCGACGTGTTCTTCGTCTACGGGCTGTTCTTCCTCGACCCCGGGACGACGCTCGTGCTCTGGCTGTCGGTGATGCTGCTGCAGAGCGCGGGCGCCGCGTACGCCTTCCACCTCGACGGCGAGCCGAAAAGCGCGTTGTGGCTGATCCCGATGCAGCAGCTGGTGTACCGCCAGCTGATGTACGTGGTCCTCATCCAGTCACTGGGCGCGGCGGTGTCCGGAATTCTCGTGCGCTGGCAACGGATGCACCGCATCGGTGCGCTGCGGGCCACCGTGCGGGCCGAGGTGGCGCCCGCCGAGCCGGTCGAGCCTCGGGTCGCTCCGGCCGACGAACCCTCGCCGCCGGGGCGCCGGGACCGCTGGCTCGACAGCCTGCGCGCGGTCGCGCTCGTGCGGGTCGTGCTCTACCACGCCACGGGCTGGGGGTGGCTGAGCCTCGTCTTCCCGTCCATGGGCGTGATGTTCGCGCTCGGCGGTTCCCTCATGGTGAGCTCACTGCGCCGCACACCCGCGGTGGACGTCGTCGGCCACCGCATCCGCCGGCTGTTGCCCCCGCTGTGGCTCTTCGGCCTGGTCGCCGTCGGGCTGATGCTCGCGCACGGCTGGGCGCGCGACACCGGTGACCTCGCCCTGAGCTGGCCGCAGATGGTGCTCTGGGTGTTCCCGATCCTGGACCCGCCGGGCAGTCTCTGGGGTGCGGACTTCACGGTGGTGCTGTGGTACCTCCGCGCCTACCTGTGGTTCGTGCTGCTCAGCCCGGTGCTGTTGCTCGCGTTCCGCCGCCGTCCGGTCGTCACCGTGCTCGCCCCGCTGGCCTTCGTCGCGGCGGATGCCGTGCTGGGCTCCCCGCTGACCGATTCGGGGCCGGTCGGCGAGGGCGTGCTGGACTTCGTCACCTTCGGGGCGTGCTGGGTGCTGGGGTTCGCCCACCGTGAAGGCATGCTTCGCCGGATCCACCCGGCCGTGCTGGCGGGACTGTTCGCCGTCGCGGTCGGGCTGGGCGCCTGGTGGACGGCGGGGCACCCGCTGCCGGACGGGACGTTCGACCTCAACGAGATCCCGCTCGGGCAGGCGTTGATCTCCGCCGCCGCGATCCTCGTGTTCCTGCGGGTGTCGCCCAAGCTCGCCTGGCTGGACCGGACGCCGGTGCTCGGCCGGCTGGTCACCCTGCTCAACGCCCGTGCGGTGACGATCTACCTGTGGCACAACGTCGCCATCGACCTGTCCTACCCCGTCGACGACCGGCTCGGCTGGTCTTCGCGGCCGGTTCAGCTGGCGACATCGGCCGTCCTCACGGCCGTGGCCGTCCTCGCCTTCGGCTGGGTCGAGGACCTGGCGGCCCGCCGTCCCCTGCAGCTCCTTCCCGGTGGCCGCCGGAAGCCGGTCGTTCCCCCGCGCGCGGTCGTTCCCGCGAACACCTGACGATTCTTGTGGTGCCGGTCCTGTCCCGTTTGGTACGTGAGGTCACCGGGAATCCGGACCGGGTAGTGAACACGTGGTCGCCCCAGTCCCCGGCGCCAAGATTCGGAAGAGGGCTTCCATGGTTGTATCTCCGGAGAGCGTCGACGTCGGCGTTCGCGCGAAGTCGCGTAACGACTTCACTGATCTCGTTCACCTCGTGCGGGGTGAAGGCCTGCTTGACCGTCGCCACGGTTACTACGCGGTGAAAATCAGTCTCACGCTGCTGGCGCTGGCCGGCGGGTGCGTGGCGTTCGCGGTGCTGGGCGATTCGTGGTGGCAGCTGACCACCGCGGTCTTCTTCGCGGTCGTGTTCGCCCAGATCGCGTTCCTCGGCCACGACGCCGGCCACAACCAGATCTTCCGCACCGGGCAGGCCAACGACCGCGCCGGCTACGCGTTCGGCGGCCTCGTCGGGATGAGCTACGGCTGGTGGATGGGCAAGCACCGACGCCATCACGCCAATCCCAACCACGAAGGCGACGATCCCGACATCGACATCCCGCTGCTCGCCTTCACCCGGGGGCAGTCGGCCGAGAAGAGCGGGTTCGTGCGCTGGACTTCGAAGCACCAGGCGGCCCTGTTCTTCCCGTTGCTGCTGCTGGAAGGGCTGAGCCTGCACTGGGCCGGCATCCAAGCGGTGTGGCGCGGCGAGGTCAAAGCCCGTCGGCTCGAGGCGGTGCTGCTGGTCGCCCACGTCGGTGGCTACCTCGCTGCGGTGTTCGTGGTGTTGTCCCCGCCCGTGGCGGTCGCGTTCATCGCGGTGCACCAGGGTCTGTGGGGTGTCTACCTGGGCTGCTCGTTCGCACCGGGCCACAAGGGCATGCCCACCTACACCGACAAGACCCAGCTCGACTTCCTGCGCAAGCAGGTGCTCACCAGCCGCAACGTCCGCGGTGGTCCGTGGGTCGACTTCGCGCTCGGCGGGCTGAACTACCAGATCGAGCACCACCTGTTCCCGAGCATGCCGCGGGCCAACCTGCGCCGCGCGCAGCCCCTGGTTCGTGCGTTCTGCGCCGACCACGGGATCGACTACGCCCAGTGCGGGCTGCTGAAGACCTACCACTACGTCCTGCAACACCTGCACGACGTGAGCGCGCCACTCCGCGCGAAGAGCGCACTCGCGCGGTAGCCCGCGGGCTGGTAACGGCCGGCCCGTTGGTCCAGCACGACCCCCGCCGGCCGTGGCCCGCGGGGGTCGTGCTGGTCGTGCTGGTCGTGCTGGGGGTGTTACAGCGGTAGGAGGGGGAGGAGGACGGCGCCGGCGGCGCTGGTGATGGCGACGACGGCGCCGTTGACGATGCCGACGACGGAGTCGAGCAGGCCGCCGATGATGACGATGCCCATGATGGGTTCTCCTTTGTTTCGGGTGGATCCGGTTTTCGGTTCGCGGGTCCGGCGCGAGGGGTCAGCCGGTGCAGTTGGGGACGGCGGGGACGCTGCCGACGCAGTTGTTGGGCGTGTTGGCGGTGATGGGGGCGTTGGTGGTCGTCATGGTGCCGCCCTGGCGGTAGACGCCGCCGGAGTTGCCCAGGAGCAGCAGTGCGTGGTTGTCGGTGACGGCGGTTTGGGTGAGGGTGGTGGCGGTGGAGTTGATCGTGGAGATGCCGCCGCCGCGGCCGGCGTTGTTTCCGGTGATGAACAGCGGGCTGCCGGAGACGCCCGTGACGGAGAGGGTGCCGCGGAGGCCGTTGTAGATGGCGCCGCCGTCGCCGAGGAGGGTGGTGTTGCCCGACAGTGGGCTGTTGGTGAACGTGGCGGCCGGTGCGGTGCCGGTGGGGGTGTCGTTGTTGGCGAGGCCGCCGCCGTTGCCGGTGGCGGTGTTGCCGGTCAGACTGCTTCCGGTGAGGGTGACCGCGCCGCGGTTGAGGATGCCGCCGCCGTCGCCGACGACGTTGCCGCGGGTGAAGGCGACTCCGGTGACGAGGGTCAGGTTGCCCGTCGGGCCGACTTCGGCGATCCGGAACATTCCCAGGCCCAGCAGCGAGGCGTTGGTGACGGTGGCGGGACCGGTCATCTGGATCGGGGTGGTGATGACCGGGAGCGCGTTGGCGGCACCGCCGTGGGCGGTGGTCATGCCGTAGGTGCAGCCACCCGCCAGGACGAGGGTGTCCGAGGTGGGCGTGGAGTTGGCCAGGTTCACCGCCGCGACGAGGGCGGTTTCGCTGCAGGCCACCGGAATGGTGATGGCCTGCGCTGCCGGGGCCAGCGCTATCAGGCCTCCGGTCGCGACGGTGGTTCCGAAGATGATTCCGGCTAGACCGTGGATGCGACGCATGACGTTTTCTTTCCTGGGGCACAATAGTGGCGGACTGCGACGCGGCGCGCCGGCAGCGGAATTCCGCACGGATCGACCCGATTCGCCGAACGGGCTGGGGTGGATTGGTCTACGAAAAAGACCTCGGCTCGTGATCTGCGCCGCAATCGTGGCGAGCAGGTCGATACCGAGGTCTGGGGTAGTGCGAGTAAACCTAACCCAGTCCGCCGGATGATCGGTACCGGGGTCCCCCAAATGGCGGCAGGCAAAGGGGTGCAGTTGCCACATCTGCAACGATGTGAATGGCGGACGGGCCCGCGCCGCGCGATTAATCGGATTCAGTGGAATTCAATGGTTGTCTGCGGATCCGGCTTCTCATATCGGCGGATATCCGCGCAGGGGAGTGAACTATCGTCTTTTGGTTGCCAAGTGTCCGTGACAGGGCGAGGGTGGGCCTCGGGAGTACTGGCGGACCCTGCCTCGGATATCCGGCACGGAAATGCCATCGTCAAAGTGGTTATCAGCCGCACTCCCGGTTCCGTGGCTTCAGCCCGGATCCACTCAACACCATGAAGGTTTTCCCATGAGATCAAGTGCACGTACCACCACGGCTCGCCGAACCCGTACCGGCCTCATCGGACTGGGTACCGCCGCCGGGTTCGCCTTGATCGTCCCTGGCGCGGCCCACGCCGACCCGGTCGGCTGCACCCGTGTCTTCAACGGTTCCGGTGACACCGTCACCTGCATCGCCGGCATTCCCTCCGGGCAGATCCTCACCGGTACCGCCGGCAACGACTTCGTCACCGTCACCGGTGGGCCCATGGGCGGCACCATCGACGCCTTGGCCGGCAACGACACGATCACCATGACCGGCACGACCGGCACCACGGGTGTTGCCGGTGGCGCCGGCGGAGCCGGCACGAGTACCAGCCCGGCCGGATTCGCCGGCGGGGCCGGCGCCGCAGGTGGCGTAGGTGGCCTTGCGCTGGCCAGTACCGGGACGGTCAACGGCGGAGACGGCGCCGACAGCGTCACCGCCGCCGGTGGCGCCGGTGGGACCGGTGGCCTCGGCGGGACCGGCGGAGCCGGAGTCCTCGGCGGAGCCGGCGGTGCCGGTGGAGTCGGCGGCGCGGGCGGAGCGGGCGGCCAGGCCGGCGTCGGCGCCATCCACGGCGGTCTCGGCAACGACACGGTGAAGGTCACCGGTGGCGCGGGTGGCGCCAGTGGCGCCGGTGCGCTCGGCGGCCCGAGCGGTCCGAGTGCCGGTACCGGCGGCGTCGGCGGCGTGGGGGGCGCGGGCGGCGTGGGCGGTATCGGTCTCGGCAGTTCGGGGCTCGTCAGCGGTGACGACGGTATCGACGGCATCACGGTGGCCGGTGGCGCCGGAGCCAATGGCAGCGCGGGTGGGAACGCCGGTGCGGGTCACGGCGGTGGCGCGGGCGGTTTCGGTGGCGTCGGCGGTGCGGGCGGGATCGGCAGTTCCGGTTCCGTCACCGGCGATGCGGGCAATGACACCGTGAAGGTCGACGGCGGGGGCAGCGGCCTCGGCGGGACCGCGGGCAAGGGCGGCAACGGCATCGGCGGTGGCCAGATCGGTGGCGCCGGTGGCGGTGGCGGTGCCGGTGGTGCCGGCGGCGTCGGCAACAGCGGGACCGTCAACGGTGGCCTCAACGACGACGGCATCACGGTGACCGGTGGCAAGGGGGCCAACGGCGGCACGGGTGGCGGCGGCGGCAACGGCTGCAACCCGGGCGCTGGTGGCGCTGGTGGCGCCGGCGGGACTCTCGGCGCCGGTGGCGTCGGCAGCTCCGGCACCGTGGCCGGTGGCGGCGGCACCGACGTCCTCGTGACGGCGAACGGCGTCGCCGGGTTCAACGGCATCGCCGGTGCGTCCGGCATCACGGTCGTGTGCTTCGCCTGAGCACGACTCTCGCTGAACCCAGCCCGGCAGGGGCGGCTCCGGCCGTCCCTGCCGGGCTGTTCGCCGTCCAGGCCGAGAAGCAGGCTGCTCACCGGTACGCGGTCACGCACCCGCTTCTTGGAGCCGGGCGACGAGGGCGTCCACCGGTACGGTGGCCAGGGCGACCCGGGTGTCGCTGCTGCCGTAGGGCAGCCAAAGCGTGCCGTCGTGGATCAGCCCGCCGCAGGAGTAGACGACGTTCGGGACGTAGCCGTCACGCTCGTCCTCGTCCGGCAGGAGCAGCGGCTCGGGGAGCGCGCCCACGATCCGGGCCGGGTCGGCGAGGTCGAGCAGCAGGGCGCCGATGGCGTAGGTCCGCATCGGGCCGACGCCGTGGGTGAGCACCAGCCAGCCCGCCGGCGTTTCCAGCGGCGAGCCGCAGTTGCCGACCTGCAGCAGCTCCCAGGCCGCTGTCGGGCCGTGCAGCGGCACTTCGCCGGACCAGGAACGGCCGTCGGACGAGGTCGCCAGGCTCATCGTTTCCCCGTCCCCGCGACACAACGCGAGGTGCCGGCCGCCGACGAGCCGGGGGAACAGCGCCATTCCCTTGTTGCGGGCCGCCGGTCCGGTGAGGGCGAACGCGCTGAACGACGTCAGGTCGGCGCTTTCCAGCAGCCGGGGTGTCACGGTGGCGCCGTTGTACGCGGTGTAGGTGGCCCGGTAACCGGCCACGCCGTTGTCGCCGGTGAAGCGGACGAAGCGAGCGTCCTCCATGCCGTGGCTTTCGGTCGCGCCGACCGGCCACAGCAGCCGTTGCGCGAGATCGGTGTCGCCGGGGAAGTTCACCGTGTAGCCGGAGGCGGCGAGTTCGCGGATGCGCTGGGTCGTGCCGGCCGCCCCGGCGCGTTCGAGCAGGCGGGGATCGAGTGTGGCGAGCGCGTGGTCGAGGTCGTACTGGCCGAAGGGATCGGGGAGGGTCGCGATCACGGTGGCGGTGATCTCGTTGTCGCAGTCGTCGTGGTTCAGGGCGGCGCGCAGCCACGAGCGGCTCCAGGAGTCCGGCTGGCGCTCGCCCGTGCTCACCGGCCCGGTCCGGGAATGCCACTCCGCGCGTGTCCCCGGCCCCAGAACGCCGGTGGCGAACCCGATCGAGGAAATGTGCCCTTCGCCGATCCCGCGCAGGCTGAGTACCACTCGCGCCTGCCCGGGCGACAGCCCGTCCTGCCGGGGGTGCGCCACCAGGGACGGATTGCACAGCGCAGCCGCCTCGACCGCGTACTCGTGCGTGAAGTACGCACCGAGGAGCAGCCGGCGCCGGGCGTCGAGAGAGCGCGGATCGACGAGCCGGTGGCTCATGATCGACGCGTGGTGTTCGAGCACGGCGAGCAGATCCCGGTGGCGGCCGGAGAAGCCGGCCAACACCCGGTCCACTGTGGACTTGACCGAGCTTTCCGGCAGGGCCAGGACCCGCGCGATCAACGCGGCCGCCCGCGACCGGGTCTCGGGTGCCTCCTCGCCGGGGACGAACAGCTTCGTCACGACCCGGGTGGGGTCGGGCCGGAGCCCGGCCGGGTGCCGGGTCGCCAGTCCCGCACTTTCGGCGGTCACGCCGCACCGACGCCGGTCAGCACGCCGGCACGCAGCCGCAGCAGTTGGAAGGTCGCGAGCATCGCCAGCATCGATTCGGCACCCTGGTTGCGGTTGACGCCGTCGGCGCGGAGCCCGTCGCCGCAGCCTCCGGTGTCCTGGTCCAGCAACGGCATGCCGGCGTCGTTGGCGCCCAGGAACCAATCGCGAGCCCGTTCCACAGTGGACGTCCAGCGCGCGTCGCCGGTGACGGCGTTGGCCCGGGCGCAGGCCGCCGCGAGCGCGGCCACCTCGATCGGCTGCTGGTCGAACCCTGGGGGCGACTGGTGTGGCGCCCAGCCGCCGGCGGGCACCACCGAGAGCCTGCCGTCCCTGGTCTGCCGGTCCACCAGCCAGTCCAGGGCACGCAGGCCGTCGGCGAGTGCGCCGGGGTCGGGCAGCACCGCACCGGCGGCGATCAGGACCTCGGCGACCGCGGCGTTGGCGTATTCCAGCCGGGGCTGCGGCCACGGCCAGTCCGGGCCGGAGGGGATCGGCCCGATCGTCGTGGCAGCGGCGGCGAGCAGCGCCCGCGCCGGCTCGTCCGCCGGGAACCGGGTGAGCACCTCGGCGGCGCCCAGCGCGGCGAACACCATGGCACGCTGGTCCGGAGACCGGCGGCGGGCTCCCGCGTCGAACAGCAGCCGCGCTTCGGCGCGCAGCCACCCGCGTCCGGCGTGTGCTGCCGTACTGCCGAGCCCCCAGAGCGCGCGGCCCCACCAGTCGCCGAGACCGGGGGCGTCCTGCCAGCCGCGGTCGTAGCCGAGCCGGTTGCGGAAACGGCCGTGTTCGTGCGCGTGCGCGGTGAAGGCGAAGAGCGTTTCCTGCAGCCGCGACAGCCGCGGGGTCAGGTCCTCCTCACGGCTCAGCACCACCAGGCCGCGAGCGACGTCGTCGAGGCAGTATCCGTGCTCGCGACGCGGGATGGCCCCGCACGCGTGCTCGAAGAGACCGACGTCGTCGGACATGCGCAGCAGGTGACGGTCGTCCAGCATCACGCCACGACCCGGGGCCGGGCGGAGGCGAGTTCGGCGCCGAGCCGGCTGTACTGCGCGGCCACCGACGCCCAGCCGAGGCTCCCGGCGGCGATCCCGGCGGCCGCGGCCATCCGGCCCGCCGCGGCCCGGTCGATGAGGATCTCGTGGAGCGCGTGCGCGATGGCCGCCGGATCCCGGTGGTCCACGAGCAGCCCCGCGCCGCCGGAGAGCAGCTCGACGGCGTGCGGGAAGCGGGTCGCCACCACCGGTGTCCGCGCGGTGACGGCTTCGATGAGCACCCCGGAGGTGACCTGGTCGCGGGAGTCGTAGGGCAGGAGGACTATTTCCGCCTGCGCCACCAGGCGCCGCAGCGACGCGGCGGCCAGGTAGCGGGAGTCGAACCGGACGCGGTCCCGCACGCCGAGCCGCTCGGCCCGGAGCATCAGCGCCCGGCGATAGCTTTCTCCCTGCTGCGCCTGCACTTTCGGATGGGTGCGGCCGGCGACCAGGTAACGCGGCTCCGGCCACTGGGCGGGCAGCAGGGCCATCGCCTCGATGCCCCATTCGATGCCCTTGCCGGGGCCGAGCAGGCCCCACGTCAGGATCTGGCGGTGCTGGCTGTGGTGCGGCGCGGCCGCCGGGCCACCGTTTTCGGGCGCGCCGTGCGGGATCACCACGAGCCGCCCGGCGGGGACGTCGTAGCCGGCGACGATCCGGGCGCGCGCGGTCTCGCTCATCACCACGATCGCGGCCGCGGCGGCGAGCACACCGTCGAGGACCGCGCGCTGGTGCGGTGTCGGCGCGCTGAGGACGGTGTGCAGCACGACGATGGCGGGCACACGCAGCAGTTCCAGGACGCGCAGGACGTCTTCGCCGTCCGGGCCGCCGTAAATGCCGTATTCGTGCTGGATGATCGCCACGTCGTCCCGGTCGAGCAGGGCCGCCGCCGCGCGGCAGCTCGCCGGCGAGCCGGCGACCAGGTCCCCGACCACTTCGGGGCCGCCGGTGGGAGCAGCGGACTCGACGGAGCGGACCACCCCGCCCGCGGAGCCCGGCGGCAACGCGGCGCGCAGCGAGGCGGTGAACGACGCGAGGCCGCAGAGCGTGGGCGGATAGGTACTCAGGAGACCGAACGTGATCACACGGGCCCTTCGGGTCGGCGGCTGCGCACGGCAGCCGGGAACGCGGTGAACGGTGCTGCCCGGAACTCACCGGGCGGGCCGTGCCGTTCGACGGGACGTCGCGCAGCCGCGGTGCGGGCGGTACGTCATCCTCGTGTCCGGGGCGACGCCGAGGTCATGCAGCGACTCTGTCTTCGTTGCGCGGCCTGGGCCTAGAGTCGTGCGACCTTTTTTCGAGGGGCGTTCGGCGGCCGGGGCCGGCGCGTGGGTGTGGCCGGCACGGCGCGTAAGATGGAGGCATCGCCCCGGACCTCGGCGTATTCGGTGGAGCCGGGATTCGAAGCCGGAATATTCAGCGAGCCCTGACTCTTCTCGTCCGATCAGCGGGCCGCGCCCGCGTGGTCAGCCAACTGAAAAAGGAGAATCCGGTATGTCGAGGATCGATGTCGAATCGGGCGTGGCCATCGCGGAAATCGGCGATCCGGTGGCGACCGGCTGTGCGGTGTGTCCCCATCCCGCCGAATCGCACGACGTGATCGCGCGCCGATTCTGCACGGCCACGCAGGCGGGCGCGTTCAACCGCGGCTGCGTCTGTTCGGGCGGACCGGAAAAAGCGGCCGCCGCGATGCGTGTCCGGAAATGACGTGCTTGTCGGACAGCACCGCGGGCCCCGTGGTCGGCGCGAGGCCGTCGAGCAGCGGCTGCGGGTGAAATCGCCGGGCGCGGTCAAGGGCTGCTTCGACGGCGCCTGATGGCCACGCTCGCGGGAACCGGTCGCGGAATTCAGCGCCCTCGCCGCGGACTCGGGCCCGGTCCGGGAGGACGTCGGACACTTCCGGCAGCTGGAGCGGGTCATGGAGGCGCTCTCGGACTGATCGTGGCCGGCAAGCAGGAGCACCTGCAGTACCTCGACCTCGAAGCCGCGGCCGCCCACTGCGCCGCAGGAGCGTCCACATGGGGCTGGCCGGCACCGAGACGGCCGGCGGCGAACCCGACGTCGTGCTCGCCGCCGCTGGTGACGTGCCGGCCCTGGCTGGACGTGGGCGCTGAGCGGAAGCCGGGTCAGCTCGGGACGGAGGGCTCGCTTTCGGGGGTCCGGGTGGCGAAGCCCCCGGCCCGGGGCGAAGCCCCGGTTGTCACAGCCCGCCCTCCGGCGCGGTGAGGCCGTCGGCGGGGTTCAGCCCGAGGATGGCGAGAAGCGTGGCGCAGTCGCCGGCGTCGTCCGCCGCCGACGCGACCACGCGGGCACCACGCCGGCGTTGCTCGCGGCTGAGGGCGAACGGGTCCGGCACCGGTCGCGGTGCCACCTTCGGCTGCCTCATCGGCGTGGGGACACGAGAGGTGCGGTTCGCCGGGGACCCGGCGCGCCCGGTGTCGCAGTGATCATCACGGCCCTCCGCTCGGTCCGGCCACTTCGGGGTGGCACCGCCGAGGTCCGGGGCGGACATCACCGAGGATAGCCCCGGCGAGCCGGTCGGGGCGTCGGCGAACGGGTGGGTCCCGTGGTTCCGGGCCATCGTGTGCACGAGCCCTTGCTCGTCCACGGCTCGCCGACGGCCGCCGTCGCCGCTCCCGGGTTCGGCGAGCGGTTCGGCGGCAGAGTTCAGGAGACGTGCCCGCCTTCGGCCTCCCAGTCGTCTTCGGTGGTGTCGTGCCGGGGCCGGCGTGCTGCCGGAACGACGAGCGCCCCGCTCGCGGCGAGGATGTCGGCCGGCCGGTCGGTGTTGCCACGGCGGGACGCGGTCATCAGCGCGCGGTGGCCCGCTGTGTCCACCGCCTCCGGTGGGATGACGAGGAGCGTGAGGTTCGGTTCCGGCCCGGTGACGGACAGGACGTGGCCGTCCCGCTCGAGGAGACCGTCGAGCCGGATGACGTGTCCGCCGATCTCGAGCCGCCGCGGTGCACTGTCCCATTCGGACACGGTGTACGCCACCCTGGTGAGGTAGCCGATCCTGGCGGTGAGCGCCGCGGCCAGCCCCGGCAGTTCCGCCGCGAGATCGCGCGACCACGGCCACCAGCCGCCGTCGACGTGACCGGCCTGTCCGCTCTGTGGTTTCCACACCAGTCTGGGCGGCGGAAGAGTGCTCTGACGCGGCCGCGCGGAGGACGTTCCGGTTCTGGTGGGCGATTTCGGCGTCATGCCGCTGTCCCGTCCCGATCGCAGTGACCGATGTGGAGGGAAACCGAGGACGGTACCGGCTCTGCCGCCGGCGCGCGAAATGCTCTCGGTACCCCGGATTCTACACCCGCCGCCGCGCGATCACGGTCTCGTGCAACGGTGCCGGCCGTGTTCCGGGCGGAAGGCCGAACCGCACCCACGGGCCTCGCCCGCGCCGTCGTCGATCGCCGCAGTGCGCGATCCTCACGCGCACTGTTCAGGGGCGTCCGGGGACCGGTCGTTCGCCGGCCGGCTGCGCGGTCACGGCGATGATGTCCCGCTCGTCGACCCAGTGCACCAAGGCCGCGGGGCCGTCGTCCGCGATGACGGGGACGCGGG
Source organism: Amycolatopsis sp. NPDC024027 (assembly GCF_040638975.1). Lineage (NCBI taxonomy): Bacteria > Bacillati > Actinomycetota > Actinomycetes > Pseudonocardiales > Pseudonocardiaceae > Amycolatopsis > Amycolatopsis sp. NPDC024027. The sequence continues at coordinate 211,002 of NZ_JBEZYY010000003.1, forward strand.
CGCCTCCGGGCCCGAACTCGGTCCGGCCGGCGACGGCGCCGGTCCGCGGCGAGCGTGGATCCGGGCCGGCGTAGGTGACGCGCCAGTTCCCGACGCTGAACGCGATCTGGCGCCGAGGTGGGCGGGGAGTGACATCGTCCACTGGCGCGATACCGTCCGGGTTCCGGGCAGTCATCCGTCGTCTCCTCGGCCGTGGGTGCGTTCCGCGCGGTGCGGGGAACGGCGGGCACGCCGAGGTCTGGGGCGGTCCGGACAGCCTAGGCGTCCTACGCCGTTCACCAGGACCGAATCCCCCGGATGAGGGACCTCGAATGGAGGCGACGGCTCCGCCTCCGGGCGGCGCGCCGGATCGTTCGCCTTGTGGCGCCGCAGACCGCGGCCGTCGCCGGAGCCGGCTCAGCCGTCGTGGACGGCCACCGGTCGTCGCCCCGGCACCGGGCCGGAGCCACCTCTCTCGGCAAGAGTCGTCGAGGCCAGTTCCGCCACGAACGCGGCCGGTGAGCCGGCGTCGGTGAACAGCGCGCGTTGGCGTGCCGCGCCGGTTTCCCCGGCCCGCACCGCGGCGAGCTGCCGCTCGACCGTCGCGAAGTCCCCGTTGGCCTCCAAGGCCGGCCGGACGTACTCCAGGAGCCGGCCGGCGAGCACGTGCTGCGGGAGGACCTGGCCGGTGCAGGGGTCGATGCCGTCGCCGGGGTAGCCACCGCGGGCCGCGGCGGTCAGCGATGCGACGACCAGCGCGGTCCGGACCGGCCGGGGCGCGACGCCGGCCCGGGCCTCCGCGAGGATCGTGACCACGAGGGCGCGGGCCAGCCCGGCGAGCAGCACCGCGTCTTCGGCCGTCAAGCCGACGTCCGCGATGCGGATCTCGACCGTCGGGTACTTCGGCGAGAGCCGGGCGTAGTAGTAGACCCCGTTGCCGTCCAATGCCTCACCACGGAGTACCGCGCCGTCGACACTCGCGGCGTAGGCGGTCGCGTCCGGCCAGTCCAGCGGCGGGTTCGCGGTCGGCCAGCGCGACCACAGCGGGTACCGCCCGCTGGCCCACCCGGAGTCCTCGTCGTGCGCGAGCGGCGAATTGGCGCTGATGGCGAGGAGCGGCGCGAGCCAGGGGCGCAGGCCGGCCAGGACCCGGACGCCGAGTGCCGGGGACGGGATGCCGACGTGCACGTGGCAGGCGCACGTGCCGGCTTCCGGGAGGAGCGCGGGGTACCGGGCGGCCAGGGCGCGGTACCGGGGTTCGGCGGTGACGCCGGGCAGGCCCGGCAGATCGCCGCACGGGGGTGTCCCGGACGCCAGCACCAGGCACCCGGCCTGGCCGGCCGCGTCCGCCACGAGCCGGCGCAACCCGAGCAGCTCCGCCCGGATTCCGTCGAGCCCGGTGTGGATCCCGGTGGCGGTTTCGATCTGGAACCGCAGGAACTCGGGCATCACGGCGGGTTCGCCGTCGAGCAGCTCCAGCACCCGGGGCGCGGCGAGCGCCACCGCACCGGTCGCCGGGTCCGCGAGGACGAATTCCTCCTCTACGCCGAGGGTGAGGTCGTTCCTTTCCGGCAGGGAAAGTCGCACGTGCACGGCCGGGCTCCGTCCCTCGTTCGGATCGCCAGTCTCACCGGTTCGCCCGGCCCTGCGTAGGGCCTCAGGTCACCCCTCGGGGAACTTTCGGCCCTTCCGCGGGACCGATGGAGGACAGATTGGAGTGCACAAGGCGATCGGGGTGGTCTTCCGCATTTCTCGTTTGTGTTCCAGTGGATGCACGTGAATGTTCCCGCCCTTTTCGGAAAAATCATCGGAATCACCGGTCCGGGCGGGGTTCGTGGCACTCACAATCGTTTAAACTCGGTTGACGCTCCGGACCCTGGTGGTGCATCCGGCCACACCTGAAACGGAGCCGCTACAATGATCACCGCTGCGCGAGGCGAACCGCTGCCGTTCCGGGTCGAGGTGAGCGATCTCGAAGCGCTCGAGGCGACGACCCGCGCGTTCCGCGCCCTGGACTACCGGTACGGCGGCGGGTACTGCCACGCCCCGCTCGCGGCGCTCGCCTCGTGGACGGTTCTGCTGCGCGAGGGATCCGTTCCGCCGCGCCTGCGGCGACGGCTGTGCCGCGGTCTGGCCGACCTGCACAACCTGCTGGCGTGGACGGAGTTCGACTCCGGCCGTGACGAGTCCGCCCTCCGGTCGTTCGACGTGGCGGCCGAGCTCGCGGTGGAGGCCGAGGACCACGACCTGCTCGCCAACGTCAGCTACCGCCGCGGCCGGCTGCTCCTGCACCGCGGCTCGGTCGACGACGCGCTGGCGGAGTTCGATCGGGGGCAGGACGCGGCGGTGCGGGGGTCGTCGGCCCGGGCGCGGGTCATCCTTTCGATCAACCAGGCGTGGGCCTGGGCGATGCGGGCGAACGAAGCCGCCGCCTTGCAGCACCTGGGCCAGGCGATCGACGCGTTCCCCGCCGCCGTGGCGGCGGCGCCCTGGACGCGGTTCTTCGGCGCGACCGACCTCTCCGCCATGACCGGAACGGTCCGGGTCGAACTCGCGTGCTCCGTGGATCGCCGTCACGCGGCCCTCGCCATCCCGTTCCTCGACGACGCAGTGGCCGCCTACGGGCCGGAGATGAGCAGAAGCCGTTCGCTGACCCAGATCATGCTCGCCCTCGCCCACGCCGTCCGGCATGACACCGAGGCGGCCGCACGCGTGGGGACCGAGGCCATCCGCGTCGCACGCGAGATCCGGTCGGTGCGCGCGACGGGGCGCCTGCGGCCGCTGGAGGCCGCGCTCCGGGCCGGGCCGGCCAGCCGGGCCGGCCGGGAGCTGCTGACCCGGATCGTCGAGTTCCGGGCGGGAGCCGGGGGCGTCCCGGCCCGCTGAGCCCGGTCGGCCGGCCGGAGGCTGTCACGGCGGTGGACGTGAGAAAGGTTCCTTCGGCCCTCGGGCCGGGGGCGGGTGGCCCTGGGCAGGCCGTCGCCGAAGTGGACACGATGGCCGGAGGCAGGACGCCCGCGTCGCAGACCCGGGCCGGCCGGCGAGAGGACAACGCATGCAGATCCAGATCAGCACGGATCGGACGGTGCCCGGCGGCGAAGAGCTGATCCGGCACTTCGAAGGGGAGCTGGCCGCCCAGTTGTCGCGGTTCAGCGACCACATCACACGGCTGGAAGTCCACTTCAGCGAAGAGTCCGCGGCCGCCGACGGAATGGACCGCCGCTGCGTGCTCGAGGCCCGGCCGACCGGACGGCGGACGGTGGCCGTGAGCCACCACGCGGGTTCGGTCGCCGAGGCGTGCCGGGGTGCCGTGCACAAACTGGAGAGCGTGCTCGAAGGCGTGTACGGGCGGAGGGACCACCACAAGGGCGGGGACTCCATCCGGCACCAGGGCGGGGGTGCGGGATCATGACCGTCCGCGATGGACAGAGTTCGTCCGGCGAGCCGATCGTGCCGTCCGTCGTCATCGACTTCCCGCGCCCGCGCCCGTTGCCGGCCCACCGGTACCAAGATCTCACGATCTCCGTGGAGAGGCTCAGCGGCACGTTGGTCGTGACCGTGGACGGTGAGACCGACCTCTGCACGGCACCGATGCTCCACGACGTCCTGGAAGCGAGCTTGAGCCTGACGCCGCAGCGGATCGTCGTGGACCTGTCACTCGTCCGGTTCCTGAACACCGCCGGGGTGCAGGTGCTGCTCGACGCCCACCGCCGGGCCGCCCCGGGCACCGACTTGCGGCTGGTGGCCACGACGCGCGCGACCCTGCGGCCGCTGCGGCTCACTCGCGCGGACGAACGCCTGGTCGTGCACACCTCGCGGGCAGCGGCCATCGCGGCGCCGCGCTGGGCGGCGGCGGACACCGGCTGACCGCGGGACCCCGGTTTTCGCCTGCCTGGCCACACCTGCGTGAAAAGCGGCGGCTCAGCTCCCGGTTCGCTCGTCGGAACCGGGGCCGCCTTCGCTCGCGGCGCACGGGGTGCACCGTCATGGAGCGTCGGGGTCCGGAGCGCGGTCTTCCGGGCTGGAAGGGGAAACCCCGGTCACGGTTCGCCCGGGCGAGTGGTCCTCCGGCCGGGTGGCCAGGCTTCGCACGCCCGAGCTGAAGACGGCGAGCAGGGGCACGGCGAGCAAGGCACCGACGATACCGGCTGCGACCAGCCCAATCGCGAGGGCGAGGACCACGGCCAAGGGGTGCAGCCGGACGGCGCGCCCGAGCAGCAGTGGCTGCAGGACGTGGCTTTCGAGCTGCATGACACCGACGACGACGGCGAGCACGATGACGGCCGCCCACACGCCGTTGGCCACCAAGGCCACGAGGACGGCGATCGCGCCGGCGATCACCGAGCCGATGACCGGGACGAACGCGCCGAGGAAAACCAGCGCGCTCAGCGGAGCCGCCAACGGGACCCCGATGATCACCAGGCCGAGGCCGATCCCCGCGGCGTCGACGAGCGCGACGGCCGCCGTGCCGCGGATGTAGTGCGCCAGGGTGGTGAACCCGCTGCGCCCGGCGACGTCGACGCGGTCGCGCAGGCCGGTCGGCACGGCTCGCAGCACGAACACCCAGATCACGCGGCCCTGGGCGAGGAAGAAGATCAAGCAGAACACGGCGAGCAGGGCCTCGGCGAGCAGTTCTCCCACGGTCACTGCCGTGGTGAGGGCGCCCGACGCGATCGCCGACTTGTTCCGGCCGAGCGTGGCGGTCAGGTTGCCGAGCATTTCGTCGAGCTGGACCTGGCTCAGGTGCAGCGGCCCGGTGCGCAGCCAGGTGTGCAGATCGGTCAGGCTCGCGGTGACCTGGTCGATCAGCCCGGGCATGCCGACGGTGACGCTGATGACCACGAACGTCACCACGCCACCGGCCAGCACGATTCCCCCGACCAGCACGATCGCGGCCGCCAATCCGCGGGGGACCTTCTTGCCCGCCAGCCAGGAAACGGCCGGGGAGAACAGGCCCGCGAGCAGCAGCGCGACGGCGACCGGGACCAGCACCGAAGCCAGCTTGACGGCCACGAAGCCCACCACCGTCAGGGCACCCGCCACGATCAGCGAGCGCCAGGCGACGGCGGCCGCGACCCGGAGCCCGTAGGGAACCGCGGACAGCACATCCGCGGGGGATTCGCTCTTCCGGTTCACCGGCCGACCGGCTGTCATGAGGTCTCCGCCTTTCCGCGGTTCGTTACCCGTCCCGGCGAGGACGTGACCGGGCCCAGCGTGCCCCCGATGTCCCCGCGCCGCCGAGCGGCGAACGGCCGAACGCCACCGTGTGCGAGCCGACGTGAACCACCCGGCGACCAGGACACCGCCGCCGCGCCGTCGGGATCCGCGACGGCGTCGTCCGGAATCCCGCCGTCCTGGCCTTCCAGCATCGCGCGGCGGAGTACCCGCACGTCGTGGAGCAGGGACGCACGGCCGGTTCGTCCCCCGACCGTGTCGCACCCGTCACACACGCTGCGCAGTCGTCGTGTACGCTGAGTGTTGACCGAGAGCATTTCGTGCGCAAGTGATCGAACCTGCGCCGTCCTCGGCCCCAGTCCGGCCGGTAGTCGACAGCCGGAGACGGGAGCACCGACATGCTGTCGGGCCCGAACACCACCCTCGCCACCCACCCGGTCACCGAGCCCCGGCTACGGCTGAAACCGGCGGCACCCGCCACCGGACACGTCGACGGTGCATGGTGGCCCCGGACCCGCGAGCTGACCGCCGAACTGCCCGCGCTGCTCGCGGTACTGGCCGCCCGGCTGGGCCGCGTCGACCGGGTCACCTACCACCTCGGCGACTGGCCGGAGCCGCCCCGCCGCGTCACCTCCGACGGCAGCGGCGTCCGGCTCGAGGGATTCCGGTCGCAGCCCTCCGGCAGCTTGACGGTGATCGGCTGGGACCGGCACCGGACGACCCTGCTGGTCGTCCCCCCGGAAACCAGCCCCGACGCCGCACAGCAGGCCCTCACGGCCGCCGCGGACCCGGACAACACCGGCCGCGGCACGGATCTGCTGGCCGCCACCGGGCAAACGCCGACCGGCAGCGGCGCGCCACTGCCCTCCTGAACCGCGCTGCCACCCCCGAAAGGACCCGCGATCAGCATTCCCACGCTCGACAGTTCGCTGTTCAGCCACCCCATCGCCGAGCAAACAAGGCCCGGGGCACTCACCGCCGCCCAGGACGACCGGTACGGGAGCCTGTTCCGCCAGCCGGTGTACACCCCGGCACCGCCGACCGGAGCCGAAACAGCACCCGGCCCGCAACGGCGCCCCGGCGCGGGGGCACACGACCCGTCCGGACGCCGCGCCGGCCGATGACACCGGACCGGGCGTCGGCTTCCGCTGTCATGACAGCCGGGGCCGCCGCGAAACCGGGCGACGCCGTCACCGAGACCGGCGGCACGGCGATGGTTGCGTGCGCGGCCTGTCAGCATGCCCGGCACACCCATGATCCGGTCGCACGCCGGTTCTGCACGGCGACTGTGGCGGGTGGCTTCAACCGCGGATGCGTTTGCGTCGGCGGGCAAGACGAACTCGAGAAGGAAACATCATGACCACGAAAGCCGCCTTCGCGTCCCGGTACGACCTGCGCGTCAAGCTGGTGCGAGATGTCCTGAAAGAGAACACGAAATTGCCGGACACCGCCTGCCGGGCCCTCGCTGTGCAATTACTGCACACCATGGACACGATTCCCGAACAGCTGCGGTGAACGACCGGCGTGCGCCGGTGGGACGGAGAATTCCTCAGCCTCCGTTCCACCGGGTTTAGGCCGCCGTCGGCGGGCTAACCCCCACATGATCGCCCCGGACCCTGGCGGACAGGACAAGTACGTCAGCAGGAAGAGCGATCGAGATGACACGTACGTTGCAACGGCCGCCGAAGGCGGCGGAGCCGATGCTCGCGGGAGAAAAGTCCCGCACCGAAACCTTCCTGGTGAAGCTGTTCGCGGTGGTGCCGTTGCTGGCGCTGGCCGGGGCGGTGCCGTTCGCGTGGGGCTGGGGCCTCGGGTGGACCGATGTCGCCCTGACGGCCGGGTTCTACTTCCTGACCGGGCTCGGGGTGACGATCGGGTTCCACCGGTACTTCACCCACGGCGCGTTCAAGGCCGGCCGCGGCCTGCGGATCGCGCTCGCGGTCACCGGCAGCATGGCCATGCAGGGCCCGGTGATCGGCTGGGTCGCCGACCACCGCCGCCACCACGCTTTCGCCGACCGCGACGGTGATCCGCACTCCCCGTGGCGCTACGGCACGTCCGCCGCCGCGCTCGCCAAAGGCTTCTGGCACGCCCACATGGGCTGGTTGTTCGACCGCGAGAAGACCAACGCGCAGCGGTTCGCCCCCGACCTGCTCGCCGACCGCGACGTCGTCCGGATCGACCGCTGGTTCCCCGCGCTCACCGTGGTCACCCTGCTCAGCCCGGCACTGATCGGCGGCCTGGTGACGATGTCCTGGTGGGGTGCGCTGACCGCGTTCTTCTGGGCCGGCCTGGTGCGGGTGGCGGTGCTGCACCACGTCACCTGGTCGGTGAACTCCCTGTGCCACCTGATCGGCGAACGGCCCTACGCCGCCCGCGACAAGTCCGCGAACTTCTGGCCGCTGGCCATCGCGTCGATGGGCGAGTCGTGGCACAACTCCCACCACGCCGACCCCACCGGCGCCCGCCACGGCGTCCGCCACGGCCAGCTCGACATGTCCGCGCGGCTGATCTGGCTGTTCGAGAAGCTCGGCTGGGCCACCGACGTCCGCTGGCCGAGGGCCGAACACCTGGCCCGCAAGCTCAACCCCGGTTACACCGCGGCCCCCCGCGGGTTCGGCAGGCTGGAACGCGGACTGCTCACCGAGACGCCGGCACGGCCGCACCCCGGCGACGGGAGCCGGTCATGACTGCCGCGCAGCAGACGAGCGCTGGGCGGCCACCACTCTGAAGACCGCCGCGCCGAGCGGGCCGCCGGCGCGGGCGAACGGGTAGCGAACGGGCGCCGGGGCTACACTGGGCACAACGCCCCGGACCTCGGCGATCCTGGTTCTCCGGCACGGCTTACGCGGCCGGCGCCCGACCCGGACGGTGAGGCGCACGATGGTGGGACGTTCGGTGGTGGCCGTTCTGATCGGTCCCGTCAGTGCCCTGGCCGCGATCGGTGCCCTGACCTTGCCGGGTGACGTCCTGTTCGGCTGGATCCTGCTGGGAGCCGGCGCGGGGATCCTCGGCGCTTTCGGCGCTTCCCGGCTCCGCCCTGGGCGGGGTGGGGCAAGTGGGCCCGATCTCCCGGTGGGCGCGGCCACGGCGGCGGCGTTCGTCACGGCGTGCCTGGTCCTCGCCGGCTTGCTCGCGACGGTGGGCGGCGTCCTGACCGCGACCGTCCTGGTCCTGCTCGTCGCAGGCGGGCTGGCGGCCGGCTACCGCCACCGCGTTGCCCCGCCCACCGCACCCGAGCCCCACGACCGCCCGGCCCCGCGCCCCGTGCCGCCCGTCGCGGTGGCCGACCTGGCCACCGAGGACCTGTGCGTGGCGTGGCGGCGCAGTTACTTCCTCCTGATCCTCGCCACCGACGAGCCGGCGCGCCGGCTCGTCGTCCAGCGCCGGCAGGACTTCCTCGACGAGATCGAACGACGGGACCGCCGCGGGTTCCTCCGCTGGCTCGACAGCGGCGCGAAGGCCGGCAGCGATCCCAGCCCCTACCTGACCACGCGAAGCTGACCGAGGCCGGAAGGACATCATGTGGGTCGACGGCGCACTCCTGGCGTCGGCGGTGTCGGGCGACCGCACCGCGACGGGCGCGTTGCTGGGTCTGCTGCACCCGGGCGTGCTGCAGTACTGCCGGGTCCGGCTGGGGGACCGGTGGCACCGCGACAGCGACGCGGACGACTGCGCGCAGGAGGTCCTGATCGGCGTGCTGGGCGCGTTGCCGGGCTACCGGTACGGCGCCGGTAAGTTCCTGGGCTTCGTCTACGGCGTCGCCGCGCACAAGGTCGTCGATGCGCACCGGCGCCGCGGCGCCGACGTCAGCGTCCCGGTTCCGGAGTTCTCCCCGGAACCTTCCGGGCAGCGGGGACCGGTTCACCACGTCGAAGACCTCGAGCGGCGGCAGCGGCTGCACCACCTGCTCGACCTGCTGCCGCCGCAGCAGCGGGACGTCGTGGTCCTGCGGGTCGTGTTCGGTATGTCGGCCCGGGACACGGCGGGCGTGCTCGGCGTCTCGAGCGCGGGCGCGGTGCGGGTGAGCCAGCACCGGGCGCTGACCGCGCTGCGCCGGCACATCGCCGCCGCGCCGGTGCCGTGATGGCCCGGCCAGGCCCGCAGTTGCGGGTAAGGTGGGTGACCGCAGCCGCGACAGCGGTGCTGATCCGGACCTGGCTGTGTCCGAGTTGGTGTGGCGATCACGTACACCGACACGGGCGGAACCGGATGTGGAAACGCGGTGGCTGAGGTCGAAGTCTTGCGCGCGAGCGTGGTGGCCGCCCTGGGCGAGGTGGGTGCCGGCAGCGGCGTCGACGTCGTCGGGCGGGTGTGCCGGGCGTGCGTGCGCCTGCTGCCGGTGGACGGCGCGGCGGTCTCGATGATGGTCGACGCCGGGCACCGCGAGATCGTCTACGCCAGTGATGCGGTGAGCACGGCGTTGGCGGAGCTGCAGTTCTCCTTGGGTGAGGGGCCGTGTTTCGAGGCGTACACGCTCGGTGGCCCGGTGCTGGTGCCGGACCTGGCGGCGGGACCACCATCGGCGTGGCCGGTGTTCGCGGCCGAGGCCGCGGCGCAGCCGGTGGCCGCGTTGTTCACGTTCCCGGTGCAGATCGGCGCGGTCCGGGTGGCGACCCTCGACACCTATCGTTCGACGCCGGGTTCGCTGAGCCCCGGCGAGCTGTCGACGGCGCTGCAGGTGGCCGACATCGCGGCGCTCGCCCTCTCGGGACTGCGCGCCGGAGGCGGTCTGTGGCTCGACGGGGACGGGCGATGGATGGAGGGCGCGGGGATGCGGTACCGGGAGGTGCACCAGGCCACCGGGATGCTCATCGCGCACCTGGACCTGCCCGCGTCCGCCGCGTTGGCCCGGTTGCGGGCGTATGCGTTCGGGCACGGACGTTCCCTGCTCGAGGTCGCGGCCGACATCGTGGCGGGACGGCTGCGGTTGGACGAGGCGTTCGGTGGGGATTCACCATGAAGGCAGCTGACGAACCAGGAGATGGTGGGCATGGCCGACCGTGAACGACAAGTGACCAGGGCGTTCGTCGCATTGGCGGACACGCTCGTCGACGACTACGACGTGGCCGACCTGCTGCACACGCTGGTGGTGCAGTGTGTGGAGCTGCTCGACGTCGCCGCGGCTGGGCTGACGCTGGTCGACGAGCGAGGCGGTTTGCAGGTGTTGGCGTCTTCGACCGAGCAGGCGCGGCTGTTGGAGCTGTTCCAGCTCGACATCGACGAGGGCCCGTGCATCGAGTGTTTCACCACCAGCACGCCGGTGCTGGTGGCCGATATCGCCGGGGCGGCGGGGCGGTGGCCGCGGTTCGCGGCCGAGGCGGCCAAGGACGGGTTCGCGTCGGTGCACGCGTTGCCGTTGCGGCTGCGCAAGCAGACGATCGGGGCGCTGAACCTGTTCGGGCAGAACCCGGGGGATTTGTCGGCGGAGGACGTGGCGCTGGCGCAGGGGCTGGCCGACACCGCGACCATCGGCATCCTCCATGAGCGGGCCTTCCGTCAGGAGGAGATTCTCTCCGAGCAGTTGCAGACCGCGTTGAACAGCCGGGTGATCATCGAGCAGGCCAAGGGTGTGCTCGCCGTCAGCGGGCAGCTGAGCATGGACGGGGCTTTCCGGGCGTTGCGCGGTTTCGCCCGGCGGAACAACCTCCGGCTCAGCGACGTGGCCCGCGCTCTGGCCGACCGCGAACTCGCGCCCGCGGCCGTGCTGGCCCCCGCGGAGGCGTCTCCCTCTCACTGACGGAGTCCGTTGCGGCACCGGTGAAAGGGTGCCGAACGGTCCACCTCACGGTGACCAACGGCCCTCGCGACCCCGACCCCGTGCCGTGATGCTGGAGGCGGCCCACCGGCCTTCGACTCCAGGGAGTTCCCATGCGGTTCCGTGATCGCCGGGAAGCCGGCGAGCGGCTGGCTCTTCGGTTGCGACCGCTGCGCGGCGACCGGGCCGTGGTGCTCGGCCTGTCCGAGGGCGGGCTGGTGGTGGCCGGCGAGATCGCCGACATCCTGGGCGCGCCGCTGGACATCCTGCTCACCGGCCGGATCGAGGCCGCCGGGCCGCCGCCGACGACGCTCGGCGCCGTCGGTGAGGGCGGCTTGGCCGTCTGGGACCACGATGCCATCCGCCGGTTCGACATCGACCCGGCGGAGCTCGCCGGGCTCCTCGACGGGGCGCGGGCCGGACTGGCCCGCCAGGTCGCCGTCTACCGGAGCACGGTCGCGCCGGTGTCCATCGCCGGCCGCACGGTCGTCCTCGCCGACGACGGCGCCGCCACCGGCACGACCGCGCACACGGCGATCCGCGTCCTGCGGGCCCGCCAGGTCCGCCGGATCGTGCTGGCGGTCCCGGTCGCCCAGACCGACGTCGCCGACCGGCTCGCCCGCGAGGTGGACCAGTTCTCCTGCCTGCGCCCGGTGCCCTGGCTGCACGCCGTCCGCAACAGCTACCGGAAGTTCTCCGCGGTGGCCGACACCGAGGCGCTCGAACTGCTGCACCGGGAACCCCGCCTGCCGACCGAGGTCCGCCGGTGACGTCCACAGTGGACTGACGAGTCAGTTCGGGAGGCGCACGGCGATTTCGTCGCCCAGCGCCGCCCCGCCCGCCAGCTCGAGGTCGTCGCCGCTCCAGAACCGGCCGGGGTCGTACCAGTTCGGCCGGCGGCCGCGGGGCAGCAGGCCCATCGCTTCGTAGGTCAGGGCGACGATCTCGGCGCAGTAACCGCTCTCGAGGTCGGCTTCCCGGGTGTCCCGCTTCCGGCGGGGCAGCCGGCCGCCGAGCCAGCGCGACGCGAGGCGCGCGGTCGACGGGAACGGCGTGCCGTCCAGCCGCGCGATCGTGCGCAGGACGGCGTCCTCCGCCTCACCGGTGACCGGGTGGTCGAGCTGGCGCAGCCAGACCTGCTGGTGGTACTTCTCCGCCCACACGAGCACCGCCCGGCGCAGGTCGTGCAGCTGGGCGCCCCGCTGGTGGGTCCCGGACCAGACGTCCGGCAGGGCCCGCCCCAGCTCCGCGTGCCACATCAGCGGCGGCAGGTCCTCGATCACCACCGCCATGCCGACGTGGTTGACCGGGCTGTTCGTCACGACGCGGATCGTGCGGTCGGCCGCGGACCGGCCCCGGAACAACCACAGGTCGCCGGTGCGCGTCACGGCCACGGCTTCGTCGAGATCCAGCTGGTTCCCCGGCACGGGCAGTAGCCTAGGCCGATGCGCTGGTGGAAGACAGTGGGACTGGCCGGGCTCGTCGGGGTCGCCGCGACCGGGGTGGTGATCGCGCGCGAGGAGCGCCGGCGGCGGGCCTACACCCCGGACGAGATCCGCGAACGGCTGCACGCCCGCCTGGAGGCCTCGCCACCGGCGTCCCCCGACCGGCCGGGCGGGCGCCGCGAAGGTGGGGGGATTTAAAATGGGGGGCGGGGGGGGGCCCCAATGGTGAATAGGGGGAACCCGCGGGGGCTCCCGGGCGGG
>NZ_JBEZYY010000003.1:223629-586714 GCF_040638975.1 Amycolatopsis sp. NPDC024027
GGCGCGGGGGCGCCTGGCGCCTCTGGCGATGTGTTCTTTGTAGGCGAAGACGGCCTCGGGTTCGGCGCCCCGCGCGACACCGCGGGGCCTAGCCCGGCAGGCCGGGCCGGAACGGGATGCCCAGTGCCGCGAAAACGCCGAGCATCTTCGCGTTTCCCTCGTCCACGTCGGCGACGAACATCCGCACCCCTTCGTGTTCCGCCGAGACGACGAGCTGTTCGAGCAGCAGGGCCGCCACGCCGAGCGTCGGGCCGTGGCCGTCGACCACCAGCGCGACCGCCGCTTCGGCCGGGTCGGCGAGGATGTCGTAGCGGGCGACGCCGGCCAGCCGGGAGTGCAGGAAGCACCCCACCGCCGTGTGCCCGACGCCGGAGCTGTGGGACAGCTGCGTCGAAAGCTCGGCCAGCCCGGCCACGCCGAGACCGAAGAACCGCAGGTGCCGGTCGTGCCGCCCGGAGAGCCGGGCCCGCAGCGCGAGGACCGCGGCGGCGTCGCGAGCTTCCAGCTCGCGCACCCAGGCGACTTCGCCGTCCGGGAGCAGGACTCGTGCCGGTGGGGTGGCGGTGGACATGGCGTGCTCCTCACGGTGTCGACGACCACCGGGTCCGCAGTGCTCTGTCCTTTTCGCACAGAACACTGCGGAGTCCGGGGCCGCGGGTCAGTGCTCTTCGGTCCGGGTCCCGTTCACGGCCGCTTTCGGCGGCACGATCGGGGCCGTGGCGGCCGGTTCCGGCCGGGTCGCGGCGGCGCTCTCGCGGGCCAGGAACGAGCCCAGCTCGCCGATGGTGCTCATCAGCGGGGCGGGGAACACGACGGTGGTGTTCTTGTCCACGCCGATCTCCACCAGGCTCTGGAGGTTGCGCAGCTGCAGCGCGAGCGGGTGCGCCATCATCGTGTCCGACGCGTCGCCGAGTGCGGCGGCGGCGAGGGATTCGCCCTCGGCGCTGATGATCTTGGCGCGCTTCTCGCGTTCCGCTTCGGCCTGGCGGGCCATCGCCCGCTTCATCGTGTCGGGCAGCTGGATGTCCTTCAGCTCCACCAAAGTCACTTCCACGCCCCAGTCGAGCGTGGTGACGTCCAGGATCCGGCGGATGTCGACGTTGATGCTGTCGGTCTCGGACAGCGTCTCGTCCAGCGTGTGCTGCCCGACGACCTTCCGCAGCGTCGTCTGGGCGATCTGGTCGATCGCGGCGTAGACGTTCTCGATCGCCACAACCGACTTCACGGCGTCCCGCACCCGGAAGTAGGCCACCGCGGACACGTCGACGCTCACGTTGTCACGCGTGATGATGCCCTGGGACTGGATCGGCATCGTGATGATCCGCAACGGCACCCGGCGCAGGACGTCGACGACCGGGATGATCAGCCGCAACCCCGGCTCGCGCACGCCGATCACCCGGCCGAGCCGGAACAGGACCCCCTGTTCGTACTGCTTGACGATCCGCACCGCGGAAGCCAGCAGGAGCAGCAGCGCGGCGGCGATGACGATGATCACGAGAACGTTCATGGTGCTCCAGACTTCACGACTTGCGCCGGGGAAGAGGCTCAGCCCGAGAGCTTCACCTGGTTGTCGACCGCGGTCACGCCGGGGGCGAACCACGCGGTCTGCTCGGCCGAACGGCGTTCGGCCGAGGTGAGGACCTGACCGGTCAAGGTGACCTGGCCGTCGTCGATGCCGACCTCGACGTGCTGCGCGAACCCCGGCGCGTGCCGGGCGAGCGCCGCGATGATCTGCGCCTTGGTGTCGGCCGGGGTGGCTCCCGGAGAACGTCGCAGCGTGATCAGGTTCCGCACGCCGCTGATGCCGGGGAGCACGGCCACCGCCCGGCGGGCGGCTTCGCGCTGGTGGTGCCAGTCCACCGAGCCGCGCAGGGTGATCACCCGGTCGCGCACGTCGACCTGCACCGAGTCCTTCGGCACGAGGACGGTGTGACGGTCGAACACGGTCATGGCGTCCCGGGCGAGATCCGCGTCCGCCGGAACGTCGTGGCCGTGCCGGACGATGATCTTGTCCACGGTCGTGGTCACGCCCTGGACCCGGGTCGCGGCGCGCAGCGCCTCTTCCTTCTCGGGGTAGGTGCCGACGTGCCCGGACAGCGTCGCGACCCCGCCTGAGACGGTCACGCCGATCCCTTCGGCGTTCACGCTGGGGGTCCAGGCGAGTTCATCGGTGACAGCGGTCTTGAGGTGATGATCGGGCCTGTGCTGGATCTCTGTCATCCCTTCAGCGTGGTCCCTCCGCGTTGCGCGGCCCAGTGCCGCCGGACCTTTTTCGCGGGGTCGTTCGGCGCGGGCGGGCGTAGCCTGAGGCCGTGGACGACCGCATGCAGCACGACCTCCCCGTCATCACGGTCTTCCTGGTCGACGACCACGAACTCGTGCGGCGCGGAGTCGCCGAACTCGTCGACGACGAACCCGACCTGACCGTCGTCGGGCAGGCGTCCTCGGTCGCCGAGGCCATGGCCAGGATCCCCGCACTGCGCCCGGACGTGGCGGTGCTCGACGTGCGGCTGCCCGACGGGAACGGCGTGGAGCTGTGCCGCGGCCTGCGCGGGGCGCTCCCCGGCCTGCGGTGCCTGATGCTGACCTCCTTCACCGACGAGGATTCGATGGTCGAAGCGGTCCTGGCCGGTGCCGAGGGGTACGTCATCAAGGACGTGAAGGGGTTGCAGCTGGTCGACGCCATCCGCCGGGTGGGGTCCGGCGAGACCCTGCTGGACGCCCGGGCGGTCGCCGCGCTGGTGGCCGAGCTGCGGGCGAAGACCGGGAAACCCGGCCCACTGGCGGGGCTGAGCGAGCAGGAGCTCGTCCTGCTGGACCTGCTCGGGGAAAGCCTGACGAACCGGCAGATCGCCGAGCGGATGTTCCTCGCGGAGAAGACCGTCAAGAACTACGTGTCCCGCCTGCTGGCGAAGCTCGGCCTGGAACGGCGGTCCCAGGCCGCGGTGCTGGTCACCGGGATCCACGACGCCGAGCGCCGCCCGGGCGGCTAGCGGCGAAGGGGTGCTCGTCGCTGATCACGACGTCCTCGAGCGGTGTCCGTGGCGACGACGGCACCGCGGTGCCGTGGCCGAGGCGCAGCATGATCTGGGGCCAGACCCCGCCACCGAGCAGCTGCCGCAGTTCACGCCGGGCCGCCGGCAGCGCCATCGCCTGAGAGGAGAGCGCCGCCGAGATCCCGGCCGCGGCGGCCGTCAGCAGCACCCGCTGCATGGCCTGGCCGGCCTGGAGCCGGCCCAGGGCACTGTCGTGCAGTGAGCCGATGACCACGACCAGCCGGCCGGGTTCGACGTCGAGGTCGGTCCCGCCGCCGGGTCCCGGTGCCGCCGGCGGGGCTTCCGTGCGGCGCATGATGTCGCGCAGCTGCGGCACCTGGTCGGCGGTGATGGTGGCCAGCCAGGCGCGTTCCACTTCGGCCGCCCGCCGGAGCTGCCGCTGCACCGCGTCGGGCACGACGGCGGCGGTGAACGGACGCCGGTTGCTCTCCCGGCCGGCGATGGCCGCCACGAGTTCCCCGTCGTGCGGGGCGATCGTCTCGTAGCCGTGCGGCTGCACGACGGCGAGCAGGTCGGGCCGCCCCGCCGTGGGGAACAGCCGGACGTCGGCGTGGCTGCCCTGCGCCTTGATCGCCAGCCGGAGGTTGAGCAGCGCCGCGCCGCAGTCCAGCATTCGTTCCCGCTGCTCGCTGTCGGTGCCGGTGGTGAGCGGATCCGCGTACAGCTCGACGGAATCCGGGGTGCACTGGAACCGCCACGGCCGGGCGGACCGCAGCGGCGGGGGAGCCGTGGCCGCGAGGAGGACGGCGTGCACCTGGCTTGCGCTGAGATGGCCGACGGGCATGACACCGGTCTTCATGGACGGCTCCGAACTCCTGGATTACTGGATGCGCTTTCACCGTCCGCCCGCGCCGCGGGCTCCGCCCAGTGCCGAACGGCCCCCGCCTCCGGGCGAAGGTCGTCGGTTGCGGACCCGGATCGGGACCGCTGTGTCACAGTGGTGACATGCCCGAGGAAACGACGTCGGGCCGGGACCGGATGGACGCGCTGCCGGCGGCGGTCCTCGCCTTTTCCGCCGGTCTGGAGCTCGAGACGACGCTGCACCGGATCGTCACCGCCGCGGCCGGCCTGGTCGGTGCCCGGTACGGCGCGCTGGCCCTGCTCGACGAGGACGGCCGGACGACCGCGTTCGCCGTGACCGGCGTCGACGACGCCACCCGGGAGCGGCTGGGCCCGCCACCGGACGGCCACGGGTTGCTCGGCACACTGGTGACCGGCCGGGCGCCGGTGCGCCTGGCCCACCTGGTGACCGGTGAGTTCCCGCCGGGTCATCCACCGATGCGGGCGTTCCTCGGCGTCCCGCTGCTGGTGCGGGGCGAGATCCTCGGCCGGCTGTACCTCGGCCGCGAGCAGCCGTTCACCACCGACGACGAGCGGGCGACCGTGGCGCTGGCGGCGGCGGCGGGGATCGCCGTCGACAACGCGCGGCTCTACGAGGAGAGCCGGAGCAGGCAACGGTGGCTGGAAGCCACCGGGGAGATCTCGGCCGAGCTCTTGGGCGGCACGGACGTCCACGAGGTGCTGCGTCTGATCGCGACCCGGGCCGCCGAGCTCACCGGCGCCGATGACGCGCTCATCGCGTTGCCCGAGTCGCCAGGTGGGCCACTGGTCGTCACGGTGTGCGCCGGCCCCGACGCCGACGTGCTGGCCGGCCGCCGGATCCCGCTCGACGGCTCGACCGCCGGTGCGGTACTGCGCGACCACGTGCCGCGCAGCGTGCCGAGCCTGGCGTTCGACCTGACCGCCGGTCTGGGCGTGGACCTCGGGCCGGCGCTGGTGGTGCGGTTGCGGTCCGGCTCGCGGTCCGGCGCGGCGGTGCTCCTGGCGATCCGCGGCCGCGGGGCGGCGCGGTTCGGCGAGCACGAGCTGCAGCTCGTGTCGGCCTTCGCCGACCAGGCCGCGCTGGCGCTGCGGGACGCCGAAAGCCAGGCCGCCCGCCGCGAGCTGGACGTCGTGGTGGACCGCGACCGGATCGCCCGCGACCTGCACGACCACGTCATCCAGCGGCTGTTCGCGGTGGGCCTGGGGATCGAGGGCACCCGCCGCCGGTCCGATTCGCCCGCGGTCACCAGCCGGCTCGTCCAGCACATCGACCAGCTCCAGGACGTCATCGAGGAGATCCGCAGCGCGATCTTCGCCCTGCACGCGCAGCCGGGAGCCGGCCGGGCCCTGCGGGCGCGCCTGCAGAACGCGATCACCGACACGACCGCCGACTCCGCGATCCGCACGACGGTGCGGCTGTCGGGTGCGTTCGACCGGGTGCCGGCCGGACTGGCCGAGCACGCCGAGGCCGTCGTCCGCGAGGCGGTCACCAACGTCCTGCGGCACGCGAGGGCGGCCGAACTGGCGGTCACGGTGTCCCTGGACGGCGACCTGGTGGTCGAGGTGTCGGACACGGGGATCGGGATGCCGGAAGCCGTGGCCCGCAGCGGCCTCCGCAACCTCGAGCAACGCGCCGCGGAGGCGGGCGGATCGCTGCGGCTCGACCGCCCGGCCGGCGGCGGGACCTGTCTGGTGTGGACGGTTCCGGTGCCCTGACGCCGGTGGACCCGGCGGTCTGCGGGCGTCCCCGACCGGGTCGCCCGCTCAGGGGCACTCGAGCCGCAGGTCGGTCGTGAAATTCAGCGGTTCCAGCTTGCGGCCATCGCAGGCCGGGCGGTGATGCTGCCGGTGGCGGGCCGGTTCGGCCCGCGTCCGGTGATCATCCTGATGGCCGCCGGGGCCGCGGGCGTGGTGCTGTGGTTCGGCACGCTGGCCGGGAACCGTGCTCCTGGTGGTGACCGGCTCCCTGCTGTCCTGCTGCCAGGACGGCGGCTTCAGCGGGATCGTCCCGTTCACCCCCGATCTCTACCCGGTCCGGTTGCGGGCCACCGGCGTGGGCGCGGCCAACGGCGCGGGACGCCTCGCCAGCCTCTCCGCACCGTTGCTTGTCGGCGCGCTGGCGGAGTCGGGCGACATCCATACGATGTTCGTGATCTTCGCCGCCGGCTACGGACTCGCGGCCTTGGCGGCGTTCTGCCTCGGTTCGCGGGTCGTTCCGGTCGCGTCGGGCTCGGACAGCCGGTCAGGCCGTGGCCGGGGCGAGACCCTAGTCGATCCTGAGTGACGCCCTTGGTCGATCATTCCTCTTGCGACAGAGGGAAGATCGAACCAAGGGCCTTTGGTGGTTCGGCTTCCCTGCTCGGCGGCGGTCGTTCCGAGTGCGTGCAAGAGTGAGTCACGTATAGCAGAAGATGGTGTAAGGGTTGTAGTAGTCGTTGTATCCCCAGTACGGCGTCGAACGCTGCTGGGCGCAGGCGGTGGTGAAGTTGACGGTTTTGTCGGTGCCGCCCGAAGTGCAGCGCCACCCGTTGATGTTGTTGATCCGGACGACCGCGTGCCAGGACGGGCCGTACCAGCCCTGGCAGAACTGTTCCACGCTGATGCCGCCGACGACGCCTGCTTGGGCGACGCCGGTACTCGCGAGAGGGGCGGCCGCCACCACCGCGGCGGCTGTCAGTACCGATCTGATTTTGCTGCGCACTGTTTCGCCTTCCGTGTGTTCCGGCGTTGGTGCCGGTCGTGCCGAGCATGGGGCGGGTGTCCTGCGTCGTCATGACAGCCGAATGGCTGTCTTCACATCCCCGCCACGGCGATTAGCCTCTTGTTCGAGGCGGAGGTGCCGGTGGGCGGAGGGCGCACGACGGGGGAGGGCGATGCCAGCCGTGCGATGAACCGGGTGCTGTTCCGGTGCGCGGCCATCGTGCGCGGTTCGCTCGGGGTAACCGGCGCCTTCGCCGGCGTACTCGATGCGGATCGGACGCCGATCGTGGCTATGACCCTGGTCGCCGCGACGGTGAACCTCATCTGGTCGTTGTTCTTCGTTCGGCGCGCCGTGCGCCGGAGAATCACCACCTGGCTGATGGCGATCGACCTGGCCGAGGTCGTGGGGCTCTGCCTGCTGCAGGGTCAGCTGGTGTCGCCGGAGGCCCTGCCGACGGGTGTTTCCTGGATCGCGGTCCTCATCGGTGTGCGCGTCATCTACGGCCACATCGGCGTGCGGCCCGCCGTCGGAATCGCGGGCGGAATGGTGGTCATCGCGGCCTACGTCAGCGGCCAGGTGCTCGCGGCGGTGCCGGGGGCCGGAATCGCGCAGGCCGGGGTGTACTTGCTGCAGAACCTGTGCGGCCTGGTCCTGATGGCCCTTCTGCGGCGAGTCGGGCGCGCGGCCGACACAGAACTGGCCGACTTCCACGACAGCCGCGCCCGCGCCCGTGTCGACCAGCTCCGCCGGGCCGAACAGCGCGAAGCCGACCGGCGGCTGCACGACACCGTGCTGGCCACCCTGACGATGGTCGGGTCCGGTGCCATCACCTCCTCCTCGGCCCGGTTGCGCGCTCAAGCTCGTGCCGACCTGGAGGTGGTGTCGGCCCTTCGCGAAGTCGACGGCACTGGTCACGGGCCGGTGCGGCTCGATCGTCTGCTGCAGGACGCACCGGCCCGCGCGGGCTGGTCGACGGGGGTGCGGATGGATCTCGCCGCCTGCGAGGCCCCGGCGGACGTCGCCGACGCCTTCGCCTGGGCCGCGGGCGCGGCGCTGGTCAACGCGCGCAAGTACGCCGGCGTCGAGCACGCGTCGCTGGTGCTGACGGAGGGGACCGGCGAGATCGTGGTGACGGTGTCCGACGCCGGCCGGGGCTTCGATCAGTCGAGGGTGCCGGCGCACAAGTACGGTGTGCGCGAAGCCGTGGTGGGCCGGTTGGCCGCGATCGGGGGCGACGCCGTTGTCGACTCGTGCCCGGGGCACGGGACCGTGGTCACGCTCAGGTGGCGGACCGATGGCTGACGACTCGAGCTCGTCCCTCGCCGCCCGGTACCAGCGGGGGACCATCATCGCGACTGTGTGCATGGCGGGGCTGTGGCACGGCGGTTTCGACACCGCCGCAGTGCTGCTGAAGTGGCCGGACTTCCGGTGGATCTGGGTCTCGCCCCTGATGTGGGCGTTGTTCACGGCGCTGATCGTGGCCGCCGCGGTCCAGCTGCTCCGCGACGGGGTGGTGCGCCGGCCGTGGCTGGGGGTGGTGTTGACCCTGACCATCAGCGTGGTGGTCGTGGTCAACGCGGACGGCCGGGTGATCGGCTTCGAAAACTGGGCGTTCGGAGCGGTCGGCTGGCTTGGCGTCCTGGCCAGCTGGGGACGCTCGGCCGCGCCGCTGGCCGCGGTGCTGATCGGCAACGGCGCCGCCTCCACGATCGCCATGGTCCTGCTGGCGGAGCCCAGCCTCCAGGACGTCGCGTTCGTGCTGACGAGCCTGGCCGGATCGGCCGCGCTGCAGATCGCGCTGGCGTACGGCGTGCGCACCCAGAGCCGGATCGTCGATGGCGCGGTCGGCGCGGCCACGGCGCGGGCCGAAGTGGAAACGCGGCGCATGGCCGCCGAACAGGCGCACGCCGCTCGCTTGCAGCGGCACGAATTCCTGCAGCGCACCGCCGCGGTGGCCCTGGCGGGTCTGGCCGACGGGACCAGCGACCCGGTCGACCCGGCCGTGCAGCGCCAGTGTGCGATCGAAGCGGCTCGGCTCCGCCGGCTGTTCCTGGAGGCCGACGACGTGCCCGATCCGCTGCTGCACGAGGTGCGCGCGTGCCTCGACGTGGCCGAGAGCCGGGGTGTGCCGGTGCGGATGAGCGTGTCCGGTGAGATGCCACCGGTGCCGGTGCAGGCTCGGCGGGACCTGATCGAGCCGGTGGTCGAGGTGCTGGGCTCGGCGCGCACCCACGCCAGGGTCACGATCTTGGGCGACGGGGGAGCAGTTCAAGTGAGCGTCATCGCCGATGCCGATATTTCTCTGGCACCGACGGCGGCCGGGCAGGTCCGGGTGGAGTGCCAACGGGAGGGGGAGTCGTTGTGGGTGCAAACCAGCTGGACCGGCAGATCACCGTTGCCATCATCGAAGACCACGAGGTCGTGATCGACGGGGTTCGGGCCTGGGTCGACCGCGACCCCGGACGGCGAGTGCGCGTGGTGGCCAGCGGAGCTGACGTCGACGAGGTCCTCCGTGGCCCCGGCGGCAACTCCGACGTCCTGCTGGTCGACCTCAACCTGCGCGGCACGCTCATCGTCGACCGGATCGCGGAGCTGACCGGTGCCGGGCGTCGCGTGGTGGTGTTCTCCGCACACTCCGAGCCCGAAAACGTCCTGGCCGTCCTTGACGCGGGCGCGGAGTTCCTGGAGAAGGACGAGAGCCGCGAGCACTGTGTGGAGACGATCGTGGCTGTGGCCGCTGACCGTCCCTATGTGACGCCCTCCAGCGCGGGCGCGATGATCGCCGACGACCGGCCGGTCCGCCCTGCTCTGTCCAAACAGGAGATCGCCGCACTCAAGTACTGGTTCCAGGGGATGTCGAAGGCATCCGTCGGCCGGCGGATGGGGATCAGCGAAGCCACCGTCAAGCAGTACATCGACCGAGCCAGGACCAAGTACGCCGCTGTCGGCCGGCGTGCGACGACGAAGGACGCTCTTCTCGCGCGGGCGATCCAGGACGGTCTCATCCGGGCCGACGAAATCGGTGAATACCGTTCGATGGCCAACCGATCCGAGAGCTGACCAGCCGGTCGAAGACTGGGCGCCGTGGCAGGACTTCCGTCGAGGTCGCGCTCTGGGCTTGTCGTTCGCTGAGACCGTCTTGACCCCCGCTCGGCCGTCATGACCGCGGGCGATCCCGATTGTAGCGTCGAGGTCGATTCCAGCGCATGGAATGGAGGCGAGATGGAAACGCACGTCCGGTGAACGCCGCGACCACGGTCCCTTCGGGAGACGTTGTTCTGTAGCGGGTAGCGAATGGCAGTAGCCCGATCCGGGACGGCGCCGAGGGCCGTGGCGCGGCGACGGCGGCCTGGCAGAAGGGGGGCGATTTGCCGGCTGATCGCCTCGCGGTCCGGTGGGTGGGTTTCGCGTTCGGCCCGGGGCGCGAGCGCTTCCGCCAGGCCGGCGCGGGCCTCCAGGCGTACCTGGTCGACCTGAGCTGACCGTGGCACTGGAGGGATCCGGGGCGATCGAGGGGGCGACCTGGCTGGCCGCCCTCGCGGTGCGGGGTGAAGACGGTGCAGCGGGACCATCGTCGCGGGACAGCGGCGGCCGGAGCGGGACGGCTGGGCCGAGGGAGGTGGGGTTCACCCGTCCGGATGTCGGCAGCAGCGCACGCGGCGGACCACTCGCAGGCGAGGTGACACCGCGTCGCGGCGGTGGACGTTCGATCGAGTGATCACGGTGTCGGCGGCGGTGATCGGCGACGACGGGATGGCATCATGGATGCGCTCAGCGTTGAGCGCCCGGACTCCGACAGACACACTGAGAGGGCTACCGCGGAGTGATCAAGATCTGCCGAGGCCGCGACGGAAGCGGCGCGAAGCGCATCGTCTTCAGCTTGCCCACCGACGAGCCGCCCGGCCGCGTCAGCGTGGTGGGTTCGTTCAACGACTGGACTCCCGGCCAGCACCACCTGCAACCCCGCACCATCGGACGCCGCTCCGTCAGTGTCGAGGTAGCCGCCGGCGTCGCCGTCCAGTTCCGCTACCTCGGGGAAAACGGCTATTGGTTCGACGACCCCGACGACCCGGACGTGCTCGGCCGGATCGCCGACCCGCCGGCGTAGAAGCCGCCTGCGGGATCACGACTCGGCACTTGTGGCGAAGCCGGTCCGGTACGCGAACACGACCGCTTGGACCCGGTCCCGCAGGTCCGGTTTGGTCAGGATGCCGGAAACCGTTTCGAAGCCGAGCCCCAGCTCCTCGGCGATCTCCGTGTCCGCCAGGCCGGCCGCGATCAACCGCAGCACCTCGCGCTCCCGGGGTGACAGGATGGCCAGTGCCCGGCCGTCCGGCACGCCGACCTCAAGCACGTTCACCACCCCGCGGTGGGGATCATCCGCTTGCGGTGCCGGCTGCTCGTGCTGCCCGACGCGGGGCTGAGGATCCGGATCCTCCTGCCGCCGGAGGGTACGGACGCCGCGGAGAAGCTACCCCGCGCTCGCCGAGCACGTCGCGGGAGAATCCCGGTACTCGGCGGCGAGGCGGATCAGCTCCTCGAGCCGGTCGTGCGCCCTCGTCAGGTCGCCGATCCGGACGCGCAGCCGGTCGCGCTCGTCTTCGAGGAGGCGGGCCATCCGCGGGGTCGTGACGAGGGTCTCGAGGAAGGGCAGGATCGGGAGGATCGCCTTGCTCGTCAGCCCGGCCGCGTAGAGGAGCTGGATGAACTTCACCCGCTCCACGGCGGACTCGGGGTACTGCCGGTGGCCGCCCGCACCGCGGCCGGCGAGCACGAGACCCTGCTCTTCGTAATACCTCAGCGCACGGACGCTGACCCCCGCACGTTCGGCCACCTCTCCGATCCGCATGGCACCTCCGCGCATTCCGGGCTTGATCCTCACGCTGACGTCAGGTTCTAGCGTACGGTGCATGGACATCCACGGAGCCACCGCGCTCGTCACCGGAGCCAACCGCGGCATCGGCCGCCACCTCGCCGCCCAGCTCGCCGAGCGCGGCGCCAAGGTCTACGCGACCGCTCGCCGTCCCGAAGCCGTCGATCTCGACGGCGTCGAGGTCCTCGCCCTCGACATCGCCGATCCGGACGCCGTCGCCGCCGCGGCCCGGGTGGCCGGCGACGTCGACCTGCTCGTCAACAACGCCGGGATCGGCGGCGGCGCCTTGCTCGGCGACCTGCGTGCGGTCCGCGCCGCGCTGGACGTGAACTTCTGGGGCACGCTGTCGATGGTCCGCGCCTTCGCGCCGGTCCTCGCGGCGAACGGCGGCGGCGCGATCGTGAACATCGCCTCCTCGGCGTCCTGGTTCGTCTTCCCCGGCAGCAGCGCCTACGCGGTGTCCAAGGCCGCCGTCTGGAGCATGAGCAACGCGCTGCGCCAGGAACTGGCCGGCCAAGGAACCCTCGTCACCTCGGTGCACCTCGGGGCGGCCGACACCGACATGGTGAAGGACCTCGACGTGCCCAAGATGGACCCGGCCGAGGTCGCCCGCCGCACGCTCGACGGTGTGGCGGCCGGTGAAGCCGAGGTCGTGGTCGACGAGTTCACGCAGCTGGTCAAGGCGTCGCTGAGCAAGGACCCGCGGGAGTTCGACAGGCAGCTCGCGCAGCTCCTGGACGATCAGTGAACGTCGGCGGCGGTGAGGGTGGGCGGTGCACTGCGGAAGCGTCCCGGCGAGACGCCGTACTCGCGGCGGAAAGCCGCCGAGAAAGCGAACTCGGTCGAGTACCCGACCCGCGGGGCGATGGTCGCCAGTGCGGCGTCGGTTTCCCGGAGCAGCCGGGCGGCCTGGCCGAGCCGCCAGCCGGTCAGGTAGCTCATCGGCGGCCGGCCCACCGCGGTGGTGAACAGCCGGGAAAATGCGGTGCGGGGCATCTCCGCGACCTCGCTCAGCCGGCCCACCGTCCACGGCCGGTGCGGGTTTTCGTGGATCTCGCGCAGCGCGGCCGCGATCCCCGGGTGGGCGACCTCCGGCCACCCGGCGGCGGTGTCCCGCTCGTGCCACTGGCGGAGGACCTGGACGAGGACCAGGTCCAGCAGCGCCCGCCGCGTCGCGCCGGAGCCCGGCCGGGCCGCCGAGACGTCGGTGAGGAGGAGGTCGATCAGGGAGCGCAGCTCCGGGTGGCGGTCGTAGTCCGGCGACAGCGCGATGAGGTCGGGCAGCGCGCGCAGGTACTGGGGCGCGTGGCCGTGGTCGAGCCGGTAGGCCCCGCACAGGAACTCGAAGGCCGCGGGCTCCGGGGCCGGCGGAGGCGCGCCCAGCTCGAACAGCGGGATGTCCGCCAGCGCGCGGGGTTCCTGGCTGAGCCCGTGCTCGGCGCCGGACGAGGTGAGCACGATGTCGCCCGGGCGCAGGGCAACGGGCTCGTCGTGGCCGATCAGCCAGCAGGTGCCGCGCGTGATGATGTGGAACCCGCTGCCGTCGAACGCGGCGAACCTGAGGCCCGCCGAAGGCTGCTTGATCACGCGAGCGCCGGCGCTTCCGACCCGCACGGTGCGGATCACCTCGCTGATCAGGTCCATATTGGCGATGCTACCGGCGCACAGCCGCGTATGAACCGGTGCCGCCGGCGCATGGCACGCCGGGAGCGCCCGGTGCTTGAGTCGGTGGAGTGATCGAATACGCGAACGCCGGAACCACGGACCTCCTGCGCGCCCACGCCGGAAAAGTCGAACAGAACGAGCGGCCGGCCGGCGAAGGCTTGGCCGCACTGCGCGACGACGGCGTCTTCGCCTGGCGGACACCGCGGGAGCACGGCGGGGAATGGGCGGACGCGGAGACCATCGCGCGCCGGCTGACCGGCCTCGGCCGGGCCTGCCCGTCCACCGCGTGGATCGCCGGGACCTGCGTCACCTCCAAGAGCCTTGCCGTTCGCTTCTTCCCCG
This sequence comes from Amycolatopsis sp. NPDC024027, assembly GCF_040638975.1. Taxonomy (NCBI): domain Bacteria; kingdom Bacillati; phylum Actinomycetota; class Actinomycetes; order Pseudonocardiales; family Pseudonocardiaceae; genus Amycolatopsis; species Amycolatopsis sp. NPDC024027. Next base: position 237,089 of record NZ_JBEZYY010000003.1, read on the forward strand.
GTTCCGCGACGCCGGAGTTCTTCGCCGATCCGGACGCGCTCTTCTGCGGTTCGGGGGTGCCCGGCGCGCGGGGCGAGCGGGTACCGGACGGGGTGCGCGTCACCGGCCGCTGGCCGAACGTCTCGGGCTGTGAAGACGCGGTCTGGGCCACGCTCGCGGTGCTGGTCGACGGCGAGTTCTCCTTCGCGCTGGTGCCGACGGCCGACCTCGTCGTCGAGCGGACCTGGGACATGGCCGGCATGCGCGGCACCGGCAGCCACACCCTGGTCGCCGACGGCGTCCTCGTGCCGGCCGCGCGGATCGCGGCGGCGTCACCGTTCCCCCTGGGAGACGCGATGCTGTACGCCACCACGGTGCTCGGTCCGGTGGTGGGTGCCGCCCAGGGGGCGCTCGACGTCGTCATCGCGATGTTCGCCTCGGACCGCAAACCGTTCATGACCGCCTACTCGCGCATGGGGGAGTCGGCGGGGGCCCGTCATTGGCTGGCCGAGGCCGGCTACCTGGTGGACCGCGCCGAGAAGACGATGCTCGAGGTCGCCCGCGAGGCGAGCTCGGCCGAGTTGTCCCCGGCGGACGGCCCGCGGCTGCGCATGGCCCTCGCCGGCGCCGGGCGGGACTGCCGGGCCGCCGTCGAGCGGATGCTCGACCTGCACGGTCCCAGTGGTTTCGCGACGTCGAACGTGCTGCAGCGGTTCTGGCGGGACGTCGCCGTCGGCAGCAGGCACCCGCACCTCAACCCGTACCTCGCGGTGGAAAACCTGGGCACGGCCTTGGCGCCCGCCGATCAGTGACCGGTTCGGCCGCCATCCTCGACACAGTGTCGATTTTTCTCGACAAGGCAGGTGTCCCGGACCGCGCCGGGCCCGCCGCCGCACAGGCCGTCGCGGGGGCGGTGTGCTGGATGATCGAGCGCACGTCCTACCACGCGTCGGTGGTTTCTCCCGAAGCGCTCGATCAGGCCTCCGAGACGTGCCGGGTGGTGTGGCTCCGCGTCGCGGGGATCGAGCCCTGACCGGCCGAGAACCGGTACCGAGCGCCCGGCGGTGCAGGAAACCGGCCGCGAGCGCACCGGCACGGTGACCTCGAGCTGCCGCAGCGGGTCCGTGGTCGGCCGGTCGAGCCGAGTGCGGATCCGCCCGAGGTCGGGGCGAGTGCCGACTCCGGGGCCGGCCCGAGCGCGGCCGGGTCGCTTGCCTGGCGTGCGGGGGAGGGGCGCGCACGTTCGATACCGACCGTTCTATCTGTTACCCTCGAGCGGATGGTGCGCAACACTCGAGGCCAGGTGTCCGAAGCGCGGTCGAGGCTGCTCGCGACGGCCACCCGGATCTTCTACGCGGAGGGTTTGCACTCCGTGGGGATCGACCGGATCGTCGCGGAGGCGCAGGTCACCCGCGCCACGCTGTACCGGCACTTCCCCGGCAAGGAAGACCTCGTCGTCGCGTATTTGCAGGGTGTGCACGAGATGGAGCGCGAAGGGTTCGGGAAGGTTCTGGTCGGCGGCCTTTCGGCCGCGGACAAGCTGCGGGCCATCGCCGGATCGATCGCCGATGGCATCCGCTCCGCCCGGTTCCGCGGCTGTGCGTTCCTCAACGCGGTCGCGGAATACCCGGATCCCACGCACCCCGTGCACCAAGCCGTCCTCGCGCACCGCGAGTGGTTCCTGAACATCGTCACGGACTTGCTCGCGCAGGTCGGCGACACACCGCCGGAACTCGCGGGACGGCACTTCGTGATGCTGCGCGACGGCGCGATGGTCTCGGGTTGCTTGGCCGACCCCGCCGGCGTCTGCGACACGTTCCTGCAAGGCGTCGACGGGATCCTGCAGCACCGCATCGACTCCGCCTCGAAGTAGCGGATCGGCAGGTCGGAGCTCGGTAACTGAGCCGACACCTCGGCCGCCGTGGGCGATCGGGGTGGTCCTCTCTCGCGCGTAAGGAATCGGAAAGAACGTTCTGTCTTGACAGTGCGCGGCCACCCCACCATGCTGACGTGAGATAGAACGTTCGGTCTTGTCGGGGAGGTTCCCCGCAGCCTGGAGAGGATCATGGTGACTACTGTCGACTCGCCCGCCGTAGGTGGGTTCGCCCCGGCTCTGCGCCGGCTGTACTTCGTGCGCTTCGCGTTCGCCATCGTGTGGGCGGTCCTGGTGTTCCTGACGACCAAGTCGGGGCTGGGGGCGGTCGGCGTCGTCCTGGCCGTCGGGTACCCGCTGTTCGACGTGGGCTCGGCCATTGTGGACGCCCGCTCGTCGAAGGGCGGCGGGTCGGTGACGGCGCTGTACGTGAACATGGCGGTCAGCCTGCTCGCGGCCATCGGGATCGGCGTCGCGTCCGCGTCCGGTGTGGCGGGAGTGTTGCGGGTGTGGGGGGCCTGGGCGATCGTGGCCGGGGTGGTCCAGCTGATCGTCGGCGTCCGGCGCCGCAAGATGGGTGGCCAGTGGCCGATGATCCTCAGCGGTGGCATCTCCGTGCTGGCCGGCGCGAGCTTCGTCATCGGCGCCTCCGCGGCGAACCCGTCACTGGCCAATGTGGCCGGTTACGCCGTGCTCGGCGGCGTCTTCTTCCTCGTCTCGGCGATCCGGCTCGGCCGCGCCGCCAAGGCGAACTGACATGAGCACCTACGACGTCGTCGTCATCGGCGCGGGCCCGGTCGGGGAAAACGCCGCCGACCGGATCGTCCAGGGCGGGCTGACCGCCGCGATCGTCGAGCGGGAACTGGTCGGCGGCGAGTGCTCCTACTGGGCGTGCATGCCGACCAAGGCGTTGCTGCGCAGCGGGGCGGCGCTGCGCGCCGCCCGGCAGGTGCCCGGCGCGCGGGAAGCCTTGACCGGTGAGCTCGACGTAGCGGCGGTGCTCCGGCGTCGCGACTCCTTCGCCTCGCACTGGAACGACGGGGGGCAGGTGTCCTGGCTCGAGTCGGCCGGCATCCCGCTCTACCGCGGCCACGGCCGGATCACCGGAGCCGGGTCGTCGAGGTGACCGGCGCCGACGGCACCACCACGACGCTGACCGCGCGGCACGCGGTGATCGTCGCGACCGGCAGCAGCGCACTGGTCCCGGACATCGAAGGCCTCCGTGCCGCCGAGCCGTGGACCAGCCGGGAAACCGTCGCGGCGAAGGAGGTCCCGGGCCGGCTCGCCGTCATCGGCGGCGGGGTGGTGGCTTCGGAGATGGCGACCGCGTTCAGCGAGCTGGGGTCGTCGGTGACGATGCTGGCCCGGGACGGCGTGCTGCACCTCGACGAGCCGTTCGTGGGCGAACGCGTCGCGGAGTCGCTGGAGGAGAAGGGGGTTTCGGTCCGCATCGGTGCCGAGGCCGGCTCCGTCAAGCGCAACGAAGACGGCACGGTGTCGATCACGCTCACCGACGGCGAGCAGCTCGACGCCGACGAACTGCTCGTCGCGATCGGCTGCACGCCGAACACCCAGGACATCGGGCTGGAGAGCGCCGGCCTGAAGCCGGGTGCCTGGCTCACGGTCGACAGCACGATGCGGGTACTCGGAGCGGACGGCTGGCTCTACGCCGCCGGGGACGTGAACCGGCGTGTTCTGCTGACGCACCAAGGCAAGTACCAGGCTCGCGCCGTGGGCGACGCCATCGTGGCACGCGCGAAGGGCGAACCGGTCGACGACGGCGAGTGGGGCCGGCACGCGGCGACCGCCGACGAACGCGCGGTGCCGCAGGTCGTCTTCACCGACCCGGAAATCGCTTCGGTGGGCCTCACCGCGGCCAAGGCCGAGGCCGCCGGGCTGCGGATCCGCGTCGTCGACTACGACCTGGCCGCCACCGCCGGCTCCGCCGTGCACGCCGAGGGCTACCGGGGACACGCCCGGATGGTCGTCGACGAGGACCGCAAGGTGATCGTCGGGTTCACCCTCGTCGGCCCGGACGTCGCGGAAATGCTGCACGCGGCGACGATCGCGGTAGTCGGGGAAGTCCCGCTGGACCGGCTCTGGCACGCGGTCCCGGCTTTTCCCACCGTCAGCGAGGTGTGGCTGCGGCTGCTCGAAGCCTACGGCCGCTGACCCGCCCGATGCCCCGGCCCCGCCGCGATCCGGCGGGGCGGGGTGCACTCTTCCCCCGGAAGGGCTCTCCCTCCATGCGCTTCCGTTTTTCGCGCGCCGGCGGCACCGAACTCGTCGAGCAAGCCGCGCGATGACCGCCGCGACCACCGCACGCGCCGATCCCGCCCTCTACGCCGCGTCGACCTACGTGAGCCACCGCAAGGCGTTGTGTGTGAATCGAGCGAGAAAAGCTCGGGCCCGGCGCGATGACGTTGCTCGCGCCGGGACCCGGGCGTGTGCCGTGAAATCGCCGATCAGGTGGTGATGAACTCGTTTGCGAAGGTTCGCAGCGTGTCGGTGTCGAGCGCGTTCTGGAACCCGACGATCAGCTCGTCCACGCCGGCGGCGCGGTAGCCGTCCAACCGCTTGCGTATCGTGTCGACGGTGCCGATCAGGCCGTAGTCGGCCAGCACGCCCGGGAACACCAGCGGCGCCCAGGGCGGTACCGCGGCACGGGCTTCCTCGTCGGTGTCGGCGATGATGCAATAGCTCGTCGAGGTCTTGGTGATGTCCGAGAAGTCACGCCCGGCCGTCTCGCAGTGCCGGGCGAGGACCTCGTACTTGCGGTGCACCTCGTCGGGGGGCTCCTGCACGTTGCAGAGGTCGCCGTACATCGCGACCAGCCGCAGCGTCACCTTCTCGCCTCCGCCGGCGATCATCACCGGCGGGTGTGGCGCCTGGACCCCGGTCGGCTGGCTCACCGCGCCGTCGGTGCTGAAGTACCGGCCGTCGAAGGTGGCCGGGGTCCCGGTCCACAGCGCCTGGATGATCTGCAGGGCCTCTTCCAGCCGCCGCAGGCGTTCGCCGGCGCCGGGGAAGTCGTAGCCGAACGCCTTGTACTCGTCTTCGTACCAGCCGGCGCCGATCCCGAAGGTCAGCCGCCCGCCGGAGACGACGTCGAGGTTGGAGGCCATTTTGGCCAGCAGAGCGGGGTTGCGGTAGCCGTTGCCGGTGACCAGCTGCCCGAGCCAGGCGGTGCCGACTTCGCGGGCCAGCGCGGCCAGGGTGGTCCAGGCCTCGAACACGTAGGACCCGGACGGGCCGAAGGGGATGAAGTGATCGGGAGCCCAGATGGTGGTGAACCCGACTTCGTCGGCGACCTTGGCCAGGTCCAGGAGCTTGGCGAACGCGGCGATCGGGTCGGTGTAGCCGGCGAACTCGTGGGTCGTGCCGGTCGGCAGGTAGTAGCTGAGTTTCATGGCCGGTCTGACCGGCGGCGGTCTGCGAAGGAATCGGGGCCGGACCGATTCTTTTTCGGACCCGGCCAGGTCTGACCCTCCATGACGACGCACTCTTCACGACGGCTGGTGCTCAGCACCCTGGTATCGCTCAACGGCGTGATCAGCGAACCGCTGGCCTGGGCCGCGCCCTACTTCGGCCCGGGCAGCGCGACAGCGTCGCTGAGGGCGCTGCAGGAGAGCTCGGCGATGCTGATGGGCCGGCGGACCTACGACATCTTCTCGCGGCAGTGGCCGGATACCCCCGGCGACTACGCCGCCCACCTCAACGCCATGCCGAAGTACGTGTTCTCCTCGACGCTGCGAGAGCCGCGCTGGTCCAACACCACCGTGCTCGGCACCGACATCGCCGGTACCGTCGCGCAGATGAAGCGGGAGCCGGGTGCGGACCTCATCGTCTACGGGCACGGCCGGTTCGGGCAGACGCTCACCGCGGCCGGGCTGGTCGACGAGCTCGCGGTGATCGTCGTGCCCGTGATCGTCCCCGACGGCGACTTCTTTTCCGGCCCTGGCGGCGCGTCGAGCACCTGGGAACTGCTTGACGCGGGGCCGGGCGCCGACCCGGGCCTGGTGTCCCTGCGCTACCGGCCGCGACGAGGATGACCGACGTGCCGGACATCTGGGACGACCTCGAGGACTACCGGCCGGAACTGGTGGCTCTGTGCTATCGCATGACGGGTTCGGCGCACGAGGCCGAAGACCTGGTGCAGGAAACCTACCTGCGGGCCTGGCGCAGCCGCGCCTCCTTCGAAGAACGGTCATCGGTGCGCACCTGGCTGTACCGGATCGCCACGAATGTGTGTCTCACGGCGCTGCAGGGACGGGGCCGCCGCGTCCTGCCCGCCGGCCTCGGCACCCCGGGCGACGACCCGGACGTGCCGTTGCCCGCGGCCGAGGTCCTGTGGCTCACCCCATGGTTCGGCGACCCGGCGCAGGTCGCCGAACGACGCAGGATGCTGCGGCTCGCCCTCGTCGCCAGCGCTCAGCACCTGCCGGCGCGGCAACGCGCGGCGTTCCTGCTGCGCGAAGTGCTGGCCATGCCGGCCACCGAGATCGCCCAGGTGCTGGGCACGAGCGTGCCGGCGGTCAAAAGCGCCATCCAACGCGCCCGTGCCCGGCTCGACGAATTGACGCCGACGCCGGAGAACGTCGCCGAGCCGGACTCGCCCGCGGCGCGTGAGGTCCTGAACTCCTACATCGCCGCCTTCGAAACCGCCGACATCGCGGTGCTGACCCGGCTGCTGCGCGACGACGCGACCCTCGAGGTGATCCCCTCCGGGCTGTCCCTGACCGGGAAGCGCTCGTGCGTCCCGTTCCTGGCCGAGCACGTGCTCACCGCACCCGGGCTCTACCGGATGTTCCCGACCGTCGCGAACGACCAGCCGGCCGCCGTGGCCTACTACCGCGAGCGGACCGGCACCCCGTTCCGGCCCTTCGGGCTGGCCGTGCTGACCACCGACACCACGCACCTGACGTCGATCACGGCCTACCTCGACCCGGAACTGGTCGCCGCGGCAGGCTTCCCCGACGATCCGGGCCGGATGCGGTGACCGGGGCGGCGCCACGAAGCGTCGCGCGACCAGCTCGTCGCCCTGTTCCCGGCGCCGGAGTCGGACGTCCGTGCGCGGAGCAGATACCCCAGCAGAGCGTCCACAAGAGACGGTGTCATGGCCGCGGCCCCGGGCGGCGCCTCGTGCAGCTCGGCGCCGGGCAGGTCCACCATCGCTCGCAGACCCGGATTCCGGCCGGGCTCGGCCATATCAATGAACTGGAGACGACCATGAAGACGGTATGGGTCGAAGGAGCCACCGGTAAGGCGGGCAAGCGCGTGACAGCCGCGCTCGCCGCGGCGGGTCTTGCGGTGCGGGCGGCGAGCCGGCATCCGGGGGTGCCCACAGCGAACGTCGACCCGGTGCGGTTCGACTGGACCGACGAGTCGACGTGGGCGGATTCGGTCGCCGGCGCCGACGCCCTGTTCCTCAAGGGACTTGACGTCCTCGACGACGCGGCCTTGCTGATCGCGCGCCTCATCGCAGCCGCCCCGCAGGCGGAGCACGTGGTCCTGATGTCCGCCTTCGGGGTCGACAAGGCTCCCGCGGCTGCTCCGCGCGCGCGGGTCGAACAGGCAGTACGGGAGTCGGGCCGGAACTGGACGATCCTGCGTCCCAACTGGCTGATGCAGAACTTCGACGAGGACGACGCGGTGTATGCCAGGGCGATCCGCGACGACGACGAACTGTACGCGGGAAGCGGCACCCATCGCGCGGGTTTCGTCGACGCCCGCGACGTCGCCGACGCGGCCGTCGCGGTCCTGGCGACGGACGGCCACCACGGCCACGGTTACAACCTCACCGGACCTCGTTCCCTGACCTTCGCGGAGGTCGCCGGCACACTGTCGAAGGCGTCGGGACGCGCCATCCGCCACATCGACGCCGGCCTCGAGGCCCACCGGGCGCATTTCGCCCGCTCCGGACGCCCCGACGCGTGGGTCGAGCACATGATGGACCTGTTCGGCTTCGTACGCGCCGACGTCTTCGACGGCGTCACCGACGATGTGGAGCGGCTCACCGGCCATGTTCCGCGCTCGCTGGACGACTATGCGCGTCAGGTCTTCGCGCCGACACACCGCATACTCCGCAGATGAGCGCTGGGGACTGTTCGAGGACACCAAGAACTTGATCACGTCCTCTTCGACACCCGGCGCGAGCAGCAACCTCGATACCTCCTGGAAAATCCGGCTCGCTTACGACGTCCGTGATGACGGCAGCTACCCCGGTGACGATCGCGCTCCAGCCGGGGTCGTAGGCGTTGGCTTCGAAGGTGACCGGCTGCCCGTCGAGCCGGTCGGCCCAGGAGTTGCCCGACCGGCCACGATCACCGTGACGCCGTCAACCTGCAAGCCGCGAAGTCTCGGCGCGTAGGTATGTTCCAGGCCGGTGCCAAGGGCTGCGCTTCCACGAGCGGCGCCTATCGGCTCGGAACGAGCGTGGTCGATCGCCAGCCGTACCAGCCGCGGCACAGTGCGTAGGCCAGTCCGGTCGCCACTACGAGAGCGAGGTCGATCGGCCAGGTCGCTTTCGCATCGGGCGTATCGCCTGCCGTGACGGCGAAAATGGTGATGGCGATCTTGTGTGCGAACACGAGTTCCCAGGGGCCCCGCTGTCTGCGTGGTGCCGCGAGGAGCATGGCATACAGCCCGGCGAAGACAAGGTAGGCGAACGTCCGCCACGCTTCCGACATCAGACGCTCGGGCGGCACGGTGGCCATGATCCCGATCCCCAGCGCGAAGGCGCCGAGGGTAGCGACCCCGCAGAGGGCCAGCAGCCCGCGTCCGATCCGATCAGCCAACGCAGTGGGGCCGTCGGTGGTGGCGTGAACGCCGGTGTCGACTGTCATGGTGGTTCTTTCCCTTCAGGGATCCACTTTCGGTTGCCACGGCACAAATGCGGGCAGCGCCGGCTTGCCGCGTTCGGTAAACTCGCGGAACCGGGTCAGACCGCCGACCGCTGTCCGGGATTCGCCACGACGTGCCCGGTCAACCGCTCCCAGTTGCCGGACCCGATGGCGGCCTTCTCCTCCGCGGTGAACGGCGCCTGTTCGAGGAACGACCGCGCCACGCCGCCGCTCGTGTCGAGGAACGGGAAGCCGCCCGGCCGCGTCCCGAACGTGTACGGGTAGTCGGTCGAATAGAGCATGCGTGCGGTCCCGATGACCTCCGCGGTCCACCTCAGGTAGCGCTCGCTCACCGTGCCGCTGCCCGCCACCCAGAAGTTCTGCCGGAAGTAGTCGGCCAGCGGCCGCTCCAGACCGGCGTTGGGCGCCATGATTCCGGTGTGGTCCAGGTAGAAGAGGATGACCTCGCCCCAGTGCCCGGCGATCACCTGGAGCTCGGGGTGGCGGTCGAACACGCCGGAGAAGATCATGCGCAGGTACTGGACGCCGAGGTCGTAGTACCAGCCCAGCCCCGCGGTTGCCAGTCCCATGCCGACACCGCCCAGCCCCGAGTAGTACGCGTCGAGGACCGGCTGGACCGGGGTCTGCGGGTGGAAGTGCAGGGGCACCCGCAGCCGCGCGGCGGCCGCATAGAGGTCGTCGAACTCCGGCGCGTCGGCCAGCTTGTCGCCCGTGCGGCCGTACAGCATCGCTCCGCGAAAGCCGAACTGCGAAACCGCGCGCTCGAGCTCCGCCACCGCCGCTTTCGGATCGGGCGTCGGGATGGCCGCGAGCGCCTGGAACCGCTTCGGATTGCCGGCGACGACCGCGGCGAGCTCGTCGTTCGCCTCGCGCGCCACGCTCACAGCGTCGGCTGGCGCGAGGTTCTGCACGCCGGGCGAGGCCAGGGACAGCACCGCCACGTCCACTCCCTGGTCGTCCATGTCGGCCAAGCGTCGATCACCGACGTCCCGCAGCCGCTGCGCGAACGGCTCGTCGCCGTAACCGCGCTGCGGGGTCTGCGGCAGCCCCGCCCGGGTCCACGCCTCCTGCAGCACCGGCAGGACGACGTGCTCCTCAAGCCCGACGATGCGGATCTTCTCCGGCATTTCCTGCTCCTTGTCCATCTGCTGCCTTCTTGCCCTGGTGGCGCGCTCGCCATGTTTCCAATGGAACTAGTAAGACGTTATCACAGATATTTCCATCGATCACATAGAAGCAGTATCATTGATAGATGGACCCGCAGACCCGGGATGACAGCTCCTCCTCCGCGCCGGAAGCTGCGGTCGATGGTCGTCGGCGTGTGATCGAGGCAGCCGCGAACCTGCTCGCCCGCGACGGCAGCGACGCCGTCACCACTCGTGCCGTCGCGGCAGCCGCCGGAGTGCAGCCCCCGGCGATCTACCGCCTTTTCGGCGACAAGGACGGACTGCTCGAGGCGGTGGCCGAACACGGGTACGCCACGTTCTTCGCGGCGAAAATCGTCGGCGCGGCGCCGCGTGACCAGGTCGTCGACCCCGTCGACGACCTGCGTGCGGGCTGGGACCTCGCCGTCGAGTTCGGTCTCACCCACCCCGCCCTCTACGCGTTGATGTACGGCGAACCCAAGCGCGGCACAACTTCGGCCGCGTTCCGGGCCGGCATGCAGGTCCTGGAAAAGCGCATCCACCGCCTCGCCGCCGCAGGACGGCTGCGCGCAAGCGAGCAGCTCGCGGCCGCTCTCATCCACGCCACGGCGCGCGGCGCCGTGCTCACCTGGCTGTCGCTACCCGAAGATCGGCGCGACCCGGCCCTGCTGACCGCGATGCGGGAGTCGATGGTCACGGCCGTCACCACCGAGAACTCCGCAGTCCTGGACCCGGGCCCTGCCGGTGCGGCACGAGCCCTGCGTGCCGCCCTGCCCGAGCAGACGACACTGAGCGGCGCCGAACAGCACCTCCTCGGCGAATGGCTCGACCGCCTCGCCGACGGAGAGGAGACGCCCCCGGCCACTCACCGGGAGTGATCCCGCGGTCGATCCGTGCCGGCGCCGGCCGGCCGCCGGGCGTCGACGCCTCCCTGCGCAACATCTCCGGAACACCCGCACCCGCAGGGCGAACTGCCGCACCAGCCCGGCCCGCTGGATCGCGTGGCGGCCTTCGCGTGCCTTTCGGTCAGCGCCTCGACTCGTTCGTTCGCGGCCGTGGGCCGGTAGTCGCGACGGATCAGGCCGCGGAGGCAGCGGGGATCACGCTCGCGGAGCGGCCTGAGCCGACGCCGGCGATCAACGACGTCGTCGTCGAAGGGCATGCGTCGGGCTTCGTTTCCGCGGAGTGGGAGTGGCCCTCGGCCTTCAGCACGGTCGTCTGCAGGCGGAGCAGAGCGTTCTCGCGCACGGTGCCGCCGGTGCGGTCGGGTCCGTGGTGACGCAGCCGGCCCGGGGGTTCGGCGGCGAGCGCCATCCGGTCTCGCTGGACCGAGCGCCATCCGGCCCGGCGGGACGCTGGTGTCGGTGGTCGGGCCTGTTGAGGCTCGTCCGGTCGACGGGGCTCCCGATCGACTTCGTCGTCGAGTCCGTTCCGAGTCGGCCGGCAGAGATCGTCGATCGGGTGCGGGCGTCTTCGCACGCACATCGGGACCGTCGCGACCCTCGACGACGCCGTCCGCTTCCTGAGGCGCAACAGCAAGGTGGCGAAGGCGCAGGACTTCGACCTCGCACACGTCGCCTGACCAGCGATGTTCGTCATGGGGTGACATAGCCTGAACGCTTTGGGCGCGCGTTGGCAAAGACGGGGTGTCAGGGCGAAGCGAAACCCGAGGAGCTTCATGTCGTCAGACGCGGAACTGATCGGTCGGTCGCTGGGCGGAGACACCGATGCCTTCGTGGAAGTGATCAGCCGGCACGAGACCGCGCTCGGGAACTATCTGGCGCGCAGAGTGGGGCGGCAGGCCGCCGAGGACGTGCTCGGCGATGTGTGGGTGGCGGCTTACGAATCCCGTGCGAACTACGACCGTTCGTATCCCGAAGCCAGGCCTTGGTTGTACGGCGTCGCGCTGAACAGGCTGCGCCGGCACTGGCGGTCCGAACCGGCCGAGGAGCCGGCGTCGGACCTGGCCGGCGTGGCGAGTGACTGGGATCCCTGGCCGGCGGTGGATGCCCGCGTGGACACACAGGCACTGCTGGGCAGGGCACTGGCCCGGCTCAAACCGGAAGAGCGGGAAGTGCTGGGCCTGGTCGCCTGGGAGGACCTGACCGTCGCCGAGGCCGGCCGGGTGCTCGACATCCCGGCCGGCACGGCCCGCCGCCTGTTGCACCAGGCGCGCAAGGCATTGCGTGAAGCCCCCGAAGTGGTCGCGCTGCTGCAAGTCCCGACAACCTGAAAGACAACCCATGGATGAAATGGATCTCATGAAGAATCTGCGTGACGTGCCGTCCCCCGGTCCCGAGGCCTACGACCGTGCCCGCACGGCACTGCGGACGGCGATGGAGGAGCCGGTGGCCACGGTCGTGCGACCGAAGCGTTGGTTCTCCTGGCCCAAGGTCAGCGTCGCCGCCGTGGGCGCGGCAGCCGTCGCGGCGGCTGTGGTGATGAGTACGTCCGGCGGCAGCGTCCCGGCCGGCCCGTCCGACGCGGCCCCGCAGGCGGCCGGGGTACCGCAGGCGGCCGAGGCACCGCTGGTGAAGCTGGCCTCCGCGGTCAAGGCGGCCGGCACGCAGCCCGGAGACGCATCGCTGATCGTCAACACGAAGTTCGGGCTGGACAACAAGCCGGACCTCTACTACACCCTCTACACCGACAAGGGTCAGCAGTTCACGGGTGACTCGGAGAAGACCCTGGTGGACGCAGTCGCCAAGGGCGACGCCCAGCCTGCCACGCCGTACGACGGGAAGGTGATGGCGGCGGCCCGTCTCGCCGCGAACGGCGACGTCGACAAGGCCAGGATCGCGATGATCACCGCGGCCGGCAACGCCCTGGGAATCGGCCTGAGCCCGGCCGAGGCCGACAAGGCCTGGGCGGACGCCCAAGCGGAGACCGCGGAGATGCTCCGCAAGATCGGCAAGCCGGTCCCCGCCCCCAAACCGCGTCCGACGGGCAAGGACCTGGAAAACCTCATCAACAACCACCTGTGGAGCAACGCCGAACACGCGCTGTTCACCAACGCCGCCGACGCGGAGGTCCGCGCGGGCGCGCTGAAGCTGTACGCGACCATCCCGGACATGATCGTCGGCAGGACCGACGTCGACGGCCAGGCCGCGCTGACCCTCACCACGCCCCCCGCCGTCCTGGGCGGCAGTACGGACGTCCTCATCATCAACGCCGACAACGGCCTGCCGATCCGCGAGGAGATCACCTCGGCGGAACCGTCCAAGCACTATGTGGTGAACTACAAGTCCGCCCGCGTGACCCTCGCCGACGTGGCCGCGGGCAAGATCTGATCCTCGTACCGAACTGTCCTGGGAGGACCGGGATCATCTCGGCCCTCCCAGGACGGTTCCGTCCGTGCGTGGCCGCCGGGCTCGGCGGCTGGACGGCGTCCGTGAGGCCCGCGGCAGCGGGAAACCTGCCGGGAATAGGCTGACCCGCGGTTCATCGTCCCGGGGGAGGAGCCAATGACCGAGCTGTCTCGCGGCGGGCGGAACCGGAAGTTCCTGCTGACGCTCGCCGTTCTGCTGGTGATCTTCCTGTTCCCGTTGGTGCACGGGCTGATCTCGGGAATCGGTGTGCCGGACGCCGCGCCGGCCACACCGGACCCGGGACCGGCCACTGTGGACATCCTGGCGGTGCCCGGGCCCGGCACCGCCGCCGGGTTCGACGCCTGTTCCGTGCTGAGTCCGGACGTCGTCGCCGCGGCCGGCCTGAAGTACGCGTCCGGGATCGCCCGGACCGGGCCGGAACCCGGCCGGGCGCCGGGGACGAACTCGTGCGGGGCCCCGGTCGGACCTCAGCGCGGGAGCGTGCCCCCGGTCGTCCTCCTCACGGTGGGGGAGCAGCAGGTCAGCGGCACCGCGAGGAGCCACGGCGAGCCGTACGACCGGGGCGCCGGCGAAAGCCCGGCCGACACCGTGGTGACGTTTCCCCCGGCCCGGCTGAAGATCACCCACTTCGCCGCGCTCACCGACGGCGAAACCGCTGTGGCCAAGCTGATCGACGGCATCGCGGCCCGCCTCGCCGAGGGGCCGAAGCCGGCGCCGGAGTACCGGTACCCGGCGCCGTACGACCTGGTCGCCAAGCCGTGCGATGCCCTGCCGGCGGAGCTTTTCCGCGCGCTCACGGGTCATCCGACCGACGGGACCGAAAGCGAGACGCTGGCCCAGCACGAGGTGCTCTCCGTCTCCGGCACGGACGTCAAGATCAGCTGCGCCCGCGCGTCGACGGCCGGGGAGGCCGTGGCGGTCACGCAGACGATCTACCGGGACGCGGATGGGGCCGGGGCCGAGACGCGCTTCCTGTGCGAGCACCAGCCGGGCTGGACGGCTCTGCCGGCCCCGATCGGCGACTTCAGTTGCGCTTCGCCGGCCACCGGCGGCCAGCACCGGATCCTGTTCCGGGCCGGCCGCGACCGCGTCCTGCTCGAGTACCGCGCCGACCACCCGCCGGCCGGTGACCTCGCCGGCACCGCCCGGAAGATCTTCGACGCGCTGCCGCACTGACCGCCGTCGCCGGCACGCACATGACATTGCGCGACCGAGGCGAACCGAAGGGCTTCTCGGCGATCAGCGCGCCGCTGACGACCGCGGCGATGCGGCGGGCCAACCGCCAGGACCTGGCTGCCCTGAAGGCCTTGCTGGAACGAACTCGCTCCGCACCGGAGCAGTGACCGAAAGCCGCCACGCCGTCCGGGTCCGGGCGGCCGCCTACGATGGTTGCCCAGGGAGGTCCTGGCTGACCATGAAGACTGGTGACACAGAGGTGCAACGGGCCGGTTCAGGCGACCCGGCGACGCCGGCGCCGACTTTGCTGTACCTGGTGAAGCAGGTCGAGCTGTCCGTGCGCGCCGGACTCGACGCTCTCGTCCGTCCGGCGGACATCACGACGCTGCAGTACACCGCCCTGACCGTTCTCGAACGCCACCCCGACCTCACCGCCGCGCGCCTGGCCCGGCACTCGTTCGTAACCGACCAGAGCATGGCCGACATGGTGACGACGTTGCTGAACCGGGGGCTGATCGAGCGCCATCGCGACCCCACCGACCGCCGCCGCCTCGTCATCGCCCTGACGCCCGCCGGGCAGCGGCTGCTCGACGGGCTGCGGCCGCAGGTGGCCGCGTTGCAGGACCACATGCTCTCGTTGCTTTCCGACGGCCAGGCCGGCCAGCTGCAGCACTCGCTGGAACTGTGCCGGCGCGCCTTGCTCGAGCGCCCGGCCGAAAGTGACCCACGGCCCCGCCCGGCGGACGGAAAACCCCGGTAGGAGCCCACCTCCAGGCGATAGTCAGGAAACCTGTACATCTGGTTTTCGGTGTGGTTTGCTTCACAATCGTGAGTGATACCGTGGTCCCCGCCGACTCGGCTGCACCAGTGGAGCTCCGAAGGGGCACCTTGGTGTCCGCGGCCGCCGCCGTCGCCATCGCCCAGATCGGCCTGTCCATCCCGGCCGTCATCAACGGCTTCATCAACCAGGACCTCCACACCACGTCGACGACGCTGACCTGGATCTCCGACGCCTTCCTGGTTCCGGTGACGCTGCTGGAGCTGTCCTTCGGCGTGGTCGGCGACCTCTTCGGCCGCAAGCGGCTGCTGGCCGCCGGCGCCGCGCTGATGGCCGTGGGCGGCCTGCTCGGCTTCTTCACACCCAGCGGCGGCACCGGCGTGCTCATCACCGGTCAGGTGGTTTCCGGCATCGGAGCCGCGGCGATCTTCCCGACGTCGATAGCGATGCTCGCCGCGGGTACGCAGAGCGTCCGGCAGCGTGCGCACTCCATCTCGATCTGGGCCGCCGCCCTCACCGGCGCCGGTTTCATCTCCCCGGTGCTGGCCGGCCTGCTGGCTCGCATCCCCCATTCGGGCGGTGAGTACGCGAGTTGGCGGTACGCCTTCCTCGCCATGGCGGTCCTGGCTGTGGTCAGCTGTGCGATCACCTTGGTGGGTGCGCAGAACTCCGCCGCGCCGCTGGGCCGGTCCCTGGACTGGCCGGGCCAGATCACCATCGCGATCTCCCTGTTCGCGTTGCTGTACGCGGTGATCCAGGGAGCCGAAGACGGCTGGGGCAGCGTTCCGGTGATCGGCGGGTTCGTCGTGGCCGTCGCGTTCATGGCGCTGTTCGTGGCGATCGAGCGCCGGGTGGACCGGCCCCTGATCCGCTTGGACCTGTTCAGCAACCGGATGTTCACGGTCTCCGCGGTGGTGACCGTCGTCGGCATGTTCGCCTACTTGGGCACCGCGTACGCGACGAGCATCCGGCTGTCGGCCATCCAGGAGTACACCCCGCTCGCGACGTCCCTCGGCTTCTTCTGCCTGAACGTGATGGGCGTGGTGCTGTTCCCGGTCAGCACCCGGGTCGTCGAGCGCTTCAGCCCCGGCGTCGTGCTCGGCACCGGGATGGCGCTGATCGGGATCGGCGACTTCGTGCTCGCCGCCATTCCGGCCACGAACCTCTCCATCGGGGCGGTCGCGGCTCCGCTGCTGGTCGTCGGCGCCGGGTTCAAGCTGGCCGTCACCTCGATCACCGTCGTCGCGGTCAACAGCGTCCCGACGTCCAAAGCCGGCATGGCCAGCGGGGCGACGAGCATGTTGCGCGACGGCGGCCTGACGCTCGGGCCCGCCATCGTGGGCGCGATCGCGCTGACGAACGCCGCGAACGCGATCAACGCCGAAATCGCCTCGTCTCCCTCGCTCAAGTCCGCATTGGACAGTTTCTACGCCGCACCGCAGCACGTCCCCGCCGCACAACGCCCGACGGTGGAAGCCGCCGTCCACGCGGTGAAGTCCGGCCCGCTCGGGCAGAACGGCGTCCCGGCGCAGGTACCGGGACCCGACGGCACGTTGATCCCGTTCAACCCCCTCAAGGACGTCGCGTTCCACGCGCTCTCCCACGCCTACGCCATCGGCTACCTGGTGTGCGGCATCGCCGCCGCGGCGGCTGCCCTCATCGCGCTGACGATGCTGGGCCGACGGCGAACCCAGGATGTGTTCACCGAACCCGATGCGGGCGAACGGCCTTGAGCATCACCATGCCGACGCCTCCCACGTCGGCCCCGCCACCGGCTCGGCATCGTGCGGCAGCAGGCGAGCGGCTTCGGTTGTAGGCTGCGGAAATGGTCGAGATCCGGGGGCAGCTCGGCGAAGGTGACTTGCTCGGCGTGGTGCGAGCGGCGTTCGGGGAGCGTGACCTGGTCTCGGTGGAACGGCTGCGTGGCGGTTCCAAGAAAGGCGTCTACCGGCTGGTGCTGGATGACCGCACGACAAGCATCGCCTACGTGTGGAACGCCGACGAAGACTACTGGCCGGAAGCGGCGTCAAAGGAGGAGAGCGACCCGTTCGGTCATGCCAGTGGTCTCGATCTGTTCGAAGCCGCTCATGCCGCCCTGTCCTCGATCGCCGTCCGGGTGCCGCGGGTGGTGATGGTGGACCGCAGCAGGAGCCTGCTCGCGGGCGAGGTGGCTGTGCTGGAGGACGTCCGTGGTGGCACGCTCGAAGCCCTGTGGGACCGGGACCCGAGGCGAGCCGGGCGGGTGTTGGCCCGCCTCGGTGACGTGGTCCGGGCGATGCACGGCAGCCGGCGCGATCGATACGGCCGCCCGCGTGCCGACCGTGCGGGCAGCACCGATCCGGTGGAGCGGATCGTGCTGCGCCGCGCGTTGGGCCATCTTGCCGACGCCGCGGCCGGCGTCGATCGGATCGCGGGGGCCGAACACCGCCTCCGCGACCTGCTCCACGAGCGACATGCCGCTGTCGCTCCCCGTACCGAGTACGGGTTCATCCATGGCGAGCTGGGTCCCGATCACGTCCTGGTCGACGACCGTGACGAGCCGGTGCTGATCGACATCGAGGGTGCCATGTTCTTCGACGTCGAGTGGGAGCACGCGTTCCTGGAGCTGCGCTTCGGAACCAGGTACTCCTGTTTGCGCCGTGACGACCTGGACGGTGACCGATTGCGTTTCTACCGCCTCGCCTTGTCTCTGTCGCTCATCGCAGGCCCGTTGCGGCTCCTGGGCGGCGATTTCCCGGATCGGCCGGTCATGCTGGAGATCGTGGAACACAACGTCGGCCGGACCCTGGCGCAGCTTCCCTGAGCGCACCTGATGGACGCGACAGTGGCCACGACCTCGACGCTGCCGGTAGGGGTCATGCGGGCTTGACCGCTTCGATGTGCTCGTTCAGCCAGCTCCGGAAAGTCTGCAGACGCGGGTTGAGCGACCGCACCACGTCCAGGTCGCGCGCACCGACGAAGTCGCGCTCGCCTTCGACGTAGAACTGGAACATGTTGCCGAATTCGTCACCCGCGGGCAGGCCGATCGAGCGGAACTGGTCGTGCGTGAGCGGCCGGTAGCCGACCGGTTCACCGAGTGCGTCGGCGAAGGCGGCGGCGTACTGGGCGCCGGTCAGGTGTTCACCCGCGATGCTCACGGTCTCTCCCACGTACTTGTCGCCCGCGGCGAACACTCCGTAGGCGGTGCGGCCGATGTCCTCGGCCGCGATGCCCGCCAGCCTGGCCTCACCCATCGGCAGGGTGAGCACGAGTCGTCCGTCTTCGCCCCGCATCGGTCCGGTGCCCTGGGTGAATCCTTCCCAGTAGAAAGTGCTCCGCAGGTAGGTCGTCGGGACACCCGAGTCGCGGAAGAACGCGTCCGCCTCGGCCTTGACGTCGAAGTGCGGGACCGTGTAGCGCTCCTGCAGCACCGGGGCCCGCCCGGCGGACACGGGAATGACCTCGCGGGTGTCCTCCAACGTGGACCAGACGACGTGGGCGACCCCGGCCGCCTTCGCGGCACGGGCGGCCTTCGCGGCCTGTGCCAGTTCGACGTCGGCGGACATGGACTCCCAGAAGTTGGTCACCACGTAGGCGCCGTGGGCCCCCTCGAACGCCTTGCGCAGCGACTCCTCGTCGTCCAGGGACGCCTCCACCACCTCGGCGCCCCGCTCGGCCAACGCGCGGGCCTTCGCCGAGTCCGCGTTCCTGGTGACGGCGCGCGCGGCGAACGGACCGTCCGGAGCGTCCAGGATCGCCCGGACCAGACCTCCGCCCTGCGCACCCGTCGAACCCAGCACCGCGATGATCTTCTTGTCGCTCATGAGCACTCCCTCTGAAATGTCACCGCAATCCAGCGGCGACTTGCCTGGTCGAAATCTCGGCTGAACTGTCAGATCGACTTGAGGACCCGGATGCGGTCGGCGATGGCGCGCCGGGCGACGTCGGAGTCGAAGGCGATGGAGTCGAATTCGTGGGGTGCGCCGGGGTGGAGGTGGAACTCCACCGGCACGCCGGCCCGGCTGAGCTTCGTCGCGTAGGCGATGTCCTCGTCGCGGAAGACGTCGAGCTGCCCGACCTCGATGTAGGCGGCCGGGAGGCCGGTCGCGTCTTCGAGCCGGGCCGGCGCCGCTGTGGCGGGGACGTCGGGGCCGCCGGCGGCGTCGCCGAGCAGGGCCGGCCACGCGGTGAGGCTGTCGTCGTAGGACCACAGCACGGAGGGCGCGATGTGCGGGTCAGGGGTGGTGGTGCGGTCGTCGAGCATCGGCATGAGCAGGATCTGGCGGGCGATCTTCGGGCCGCCGCGCTCGCGGGCGAGGATCGACACGGCCGCCGCCATGCCGCCTCCGGCGCTGTCGCCCATGACGCCGATCCGCTCGGGGTCGACGCCCAGTTCGGCGGCGGTTTCGTGCAGCCAGCGCAGCGCGGCGTAGCCGTCTTCGAGCGGGGTGGGGTAGGGGTGCTCGGGGGCCCGGCGGTATTCGACCGACAGCATCGGCACGCCGCTGGCGGAGACGTAACGGGCGACGGGTCCGTCGAACAGGTCGATGTGGCCGAAGATGTAGCCGCCGCCGTGGAAGAACACGACGGCCGGGCCCGGTGTCGCGCCTTTCTTGGTGTACCAGCGCATCGCGATCCGCGCGCCGTCGCCGGCGGTCGTGTGGTGCTCGCTCGTCTCGACGTCGGCCGGGATCGGCTGGGCTGTGCTCGCGGCGCCGATGATCGGCTCCCACATGGCGCGGCGCGCGGCGATGTCGCCCACGGCCGGTGGTGTGGCGCCGGCCATCGGGGCCAGTGCCGCGGCGATTTCGGGGTCCAAGCTGAGTGCCATGGTCGTTGCCTTCCGGGATCGGGTGGGGGAGTCAGGCGGTGGGCGGGAGGACGACGACCTTGCCGTGCACGCCGCCCTCGGCGGCGCGCGCGTGCAGGGCCGGCAGTTCGGCCAGTGGTACCTGCTCGGCGACGTCGATGTGCAGTTCGCCGCGGTCGACCTGCGCGACCAGCTGCGCCAGTTGGTCGGCGTCGCTGCGGACGAACAGGTCGATGCCGCGCACGCCGCGTTCCTCGTCGGAGGGGGCGGGCATCCACACCGTGGTGTTGACCAGGACCCCGCCGGGGCGGACCAGGGTGACCAGCGCGGCCAGCTGTTCCGGGGCGACGGGGGCGAGGTTGAGCACGACGTCGACCGGCTCGGTCACCGCGGTGGTCACGTCGGTGGTGGTGTGGTCGATGACCTCATCGGCGGTTTTGACCGCCTCAGCGCTGCGCGGGCTGGCGGTGGCGATCACGTGGGCACCGGCGTTCTTGGCCAGCTGCACCGCGTAGCCGCCGACCGCGCCCCCGGCACCGTTGACCAGCACGCGCTGCCCGGCCCTCAGCTGGGCGTGGTCGAACAGCGCCTGATACGCGGTCAGCCCGACCAGCGGCAGCGCGGCGGCCTCGGGCAGCGGGACGGTCTTCGGTGCCGAGGCGAGGCTCTCGACCGGGGCGAGGACGTACTCGGCGGCGGCGCCGGGCTGGTCCATCGGCAGGAAGCCCACGACCTCGTCACCGACCGCCAGGCCGTCCAGGCCTTCGCCGAGCGCGTCGACCGTGCCGGCGACGTCGATACCGGGCGTATGCGGCAGCACCACCGGGATCGGGCCCTGCATGAACCCGCCCCGGATGTTGCCGTCGACCGAGTTGAACGACGTCGCAGCGACCCGGACCCGGACCTGCCCGGCAGCCGGGACGGGCAGCTCCGCGTCCTCGTAACGCAGGACGCCGGGGGCACCGTACTCGTGGAAACGCACTGCCTTCATCACAGTTCTCTCCTTCACTTCAGGTCGCTTGCTTCGAAGTCGAAGCAACTGAGAACGACAGTACTCGTGCTTCAAATTCGAAGCAAGTGACACCGGTCACCGCCGGTGCGCGGGGCGGTGCTGCGTCACCGGGGAGGGTGCTCAGTCGAGTCCGGCACTGCCATGCCGGCCTCTTCGAATTCGAAGCAGTACACTCCGGCCATGTCTGACGCACCGCCGTCGCTGGACCCCCTGCAGCTCGGCGCCTACTTCGACCTCATCGAAGTGACCAGCCTGCTGCGGCACGCGGTCGAGCAGCAGCTGCGCGAGGCCGGCGAACTCAGCTACGTGCAGTTCCAGCTGCTGGCCCGGCTCGGGGACTCCCCGACGGGCAGCCACCGCATGACCGACCTGGCCGACGGCGTCGTCTACAGCCGCAGCGGCTTGACCTACCAGGCGGGCCTGCTCGAGAAGGCGGGCTTGGTCGTGCGCGCCCCTTCTGCGGACGACGAGCGGAGCACCACGGTGACCATCACCGACGCCGGACGCGAGCGGCTCGCGCAAGTGCTGCCCGGGCACGTCGAGGTGGTCAGCGGCCTGCTCTTCGAACCGCTCAACCGCGACGACGTCAAGACCTTGGCCGGCCTGCTGGCACCGGTGCGCGACCACATGCGCTCCGCGCCCCCTCGCTCGGCAGCGCCTCGCCGCCGCAAAGGCGAAGCCACCCACGATCGGCGCCACTGACATCCGAGCGCTTCGACCGGATGCTGGCGGGAGCGGCGGACGCTCCGCTCGTGGCTACCTGCACGGCCCCGGCGGGATCGGCAAGTCGACACTGGTGCGCGACGCCGCCCAGCAGGCGGAGCTCGCCGGCCGGACCGTGGTCCACGTGGACGCCGGGTTCCTCACCGCCGACCCGATGCCGGACACCGGCAATCCGCAGGCGCTGAACGCCTACAGCCATGCCAATAACGGTCCGATCTCGTTCAGCGATCCGCTCGGGCTGATGGGGGGAGCCGAGTGCGACCCCGACGGGGTGCATGCCGGCGCATCCGGAGAACGCGGCGAACTCGTGGTCGGCGATCGTTCTTCTCATCCAGCCCTACCGTCTACGCGGGACGAGTCCGGCCTCGAACGCCATGATCGCCAGCTGGACGCGGTCCCGGGCCTCGAGCTTGGCGAACAGGCGCGCGACATGAGTCTTCGCCGTGGCCGCGCTGATCACCAACCGCTCGGCTATCTCGGTGTTCGACAGGCCCTGTCCGACCAGGGCCAGCACCTCGCGCTCCCGGTCGGTGATCTCCGCGATGAGGCCTGAGTCCGCGGCGGGCTCGGTGTCCGGTCCGGGGGCCGCGGGGCCGGAGGTTCCGGCGAAGTCCGCGATCAGCCGCCGGGTCACGCTCGGCGCGATCAACGCGTCGCCGGCCGCCACCACGCGGATCGCGTCCAGGATCGCGTTCAGAGCCATGCTTTTGAGCAGGAATCCGCTCGCCCCGGCGCGCAGTGCGCCGTAGACGTACTCGTCGTCGTCGAAGGTCGTCAGCACCAGCACCTTGGGCGGGTCCGGCTCGGCGGTCGCCTGCCGGGTCGCCTCGATCCCGTCCATGCCCGGCATCCGGATGTCCATCACCACCACGTCCGGCCGCAGCTCACGCACCAGACGCATCGCCTCGCGGCCGTCGCCGGCCTCGCCGACCACCTCCAGGTCGTCGGTGTCGCCGAGCAGGATCGCGAGCCCGACCAGCATCAGCGGCTGGTCGTCGACCAGCAGCACCCGCACGCTCATGCGGGGAGCCTCGCCGCCACCCGGAATCCGCCCTTCGGCCGCCGGCCGGCGCTGAACTGGCCGGACAGCAACGTCACCCGCTCGCGCATGCCGAGCAGGCCGAAGCCGCTCCCGCCGGGCGCCGTCGGGTGCCTGGGACGGCCCGGCCCGCCGAGACCGTCGTCCACCACCTCGATCGTCACTCCCTCCGGCTCGTACCCGACCGCGACCCGGCACGTCCGCGCCCCGGAATGCCGTACCACGTTCGTCAGCGACTCCTGGATGATCCGGAACGCCGACAGTTCGATCTCCGGCGGCAGCGGACGCCGCTCGCCCTGCCAGCTCACGTGGACCCGCACCCCGGCGTCGGCCGTGCGTTCGGCGAGTTGCGGGACGTCGGCCAGGCTGCCGGCCGGCGCCAGCGGAGCGGCCTGCGGCATGGCGTCGTCCGGCTCGGCGTGGCGGAGCGCCCCGAGCATGCGCTGCAGCTCGAGCAGTGTCTGGCGGCTGGTGGTCTCGATGCCGGCCAGCGCCTGCCGCGTCTGCTGGGGCTTGGTGTCCACGACCCGCGCCGCCGCTCCCGACAGCACCGTGATGATCCCGATGCTGTGCGCGACGCTGTCGTGCAGTTCGCGGGCGATGCGCAGCCGCTCGGTGATGACGGTGCGGGCCGCGGTTTGCTCGTGCAGGGCTTCGAGGTATTCGCGGCGTTTGCGGTACACCCCTCCGAACACCCACGCGACCGCGAACCACAACGCGTACTGCCCGGTCCACTGGGCCGTGTCGCCGAGGTTCTCCCCGGGGTAGACGTGGATGTTGTTCACGAACACGGCCGCGACCGCCGCGACGGAGCCGGCGGCGGCAGCCTTCGGCCGCCGGACGGCGAGGTGCCCGCCCAAGACGACGAGCACGACGAACACGGCCTCGGACCGCACGCCGAAGAGGTAGCCGAGGACCGATTCGCCCAGGATCGCCGCGAAGACCGCCGCCGGCAGCCGGCGCATCAGCAGAACCGGAAGAGCGAGCACGACGCACAGAACCATCATCTGGAAGGGCCCGAGGCCGGGAAACCGGAACAGGCCGTCGTGCTCGGGAACCTGAGCGATCGACCAGCAAAGCGTCACCGCGTAGAAGCAGGCGGTGGCCAGCACCACGGCCTGGGACATCAGCCAGGTCACGCGCTTCGATGTCGAGAGACGCTGGAGAAGCTCTTCCATGCGGCGATCGTATGCAGGGCGCCGGCTCCGCGCGTCGCCCCGGGGATGTACGCGCCGTACACCCCCGGGCCGACGGCCTGGGAAACGGTGCCATCCGCCGGCCGACGCGACGGGCAGCATTCTGTTCGTAGGTTCGTGACCATGACGAACGCACCGATGATCGATCTTCGCGACACATGAAGCAGCGCCCGGAATGTCGGGCCACCAACCCGATCGAAGCGCTCGGCAGCGCTGACCACGTGCGCCGGCCGGCGGTGCCGGACAGACCCCGTATCCGAAGTCCGCGACATCTCGGCAGGGTGTTCGCGACCGCGGGCCTGATCATGATCCCGTGGGTTCTCTATCTGTCGATGTCTTTGCCGCAGGAGGCGATGGACAGTCACTGGGCCCTGGGCTGGGTCGGTCTGGACAGTGGCGAGGCACTGGCCTTGTTCGCCACCGGTCGATTCCTGAAGCGGGCGGACAACCGCTGCACGCTGACCGTCACCGCGGCCGCCGCGCTTCTCCTGACAGACGCCTGGTTCGACGTCACCGCGGCGGCATCCGGGGGTGAGCTGGCCATCGCGATCGTGATGGCAGTGTGCGTGGAAATTCCCATCGCCATCGTGTGCACCGTCTTGGCCTTGCGACTGATCCGCCACCCATTCCCGCAGTCCGAAACCTCCTTGACCGACCCGTTGACAGCCCAGTCGACCTGACGCTCACGCTCTGCTCGATTTGTCCGATCAGGACAGCGAGAACGCCCACTTCGTTCAAGAGCCGGCTTTGCCGGTGACGAGTTCCGGAAGCGACTGCGGCGCTTTCGCAGCCGTCTTTACGCAGGAGCAACTGGCGGAGATCGAGCGGGGCGCCGGGCCTGACGCCGGAGGAGCAGGAGGCGTTCGCCCGGACCGCCCGGCGTTGCCCGCGCCGGTCACCTCGATCGTCGGCCGGTCCGACGATCTCGCCGCGGTGCTCCGGCTGGTCCAGAATTCCTCGCTCGCGAGGTCGGCTGGCGGGCGGCGAGCCGGTTCGAATCCGTGCACGGTCTCGACCTGAGCGCCCTGCGGGACGCCGACGACGTCCCGCAGGCGCTGGCCGAGTCCCTGCGGACGCCCGACCCGGCCACGCTGATCGGCGATGGTTGCTGGTGCTCGACTCCTTCGCGTGGAGACTCGTGTCGTTCGACCGCAACAGCGTGGGGGACGTGTTCGTCCGCGACCGCGACACCGCGACCACGACCCGGGCCGGCGACCTCGGCTGATCCTCCACGAGCCGGGGATCGCAGGCCGCAACGCTCGCCGGCTCGGGGGACGAGCCGATCGAAGTCCACCGTGACCGGGGAAGGTCAGCCGGCGACCAGAAGCGGCACCAGGGCGTCGGGGCGGTCCAGGGGGATGATGTGCCCGCAGTTCTCGATGAGGTGGGTGGTGAGGTCGTCGGTCACCGGGCGCAGCTGGCGGGCGAGGGTGTCGCCCACCGGGTGGGCGCCGATCGCCACGGTGGGGACGGTGAGCCGGCCGGTCGCGGTGGCGTCGGCGATCTGTCTCGCGGTTTCGGGCATGGCCCGGTAGTGGCCGAAGGCGCTGCGCAGGGCGTCGCGCCCGGTGTACGCGGCGACGAACTGGTCCCGGATCGCCGGTGGCACGCCGTGGCCGCGGGTGCCGGCGTCGAGGAACCAGCCGATGTATTCGGCCTCGTGCCCGGCGAGAACCGTCTCGGCGAGGCCGGGGACGGCGTGGAACCCGAACCACCAGGGCGGGCCGCCGGCGAGGAAGTCCTCGGCGCCGGGCAGGCGGCCGACCAGCGACTCCATCAGGACGAGCCGGTGGACCCGCTCGGGGCGCCGCATGGCGAGCAGGAACGCGGGCGGGGTGCCCGCGTCGATGCCGACGACCGTCGCCGCCGGTTCGTCCAGCGCGTCGAGGAGAGCTTCGGCGTCGGCCGCGAGGGTGCCGGCGTCGTAGCCGCCGGCGGCGCCGGTGGTCGCGCCGAGACCGCGCAGGTCCGGGGCGATGACCCGGTGGTGCCGGGCCAGGTGCGGGATGACGGCGGTCCACAGCCGCCAGGTGTGCGGGAAGCCGTGCAGCAGCAGAAAAGCCGGTCCCTGGCCGGTGACGACCACGTTGATGTCGATGCCGTTCGCCGTCACCCGCTGCTCGCGCACGCTGTCTCCTGTAGGGGGTTACCATTGGTTACCAGATGAGGCTAGGTAACCGGCGCGGCCGGGCCAAGACGGCACTTTCCCGACAGGTGGTGAGCTCCAAGTGACCCCCTCGCCGAAGGGCACGCGCGGCGACCTCTTCGACCCCGCCTGCCCGACCCGCAAGCTGCTGGACCGGATCGGCACGAAGTGGACGTCGATGGTGGTCAAGGTGCTGGCCGAGGCCGGCGCGGACGAGGTGCGGTTCGCCGAACTGCAACGCCGGATGCCCGGCGTCTCGCAGAAGATGCTGTCGGTGACGCTGCAGAGCCTCACCCGCGACGGCCTGGTCGAGCGCCGGGTGGAGCCGGCGGTTCCGCCGAAGGTGCACTACCGCCTCACCGGCCTGGGCCACTCCCTCGAAGTGCCGCTCGCCGCCCTGCGGACCTGGGCGGAGGAGAACATGCCGGCGATCGACCGGGCCAACGCCGCAGGACGTGACTGACGCCGGCGGTGAGCAGCCCGGGCACACCGCGGGTCACTTCACTTCGTTCAGCTTTCCGGTGGCGACGTCGAACACGAAGCCCCGCACGGAATCCTTCTTCGGGATGAACGGGCTGTTCCTGATCCGGGCGATCGACTGGCGGACGTCCTCGTCGAGGTCGGTGAACGCCTCGGCGGCCCAGGCGGGTTTGACCCCGACGTCCTGCTGGATGGACCTCTTGAAGTCGTCGTCGGTGAAGGTGAGCATGCCGCAGTCGGTGTGGTCAATGAGGATGATCTCCTCGGTGCCGAGCAGCCGCTGGCTGATGGCTAGGGAGCGGATCTCGTCCTCGGTGACGACGCCGCCGGCGTTGCGGATGACGTGGGCCTCGCCCTCCTGCAGGCCGAGGACGCCGTAGACGTTGATGCGGGCGTCCATGCAGGCGAGCACGGCGACGTGCTTGGCGGGCGGCAGCGGCAGCGGCCCGGTGAAGTTCGCGGCGTATTCGGCGTTGTTGACCAGGAGTTCGTCGGTGACCGACATGGTGGTCCCTTCCACGTAGCGGGGTGGACCGAGTGGACCCCTCCGTACGCCGGGTGCGCAACCACGCCCACGACCTGGAAGAGCGTTCCACGCAACGGACACCGCCGGGAACTATCATTCCACCTGATGAGACGGTGGATCGCTCACCGTCCGGACTGCCTAAGGTCCTGATCGTCACTCGATCGGCTGAATCTTGAAGGTGCTGTGATCAACCCTCCGCCGCCACCCGCCGGTGTCCCGGCCCTCGCGGCACGTTCCCTGCCGGCCGCGGTGTGGCGCGCCGTCCGTTCCGGGTGGTGGACGTCCGTCTGCGCGCTCCTGATCGTCGTCATCGTGCTGCTCGCCGCCGGGGCCGACCTCTTCGTCCTCCTCGAAGGGCAGAGCCTGACCCCGGACATCTCCACCCTCGGCCCGACCGGGCTGCCCGCCGGGTCGCTGGGCGGGGTGAGCGGGTCCCACTGGTTCGGTGTCGAGCCGCTGACCGGTGTCGACCTCTTCGCGCTCGTCGCACAGGGCGCGCGGACCTCCCTGCTCGTCGGCCTCGGTGCGACGGTGCTGGGCACCGCGCTCGGGGTCGTGATCGGGGTCAGCGCCGGTTACCTCGGCGGCTGGTGGGACCGCCTGGTGATCTGGACGGCCGACGTCATCCTCGGCTTCCCGTACCTGATCTTCATGATCGCGCTCGGCGCGGTCCTGCCGGTCGACTTCCCGCGGCAGGTCACGCTGATCGTCGTCCTCGGGCTCTTCGGGTGGCCGCGGGTGGCCCGGATCGTCCGCGCGCAGACGCTGACTCTGTCCCAACGCGACTTCGTCGCCGCGGCCAAGGTCGTCGGCGGCGGGCCGTGGCACGTCTTCACCAAGGAACTGCTGCCCAACCTGTGGGCGCCGATCATCGTCGTCGCCAGCCTGGCCATCCCGTCGATGATCGGCAGCGAAGCCGCGCTGTCGTTCCTCGGCGTCGGCGTCCTGCCCCCGACGCCCAGCTGGGGCCGCACGATCAGCACCGCCATCGACTTCTTCGAGACCGACCCGATGTACCTGGTCTTCCCGGGGCTCCTGCTGTTCCTGATCACCCTCGCGTTCAACGTCGTCGGCGACGCGATCCGCGACGCACTCGACCCGCGGTCCGGCGGTGCGGCCTGATGCGCACCCTCCGCTTCGCCGCCACCCGGTTCGCCGGGATGCTGCTGGTCCTGTTCGTCGTCGCCTTCGTGACGTTCGTGGTGTTCTACGTCCTGCCCGCCGACCCGGCCCGGCTGGCCTGCGGCCGCCCCTGCTCGCCGGAAGGACTGCGGCTCGCGCGGGAGTTCATGGGCTACGACGTCCCGTGGTACCGGCAGTTCTTCGAGTTCCTCGGCGGGATCGCCGGCGGCCGCACGTTCGGCACCGGCGCCGCGGCGATCCACTGCACGGCGCCGTGTTTCGGCTGGGACTTCCAGAACAACGTCGACGTGCTCAGTGAGATCGGCGGCCGGATCGAGGTCAGCTTCTCGGTCGCACTGGGCGCGGCCGTGATCTGGATCGTGCTCGGCGTCGGCCTCGGCGTGCTTTCCGCGCTGCGGCGCGGAACCGCCGTCGACCGGATCACGATGGCCGCCGCGATGGCCGGCGTGTCCATGCCCGCGTACCTGGCCGGGATGGTCGGCATCACGATCTTCGCGTTCGCGCTCGACGTCGTCCCGAAGTCCGGGTACGTGCCGCTGACCGAAGATCCGGCGCAGTGGGCGTGGCACCTCGTGCTGCCGTGGTTCGTGCTGGCGTTCCTGCACGCCGCGATCTACGCGCGGCTCACCCGCGGCCAGATGCTCGAAACCCTCGGCGAGGACTACATCCGCACCGCCCGGGCCAAGGGCCTCACCGAACGGAAGGTCGTGGGCCGGCACGCGCTGCGCAACGTCCTGCTGCCGGTCATCACGGTCTTCGGCGTCGATCTCGGCGGGCTGCTGGCCGGGACGGTGATCACCGAGCGGATCTTCGGCATGGCCGGCGTCGGGCGGTTGCTCATCGACGCGATCGCCTCGCTCAACCTGCCGGTACTGCTGGGCGTGACGCTGTTCTCGGCCCTGCTGGTCACGGTTCTGAACTTCCTGGTCGATCTCTGCTACGGCGCGCTCGATCCGCGGGCGCGCCTCGTCTGAAGGGGAAACGATGAAAGAGCTGCGGTTCGCCGCGGGGGTGCTGGCCGCCGTCACGCTGCTGACGGCGTGCGGGGCCAACGACACACCGGCCGGCCAGGGCGGCACCGTCAAGCCGGGCGGCAACCTCGTCCTGCTCAACGACGCGCCGTCGATCACCTGGGACCCGGCGAAGAGCTCGAACCTCGTCGTCACGACGCTCGGGCTGATCCACCGGCGGCTGACGTCGTGGGACGTCGCGCCGGGGAAGAACACCACGATCGTGCCCGACCTCGCCACCGACACCGGACGGCCGGGCGACGGCGGCAAGACGTGGACGTTCACGCTGAAGGACAACCTGAAGTACGCCGACGGGACGCCGATCAAGAGCGAGGACGTCAAGTGGGGCCTGGAACGCTCGTTCGCGCCCGCGTTCTCCGGCGGCCTGGCCTACCACAAGGACCTGCTGTCGCCGGGCCTGGCGTACAAGGGCCCGTTCGAGGGCCAGGAGCTCGACTCCATCCAGACGCCGGACGCGAAGACGATCGTCTTCCACCTCGCCCGCGCCTACGGTGACTTCAACTGGGTCGCGAGCACGCCGGCGTTCTCGCCGGTGCCGAAGGGCAAGGGCGCCGAGGCGAACTACAACGACCACCCGGTCGCGTCGGGTCCCTACCAGCTGGCGAGCTACGAGCGCGGCAAGTCGGCGAAGCTCACGCGCAACCCGAACTGGAGCCGTGACGAGGACAAGACGCGTCTGGCCAACCCGGACACCATCGAGTTCCAGCTCGGGCAGGACACCAGCGTGATCTCCAAGCGCCTGGTCGACGACACCGGCACCGACCGCAACGCCTTCGGCATGACGTTCGCCTCGCCCGCCCAGCTGGCCCAGATCCAGGGCAACGCGTCGGCGAAGGCCCGGCTCGTGACGTCGGAATCCGGGGCGCTGGCCTACCTTTCGCTGAACACCCAGCGCGGGAACCTCACCAACCCGAAGGTGCGCCAGGCGTTCCAGTACGCCGTCGACAAGGCCGCTTACCAGGTCGCGAGCGCGGGCAGCGCCCAGCTGGCCGGCGACGTCGCCACCACCCTGATCACGCCCGGCCTGCAGGGCCGCGAGCAGTACGACCTGTACCCGGCGCCGCCGTCCGGCGACCCGGCGAAGGCCAAGCAGCTGCTGGCCGAGGCGGGCTTCCCGAACGGCCTCGACGGCCTGGTCATGGCCACCCACAACGAGCGGGGCTTCCCGGAGAAGGCGGCGGCGATCCAGGCCTCGCTGGCGCGGGCGAACATCAAGGTCACGATCAAGCCGCTCGACGAGGACACCTACACGTCCGAAGTGGACACCAAGGGCCTGTCGGACTACGACCTGACGCTCACCTCGTGGCAGCCCGACATCCCGTCGGCCAACGCGAACATCCAGCCGCTGTTCCAGTCGACCGAGATCGGCAACGGCGGGTACAACGAGTCGCGGTACAGCAACCCCGAGGTCGACAAGCTGATCGGCGAAGCGCAGGCCACCGTCGACCCGGCCGAGGCGGGCAAGAAGTGGGCGGCGCTGGACAAGAAGATCCTCGCCGACTCGCCGGTGGTGCCGTTGATCTACACCCGCAACTCGTTCCTGCACGGGTCGCAGGTGGGAGACGTCCAGATCGGGCGGTTCCCGGCCTACGTCGACTACCGCAAGTTCGGGATCGTCCAGTGAGCGGAGCCGGGCTCCTGCGGCTGCACGACGTCGCGGTCTCGTTCGGGGACGTCGAGGCCGTCCGCGGGGTCGGCTACGAGGTCGACGCGGGCGAGGTCGTCGCGGTGGTCGGGGAGTCCGGCTCCGGTAAGACGGTCACCGCGATGTCCCTGCTCGGCCTGCTCCCGGCCACGGCCCGCGTGACGGGCCGCGCGGAGCTGGCCGGGCGGGACCTCTACGCGATGACCCCGGCCGAGCTGCGGGCGGTCCGCGGCGGCGAGGTCGGCATGGTGTTCCAGGAGCCGATGAGCGCGCTGAACCCGGTGTTCACCATCGGGGACCAGCTCGTCGAGGCCATCCGGACGCACCAGCCGCTCCCGGCCACCGCCGCCCGGGACCGGGCGATCGAGCTGCTCACCCTGGTCGGGCTGCCGGACCCGCGCGAGCGGTTCCGGTCCTACCCGCACGAGCTGTCCGGCGGGCAGCTGCAGCGGGTCGTCATCGCGATGGCGGTGGCGAACGAGCCGAAGCTGCTGATCGCCGACGAGCCGACCACGGCGCTGGACGTCACCGTGCAGGCGGAGATCCTCGAGCTGCTGCGGGACCTCCGCGCGCGGCTGGGGACGGCGATCCTGCTGATCACGCACGACATGGGCGTGGTCGCCGACCTCGCCGACCGGGTCGTGGTGATGCACGACGGCCGGGTCGTCGAGCAGGGTGACGCCGGGCGGATCTTCACCGTCCCGGCCGAGGAGTACACGCGGCAGCTGCTCGGCTCGGTGGTCTCGCTCAGCAGCGCGGCGACGTCCGGCCTCGAACGCGCGCCGGCCGCCGGCATCGAGGTCGGCCCGGGCCACGTCGCCGCGACCGGGCACCCCGCCGTGGCGTCGGTTCCGGACGTGGCCGCCCAGGCGCCGTTGCTGCGCGTGGAGAACCTGGCGGTGACCTACCGCGGCCGGTTCCGCGCGGTGAGCGTGCGGGCGGCCGAAGGGGTGAACCTGCACGTGGAGCCGGGCGAGGTGCTGGGCCTGGTGGGGGAGTCGGGATCGGGGAAGAGCACGGTCGCGCGTGCGGTCATCGGGCTGCTCGCGCCGACCGCGGGCGCGGTCCGCATCGGGGACGCGGACGTCACTCGGGTGCGCGGCCGGGCGGCGAAGGCGCTGCGGCGCCGGATCGGCGTGGTGTTCCAGGATCCGCTGTCTTCCTTGAACCCGCGCACCACGGTCGGGGAGAGCGTCGCGACCCCGCTGCGGCTGCACCGCGCGGCTCACGGGTCCGAAGTGGACGGCCGGGTCGCGGAACTGCTCGATGCCGTCCAGCTGTCGCCGGCGCTGGCCTCGCGGTACCCGCACGAGCTGTCCGGTGGCCAGCGCCAGCGCGTGTGCATCGCGCGGGCGCTGGCGCTGCGTCCGGACCTGCTGGTGGCCGACGAGCCGACCAGCGCGCTCGACGTCACCATCCAGGCCCGGATCCTGGACCTGCTGCGCGAGCTGCGGCGCGAGTTCGGGTTCGCGTGCTTGTTCATCAGCCACGACCTCGCGGTGATCGAGCAGCTGGCCGACCGGGTGGCGGTGATGCACCGCGGCCACGTCGTCGAGCAGGGACCGGTGAAGGAGGTGCTCACCGCGCCCGCACACCCCTACACACGGCGGCTGCTGTCGGCGGCGCCGGTCGCCGACCCGGAGGCCCAGCGCCGGCGCCGCGAAGCCTGGCGGCAGCTGCGCTGAGCCAGGGCGGCTTCGACGGATTGCCCGGCTCGTTCGTAGCGGCGCTCGTGGGCGAGCCGGCCGCCGCGGCGGAAATCGGCGCCAGTCCAGGCGTTGATCCGCGGAGCCGCCTTGCCCGAACCTGAGGTCATGACTCCAGGACTGTAGGCCCCGCTGCGCCGTGGCGACAGTGCAGCGCCCGCTCGTCCATTGCTTGGGACTCCGGGTTCTCATGTCGTGGATGCCGTTGCCTCGGCGGATTCCGTACCCCACCCTGCCGATCATGACCCAGATCCACGAACCTCTGAAATTCGCCTATTGGGTGCCGAACGTCAGTGGCGGCCTCGTCACCAGTGATATCGAGCAGCGCACGGATTGGGGGTACGAATACAACCGGGATCTCGCGGTCATCGCGGAGAACAACGGTTTCGAGTACGCCCTCACGCAGGTGCGGTACACCGCCAGCTACGGCGCCGCCTATCAGCACGAATCCACCGGGTTCAGCCTCGCGCTCCTGCTGGCGACCCAGCGGCTGAAGGTGATCGCCGCTGTGCACCCCGGGTTGTGGCACCCGGGTGTGCTGGCGAAGTTCGTCGCGAGCGCCGACGTCCTTTCCGGCGGCCGGGCCGCGGTGAACGTCGTCAGCGGCTGGTTCAAGGACGAGTTCACCGGGCTCGGCGAACCCTGGCTGGAGCACGATGAGCGCTACCGCCGGTCCGAAGAGTTCATCCGGGTGCTCAAGGAGCTGTGGACGAACGACCACGCCGAGTTCGCCGGCGACTTCTACCGCATCCACGATTTCGACGTCAAACCCAAGCCGGTGCCGGGTGACGGCCGCCCCCATCCGGAAATCTTCCAGGGCGGGAACTCCACGGCCGCCCGGAAGCTGGCCGGCCGCGTTTCGGACTGGTACTTCAGCAACGGCAAGGACTACGACGGGTTCAGCGAGCAGGTGGCCGAGGTCCGCGGCTACGCCGCCGAGAACGACCACGCCGTCCGATTCGGCCTCAACGGCTTCGTGATCGCGCGGGAAAGCGAGTCCGAAGCACGGGACGTGTTGCGCGAGATCGTCGCCAAAGCCAATGTGGAAGCGGTCGAGGGGTTCCGTTCGGCGGTGCGGCAGGCGGGCAGCTCGACGCCGGACAAGAAGGGCATGTGGGCGGATTCGGAGTTCGCCGACCTCGTCCAGTACAACGACGGCTTCCGCACCCGCCTCATCGGCACCCCGGAACAGATCGCCGAGCGCGCCATCGAATACAAGCGGCGGGGTGCGAGCCTGCTGCTGCTCGGTTTCCTGCACTTCCAGGAGGAGATCGAGTACTTCGGCAAGCACGTGCTGCCGATCATCCGCGATCTGGAAAAAGACCTCGACCACAGTGCCGCGACACCCGAACCCGTGAGGAGCCGAGCATGACCGACTGGATCGAACGCGCCCGTGAGGTCGCCGCGAAACTCGCCGTGGACGCGGTCGAGCGCGACCGCCGGGGCGAGACCCCGTACCAGGAAGTCCGGCTGCTGAAGGACGCCGGCCTGGTCACCCTGCTCGGCCCGGCCGGACACGGGGGAGGTGGGCAGACCTGGGAGACCGCGTACCGGGTGATCCGCGAGATCGCCGCGGCCGACGGCTCGATCGGGCAGCTGCTGGGCTACCACTACCTGTGGGCCTGGGCGGCGCGCCTGGTGGCCACCGACGCCCAGGTCGCCGCCGTCGAAGAGCTGTACACCAAGGACAACCTGTTCTTCGGCGGCGCGGTGAACCCCCGGGACTCCGACCTGACGATCACCGAAGACGGCGACTCGATCGTCTACAACGGACACAAATCGTTCTCCACCGGCAGCAAGGTATCCGACCTGACAGTCCTGGAAGGTGTCCTCGAAGGAACCGAGGACCACATCTTCGCGATCGTCCCGTCGAAGCAGGAAGGCATCACCTTCCACGACGACTGGGACAACATCGGCCAGCGCCTCACCGAATCCGGCAGCGTGACGATCGAGAACGTCCGGGTGCCGTGGGCGTCGGCTGCCGGGTACGTCGACCGGAAGTTCCGGCCGCTGGTCTACAACACGCTCAACGTGCCCGCGATCCAGCTCGTCTTCACGAACTTCTACCTCGGCATCGCCGAGGGCGCGCTGGAGACCGCGCTCGCGTACACCAGGGACCGGACCCGCGCGTGGCCCTACGGCGGCGACGACAAGCAGGCTGCCTCGGAGGAGTGGTACATCCTCGACGGCTACGGCGACCTGCAGTCGAAGCTGTGGGCCGCGGAAGCTCTGGTGGACAAGGCAGGTGCAGCCATCTCACGCGTGCTGCACGCCCCGCGGGAGGAGCTGACGCCCGAAGCACGCGGAGAGGTGGCGGTGCTGGTTGCCGCGGCCAAGCAACGCACGGTCGACACGGGCCTGGAGATCGCGACGAGGATCTTCGAGCTGACCGGCGCGCGGGCGAGCGCGTCGAAGTACGGCCTCGACCGCTTCTGGCGCAACCTGCGGACCCACTCGCTGCACGACCCGTTGCCGTACAAACGCCGCGAGGTGGGCGCGTACGCGCTGCTCGGCGAGCACCCGACGCCGACCTGGTACACCTGAGGTGAGGCGGGGCCGGGTGCTCCGGCGGGCGCCGCGCCGCTTGATGAGCACGTGCCGTCAGGTCGAGGCAGAATTGCCGCATGTTCGAGACATCTGATCCGGGCACCGAGGAACCGCCGGGGGATGCCGGAGGCGCAGCGGACGGGGTGAGGCTCGAAACGCTGGGCGACGCGCTCGTCCTGCGGATAACCGGAGCTCTCGACCTCTCCCTGGCGCCGAAGGTCCGCCAAGGGGTCGACCGCGCACGGGGGCTGGCCGCCTCGGTGTTGGTCATCGACTTGACCGAGGTCGGCTTCTTGGCGTCGGCGGGGATGGCGGAACTGGTGCGGGCCCATCGCCTCACGCCGTCGATGGCAGTACGGGTCGTGGCCACCGGGCGGGTCACCTTGCGCCCGCTCGAGCTCACGCGACTGGCCGACGAACTGGTGATCGTTCCCACGCTCTCGGCCGCGCTGGATCGCGTGTGACCGCCCAGAGCGGATTCGATGACCTCGACCGGCCACATCATCACAGCCGGCTGGCCCCCCGGCCCCCGAAGCCGGTGGCTGTTACGAATTCTCCAGCCGGCTGCCGCGGCGCCAGACAGCCCGGGTGTTGAGCGTGTCGCCGATGTTCTTCGTGGGGTCACCGTCCACGAGCAGCAGGTCGGCGCGTAGTCCTTCGGCGATGCGGCCTCGGTCGCCGAGGCCGAAGCGGCGGGCCGTGGTTGCCGTCGCGGCGCGCAGTGCTTGGGCGGGGGTCAGGCCGGCCGTCACGAGGTACTGCAGTTCGTGGTGCAGGCTGGCTCCGTGGGCCAGGCCGCCGAAGAAGGTTTCGGCCATGGAGGCGTCGGTGCCGGCCAGCAGGTCCACGCCCGCCGCGGCCAATGCCGCCACGGTCTCCAGGACGTCCTCGAGCTTGCCCTGGGGGTAGCGGTTGTAGCTTGACCGCAGGGTCTCTTCCCACTTGTCGTCGAGGCGGCGGGCGACCCGGGGATCGTCGGCCAGGGCGCTGCCGGTGATGCCCATCATCGACGCGTCGAGGCTGACGCACGGGACGACGAACATCCCCGACCCGGCGATCAGGTCCACGATTTCGGTGGTGTGCGGGCGATCCATGAACACGTGCACGACACCGTCGATCCCGGCTTCGGCGGCCATGCGGGTGGCGTCGAGGGTCAGGGTGTGCGCGACGGTGAGGGCGCCGTACTTCTTGGCCTCGGCGACGCCCGCGGTGAGCGTGGCCTGGTCGAGCATCGGCAGCCCGGGGTGTCCTTCGACGCTGCCGTCGTCGACCATGAACTTGATGTAGTCGGAGCCGCGCGCCAGGAGCTGCGGGATGTACGCGGCCGCCTGTTCCGGGGTGGTGGAGAACGGCATCAGCGGCATCACCGGCGGCAGGGTTCCGGCCGGCCGGAACCCTTCGGGCATGAGCTCGCTGGGGTGACCGCCGGGTGGGGTGACGCCGAAGCCGGCCGACCGGACGTCGGCGACCGTGTCGTCTTCGGTGATGTGCGCACGGTTCTCGCGGGTGTTCATGCCCTGCATCTCCAGTTCGGTGGTGACGCCGAACCGCAGGGCCAGTGCGAGGGAGCCGGGGCTCGAGTGGACGTGCGCGTCGATCAGCCCGGGCAGCAGGGTCGCGCCCCGGCCGTCGACGACTTCGGCGCCGTCGGGTGCCTCGCCGCCGACCTGGCGGATCTTCCGGCCGTCGAGGACGACGGTCTGCACTCCCAGCGTCTTCTCCCCGTCGAACACCCGGGCACCGGTGATGGCAGTGGTGGCCATGGCGGCCTCGCTTTCTCGCTCACAGTTACATACCTGATGCTATGCAGTTTTGCGCTGGTATGCAAATGCGGGGGGTACTACGATCCGGAGATGACCGACGAGGACGCCCTGCTGGACCAGATCGGTCCGGCGCTGTCGCGGTTGCGCCGGCGTGTCCCGGCGTCGAGCCGCGACGTGTCCCGCAACCTGGTGCTGAACGTGGTCGCCGACGCTCCGGGTGAGCTGACGGTCGGCGGGCTCGCCGCGGAGATGGGTGTCGTGCAGCCGGTGGCCAGCCGATCGGTGGCGGCCTGCATCGCCGACGGCCTGCTGCGGCGGGCGGCCTCCCAGGCCGACGGCCGCCGGACGGTGCTCGAGCTCACCGAACGCGGCGAGGCCGAGCGAACCCGGTTCGCCGCCGAGCAGCGCGCGGCGTTCGAGGGCATCACGGCCGGGTGGTCGCCGGAGGACCGCACCCAGTTCGCGCGGCTCCTCGTCCGCTACACCACCGACGCCGGCGCTTGGTCCCGCCGCCGGGCGGAAAAAGAGCAGTGAGGGGTCGTCGTCAGCGACGTCTTCGTCCATCCGGGAGACGGACGGCAGCGTGGGACCGCGCCCAGGTCGTCGAGTCGTGCCACGGCGATCCCGGGCGGTGCCCGGCAGGCAATCCGTCGTGGATGCTCGGGCGGCGCAGGGTCAGGCGCGCAGGCCGTCGACGATCACGGCCACGATCCTGGGCGCCCGCTCGTCCCACTCGGCTTCGGGGATCCGCGACAGCGCCCCGAGCAGCAGGATGACGTCGCCGGCGTCGACGCCGCCACGGATCTCCCCGGCCGCCTTTCCCCGGTCCAGCAGTGTTTCGAGTGCTTCGTCGAGCCGGTGGTGCTGGCCGGAGTAGAGGTCTTGCCACACCGGGACCTCGATCGCCGCCATGACGCCCCGCTTGACGCGCGCGTACTCGACCAGCCGGTCCAGCCATCGGGCCAGCGCGTCGAGCGGGGAGTGCTCCGCCAGCAAGGGTGCCACGGTGTCGACGAGCTGGGTCAGCTCGGCCCGGTACACCTCCGCCAGCAGGTGCTCGCGCGTCGGGAAGTGCCGGTACAAGGTGCCCTGCCCGACGCCTGCGGCCTTGGCGACCCGGTGCAGCTTCAGGTCGCCGGCCGCGCCGTTGGACTCGCTCAGTTCCGCCCGCGCGACCTCGACGATCCGGTCCCGGTTGGCGACGGCGTCCGAACGGCGCTCACGTCCGGCCACAGCACTCTCCTCGCATAAGTGGACAAGTGTCCGGTACAGTCGCGACTAACCGGACACTTGTCAGCTTAGTGGAGGCAGCACGATGAACGGACTGGACAAGGTCGTCGCGATCACCGGCGCGAGCAGCGGGATCGGCGAAGCGACCGCGCGGGAACTCGCCGGCCGCGGCGCGGCGGTCGTGCTCGGCGCCCGGCGCACCGACCGGCTGGAAGCGCTTGCGCGAAAGATCCGGGGCGACGGCGGCCGCGCGGAAGTGCTGGACGTCGACGTGACGCGGCGCGCCGACCTCGAACGGCTCGTGGCGCTGGCCGTCGACCGCTTCGGCCGTCTCGACGTCCTGGTCGGCAACGCCGGCGTCGCCCGGATCGCGCCGGTGGCCGACCTGGACGTCGACGCCTGGGACGCGATGATCGACGTCAACCTCCGCGGCGTCCTGCACGGCATCGCCGCCGCGCTCCCGGTGTTCCGTGC
Organism: Amycolatopsis sp. NPDC024027; assembly: GCF_040638975.1. Classification (NCBI taxonomy): domain Bacteria; kingdom Bacillati; phylum Actinomycetota; class Actinomycetes; order Pseudonocardiales; family Pseudonocardiaceae; genus Amycolatopsis; species Amycolatopsis sp. NPDC024027. Next base: position 275,682 of record NZ_JBEZYY010000003.1, read on the forward strand.
GCAGGGCCGCGGTCACTTCGTCACGACTGTGTCGACGTCGGGGCTGAAGATCGTCCCGGCGCAAGCCGTCTACGCGGGGACCAAGAACGCCGTGCGCACGCTGCTGGAGGCGCTGCGCCAGGAGTCCACCGACGGGGTCCTGCGCACGACGTCGATCTCGCCGGGGTTCGTGCGCACCGAGCTGGTCGACTACGTCGAGGACGCCGCGCAGCGCGAGCAGGCCCAGCAGGCGATGGCGACGCTCGGCATCAGCCCCGACGCGGTCGCGCGGGCGATCGCGTTCGCCATCGAGCAGCCGGACGACATCGAGATCGGTGACCTGACCATCCGGCCCACCCGGCAAGGCTGAGGCCGGTCGAGGTCTTCGGGAGCTCGCCGGCTGGTCACGCGAACATCTGCATGCCTCCGAACAGCAGCACCAGGAGCGCGCCGATTCCGAAGCCGACCAGGAGAGCGCCGCCGACGCCGGCTCGCAGCCGGACTCCTGCGTAGGCCAAGCCCAGGCACAGCATCATCCAAGCGCCCACCGAGGCGATGCTCAGCATCATGGTGGAGCCCAGTTCGAAGGCGACTTTCGCGCCCCCCGCCACGACAAGGGCGGAAACTATGACGATTCCCGCCGGCACCAATCGTTTCCAGGCAGAGTGACCGATCGGCGCCTGTGATGGATGAGTACTGGTCATGGCGACCTCCTCGTCGGATCACCCCATCGTCGCATCGTTTGCGCTCGGAGATCCTTACCGCGCGGTTACCGGCATCCGTTTCCGTGGCCGATGCCAAGTGGCACCCTGCCTGCGCCGGGCTATGGCGAAAGCCGGGTGCCCCGAACCCGGTGGGTCGGGGGCACCCGGCGTCCGGGTGGGGCTCAGGCCTTGTGCTGCATGCTCGACCGGGCCGGGTTGCCCTGGTCGGCGGCCTTCGGGTCCTTCTCGTCCTGCTTGGCCCGGACGCCGGACTCGATCCGGTCGCCGAGGGCCTTGTCGACGTTGCGCCAGTAGTCGAACGCCCGGGCCAGCACCGGCTCGGACACGCCGTTGAGCAGGTGCCCGACGACGTTGTCGACCAGCCGGCCGCGCTGGTCGTCGTCGAGCACCTCGCGGACCATCGTGCCGGCCTGGCTCCAGTCGTCGTCGTCCTTGCGCAGCGTGTACGCCGTGCGGACCATGTCGCCGTCGGTGTGCCAGCCCGCCGGCTGCCCGTACCGGGCGGCGTCGGCGTGCGGGCCGCCCTTCGAGTTCGGTGCGTACACCGGATCGGCGACCTTGGTGTAGCGCATCGCCCCGTCCTTGCTGTAGCTGTGCACGGGCGCGACGGGGGCGTTGACCGGCAGCTGCTTGTAGTTCGCGCCGATCCGGTAGCGATGCGCGTCCGGGTAGGAGAACAGCCTGCCGAGCAGCATCTTGTCCGGGCTCGCGCCGATCCCCGGCACCAGGTTGCTCGGCTCGAACGCGGCCTGCTCGATCTCGGTGTGGTGGTCGGTCGGGTTGCGGTCGAGCGTCATCCGGCCGACGTCGAGCAACGGGTAGTCGCCGTGCGGCCACACCTTCGTCAGGTCGAACGGGTTGAAGCGGTAGGTCTTGGCGTCGTCGAACGGCATGACCTGCACCTTCAGCGTCCAGCTCGGGTGGTCGCCGCGCTCGATCGACTCGTACAGGTCGCGCGTGTGGTAGTCGGTGTCGGCCGAGGCCATCTGGTCGGCTTCGTCCTGGGTGAAGCACTCGACGCCCTGGTCGGTCTTGAAGTGGTACTTGACCCAGAAGCGTTCACCCGCGGCGTTGACCCACATGTACGTGTGCGAGCTGTAGCCGTTCATGTGCCGCCAGGTGCGCGGGATCCCGCGATCGCCCATCAGCCACGTCACCTGGTGCGCCGACTCCGGCGACAGCGTCCAGAAATCCCACTGCATGTCGTGGTCGCGCAGGTTGTTGTCGGCCCGGCGCTTCTGCGAGCGGATGAAGTGCTGGAACTTCATCGGATCCCGGATGAAGAAGACCGGCGTGTTGTTGCCGACCATGTCGTAATTGCCTTCGCTGGTGTAGAACTTCACCGCGAAGCCGCGCGGGTCGCGCCAGGTGTCAGGGCTGCCGCGCTCGCCGGCGACGGTCGAGAACCGGACCAGCAGGTCGGTCTTCGCGCCCGGCTGGAACACGGCTGCCTTGGTGTACGCGCTGACGTCACCGGTCGTCTCGAACCGCCCGAACGCGCCGCTGCCCTTCGCGTGCGGCTGCCGCTCGGGAACGCGTTCGCGGTTGAACTGCGCCATCTGTTCGATGAGGTAGTTGTCGTGCAGGAGGATCGGCCCGTCGGGACCGACGGTGAGGGAGTGCTCGTCGCTTTCGACCGGGATGCCCGCGTCGGTGGTGGTCGGTTCGGGACGGATCTGCGTCACTGTTCTCCTCCATCACGGCGACCGTGCACACCCGGCCGCGCTGACCTGCCCAATCTCGATCGCTTACCCGATCTCGTCCGGTTCTAATCTCTGCGGCACGTCGACGAACCGTGTGGCATCGGGACAGGATGAGCGCACATCAGCCTTGTCCGGAATGCTGACGTACTGGGCACGGCACGACCGCCGGCAGCCGCGGCGGCAAGTCGCAGTGGTTCCGCCGCAGGAGTGATCCGTCGCCAGCGCTTGCCAGAGCCTCCTCGGCGCGCCCGACCGCCTGGGGAACGTGGGTCACCCCCGGTTCGGGGAAGCCGTGACCTCGGCGACGAAGTTGGCGGCGACGTCGCGCAGTTTCCTGTTCTGCTCCTGCGACGCCTTGACGAGCAGGTCGAACGCGTCGTGGGACTGGATGCTGTGCAGGGCCATGAGGATGCCCTTCGCCTGGTCGATCACCGCACGAGAAGTCAACGCGGTGCGCAACTGCCCCATGGTTTCGCGGGCGGCTTGGTGCCGGCGGGTGCTGCGCAGCGCGGATTCGGCGGCGGCGGTGTAGAGGTCCAGCAGCGCTGCGTCGAGCGCGCCGAAGCTGTTGCCGCCGGTGTCGTACAGGTTGAGCGAACCGTGGTACTGGTGGTCGACGAACAGCGGGGCGGACAGGTAGGCGACGACCGAGCATTCGTCCGCGGCGGCGGCGAACTCGGGCCACTGGTGTGCGGCCTCGGTCACGATGACGCGCTGGAGTTCGCCGGTCCGGGCGGCTTCCAGGCACGGCCCTCGGCCGGCGTCGTACTGTGCCTGATCGATGTGGTGCGCGCTGTCACCGGTCGCGGTCGCCGTGTAGGGGGCGCCGTCGCGGAGCAGCGTGATGCTGGCGATCTCCGCGTCCGGTACCGCGTGCATGACCTGCTGGCACACTCGCTGCAGGACCACCAGCAGTTCCTCTTCTTCTGCGAAGGTGCCGGCCAGGCGATCGAGAGCGTCGGTGACGTCGTCCACTCTCCGTGCGGCGTCCCGCTCGTACAGCAGGTTGTCTTCCATGTGGTGCTCCATCGAGGTGGGGACGGGAGTCCGGGACAACAGTAGATGTTGCCGGGCGGCTCGGCAGCAGAGGCCGGCTCGGTATCACCCGCCGAGCTCTTGTGGACCGTGCGGCACAATCGCCGGCCATGTCCGCGAAAAACCGGCGCCGGAGCAAGAACCGCAGGGCTGCCGCGCGCCGTTTCCTTGCTGGGAAGAGGAATGGCTCCTCTTCATCGCCAAGCGTGGGCAGGAAAGGCGTGCCGAAGACATCCGTGCGGCGGTGGGCGTGATCGGCCACCACGACATCCCGCCGGACACGAGCGCCTATGAATACTCCGTCGACCTGCGGCCCCTCGTCTCTCCGAGATGGACCTGGTGGGAATGACTTCATCGAAGCTCTCGTCGGGGCCAGTCCTGCAACGGCCGTTGAGTGAGGGGGCAGCTGCCGCGGTTGTTTCCGCTTGGTGATCTGCGTGTATCCCACTGAATCTTTCGCCGGTGAATATGCACCCGATCTCTTTCGGGCTGCTCTTCGGGATCCGAAGTATGACGGTTCAACTGGGTCGGGTACCTGAGCTGATCGCGGGCCGGTTCGCGCGGTCGATCGCGAGCTGTACCTGCCCGAGCCGTGGATCGCCGATGCCGGCGCGGGCCTTCGCCGCGAACGTGCCGCTCACCGGGCTTGCTGCCGACGAGGCGTGTGGGCGGTCGAGTACCTGCGGCTGTGGCCGGAGGCTCCCGAGGCCGCGCTACTCCTTTTCGGTGAACAACCCGAACTCGTTCCGTGATATCCCGGCGGTCGTCGCCGAAACCCCCGTCTGCACAGCAAAAGTCGCACCTCCGAGCGGCGTCGGCGGCCTTCCGGTCAAGAATTCACAAAGCCGGTTTCGCGGGTTACCATCGGCCCCTTGGGGTGGTTGTCCGATCACGCGGTGATCTCACTCGAGATTTTCGGCAGGACGCCGGAATGGGGGAATTCGTCATGGGTTTTCACGTCTTGGGCCCGCTTGAAGTCACCGGATCGCGCTCGCCGGTGAACCTGAGCGCGGGCCGTCAGCAGGTCGTGCTCGCCGTCCTCCTGCTGGAGGCCAACCGCCTGGTGCCGGTGCACCGGCTGGTCGACGCCGTGTGGTCGGACGCGCCGCCGACCACCGCCCGCGGGCAGATCCACACCTGCGTTTCCGCGCTGCGCCGCCGCTTCGAGGCGGCGGGCCTCGGCGGACGCATCGGCACCCGGCGGCCGGGCTACGTGATGCGCGTTGCGGACGGCGAACTCGACCTGCACCGGTTCGACAGCCTCGTCGCCGACGGACGCGCGGCGGCTGCCGCCGGCCGGCCCGCCGAGGCGGTGAACCGGTTCCGGACAGCGCTCGGGCTTTGGCGGGGCGAAGTTCCGTTGAGCGGTATTGAAAGCGATCTCTTGCGCGCGGCGGTGGCGAGCCTGACCGAGCGCCGGCTGAGCGTCCTGGAGGACTGCCACGCCGTCGAACTCGCGCAGGGCCGCCACCACGAGCTGGTCGATCAGCTGCTGCCCCTGGTCGAGCGCCACCCCCTGCGCGAACAACTGCACCACCAGCTGATGCTGACGCTCCACCGCTGCAGACGGCCGGGTGACGCGCTCGCCGCCTACCGGGCCGCCCGCCGGACGTTCGTCACCGAACTGGGCATCGAGCCGAGCGGAGCGCTGCGCGAACTGCACGACTCGATCCTGCGCAACGACTCCACACTGGACCCGCCCGCGCCGCGGATCGCGGTCGCGCCGGCGCCGGCGCCCGCGGTGATCCCGCGCATGCTGCCGGCCGCGAACCCGTACCTGGCCGGCCGCGACGACGTCGTCACGACGGTCAGCGGCCAGCTGCGCGGCGGCGGGCCGGACGGGGTGACCACGGCGGTCCTCGCCGGGCGCGCCGGGGTCGGGAAGACCGCGCTGGCCGTCTCCATCGCGCACCGGATCGCCCCCCGGTTCCCCGACGGTCAGCTCTACGCCCGCCTGGACGACGAACACGGCGCTCCGGTACGGGCCGAGGCGGTGCTCGAACGGCTGCTGCGGGCGCTCGGCGTGCCCGCGGCAGTCGGGAGCCGGGACGAACTGGCCGCGCGGTTGCGCAGCACACTGGCGGGACGACGGGTCCTCATGGTGCTCGACGGCGCGGTCGACGAGGCACAGGTGCTGTCCCTGCTGCCCGGCTCGGCCACCTGTGGGGTGCTCGTCACCAGCCGGCACCGGCTCACCGGCCTGTCCGGCGCCAAGGTCGTCGAGCTGGCGGAGCTCACCATCCAACACGCCACCGAACTGCTCATCCGCCTGCTGGGGATCGCGCGCGTCTCCGCGGAGCCCGCCGCCACGTACGACCTGATCGACCTGTGCGGCGGCCTGCCGCTCGCGCTGCGCATCGCCGGGGAGCGGCTGGCCGCCCGGCCGCACTGGAGCATCGCGGAGCTCACCGAGCGCCTCGGCGACGAGCAGCGCCACCTCGACGAGCTGAGCCACGGCCCGCTCGACGTCCGCCCCGGCATCGCCACCGCCTGCGACCGGGTGGGCCCGTCCGCGCAGCGGCTGTTCCGGCTGCTCACCCTGCTCGACGGGCCGGACTTCCCGACGTGGGTCGCCGGGCCACTGCTCGGCGACCCGGGTCACGGCGCCGTCGACGAGCTGGAGACCCTGGTCGACGCCCAGCTCGTCGACGTCGGGCGCCGATCCGGCCCCGGTGCCCACTACCGGATCCCGAAGCTGCTGCGCAGTTACGCCCAGGAACTGCTCGCCCGCGAGGAAACGCCGGCGACCCGGGCGGCCGCGGTGAACCGGCTGCTCGGGGCGTGGCTGCACCTGGCCGAACAAGCGCACAGCCGCGCCGTGGGTCATTCGGTGCCCGTCGTGCACGGCGACGCCGAGCGGTGGCCGCTGCCCGCACCGCTCACCGACCAGCTGCTCCGCCGCCCGCTGGAATGGTTCGAGGCGGAGCGCGCCGGTGTGGTCCGCGCCGTCGGGCAGGCCGCCGAACTCGGTTCCGCCGAGCTGTGCTGGGACCTCGCAGGCACGCTGGCCGGGCTGATGCAGGCCCGTGACCACCTGGAAGACTGGCGCGAAACGCACACCACCGCGCTCGCCGCCTGCCGGCGGACCGGCGACCGCCGCGGCGAGGCCGTCATCCTGCACTCCCTGGGCACCCTCGACATGGTCGAGCAGCGCTACAACGAGGCGTCCGGCCGGCTCGCCCTCGCGCTGCCCGCCTTCGAAGAAATCGGCGAGGACAAGGGCCGCACCCTTTGCCTGCGCAGCATCGCGTTCCTCAGCCGGGTCGGGCCGGGTTCGCCCCTCGGCGGCCGCGCCATGCGCTGACCAGCAGCCCGCCCGCACACAGCAGTTCCGCGACGACCAGGCAGGCCCGGCTCCCGATCGCCGCGACGGTCGCCGCGGGCACCGGCAGCACCGGCCCCAGTGCGGCGATGATCACCAGCTCCCGGACGCCCGCACCGTCGGGAAGGACCAGAACCAGCGCCCCGGCAGCCGACGCGAAGGCGTACCCCCCGACCCCGGCCGCCAGCGCCGGCCCGGGAGGTGCGCCCAGCGCGTACGCCAGGAGCCACAGGTGCAGGCCGCCCGCGAGCCACGCCGCGGTCTGCACCAGCAGCGCCCGCCGGAGGCCCCGCGGATCCGGCCGGTCGGCCGGCGGGGCGCGCCGGAGCAGCCGGGCCGCCCGATCGGTCAGCCGCAGCACCGTTTCCGGTCGCCACACGACGTACGCGCCGAGCAGCAGCGGCACGGCCAGCCACGGCCAGGACGCGCCCAGCACCAGCGGCGCGGCCAGCAGGCCGACGGCCGTCGCCGAGAGCAGGTTGACCACGGCGACCAGCAGGTAGGCGGCGACGACCCGGCCGGCCGGGACCCCGGTCTGCCTGCCGGTGTGCGCCGCGGCCAGCGCCTGCCACCACGGCCCGGGCAGGTACGTGCCGGCGATCGCCGCGAAACAGATCCGCGCCCCGGCGGCGAACCCCAGCCGGCTGCCGAGCGAAGCCAGCACCCCCCGCCAGGTCTGCACGCCCAGCAGCAGCCACGCCGCGAGCGCGGCCAGCGCCGGCACCAGGGACCACCTGGCCGCGGGCCGGGCGAGCAGCGCGGCGATCTCCGCGCCGTGCCCGCCGACGACGACGGCGGCACCCACCGCGACGGCCACGAGAAAAGCGGCCACGAGCACCTTCCGCAGCACCGCGCGAACCGGGCCGGTCATCGCGCGGACCCGCACGGCAGGGACACGGTCAGGTCCTGGGCCTGGTGGTCGGACAGCCGCGGGCTCGACCGGAACGCGTACCGCGCCAGGTCCACCTCGCCCCGGGTGAACACCCAGTCGAGCCGCCACAGCCGGGGCATCCCCCACCCCGTGCCCGCCACCGGGAACGACGCCGGCAGCGGCGCCCCCTCGGTGAGGTCCCGGGCTTCGACGCCGTCACCGAGCGGAATCAGGCTGCCCATCCACGGGGAGTTGAAGTCGCCCGCGACGAGCAGGGGATTGCGGTTGCCCGCCAGATCCGCGCGCAGCGCGGCCAGCTCGGTCTCGACCCGGTCGTACTGCCCGTGGGCGAACGAGTAGAACCGCCCGTCGAACGCGCTGAGCCGCGTGTCCACCGGCTGCGGCAGATGGACGTTGTACAGCGAGAACACGCATCCGCCGGCCCGGACGTCGGTGCGCTGCGCCTTGTTGCCGTGCCAGTACCAGTCGTCGGGCGCCGGCCCTTCCCGCCGCGGGTGGGTCCCCACGACCGGCAGGCGCGACAACGTGACCAGCTCGCCTTCGACGTTCACCTGGTAGCCCGGGAACCGGGCGCGCAGCGTGGGTTCGTCGTCGAGCCGGACCGGCCCGTCGTGCCAGTGCAGGTGCTCACCGAGCAGGTAGACGTCGGCGTTCTGCTGTTTCAGGTACGCGTAGATCGCTTCGGTGCTGTCGTCCCCGCGGAAGTCCTGGTACCCGGTCCCGGAGTCCCAATAGCCGGTGTTCCAGCTGAAGATCCGGAGCACCGGCGCGCCCGGCTTCGGCGCGGCGGCCGGGCCGAAGCCGCCGAACCCCGCCGGCAGGGTGCCGGCCACCAGTACCGCGGCGAGCACCAGCGCCGTCCACCGCGGCCGCGGCCGCACGAAGGCGGCGAGCACCAGGAGCAGCAGCGGCACGGCGAACAGCAGCAGTGGCGGGAGCGGCTCGACGAACATCCACAGCCACCAGTGCCCGGTGAGCAGCACGTGTGCGGCGAAGAACACCACCCACAGCGCGGTGACGACGCGGAGCGTCCGACTCCACCGCCGCCGCGACGGTGCGGGCGCTTCCGCGTCCACGGAGGACTGAACTTCGGTCATGTCGGTACCTCACGGGAGTCGTTACGGGGAAAGGAGACCAGCGGTGGCCAGCGCGGCCACGACCACCGCGCCGGTGCCGAGCAGGACCCGGTCGCGCAGCAGCCCGCGAGCCGGATCCGCGCCGCCGGCCCGCACGAGCACGACGTGCAGGTAGCGCAGCAGCCCGAACAGCACCGGTGGCAGGACCGCCGCCAGGACCAGATCGGCACGCGGACCCCAGAGTTCGAGGGCGAAGAACAGGAACGGCACGACGGTCAGCCCGGCCGTGAGGACGAGCAGCTGCTCGAGGAAGGCGGCCGGGTAGCCGCGCAGCACCGGGCGGCGCAGCGGCTCGGGCAGGTCCAGCTCACGCCGCCGCTTGCCCAGCACGGGCAGGAAACACAGCAGGAACACGCACAGCAGCAACCAGCCCGACGGCCGCACGCCCGTGGCCAGGTACCCGGCCAGCACGCGCAGCGCGAACCCGGCGGCGACGGCGAACACCTCGGCCACCGGCACGTGCTTGAGCCGGCGGCTGTAGGCGACGTTCAGCGCGATGTACGCGCCGAGCGGCGCGAACAGCACCGGCCGCGTGACCGCGGTGGCCACCACGAGGGCCGCGAGCAGCGCGGCCCCGAGCGCCACCGCCGTCCGCACCGGCACCCGCCCGGAGGCGATCGGCCGGAGCCGTTTCGCCGGATGACCCCGGTCGTACCGGGCGTCGGCGATGTCGTTGCCGATGTAGACGACCGAGGAGGCGAGGACGAACAGCACCACCGCCTCCGCCAGAGCGGCCGGCCGGGGCCAGGTCCAGGCCGCTGGGTGCAGCAGGACCAGCGGGACGACGAGCACGCTCTTCGGCCACTGGCCCGGCCGGACCAGCGTGAGCAGATCCCGCGGGGCGGTTCGCGAACGAACCGCCACCGCGTGCGGGTGAAGCGAGAACATCCGGGGCCTCCCGTCAGAAGAAGACCTTGGCGAGCTTCAGCGCGCCTTGGCGCCAGGGCTCACGGCTGGTCACGCCTTGCTTCGCCGGGGCGTGGACGCGGCCGGACCGCCACCACGTGAAGGCTTCGAGCAGGGCTTCGGAATTCGACAGCCGCGGCACGAACCCGAGGCGGCGCGCGGCCTTCCCGGTGCTGACGAACGAGTCGTCGAGCAGCTTGTGCAGCAGCCGTCCGTAGACCGGCGACAGCTTCCAGCGTTCGAGCAGCCCGAGCACCGCGACCGCGGGCCTCGCCGGAATGGGCACGACGTGCTTGCCGTGCCCGGCCGCGTCGAGCACGGCCTGGAAGTCCTCCCGGATGGTGCCGAACCGCTCCGCCGCGATGTTGTAGGTGTCGTCGGCGACCTCCCGGGGCGCCACCAGCGCGGTGACCACGGCCGTGACGAGGTCGTCGAGGCCCAGCATCTGGATGCGGACGTCCCCACGGCCGAGCACGGGGAAGTGCCGCCCTTCCGACGCCCATTCGAACAACATCGCGAACAGGCCCATCCGGCCCGTACCCACGAACGTCTTGGGCCGCAGGATCGTCAGGCACAGCCCCTGGGCACGCAGCCGCTCGGCGCACTCCTCGGCCTCGGCCTTCGCCGCGCCGTAGGTGTCGACCGGCTCACGGGGGTGGCTCTCGGGCGTCGGCACCGTCTTGGGCAGGCCGTAGACCGACGTCGACGAGATGTGCACGGCCCGCGCGAGGCCCGCCGCGGCGGCCGTCCCCAGCACGTTTTCCGCGCCGCCGACGATGATCGAGCGGATCTGGTCGGCCGGGTAGCTCGGCAGCGCCGCGGCACAGTGCACGACGGCATCGGCGCCGGTCATCGCATCGGCGACGACCCGGGGATCCCGGACGTCGCCGATGTGGTGGCGCAGCCCGGGCTCGGCCGGGATGTCGCGCAGGTCGACGCTGTGCACCCGGCAGCCCTCGTCGAGCAGCCGCTGGACCAGGCGGGCACCCAGCACGCCGGCGGCGCCGGTGACGACGACGGTCCCGGGCAGTTTCGCGTTCACCACAGCCGGCTCACCTTCTCCTGGACGAAACGGGTCAGCAACCGGGACATGCCCTGCTCCAGCACGGCGTCCAGGGCTTCGAGGAAGCGCTCTACGTCGGCGTCCTCGGCCACCAGCGGCGGGCTCACCACGAGCGGGCTCCGGCCGTTGAGGGTGTAGTAGGTGTAGATGTCGTGGTCGCGGTAGAGCGCGTCGATCACCGCGCAGGTGATCAGCTTGGTCCGCAGCAACGGGTCTTTCGCCAGGGAAACGGGCACCAGCCTGCCGATCAGGTCGAGCAGCTTCGGCCCGCCGGAGAGGAAAACTCCGTGCAGCGCACCGGTGCCGCGGACCTCGGCGACTTCGTCGGGATGCGCTTTCCGGATCCGTTCGAGCCCGGGCACCAGCAGTTCTTCGAGGTGGCGCGCGCGGGCCGGGAAGTCGTCGGTCACCGCGATCTCCACGGCTTCCAGTGCGGTCGCCGCCTCTTCGCCGAAGCCGTAGTAGGTCGTGCTCGTGCTCTGCAGCAGGGCGTCCCGCATGCTGTCGTAGGCCTTGCGGAACACCGGTTCGCGCGCCACGAACGCCGAGATCGAGGACTTTCCGCCGCCGAAGGACTTCGACGTCGTCACCACGTCCGGCACGAGCCCGGGGTGGCGCATGAAGTAGAACATCGTGCCCGTCTTGCCCCAGCCGGTGTAGATCTCGTCGAAGATCAGGACGATGTTCTCGTCCGTGCACAGCTTCCTGACCCCGCGCAGGAACTCCTCGGAACAGTGGTTCATCGTCGAAGCGCTGAACGGCTCGATGAGCAGCGCGTAGACGTCGCAGCCGCCACCGGGCCGCCGCGCCGCGGCGATCGCGTCCCGGACCGAGCCGAGGTCGCCGTAGCGGAACGTGCCGATGCCCGGGATGGTCGGGAAGGCGAACTGGCCCGGCGCACCGCCGGTGAGCCCGCCCGAACCGAGCAGCTTGCCGTGGAAGGCGATGTCCGCCCGCAGCAGGCGGCCGCGCTTGCCGCGGTGGTACTTGTAGGCGAGTTTCACCGCTCCCTCCACCGCTTCGGCGCCGGAGTTGGGGAAGAACGACATGTTCAGGTCGGCCGGCATGACCTGGGCGAGGTTGTGGCCGAGCGCCGCCAGGTACGGCGAGAAGTAGGTTTTGTGCACCTCCATCCGGGACCGCTCCTGGAAGCGTTTCCTGGCGGCCACGATCCGCGGGTGGTTGTGCCCGTGGTTGAGCACGCCCACCCCGCCGGTGAAGTCGAGGACGGTGCGCCCGTCCCGGGTGTGCAGGTGCGCGCCTTCGGCCCGGTCGACCAGTTCCCGGCCGAAACCGAACGACGTCATCAGCTTGACCTGGGATTTGTTGACGTACTTGCGATAGAGCTCGTGGACCTCGTCGACGTCGAGCCGCTCGGCCTGCTCGAGGGTGATCAGGTGTGGCATCGATCTCTTCTCCCGTCGGATTTTGTCGGCGACTCCGAGACTGGGCGGGCGATCTCCTCGACGGCTTTCGCGGACCTCTCACCGGCGGGCGAGGGGTGGGGGATCGCGGTGAGAGGGTTGTGGCAGACGGCAGGGCTGCACTCGGGGAGACATTTCTTCACCGAGCAGCTGGAGGTCTGCCATGGGGCAGCTGGTCTCGATCGTCGTGCCCAACCACAACGGGGCCGGGACGCTGCCGCAGTGCCTGACGGCACTGTCGGCCCAGACCTACCCGGACCTCGAGGTGATCGTCTCCGACGACGGCAGCACCGACGACTCGGTCGAGGTGGCCCGTGCCCACGGCGCGCACGTCGTCGCGACCGGCGTCAACGGCGGCTGCGGCGTCGCGCGCAACGCCGGCCGGGCCCGCGCGCGCGGCGAGATCATCTTCTACGTCGACTCCGACGTGGCGCTCGCCCCCGACGCGGTCGCCACCGCCGTCCGCATCCTCGAAGCGGAGCCGGACACGGGCGCGGTGTGCGGCATCCAGGATCCGGAACCGCTCGTCGAACCCACCCTGATCGCGCGGTACCGCGGACTGCAGTACCACTACTGGTCGGTGAGCTCCCAAGGCGCGGTGTCGTTCTTGTTCCCGTCGCTGTGCGCGATCCCGGCCAAGGTGCACGACGAAATCGGCGAGTTCAACCCGCGGCTCAAGCAGACCGAAGAGGTCGACTTCGGGCACCGGTTGTCGCGGCGCTACCGGCTGCGGCTCACCCCCGAAGTGCACGGGAAGCACGCCCACGACCGGCACCTGCGGGTCTTGCTGCGGAAGCTGTTCCACCGTGCCCGCCTGCGCATCCCGCTGTACGCCCGCCGGCGGCGGTTCGCCACCGGCTTCGAGACACCGGAGCGGGCGTGGGCGAGCCTGGCCGCCGCGGCATCGGTCCCGGCGCTCGCGACGGCGTTCGTGAGCCCGTGGGGACTGCTCGTGCCCGGCGTCCTCATCGCCGCGTCCATCGCGGGGGACAGCGGGATGTACCGCTTCGTCCGCCACCAGCGCGGCGCGGCGTTCGTCGTGTATTTCGCCGCCGTGCACTACCTGGTCAACCTGACGATCGTCACCGGAGCGGTGGCCGGGGTGCTGCAGTGGACGGCATCACGGGCGTTCCGCGGCCTTTACGACCACGCGACGCCCGCGAACGCCTGACGTCGCTCCCGCTCCCGGTTTGGCACCGGTCGTTCCGGGGTATTACTGCTCTCGTAACGCAACCAGTTTCGAGGTGAGAGCGGTGAAGGAAGCGCGGTCACGGTGTCCGATCAACCTGTCGCTGGAGATCTTCGGCGACCGGTGGACGCTGCTCGTCCTGCGTGACGTCGTTTTCGGCGGGGCGCGGCACTTCCGGGAGCTGCTCGGCGGTGAGGAACGGATCTCGTCGAACGTGCTGGCCGACCGGCTGGCCACGCTCGTCGAGCACGGGCTGCTCACCCGGGCCGGGGACGCGTCGCACAAGCAGAAGGTCACCTACAGCCTGACCGACCGCGCGATCGACCTCGTCCCGGTGCTCGTGCAGCTCAGCGCCTGGGGAGTGCGGCACCTGTCCGTGGCCGACGCCTACGCGGCCCGCGCGGAAGTGCTCACCGCCGGCGGTCCGCCGCTGTGGGAAGCCTTCATGGACGAACTGCGCGAGACTCACCTCGGCACCCGCCGCGGGGAGGCGCCGGACGGCCCGACCGTCGCCGAGCGCCTCGACGCCGCCTACGCGGCATCCGTGACCGACCGAACGGAGTGATGATGGAAACCCGGCTCGACGAACGGTTCAGTGACCCCGGCTCCAAGGCCACCGGCTGGGCCGAAACCACGCGGGCGCTGGAAGAGGCCCAGATCAGCTGGCTCACGACCGTCCGTGCCGACGGCCGGCCGCACGTGACACCGCTGGTCGCGGTGTGGCTCGACGGGGCGGTCCACTTCAGCACCGGCGAGAACGAACAGAAGTACCTCAACCTCACGACGAACCCGAACGTCGTGCTGACCACGGGCCGCAACGCCTGGGACGATGCCCTGGACGTGATGGTCGAGGGCGCGGCCCGCCGCGTCACGGGCCGCCCGACGCTCGAACGGCTCGCCAAGGCATGGCGGCAGAAGTGGGACGGCAGCTGGGCTTACGAGGCGACCGAGAACGGGTTCCGGCAGGGCGACCACGACGTCCCGGTCTTCGCCGTCGAACCGGCGAAGGTCCTCGTGTTCGGCCGGCAGCGGACGAAGCCCTCGGAGCCGTCGACGCATTCCTCCGTGGAGTTCACCCACACCAGCCACCGGCCCTGACGGGTCAAGCGGGCCGCGTCGACGCGCTCGTTGGTGTGATTGCGCGCGACCCGGCCCCGCACCCGTCATCGCGGCAGCGGTGCGGCATCAGCTGGATGGTGATCGTGCGCTACGTCGCGGCGGTCTGCTTCCTCACGGGGCCTTCGCGGTGGCGATCCGGTCGCGGCCGCTGTCCTTGGCGCGGTAGACGGCGTCGTCGACGGCCAGCAGCAGGGTGGTGAGGTCGCCGCCGTGGTCGGGGAACACCGCGGCGCCGATCGAGGCGGTCAGGGTGATCACCGCCGGCTCGCCGGTGCGGCGGTCGGTGGCGTCCACGGTGACCGCGGCGATCGTGGCCCGGGTCCGTTCGGCGACCGCGGCCAGTGCGGCGGGGTCGAGTCCGGGCAGCAGGACGACGAACTCCTCGCCGCCCCAGCGGCCGACCAGGTCGCGGCCGTGGCCGCGGACGCAGCCGCGGAGCGCGTCGGCCACGGCGCGCAGCACGGCGTCACCGGCGAGGTGCCCGAACCGGTCGTTGATCTGCTTGAAGTGGTCCAGGTCCAGCAGGAGCAGCCCGACGTGGTCGCCGAGCCGGTCCGCGCGCTGAAATTCCCGTTCGGCCACTTCGTGCCACCAGGCCGGGTCGGCGAGCTGGGTGCGCCGGTCGGTGCGGGCGGCGTGCTGGAACTGGGGGAGCAGCAGCCCGAGGTGCAGGCCGACGACGAGGACCAGGACGAACACCAGCGTCCAGGGCCGGGTGACGGCGACGAGGGCGTAGACGTAGCCCAGGCCGATCGCGGCGGCGATGATCAGCTGGTCGCTGGCCGGGCCGAGCGCGCGGTGCGCGGGCTGGTCGCGGTTGTCCATGATGATGGCGATGACGACCAGGCCGTAGTTGACCAGCCGGTAGATCGCCCCGGCCACCACGATCGCGGCCACGCCGCGCGGGCCGTCGAGCACGGTGATGTAGGGCGCGGCGGCGTCCGGGTAGAGGGCGGACAGTGCGAGTGTCGCGCCGGCCACCCCGAGTACCACGGTCGAGGCGGAGAACACCTTCCGGTGGACCGGGGCACGGCGGGCGAAGACGCGGAACCACTCGTAGGTGAAGGTGACGGCGATGAGGACGGCCTGCAGCGGCAGGGGCAGCAGGAGCAGCCCGGCGATGTACCAGGTGGACTGCAGGTGGGTGTAGGGCGTGCCCTCGGGCAGCTCCCGGATCCGCTCCAGCCCTTGGGTGAGTTCCAGGTGCGCGATCGCGCAGGCCAGCAGCAGCCCGAGCCACGCCCAGTCGGTGCCGGTCACCGCGGTGGCGGCCGTGGTGGTGGCCACGACGGCCACGGCCAGGCCGACGACGGCACCTACGTAGGCGATCAGGCTGTGGGGGAGGACGAGGAAGGCGCGCAGCGGGGATTCTCGATCGCGTGACGATGCCTGGCCCACGGCGTGCCGCCCCCCTCCCCGGAACAGAATATTCACTGTAACCGGATGACCACGCCCGGTCGTGCGTCATCCGGGTGACCACCACACCGGGCAACCATGCCCCGCCACCAGGAGGTACATCGTGATCATCACCCGCACCCAGACCCAGCCGACCCGTCGTCCGCGTCCCGGCCGCCCCACCGAGTGGAACCGCTGATCACCTCCTTTCGTCAGCGCCGCGGCCGCGGCCCGGTGAGCGACGTCTTCAGGTGAGCGGCGACATCGAGCCGCAGTCGGCCCCGGCGGCGAGGAACCCCCCGCCTTGCCGCCGGGCCCGTGAACAGCCGATCCATCCAGCGGCACGCGGGCAGCTGACCCCGGCGAACGTCGTCCTTCTTGCCGTCACGACCGTACGGCCAGCCCGGCCCGGACGGCGAGGACGACGAGCTGGGCACGCGTGCGGGCGTTGAGCTTGGCCATCGCCCGGGCCACGTGAGTGCGAACCGTTGCGGGAGAAAGGAACAGCGCGTCCGCGATCTCGTCGTTGGACCGGCCGGTGGCGACCCACGCGGCGATCTCGCGTTCCCGGCCGGTGAGGGTGTCGAGGCCGTCGACGGTCGCCGGCGCGGACCACCGCTCGGCGAAGGTGGTCACCAGCAGCCTGGTCACCGACGGCGAAAGCAGTGCGTTCCCGCCGGCGGCGGCGCGGACGGCGCGGGCCAGCTCGGCGGGCGCGGTGTCCTTGAGGATGAACCCGGCGGCGCCGGCGCCGAGCGCTTCGAAGACGTAGCCGTCGATTTCGAAAGTGGTGACGACGACGACCCGCACCGTGCGCAGCGCCGGGTCGGCCGCGACGTGGCGCAGCAGTTCGAGGCCGTCCATGCCGGGCATCCGGATGTCGAGCAGCAGGACGTCCGGCCGGTCGCGCCGCAGCCGGGCCAAGGCTTGCGTGCCGTTGTCCGCCTCACCGACGACCCGCATGTCGTCCTCACGGTCGATCAGGGCCCGCAGGCCCATCCGGACCAGCTGGTGGTCGTCGGCGAGCAGCACCCGGATCACGAGTCCGCCTCCGGCAGGGGAACCCGGGCCGCGACCCGGAACCCGCCGCCGTCGCGGGGACCGGTTTCCAGGTGGCCGCGCAGTTCTTCGATCCGGCGGCGCATGCCGGTCAGGCCCCGCCCGGGTGGCGCCACCGTCGACGGCGTCCCGCGGCCCCGGTCGGTCACTTCGACGAGCAGTTCGCCCCCGCGCCTGCCGACGGTCACGCGGGCGGTCGTGGGCCCGGCGTGGACCAGCACGTTGGTCAAGCTTTCCTGCACCACGCGGTAGACGGTGGCGGCCAGCGGCGCGGGGACGGGCCCCTCGACGGCGACGTCCACCGGGAGACCGCCGGTCCGGACGCGGTCGATCAGCGCGGCGAGCCCGGTCAGGCCGCTTTCGCGCGGGTGGAACGCCGCCAGCATCCCGCGCAGGTCGGCCAGCGCGCCCGCACTGGTGTCGCGGACGGCTTCCAGCGAGCGGCGTGCCTGGTCCGGTTGCTCGTCGAAGGCGAGCAACGCCAGCCCGGCCTGCATGGTGATCAGGGCGAACCCGTGCCCGGCGATGTCGTGCACCTCCCCGGCCAGCCGGATCCGTTCCTCGAGCGCCGTGCGCGCGATGAGGTCGTGGCGAGCCCGCCGCCGGGCCGCGTCCCGCACGTGGACCAGCGCGCCCAGCGACCACGGCAGCACGATCCAGCTGGACCAGGCCAGCGCCAGCAGGCCGGGATCGTGCCGGTCGCTTAGCACCCGGACGAGGATGGTCGCCGACGACAGCACGGCGGCCGGCGCGCACACCGCCGCCGAGCGGAGCGGCGTCCGCTGCCGTGCGGTCTCGAACACCGCGATCACCAGGCACAGCAGCACCGGCCCGTACGGATAGCCGGCCAGCAGATAGCCGTTGACCAGTACCACGGCGCCGGCCAACGCCACCGGCGGAGTGGTGCGGCGCAGGCCCGTCGTCACCACCGCGGCCGCGACCAGGAGCGTCACGCCGAGCGCGTCCAGCGGGATGGCCGGGGCGGTCGCCCGAGAGGGGACGGCCATCGTGCCGGCGACCACGGCGACCGCGAACAGCCCGGCGGACACGACGTCCGGCCGGGGGATCCGCGCGCGGAAAGCCATGGGCATGCCCGCCAGCATGGCGACCGGCCGGACGCTTGTCGTCGGCTTCGAAGCGACACCCGAGCTACGTCAGCTGACGTAGCTCGTCCGGCGGCAACGCCGCTTTGCGTCCGATGTGGTCACCGGGTCCAGGCCCCACTCTGGAAGCACCGAGGCGACGCCCGCTCCGGCCACCCCGCAGGAGGACATCCCGTGACAACGCGCGCAAACCCGCCGCCGGCCCGGACCGCGATCGGGCGGGCCACCGGCCGGCACCGGACGTTCCTGATCGCCACCTGCGCGGCACTGGTCCTGGCCGCGATCGCCGACGAAGCCACCGGCTACGACGGCCCCGGACCGTTCGTCTACCCCGCGTTCGCGGCGCTGGTCGCACTGCTGCCGTGGCGGTTCACCCCGCTGCTCGTGGTCCTCATGAGCGCGTTGTTCGTCTTCGGCGGACTCGCGTCGCCGGAGTTCGTGCACCGGCTGACCACGCCGGGCCAGGTGCTGGACTTCGCCTCCGCGTGGCTGCAACTGCTCGGTTTCGCCGCGGCCGCGGGCTTCGCGGTGGCCGCGGTCGTCGTTTCCCGCCGGACCCCCGGATCCCGTTCGTGAAGGAGCACACCGTGTCCCGTTTCCGCCGGCTCAGCCGGAGCACCCTCGTTTCGTTCGCCGGGCTGTTCGGCGGCATCGCCGGCCTGCTCGTCCAGTGGGCCGCCGACCCGGCCAGGTTCTCGGCGGCCCAGCAGTCGTTCGGGATCCCGTTCCCGCCCGGCATCCTGTTCATCGCCGGGGCCGGCTTGCTGATGCTGGCCACGTCCCGCTGGTGGTGGCACCCGATCTTCGCCGTGTTCATCGCGTTCTGGATCGCCGGCGTCGGAACCCTCGCCGGCCAGCTGACACCCAACCTGGTCTCACCGAACGCCGGCACCGTGGCCGGGACCGTCGTCATGGCCGCCGCGCTGCTCCTCGCCGCGGTAGCCGGTGTCGTCAGCATGGTTTCGGGACGGCGGAGGTCCGCGGTCCCGGCACGGAACTCGGGAAATGGCGGATCTTCGGAGATCCTCGGATGAGGAAACGCTTTACTGACGAGGCCTGCGGGAATTACCCTGTAGCTGCGGGCTGGCGGGCGGACGACTTCACCGGCACGTCACCAATGTTTCGGAATTCGTATCGTAATGAGGGGGAAAGATGAAATCCACGTCCGCTGCCACACCCACGGTGACGAATCTCGCGGAATCCGACGACCGTTCCGGTGCCGGCTGCGGCGTTCGGGTGGGCTTCGCTCCGGCGTCCGCGCTCACCGTGACGCCCCTTGCCGAGCGTGACCGACACGGCGGCACCGGCCGCGGCGTCACCATGTACAACGAAGCCGGAAAGGCCGGCCCCGGTTCGACCGCTGCGAAACCGCACTGAACGGCGGAGCAGGCGTTTCGATGCCCCGCGGGCATGTTCCCCGCACCTGCCTGGTGTCCATGCCGTGGCACTCGCTGCACCGCCCCTCCCTCGCACTCGGCGTACTGCGCGCGGCGTGCGAACGGGAGGGACTTCCGGTCCCGGTTTCCTACCACGGCAGTCTCGCCTTCGCCGACAAGATGCTGCGGGCCGGCCTGACCGTGGGCGACTACGCGGAACTGGCGGACACCGGGTTCCACCATTCGCTCGGCGAATGGATCTTCGCGGGCGCGCTCAACGGACCCGATTTCGGCTATGCGGGCATGCGGGATCTGGCCCGCCGCGCCGGCCTGCCCTTCCGCATCGCCGCGGCGGCTCGTGAGCTCGCCGACGAATTCACCGATCAGGCCGCCGACGCCATTCTGGCCCACGAGCCGGAACTGGTCGGCTTCAGCGCGACCTTCAGCCAGACCATCGCGAGCCTCGCGGTGGCCCGGCGGATCAAGGACCGGCGGCCCGGCGTGCGGATCCTGGTCGGCGGCTACTCGACCGACGGCCCGATGGGCGTGGCGCTGCACCGGGAGTACCGGTTCGTCGACTACGTCCTGCGCGGCGAGGCGGACGTGACTTTTCCGAAACTGCTTCTGGCCCTCGCCGAATGCGATGCGACCGGAACCCGCGACGGCCTCGACGACGTGCCCCAGCTGTGCTGGCGTGACGACGACGGCGCCACCCGGGTCAGCCCGTGCCCGTCCCGGCCGGTTTCGCCGACGTCGATCACGACACCGGACTACGACGACTGGTTCGCCGCCGTTCCCGCTTCCGTCGCGGCCCGCGTCGAACCCGAGCTGGTCGTCGAGTCCTCCCGCGGCTGCTGGTGGGGCGCGAAACACCACTGCGTCTTCTGCGGCCTCAACGGCACCGCGATGGCCTACCGGGCCAAGCCGGCCGAGTCCTTTGTGGATGAGGTGCTCGGGCTGGTGCGCCGGCACCGGATCCTCGACGTCACCACGATCGACAACATCCTGCCGAACGAGTACTACCGGTCGGCGCTGCCGGAGCTGGCCGACGCCGGCCACGACCTGCGGATCCACTACGAAATCAAGGCCAACGCGCAGATCGAGGACGTGGCCGCACTGCGGAGCGCCGGCGTGTGGGACGTCCAGCCCGGCATCGAGAGCCTGGTCGACGACGTACTGCACCGGATGCGCAAGGGCGTCCGCGGGGCACACAACGTGCGGATGCTGCGCGACGGTGCCTCGGCCGGGCTCAACATCACCTGGAACTGGTTGTACGGGTTTCCGGGCGAACGCGTGGCGGACTACGCCGCGGTCGTGGCCCAGCTGCCCGCCCTGGTGCACCTGCAGCCGCCCAGTGGTGCGGCACGGATTGCCCTGCAACGGTTTTCGCCGAACTTCGACGACCCGCGGCAGGGTTTCACCGAGCGTCGGCCGGCGGCGGGGTCGCGCCTCGTCCACGACATCGACGACCCGGAGCGGCTCGCCGAGCTCGTCTACTCCTTCGACACCCCGGACCAGGGACTCACGGCCGAGGAGGTCAAGCCGCTGGTCGACGCGCTGGCCGCGTGGACCGCGGGCTACGCGGGGAGTGCGCTGATCGTGCGGACCATCGGCGACGTCGTGGTGATCCGGGACCGGCGCCACGGCTGGGCACCGGCCGACCACGTGCTCGAGCACCCGCGGGAAATCGCGGCCTGGCGAGCGTTGGAAACCGGCCGCGCCCCACTCCGGGTACTCGCCGGCCAGAACCACGAATGGGACCCGGACGACTTCGGCCACTGGCTTCGCCGGCTCGCGGAGGCCGGTCTGGTCTTCACCGACGGCAGTTTGTGGATCACCCTGGCCACCTCGCCGGCCACGGCGCGGAGAACCCGCTTGCCCTTGCCGGTGCTCACGCCGTCCGCCTGAGAAGGAGCCACATGCGTACTCTGTCCGCTCCGCACCCGGCGTGGCCCGAAACGGTCGAACTCGACCTCGGCCGAATCGACGCCGATCCCGACGCCGCACTGGGGGTCGTGGCCGAACTGGCCGGGCGTGCGCAGCGGCTGCGGCTGCCGGAGCCGTTCGCCTTCGGCGAATCCGCGCGCCGCGACGCGACGATGGTGCGTTTGCTCGCGGCCGCCGCGGCGGCGTTCGTTCCGGTGGACTGGACCTTGCGGGAGTCGTTGCCGGGCACCGTTCCCGAACGCGCCTTGTGCCACCTGCCGCCACCACGGGACGACGGGGAACTCGGCCGCCGCTGGCGTGCGGCCCACGAAGTCGGCCTCTGCACCTACCGGTACGGCCCGGGGTTCGTGCTCATCCACGACACCCGCCCGGGCGGGCCGATCAACCGCGTCCACGTCGAAGCCGGCTGGGTCGGCACCTTCCGGACCCTGGCCGGCACGCACCGGCCGCCGGCCGGCGGGGCCGCGGCGGATCTCGTCGACCAGCTGGCGGCGCACCAGCTCGCCTTGCGGCTGGACGACCGGTACGCCGTTGTCCTGCCCTACCACGCCGATCGGCGGCCACCGCCCGGCCGGGTGGTCCCGTCGGTGAAGCCGGGCCCATGACCGACGCCTCGCCGGACGCGGCCACGTCGGCGGCCGGGCTGCGCGGGCATCGCGCGTTCCGGTTCCTGTGGACCGCGGACGCCGCCTCCCAGCTGGGCACGGCCGCCGCGACCGCGCTGGTGCCCCTGCTCGCCGCGACCACCCTCGGCGCCACTCCGCTGCAGATGGGACTGCTCACCGCGGCGGAGACCGTGGCGTTGCTGGTCATCGGCCTGCCCGCCGGTGCCTGGATCGACCGGACCCGCCGCCGCCGCGCGGTCCTCGTCGGCGCCGACCTCGTCCGGGCCCTGCTGTTCTTCGGCGTCCCGGTCGCGGGCTGGACCGGTGTGCTGGACTTCGGGCAGCTGCTCGTCACGGTGGTTCTCGTCGGCGTCGCGACCGTGTTCTTCGACGCCGCCTACCAGGCGTACCTGCCGGTGGTGATCGGGCTGGAGAACCTGGAAACCGGCTACGCGCGCCTGCAGGTCACCCTGTCGGTCGCCGCGGCCGCCGGGCCCGGCATCGGTGGGGTGCTCACTCGCGTGGTCGGTGCCGCTTCCGGCCTGGCGCTCACCGGAGCGGGCTACCTGGCTTCGGCCGCGCTCCTTTCGCGCGTCCGGGCCGAGGTGCCGCCGATACCACCGCGGCCGCGGAAGGTGCGGCTACGCACCGAGATCGCCGAGGGGCTCCACTACATCGTCGGCCACCCACAGCTCCGCCCGCTGGCCGTCGCGAGTTCCATTGCCGCGTTCTTCACCGCGGGCATCGTGTCCATGGAAGTCCTGTTCTTCACGCACGACCTGCACCTGGACGCGGCGGGCGCGGGCGTGCTGCTGGCCCTGTCCGGCGTGGGCAGCGTCATCGGCGCCGCGACGACCGGCCGCTGGACCCGCCGCCTCGGCGCGGCTCGCGCCAACTGGCTGGTGCCGGCGCTGACGTGGCCACCCCACCTCCTGCTCCCGCTCGCCCAACCAGGCCCGCTCGGCCTGGTCCTGGCGGCCACGGGAATCGTCATCCACGCCGCCGGCGGTACGACCTACAACGTGATCGTGATGACCCGCCGCCAGCACCTGACACCGGACGCACTGCGCGGCCGCGTCCACACGAGCATGCGCGTGCTCATCTGGGGAACGATGCCACTCGGCGCCCTGGCGGCGGGCGTCTTGGCCGAGTCAGTGGGGACGCGCGCGACCCTGACCATCGCCGTCGCCGGAATCCTCATCGCGATCGTGCCCGCGGCCTGGTCCGCCCGCGAGCAGCCTGCCCCCTGACGGCCGACATGTCCGCACTGCGCGGAGTCGGCCCCGCCGACGTAGCCGAACATGACGGTTGCGGGAGGTGGGCAGCGGCAGCCCGGTCTCGACCTCGATCACGTGCCGCCGATCCGAGGCTTTCGCGGGCCATGAATCGCGCAGGCAGCGCGCGGGAGCGGGTGAGTCGCCTGCGGACCTGCTGGGAACCAGCGGATCCGCCGGCCGCGACCCACCCGGCGTCGCGCCGCCTACTTGAGGTAGCCGGCGAGGCCGATCTGCTGATCGTGCAGCGCCTTGGCCACGACCCGCGCGATCTGGTCCGCGCCCGCGGCTTCGAAGTGCGTGTGGTCGTTGCAGAAGAACGCACCCACGGCGCCTTTGCTGTAGTCGCCGTTGTTGGGACACAGCTTGAGCGTGTTGTAGAGGGTGTAGCTCAGCTTGTGCAGGTCGATCACGGGCGCTCCGGTGGCGGCCCCCGCTGCCGTTGTCGGGGAAAGGAACCCCCGGTTCCCGACCGCCGTGCTTCCGCTGCACGTGATGGCCGCGACCGGGGTCAGCAGGACCGGGTGGGCACCTCGGCTCTTCGCCGCCTCGGCCATCGTGGTGAGCAGGCTCTGGTACCGGGCCGAGCCGACGTGCCGCGGGCAGTTCGGATCGCTGTCGTTGATGCCGAACTGGATGAACAAGTAGTCGCCGGGGTGCATCCCGTTCGCGGGGTCGAGCATGTCCAGCCAGCGCTGGGCGTAGGTGTTCGGGTTCACCACGCATTCACCGGCGGAGTTCTTGGTGCCGGTCACGTTCGATTCGTAGAGCCACGTTTGGATGCTGCGGCCCGACACGGCTTTGTTGACCACGGTCACCTGGTCGTTGAACAGCGGGTCGAACCGGCTGCCCCAGCCGACCGGGCAGGAGGACTTCGGATCCGCCATGGTCGAGTCACCGGCGAGCCACACCTTGACCGGGGCCGCTGCCGTGGCGGTCGACCCCGCCGGGCGGGCCGCGCAACTCGGTGCGGCGGTTTCGTGGAGCGAAGCGACTGCCGGAACAGTGCCCGCCGACATCAGTGCCGCGATCACCGTCACGAGCGTGAGAATGAGCCTTCGCATTGCGGTCTCCGTTCTGGCGGTGTGGGGCTACCGGAAGCCGTCCATGATGGCGGTGGGCTTGCGGGTGGCGGAGTCCCAGGCGACGTTGGCGTAGCCGGTGAAGGGGGAGTAGCCCTCCGGCTCCCAGTAGAAGAGGCCCTGGCCACCGGTGCTCTTGAGGGCGTTGAGGTAGGCCACCAGCGAAGCTTTGGTGGCGGACACCTTGCTCACCGGGCCGCCGAACTCGCTCTGCAGGAACGGTTTCCCGTACTGGTCGGAGATCTTCTTCATGTTCGCCACGATGCCGGAGGCCAGATCGGCGCTGCCGTAGGAGGAGAAGACGGACATGTCCCACTTGCCGCCGTTTCCGGCGTAGCGGCTGAAGAAGGTCTGCATCGAGTCCCACTTCTGCGGCTGGGCGAGGTGGATGCACACCGTCGTGCTCGGCGACACCTGCTTGACCTGGTTGTAAGCGGCGTTGAGCAGGCCCGTCATCTGGGCTCCGTTGGAGACGCTGCCGACCGGGCGGCAGATGCCGCTGTTGATCTCGTTGCCGATCTGCACCCACGTCGGCAGGACGTCGTTGCTCTTCATGACGTTCATGGTCTGGCCGACGTAGGAGTTCATCGCGCTGAGCAGCTGGTTGTAGTTCAGGTTCTTCCACGCCGCGGGCGGGTTCTGCACGCCGACGGAGTTCCAGGTGTCGCCGAACATGTAGTCGAGCATGATGGACATGCCGGCCGCCTTGACGCGTTTGGCCAGCGCGGCGACTTCGGTGATGCCGCAGTGGCCGTCGGTGGCGCTGCCGGAAGGGTTGACGAAGGTGCGCAGCCGGATGGCGTTGATGCCGTAGCCCTTGAGGATGGTCAGCAGGTCCTGGCTCTGTCCGCCGGAATTCTTCCAGGTGTAGCCGTGGGCTTCCATTTGCGGTGCCCAGCTGATGTCGGCGCCTTTGAAGAAGGCGGCCGCGGCGGGCCGCGCCGGGACCACGGCGGCCATCGCCTGCGTCGCGGCACTGGCGCCCAACGCGAGCGCGCCCACTCCCGCGGCGGCGCCGAGCAGCACGCTGCGGCGTCCCAGCGGAGGCGATCCGATTTCCGGCTCTTCGTCCAGGGGGAACTTCATTCCGTGCGTGGTCATCCGATCTCCCTTGATCGACGACGAAAGCCGCAAGACCGACACTCCGCTGGTTCCAAGCTCGACGATGATAGCGCTTTCAGGCGGAAGGCCGACAACGCTTCGACGAATTCGAAGTCGGCGCGGTGAACGTTCACGGAAACCGGCCGCGAGAGCCTTGCGACGTTCTCCGCTGTGCGGTTACGTTTCCAGGAACCGTGCGCCGCCGTGGGGGCGCCTCGACGGCGACAGCCGCACCGTGGCGCCCGAGCTCCAGTACAACGTCCGCTTCGCCACGGCCGGTACCTTCCCGGTCACGGTGTACCGGCGGCCCTCGCTGGACGAACGCGGCACCCGCCGGCTCGCCATCGGCCTCGATTCCGGCACCCCGATCCTGCTCCAGGGCACGGGGTCACGTCCGCCACCGCCGCGTGGTCGCGCAACGTGGTCGAGGGCCCGAACCCCGGCCGGTGGAGGCCACTCGGGCCGTGACGATCCCTCAAGCGGGGGCGACGGCGGCCGGCGCGGCGAGCAGGTCTCCCAGCCCGCCACGGGCGTCTTCGATGACGAGCGACTCGGCCACCGCCGGGTCGCCGGCCCGCAACGCCCGGACGAGCGCGCGGTGGCTGCCGTAGCGGTCCAGGCCGAACTGGTCGTTCTCGGCGATGCGTTCGATCAGGCGCGCCCGTCGCTCCGGCCAGGAGAACACCCGCGTCTGGCCGAGCAGGCGCACCAGAACCGGGTTGTGGGCGCACGACTCGACGACCTCGTTGAAGCGCTGCATGGCGTCCAGCAGCCGGTCCAGGTGCCGGGCCACGTCCTGCCCCGCCTGGTGCCGTTGCTTGATGACGATCAGCAGGTCGTCGGCTTCGTCGAGGACGGCGTCGAGGTGGTCCAGCTGGGCCGCGCTCGCGTGCCGCGCGGCGAAGCGGGCCACCATCCCCCGCAGGGCCACCTCCACCTCGGCGAGGTCCTGGATCGCGGCGTCCCCGAACGCGGCGACCTGGACGGTCCGCGGTCCGGTCCGTTCGAGGAGACCGTCCTGCTCGAGGCGCCGGATGGCCTCCCGCACCGGCGTCGGGCTCACCGACAGCCGCTCGGCCAGCCCGCGCTCGGTGACCTTCTGCCCCGGCCGCAGCTCGCCGGTGGTGACCGCGTCGCGGATGGCGCGGTACGCGCGGTCGGCCAGCGTGTCGGCCGTCAGGCCCTTCAGCGTCTCACTTGCCATGGCGTCACTCTATCCGCCATGGCAAAACCAATAAGAAACACTTGACGTTCTTGCTATAGCAAAAGTAGCTTGGCGGCATGACGACGACGTCGAGCGCACAGCGCGTGCGGACGGGCCGGATCACGTTCTTCGTGGCCCTGGCGGTCTTCGCGCAGGAGTCGACGTGGAACCTCTACGACTCGCAGGTTCCGCCGCTGCTGCGCGAGCACATCGGCAGCGCCGCGCTGATCGGTCTCCTGATGGGGATGGACAACGTGCTCGGCATCTTCCTCCAGCCGTGGATGGGGAACCGGTCGGACCGCACGCGCACCTCGTGGGGCCGGCGCATGCCCTACCTCCTCGTCGGCATGCCCGTGGCGGCGCTGCTGTTCGTCGTCATCCCGCACGCCGCGGCCTCGTTGCCGCTGCTGATCCTGACGATGTTCGGCTACGCGCTCGTCGCGAACTCGTTCAAGCCGATCGCCGAATCCCTGCTCCCGGACTTCGTCCCGCCCGAGCGGCGCAGCCGCGCCAACGCGGTCGTCAAGATCGCGGCCAGCCTCACGGTGATGGTCGCGGCGCTGATCAGCATCTTCCTGATCGACACGCACCCGAAGCTGTCGTTCGCGATCCCGGCGGTCCTCATGGTGGTGTCCTTGGTCGTGCTGGCCGCGAACGTGCGGGACAGCCGGTCGTCGGCCTACCGGACGGCCGTCGACGAGGAACGGGACCAGCGCGGCCCGGCCGCGCCTGCCGGGCGGGTGCGGGACACCGTGCTCGACATCGTGCGGGACGCCGACCGCAGCCGGCTGCTGCTCATCGCGTCCATCCTGCTGTTCGGCGGCGCGTGGGCCGCCTCGCGGGCGCTCATCACCCCCTACGGCATGGAGGTGCTGGGCCTGTCCCGCGGCGAAGCGGGCGGGCTGACCCTGCCCAGCGGCGTGGCCTTCATCGTGGCCGCCTACCCGGTGGCGCGGCTCGCCGAACGCTTCGGCCGGCTGCGGGTGATGACCGTCGGGATGACGGTCTTCGCGGCCGCCCTGGTGCTCGGCACCGTGGTCCGGACGCCCGCCGGGGTCGTCATCGGCCTCTGCGTGGCGTCCGCGGGGGCCTCCGCGTTCCTGGTCAACGCCGTCGTCGTCCTGTGGAACCTCGCCCCGTCCGACCGCGTGGTCGGGACCTACACCGGGCTCTACACCGTGGGTTGGGTGAGCGGCGGCTTCCTCGGCCCGGCCGCCGTCGGCGGCCTGGTCGACCTGACCGGCTGGTCCCTGCTGCTGCTTCACGTCGCGATCGTCGCGCTCCTCGCCGTGCTCGCCGTCGCGCGCGTCGGTGCCCTGCAGCGCCGGTCGTCCGCCGGGCGTGCGCTGTGAAAGCGCCCGGGCTCATCGGCTACGGGCCGAACGAAGAGAAATGAGGGACATGGACAAAGTGCGCGTGCTGGCCCCGAGCGGGATGCTCGGCGCCGGCTGGGACCACGCGACGGTCGAGCGCGGCATCGCCCTGGGCGCCGACGTCATCAGCATCGACGCCGGCTCGACGGATTCGGGCCCGTACTACCTCGGTGCCGCGACGGCCAAGACGACGGCCAAGGCGGTGGCGCGCGACCTGCGCAGCCTGTTCACGGCCGCCGCGGGCGCGGGCATTCCGGTGATCGTGGGCTCCTGCGGCACGAGCGGGACCGACCGCGGTGTCGACTGGGTCGCCGGGATCGCCGCCGGCGTGCTGGCCGAGGAAGGCCTGGACCTGAAGGTGGCGCGGATTTACAGCGAGCAGAACGCGCCCGAGCTGAAGGAGTACCTCGACACCGGCCGGATCCACCCGCTGCCCCCGCTGGGAGAGCTGCGGGCCGAGACGCTGGAGAGCTGCACGCACATCGTCGGTGCGATGGGGCACGAACCGATCGTCGAGGCTCTGCGCGCCGGCGCCCAGGTCGTGCTCGCCGGCCGCGCCACCGACACCGCGGTGGCGGCCGCCTACCCGCTCATGAAGGGAATGCCCGCCGGGCCCACGTGGCACGCCGCGAAGATCGTCGAATGCGGCGGCCAGTGCACGAGCAACCCGCGCGCGGGCGGGGTGCTCGCCACCATCGACGCCGACGGTTTCACCATCGAGCCGCTCGATCCGACGGTGTCGTGCACGCCGATTTCGGTGGCCGCGCACATGCTCTACGAGTCCGCGGATCCGCATCAGATGCGGGAGCCCGCCGGTACCCTCGACGTCCGGGACGCGCGGTACACCGCGGTCGACGACCGGATCGTCCGCGTCGAGGGGTCGAAGTTCGACGTCGCCGGCCAGTACACGATCAAGCTCGAAGGCGCCCGCACCACCGGCTACGAGACCGTGTCGTTCTCGGCGGTCCGGGACCCGCTCATCCTCGCCGACATCGACGCGTGGGCACAGCTGATGCGCACGATGATCACCCAGCGGGTGGGGCAGACGCTCGGGCTGGCGGGCGACGAGTACGCCTTCGATCTCCGCCTGTACGGCCACAACGCGGTGCTGGCCGACCTCGAGCCCGAGAGCGGGCCGCCGCGCGAGGTCGGCGTGATGCTGCTCGTCAACGCGCCCGACCAGGCGACGGCCACGGCGGTCGCCAAGGTCGCCAACCCCCTCATGCTGCACCTGCCGACGCCGGGGATGGACTACCTGCCCAGTCTCGCGTTCCCGTTCTCACCCGCGGAGGTCGAGCGCGGCGCGGCGTACGAGTTCGTGCTGAACCACGTCGTCGACTGCACCGGCCCCACCGACCTGTTCCGGACCGAGCTGGGGGAGAAGACCCGTGCCTGAAACGACTCTGGCGGATCTCGCGTACGAGGTCCGTTCCAAGAACGCGGGCCCCTTCTGGGTGACGATGGAGCTGTTCATGCGCGACACCGAGGGCTACCGGATCGCCGCGGACCTGGTGGACGAGCCGATGATCGCCCGGTTGTACCGCTTGGCGGAAAGCACCGTCCGGATCTTCCGGATCCCTTCGCTCAACGTCGTGAAGATCTCCTTCCCGCGCCCGGTGAGCCAGGGCTCGCTCCGGGACCGCGACGTCCACGCGGGACAGCACCACGTCCCGCTGGCCCGCGTCCCGGTCGTCGTCGGCCGCGTCTCGTGATCCGGGTCGCGGACCTGCCCGCCACGCACCCCGGCCGCCGGCTGCTCACCAAGCGCACCCCGTTCTTCGCCGCACCGGACGAGCCGCGCTGCAGCTACTGCGCTTACGTCCCCACGAGCTGGACCCCGGACGCCGAACTGCCCGTCCTGGTGGCCGTGCACGGGACCGGCCGCAGCGTCGGGGAACTGCGCGAGGGGCTCATCCCTTTCGCCGAACAGCACCACGTCATCGTCGTGACCCCGCTGTTCCCGGCCGGCATCGACGATCCCGACGACGTGCACGACTACAAGCTCGTCGACGCCAACGGAATCCGGTTCGACCGGGTGCTGCTCGGCATCCTCGAGCAGGTCCGGCTCCGGTGGAACGCGCGGGTCGGCACCGTGTTGCTGTGCGGGCACTCCGGCGGCGGCCAGTTCGCCCACCGCTTCCTGTACCTCCACCCGGACCGCGTCGCCGCCGTCGCGGTCGGCGCACCCGGCGGCGTGACCTTGCTCGACGGCTCGCTCGCCTGGCCGGAAGGCATCGGCGACACCCGGCAGCGGTTCGGGATCACCGTGGATCCCGGTGCGGTCGCCCGGGTGCCGGTGCTGCTCGTCATCGGCGGTGACGACGACGGGCGGGCCGACCTGGCCGCCATGGGCGACCACGGCCGCAGCCGGCCGGAGCAGCTCGACCGGCTGGCCGAAAGCCTGACCCGCCACGGCGCCACGATCCGGCGGGTCGTGGTCCCCGGGGTGGGGCACAGCGCCGCGGGGACGCGACCGCCGGTCGTCGAATTCTTCACCGGTTTGCTGCCCGGATGATCGGCCGGCGGCCCCGCCCCCTGTCGGGA
Organism: Amycolatopsis sp. NPDC024027; assembly: GCF_040638975.1. NCBI lineage: Bacteria > Bacillati > Actinomycetota > Actinomycetes > Pseudonocardiales > Pseudonocardiaceae > Amycolatopsis > Amycolatopsis sp. NPDC024027. The sequence continues at coordinate 306,238 of NZ_JBEZYY010000003.1, forward strand.
GCGGGGCCGCCGGTCACGCGGTCAGTTGACGTACACCGAGTAGCCGATGCCACCCGACCTGGTGCCGTCGGCCGTGTTGCCGCGCACGATGACCGAGTAGATGCCCCGGTCCGGTGGGGTCCACGTCATCGTGCCCGCACCCGAACTGTCCGCCGGCACGGTGGACTCCGCTGTCACGGCGCCCCCGTCGTCCCGGACGGAGTAGGTGTACGAGACGATGCCCGGCATGCCCGGCGTGAAGGTGAACGTCCCCGGCACACCGGCACCGCCCGACCACTCGCTTTCCGGGTATTCCTTGGACGACACGTACGGCGCGCTCAAGACGCTGAAGTAGTACGTCTTTTCCTGCGAGGAGACGTTGCCGGCCGTCACCGTACGCACCCGCAGGTCGTGGGAGGCCGAGCCCTCCGGTGGCAGCGGCGGAGTCCATGGCAGCACGGCGCGCCCGTCCTGAGCGGCGATCTGCTGGAACGGGCCCCAGTCGAGCGAGTACTCGAACGCCACTGCGCCCGGCTGACGGGCTTCGAAGGTGAAGGTGCCGGGGAACACCCGCGCGTTCGCCTGGAACTCCTTCGAGGTCACCGCCGGATCGTTCGTCACCGTCCACGTGAGGTTGTCCGTCGCCGACCACACGCCCGCCGTGTTCTTCGCGCGCACCAGCATCTCGTAGTCGCCGATCTTCGGCGGGGTGTAGCTCACCCTCGCGGTGTTCCCGCTGACCGGCACGGTCCACCTGGTCGCCGGGTCCGCCGTCAGCCAGTACTCGAACTCCACGGCGTTCGGCATCGGGGTGGTGAACGTGAACGTGGCGGCTCTGCCCTCCGTCGCGATGTCGCCCTCGTGGCCGATCTCCGGTCGCCAGGTTTTGAGCGACAACCGTTTCTCCGTCACCGGGGACAGCCCGCCGGACGCGTCGCGGGCTTGGACCCGCAGGAGGTTCTGGTCAGCCGAGGTGAACTCGACCGGCAGCGTGGTGGTTCCGCCGGCGTTCGCCTTGACCGTCCACTTCGTACTCTCGGCACTCGCGAACCAGTAGTCGTACTCGACGACGTCCGGCATTCGCGGGGTTGCCGTGTACGTGGCCGAGGTGCCCAGGTCGACGTTCTCGGGTCCGCTCACCACCGGTGACGCATCGACGAGGAACCGGTACTCCCGGTCCGGCGACGTTGCGCCCGAGGCGTCGGTGCTGCGCACGAACAGCACGTGATCACCCCCGGTGGCCGGCGTGATCGTCACCTCGGCGACGCCGTCCTGGCCGGCCCTGACCGTGGCGGGCGCGCCGTCGTCCAGCCGGTAGTCGTACGCCACGACGTTCGGCATCCCCGGCGCGAACCGGAACACGCCCGGCACGCCGATGCCGCCGTCCGGGCCGCCCCGCGGCGGGTAGCGGTCGGACGTGACCGTCGGCCGCGTCTCCTTGACGATGAACGAGTAGTAGGTGCTGAGCGAGAGGTTGCCCGCCCGGTCCCACGCCCGCACGACCACCGACTGCCAGCCGTTGGCCGTCGGCGTGAAGCTGACAGTGGCCTTGCCGTCCGGGCCCGCGGCGATCTCCCGCGTGCCCGCGCCGAAGTTGTAGTCGTACCGCACGACGTCGGTGGAACCGTTGGGGGAGAAGGTGAACTGGCCCGCCACGCCGACCCCGCCGCCCTCGGCGTTCGCCGGGTACGTCGCGGAGAGGACGGCCGGCGCCTTCGGATCCGTGCGGTCGACGGTGAACCGGCACGGGCCCACCGTGGACGACTTCGCACCCCAGCTGTCCTGGGCGTACACCTCCCACGCGTAGGTGCCGTCGGCGAGGGCCGAAGTGTCCGGGTACGCCGCGGCGGAGCTGCCCGACCCGGTACCCGTGTGCCGTTGCGACGGGGCCGCGACCGGCCACCACGTGAACTGCCCGGACGTGAAGTCGCCGTCCGGATCGGACACCTGTGCGCTCAGCTTCAGCCGGCGGCTCGCCATCGCGCCGGTGCCGTCCTTGGCACAGGGTTCGTCGTTGGCGCGGAGGTCGGCCGGCGTCGCGGGCGGCGCGTTGTTTACCACGCGCAGCGTTGGCGGCGCCTCGATCAGCCGATAGAACGCCGGGTCCGCCTCGTGGGCTTCGGCGACGCGGAAGCCCAGCGTGAGGTGCCGGACCTTGTGGTCGACCGCGTCCCGCACCGCGGTGGTGACGTCGAAGGTGGCGTCGTTGTCGAGGCAGGTGCCGTCGGCGCCCCTGGACGCCACCCGGGTCCGCTCCGCCGGGCGGTTCCGCCAGGTCGACTGCTGGGTGTAGGCGGAGGTCCGCCACACCTCGGTGGCGCGGCCGTCGCAGCTGACGTAGTGCGTCTCGCCGGCCGACAGGAGCACCGTCGTGAACGGCGCACCCCGCAACGAGCTCAGGTCGAAGTCCACGTAGGAGCGTTGGAGGTGCGGTGTGTTGTCCCAGGTGCCGATCGGCAAGCTGCCGGACGGCTTGAAGTAGGCGGTGGCCGGTGCCGCCGAGTCGACGTAACCCCAGGACGTCGCGGGCAACGTCACCGCGGAACGCTGCTGACCGGCGGTTCCCGCTGCCGCCATCGCACCATCGGTGCCGGTGAGCGCGACGCCGAGCGCCACGGCGAGCAACGTCAGTGATCTTCGTAAGGTCATGCTGGCCCTCCCCTGTTGCAGGCATGCACGGCGTACACGCCTGAAGGGGAGGATCGGTTGCACTATGGTTCAGGCCGCTCGAGTGTCCGGCTAGAGGGGGAAGATCCGGGACGACGCGTAGTCAGGGAAGAGGCGCGGGTTCTGCCAGGCAGTGGGGTGAGTTTCCGAGGGGTGGAGCCGACCGTCGAGGAGGTCGGCGGCGCGGTTGAGCGGCTCGTGCCCGCGTTGCGCGAGGATTCGCCGCCGCTCCCCACCCGACCGCGGCCCTGGCCGAACGCGGAAGCCCGGCCCGCCGGTCGCTTCGGCCGCGCCGCCGGCGAGGGCCTGCCGGAGCACCCTCCGTCGTGCGCGGGTTCTGAAGGAAGTTCTGCGCGGAGGTACACGGATCGCGCGCGGCAGCAGTCTTCAGAGTGATGGCTGACTACGAGGACTTCGTCCGGACGCACCTACCGCGGTTGCTGCGCTACGCGACGATGCTGACCGGGGAGCGGGAGCAGGCCGCTGACCTGGTGCAGGACGTGCTGGTCAAGGTGTACCGACGGTGGTCGCGGATCAGCGACGCCGAGCACCCCGACCGTTATGTCCTGCGGATGGTGACCAACGACTACCTGTCCTGGCGGCGCAGCCGCTCGGCGCGGCTGATCGCCGTGGGCGACCCGCCGGACGAGGCGCGGCCGGATGACTTCGCGTCGGACCACGCGGCACGCGAGGACATGTGGCAGCGCTTGGCGCGGTTGCCGCGGCGCCAGCGCGCGGTCGTGGTGCTCCGGTACTACGAGCAGCTCGCCGACGCCGACATCGCCGGCCTGCTCGGCTGCGCCCAGGCCACCGTGCGGGCCCACGCCCGCAAAGCCCTGACAACCCTGCGACACGGCCTGAGCATCGATCGGATGGCCCAGGCCAAGGAGAGCTGATGGACATCGAGAACCTGATCAAAGATACCTTCACCGCCCACGAGCCCGACGCGCCCGACAGCGACCAGGTACTGGCGGCCACGCGTCAGCGCCTCGACCGCAGGCGCGCCGTGGTGAGCCCTCCGCTCGCGGCCGCCGCCGGGGTGGTCCTGCTCGCCCTGGCCGCGGCCGCCGTCGTCGGGCTGAACCGGCCCGCGCACGACAACCAGGTCGCCACGGGCGCCGGCCGGACCAGCGGTCCCGCCGCCCTCCAGGCACCGGCCGAGGCGGCCATCGCGGAGCTGACCATGCCCTACTCGCTCGGCTGGCTGCCGCCGGGCAAAGCGGACTACCTCGCGCGCCGGATCAACGTCGGTGGCAGCGCGGCGAACTCCGGCAAGCCGGTGTACGGAGGCGAGTACATGCTGACCGTCACGTCCGGGCCTCAGGTCCTGCTGGTGGACGTGCAGGAAATGCGGATGGTGCCGGTCGAGCAGGCCACCTTCAAGTCCGGTCCGGGCAAGCCCGTCACCATCGGCGGGCGGGCCGGCGTGGAGAGCTCGCACTCCGGCGGCCCGGGCGGTTACGAGCTGTACCTGACCCACCCCGAGGGCGGCTCGCTGTACGTCAACGTGGCCGCGCAGCCGGGCAGCACGGCGTCGGCGCAGCAACTGATCGACGCGGGCCGCCGGGTCGCGGAGAACGTCACCTTCCCGGGCAAGACCACGGTCACCCCGGCGTTCGGCCTCGGCAAGCTGCCCGACGGCCTGCGGATGTGCGCGTTCGACGTCGAGAAGAACGGCCCGGGCGGTCCGCGCACGGGCTACTCGCTGGGCACGTGCAGCACCATGCCGCCGGTCCAGGTGCGCATCGGCGAGGCCGGTCAGGTGAGCGGCACCGAGGGGCAACCGGTCCAGGGACACGCGACGCGCTACCTGGACGAGAACGGTTACCACACGCTCTGGATCCTCAAGGCCGTCCACGACGCGCCGATCGCCGTCGCGGGTCGCGGCGCGCAGGCGGAGTTGTACGCCATCGCCGACCACCTCGTCCTGCCCCACTGAGGTTCCGTGGGTCCTCTTCGGACGCGACCGAGGAGGACCCACGGTCGGCGGCAGCCTCCGGCGGAGGCGACTCGGTGCCGGAGGTGGTCGTCGGGTGCGGTGTGGGCGATCCGCACGGCCTGGCTCACCAGGTCGTGCAGTGCGTGGACACGACGGTGGCCATACGCGGCGATGAGCGGCTTCTGGCACCTCCGTGGCGTGGCGCGTGACGGCTTTGCCGACCTCCCGGCGGGCTCGGTGACGCCAGCTCGGCCGGGGGCCGGGCTCCTCGGCTGCCGGAAATTCCACACCGGCGAGGTCGAGCAGGTTTCGCAGCAGGGCCTCGTACTCGGCAGGAACGGGTCGCTCAAGGCGCTGATCGGTCGAGTGGGGTTATCGACCGTCAGAAGGGTCGCTTGTTCAGCGATGGCTCTCCGCGGCAGAAGCGGATGTCCGATCGATGTCCGTGTAGAAGGAGCGGAGGGTGGCCGCGAGCTGCTCGGGGGCCTCCATCGCCACGTAGTGGCCGATCCGTTCGATCTGAACGGCGGTCACGTCGGTGGCGACCTGCCGCAGCGTGGCGGGCGTGAAGTTCGCCGAGCGGCCGCCCACCGCGAGAACGGGCAGGTCCAGTTTGCGGGCCGCGAGCGTGCGGAGTTCTTCGCCCTCGGAGAGCAGTGATCGGTACAGGCCCGCGGCGCCGGCGAAGGCGTCGGGCCGGGCGTAGGAGCGGACGAGCTCGTCGATGTCGGCGTCGGTGAACGCGTCGGGGTTCGCGGCGAGGGACGGGATCGCGTAGTCGGTGAGGAACTGCCGCTCACGTCCGGTGAGGAGCATTTCCGGGATGCCGGGGGCGGCGAGTACGCCGATGTGCCAGGCGCCGCCGTGGGTGACGTCGGCGAGCATCTCGGCGCCGAAGCCCGGGAGTCCGGTCTCGATTCCGGTGTAGCTGCGGACGAGTTCGGGGTGGGTCGCCACGACCCGGAACGTCGTGGGGCCGCTGATGTCCTGGCCGGTGAGGTGGACGGGGCCGACGTCCAGGCAGGCGATCAGGTCGCTGAGGTCTTTCGCCGCGGTCGCGCTGTCGTGCTCGCGCGTGGCGGTGGCGGAGTCGCCGAATCCGCGAAGGTCCACAGCGAACACCCGGTGGTGCTCGCCGAGCAGGGGGATCAGCTTGTGGAACACCCACCAGGTCTCCGGAAAGCCGTGAACGAGCAGCACGGGAGATCCGGCGGTGCCGGCGGCGACGTAGTGCAGCTCGGTGCCGTTGAGGTCGACCCGGTGGTGGTCGACACCGGGAATGGTGGCGGCGAGGCGGTTCATGAGATCCCTTCGGGCAGATAGACAAGTAACTTGTCGAACCCTACAGGATAGACAAGTGCCTTGTCTATGTGGCCGGCCTCGTATGATCGGCCGCATGGCGCAGTCCAGCGGTGCCGAGCTCGCGCTTCTGCTGCTCGGCGGGTTCCACTCGATGGTCGACGACGTGAACGTGGAGCTCGCGAAGCGCGGCCACAAAGGCGTCCGCCCCGTGCACGAGTTCGCGTTGCGCGCGGTGGCGGCGGGTGCGGACACGGCGTCCGAGCTCGGTCGCCGGTTGTCGGTCACCAAACAGGCGGCGGCGCAGACCATCGCCGTGCTGGAGGAGTTCGGCTACGTCGACCGCGAGCCCGACCCGAGCGACGGACGCCGCAAGCGGGTACGGGTCACCCCGCGAGGCCACGAGCTGATGGCCATCGGCGGCGCCCTGTTCGACGACGTGCGCAGCCGCTGGGCAGCCCGCATCGGGCCTGAGCAGCTCGAGACCCTGGAAGCGCACCTGGCCGAGCTCACCGAGCGCCGGTCGTTCACCGCGGAAGACTTGCAGGACTGAGCCCGAAGCTGCCCATCGCTTCATGTCCGCTCGTCGGCAGGAGCGCGCGTTCGGCACTCGGATGGGGTAGAGGGGGGCGGAGATCTGGCAAGCCCTTGTGGTGAGTTCATCGGTGCTGCTGGTCGTGGTGGCGTTGGGCGGTGACGACGTCGATCGTGTGTTGCCGGATCCAGCCCAGGAACTGTTCCAGTGACTTGGTGAGGCCCTGGCCGAGTGGCGTGAGTGCGTAACTGACCCGCGGCGGCGTGGTGGGCTCCACTGTTCGCGCGACAAGCCCGTCCCGCACCAGGGTGCGCAGTGTTTGGGACAGCATCTTCTCGCTGATCCCACCGATCGTCGCATGCAGTTCGGAGAAGCGCCGCGGGCCATCTCCCAGTGCCGCCAAGATCAACGTGCCCCAGCGGGTGGTGATGTGCTCGAGCACCTCGCGCGCCGGGCACTCGCTGTTGAACGCGTCACCCATGCCCTGCCAGCCGTCCCGCCCAACCTGGGAACCTACCTCCATATCCGGAGCTTACCTGGAGGTAGGTCCTTTCGATCAGTAAGCTGTGGATCTACGCTCCCCGCATGGTCACAGTAGTTTTCGGAGCCAGCGGCAACGTCGGTCGTCATGTCGCGGCGGGCCTGAGCTTGGTGGGCGAGAAGATGCGGTTGACGAGCCGGAAGCCGCTCCCGACGGGCTTCCCGCCGGGAGCGGAAGTCGTCACGGCCGATCTGGAGCGCCCCGAGACCCTGCCCGCCGTTCTCGACGGTGCGCAGCGCGTGTTCCTCTACGCCAAGCCAGAAGGAATCGACGGCTTCGTGACGGCGGCCGAGTCCGCCGGCGTGGGGCACGTGGTCCTGCTGTCGTCCGGGTCCGTCATCCGCCCCGATGCCGTGCACAACCCCATCGCCCGGGCACACATCGCCGTCGAGTCCGCCCTCGAGAACTCCAGCCTGGCATGGACATTCATCCGGGCCGGGATGTTCGCCACCAACACCCTGTGGTGGTGGCGGAACTCGATCCGCGACGAGGGCACCGTCCGGGTGCCCTACCCGGAAGCGCTGACAGCGCCCATTCACGAGAAGGACCTGGCGGCGCTCGCGGTGACCGCTTTGACCCGGCCGGGGCACCGCGGCCACGCCTACGCCGTGTGGGGGCCCGAGTCACTGTCCATCCGGCAGCAGGTACGCCACATCGGTGCCGCCGTCGGTCGCGAGATCACCCTTGAGATGATCTCGGTCGACCAGGCACGCGTCGAACTCGGCAAGACCATGCCGCCTATCGGGGTCGACGCGATCTTGGCCGCATGGCAGGCCGGAACCACCGCACCGCCGCAGGTATCGACCGTCATCGCGGACGTCACCGGCCGTCCAGCCCACACGTTCGCGCAGTGGGCCGAAGACCACGCGAACGATTTCCGCTGAGATGGCACGGACGCTCACCTTGCGATCGCGCCTGAACGAAGCCGTCCAGACCTACCCTGACATCCGGTACTCGGCATGACAGGGCAATCGGATGATCGACAGGGTAGGAAGAGGGCGGCAACGCAGTACCCGACGTGTCCATGACGACGGGGCGGCGGCTGGACGTCGTTGGCTCAGTCGGCGGTCGGCCGCGGTGAGGGCTGGACCGCGCTACGCCAGGCCGTCCTGAGAACTTCCAGTTCGTGTCGGGGGAACGGACAGCCCCAGAGAGTTTGGTAGCCGGCCTCGCCCAGGTCGTTGGCGACGGTGTCGAATGCCCTGAGTACGGTTCTGGCGAGCGTGGTCGTTGGCTGCTCGCTTTGCCAGAGCAGACTTCCCTCGTGTTCCGGTGTCTTCCAGTCGGCTGCTTCGACAAGGCGGATCGCGATCGTGTTCGCGCGACGATGGAAGAACCAGCGGTACACGGTGGGTTCGGCCTCGAACTCGGCCTGGGTGTGGGTCTCATGGAGGATGATCCTGGCGACGGCCCTCAGCAGCTGCTCGGGACCGTCGGTGACGTAGGAAGCGAACGCCTCGGCGCTGGTGTGCTCGTCCTTGACGGAGCAGAGGGCCCAACCGTGGTGCTTGATCGTCCAGGCAAGTCGCACGTCCGGCATTCTGACCGGAAACGAAGCGCGCCGTCATCCCATTACCACCGTGGGGTTGCCAGCGGCAGCGGCGTCCGCCCATCGGCACGAGCAGATAATTCGTTGGGCACGGCCTGCTGAGATGACGCCGGAAGCAGCTCTTCTCGAGGGGCCGTCAGGGCCAGGTGTGCGCCGAGGCGGCGAACGTCTCGGGCTTGCTGTGCACGGGCACCACGCAGAGCAGGTGGCCGCCCGGTGCACGTAACGTGTGGGCATCCAGCCAACCGGATACCGGCTCGGCACCCAAAGCTGTGAGGCGGGCAACCTCCGCGGCCAGGTCGTCGGTCTCGATGTCGACGTGGTAGCGCGGCGCATCGTCCTCGACTGCCTGGACGACGGTGAACAGTTCGGGCACGGCGCCGACCAAGACGGTGAACTGTTCCTGTCCCGGCGCGGGATGGGCCGGGACGCCCAGCGCCGCGGACCAGAAGTCGGCTGCCGCGCCGGCCTGGGAAGCGGGTGCGTCGATGAGGATCCCGACCAGTCGACTGCGATGCATGGTCTCGACGCTATCCACAACTCAGGAGCCTGGCAAAGCTCGTCGGACCAGCTCCGGTGTCAGCACCTGCGTCGTGGCCGCCACCTGATCTCGACGGCTTGACCAGTTCAGGCTGCCTGCGACACGTCGGGCAGTAGCCATCCGCTCATGCTGTCGTTCGCTCCTCGGCAGGAGAGGACGTTTCGAGTGGCGGCAGGAGCCGGCGATGCGGCGAAGACGACCGAGACCGCCGCGGTGCGCGGCGCCACGCTCGCCACCCGGCGGATGGCTCCGGACCTGCCACGGGTTCGGGCCGGGCCGGTCACGTGAGAAGTCGAGAAGGCCGGCACATGCACGCTGCCGCCGTCTCGTCCCGGGCGGTGAGGCTGATGGACGGCAAGGCGCTACCGGGGCGACCCCGCGTGGCTGCGTGCCGACGACGATCCAGGAAGTCCACCGGCCGATGCCTGCGCTGTCGAATGCACCGGACGCGCCGGTTTCAGCTGTGGCTGCCGGAGCTGAGGGTCGCCCAGACGACCTTGCCGCCGGACCAGCGGCGGCTGCTGCCCCAAGCCTGTGCGGTCTGGGCGATGATGCGCAGGCCGAGTCCGGGGTCGCGCAGGTCGGTGCGCTCGATGAGCGTCGCGGGCCGGGGACTGTCGTCGGCGACCGAGATCGTCAGCAGGTCGCGGCGGAGGTCGAGGCGTACCTCGGGTGCGGACGTGGTGTGCCGAAGCGCGTTGCCGACGAGCTCTCCGACGATCAGGGTGCCGTCGTAGACCAGCGTCGGTATGTCCCAGTTCGCCATGATCTCCCGGAGGAACGCGCGGGCGAGCTGCGTCGCGCTGTCCGTGCGGGGAAACGCCCGCACGGCCCACCGGCGGATCGGGATCGCCTGCTGTCGTTCGGCTGCCTCCACGTCGGTGTGCACGGCGACGAACCGGTCGATGCCCGAGCGGTGGAAGGTGTCCCGGTGAGCCGGCTGCCGGGTGATCAGGGAGAACGGAATGCCGGGCCAGTTGCCGATCCGGCGGGCGACCAAGGGGAACACAGCGGCCGGGGACAGTTCGCCGATGCGCAGCCCGTCCACGTCGGCGATCAAACCGGGTGGACCGTCGGCCGCGACCTTCAGCAGGCCGTCGCGCAGGAACCCGTAGCCGGAGAGGTCGAGTTCCCCGGTGACGGTGACCAGGGTGCTGGCCAGCCGGGCCGAGGGCTCCAGCGTGACACTTCGGTCACGGCGTCCGGTCACGTTCCCCCGCTGCCGGATCGAGGTCGGGAGTCCACCGTCTCAAGCTACTCCCCGCCGAGTCACCGCGATACCGGCTGGGTGGCGGCCGGGGTCTCCTCCATGAGCAGCAGGGCGCCCTGGCTCTGGCCGCCGGCGGACCGCAATGCGCTGCACAGCAGCCGGACGACCGCGGGCCGCCCCCGGCGGTTGATCGCCTTCAGCGTCAGTTCGGCCTGGAAGCCGGCGTCGGCCAGTGCGTCGCGAACGGCCGGCCGGAGCTCGGTCAGTGGCAGCCCGATGTCGAGGTTGAGCAGGTGCGTGCCCTCGGCCTCCTCGCGGCGCACTCCCCAGAGGTCCTCGGCGCCGCGGTTCCAGGCCCTGATCCGCATTTCGGTGTCGATCACGACGATCCCGGCTTGGATCGAGGTCAGCACGGACTCCAGGAAGTCGTTCAGCTCGTCCAGTTCGACGCTGCGATCACGGAGGGCGTCGTTGATGGTCTGCAGCTCGTCGTTGGTCGACTGCAGCTCTTCGTTCATGGTTTCGAGCTCTTCGTTGGTGGACTGGAGCTCTTCGTTGGTCGTCTCCAGTTCCTCCACAGTGGACTGGAGCTCTTCGTTCGTGGTCTCGAGCTCCTCGTTGGTGGACTGGAGTTCCTCGTAGGCGGATTCGAGCCGGCGGTTGGTGTGTTCCAGTTCCAGCAGCAGCAGATGCGCCCAGCTGACGTCGTGGAACACGATCGAAACGCCGAGCAGGCTCTTGTCCCGGCCCACCAGCGGGTTCACGTGCACTTCGTACCAGACCGTGTCGCTCCCGCGCCGCCACTCGACGTCCTTCACCCGCAGCGACCGCCGTTCCAGCCGAGCTTGCTCCACGTAGGGGCGCAGGCCGACCGGCCGGTAGGACACGTCGAGGTTCCACAGCTTGCGCCCGATGTCGCGGTCGTTGAGCCCGAACGAGAGCTCCGCCTGCCGGTTGATCAGGGCGACCACCTCGTCGGCGGTCACCACCAGCTGGGCCACCGGGCTCGCGGAGAAGGCGTGTTCCCGCAACTCGTCCAGACCCGACCCGTCGATCGGCCTCCGCCCGGGAGGACCGGGGGAGGCGAGATGGCTGTAGCCGGCCGCGCTGCCCGCCACTTTGCGGAAGACGCGCCGTTTGAGGTCGAGCGGCTCGAAGATGCGGGAGTGGCTGAGCAGCATCTCGGCCTTGCCCAGGAACATCAACCCGTGTGGTGCCAACGCGAAGTGGAACCGCTCGAGGATCTTGGTCTGCGTCTCGGCGTTGAAGTACATCAGCGTGTTGCGGCACACGAGCAGGTCGATCCGCGAGATCGGGGCGTCCTGGACCAGGTCGTTGCGGCCGAAGATCACCGACCGGCGCAGATCCTTGCGGAAGCTGTACCGGCTGCCCTGGAGTTCGAAGTACTGCTCCAGCTTGTCCTCGGGCAGCCCTTCGATCTCAGCCGGGGTGTAGGTCGCGTGCCGGGCCTGGGTGAGGGCTTCCTCGTCGACGTCGGTGGCGTAGATCTTGACGCGCTGCCGGAACGCCTCGACGCCGATCGCGTCGGCGAAGGCGATGGCGAGGCTGTAGGCCTCCTGGCCGGCGGCGCAGCCGGCGCTCCACACGCGGATCGGCTCCGCCGGGCTGCGCTCGGCCAGCAGCGCCGGGATCGCGTGGCCGCGCAGGTACTCCCAGGCCTCCGGGTCGCGGAAGAACCCGGTGACGTTGATCAGAATGGTGTTGAACAACGCGACGAACTCGTCGGCGTTGACCTGGAGCTGGTCGATGTACTCGGCGTAGCTCCCGGCCCCGGCCTGGGTCATCCGGCGCTGGACCCGCCGTCGCAGGCTGCTGCGCTTGTAGCCGGTGAAGTCGAAGCCCCGCGACTCCTTGAGGTACCCGAGAACCGACTCGAATTCACTGTCGTCTTCCGGCTGGGACTCCGTCACGCTCCGCACGCTACCCGCCGAACTCGTGGTGGGAGCGGCCGCGCCGGGCCAGCACGGCCCAGACGACCTTGCCCCCGGTCCAGGACCGGCTGCACCCCCAGACCCGGGAAGTCCCGGCGACCAGCCGCAGCCCGAGGCCGCGGTCCTCCCGGCCGGGCAGCTCGAGCATCACGGCCGCCCGGGGATCGTCGTCGGCGACCGCGACGGTGAAGACACCGCCCCGCAGCTCCAGCCGGAGCCGCGGGCGCGATGTCGTGTGCACGATCGCGTTCTCGACCAGCTCGGTGGCGATCATCAAGGCATCCTCGGTGTGGTCCGGCACGCCCCACTGCGTGCAGACCCGTTCGACGAACGCCCGGGCCAGGGCGGACGAACGCGGCGACGCGGCCAGCAACTGCGCCGCCCGCCGCCGGAATGGCCGGTCGCGAGCCTGCTCGGCCGCGGCAACGTCGGCGTGGACCGCCACGAACCGGTCCACCGCCTGCGCCGCCAACCGGGCGAGGTGGTCCGCGCGATCGGTCACCACCGCGAACGGGATCCCCGGCCACTCGCCGATCCGCATCGCGATCAGCGAAAACACCGTCACCAGGGTGTCGTCGCCGACCTCGAGGCCCTGGATGTCGGCGACGACGCTCTCCGGCGCGTCCGCGGCCAGCTTGAGCACACCATCGCGCAGCCGCGAGTAGCCGGCCAAGGTCAAGAGGCCGGTCAAGGTCGCCACGGTCGACTCCGGCCGGTACTGCGGTACCAGCCTTAGGTCGCTTTCGGCGTTCACGAGTGTGCCTCGGTCTCCGGGGAGAAGGACAACAGGAAGCGGCGCAGCGTTTCCGCGGCGGTCGCGCATTCCCGGGCGGTGCCGGCGTAGCGGCCGGTGAGACCGGGGTGCCCGCGTGCGGCGGCGTCGTGTTGCATGCGCCGGGCGAGGGCCGTTTTTTCGTCCAGCGAGCGCAAGGCCGTCCCCAGCGCACGTTCCAGTTCGATGTCGCGCGCGGCCAGCAGGGCGTCGGCCGACCAGGCGTGACCGATCCGGCAGCGGTACCGGCCGGGCTGCCGCCCGATCTCGAGCAGGGAGCCCTGACAGTCCGGGCAGCTGTACCCGGACGCGGCCGCGACCTCCTCGGCGACCGCGCCGCGCCGGACACCGTCCCGCGCGATCCGGTCTTCCAGCAGCAGAGCCGGCGAGGGCGGCTCGACCGGCTGCGTATCGGCCGCCGTGCGGACCACCTGGTCGAGCACCTTGCCGAGCACGTCGGCCGGGTAGACGTGATCCGTGCGCACGCAGGCGAGGGCACTTTCCGGCATCCCCGGGTAGAGGGCGTCCGCCGGGTCCTGCACCATCGCGAGACCACCGCGTTCCACGACCGCGCCCAGACCGGCGGCGCCGTCGTGAAGAGCACCCGAGAGTATGACGCCGATCGCCCGCGACCCGGCGGCGACCGCCGCGGACCGGAAGGTGGCGTTGATCGCGGGGCGGTGCCCGTTCTCGGTGGGACCGTGGCTGAGCATGAGCGCGCCGCCGTCGATGAGCAGGTGGTGATCGGGCGGAGCCACGTGGATCACGCCCCTGGTGAGCGGCGCGGCGTGCGTCGCCTGGACCGCCCGCAACGGCCCGGCGCGGCTGAGGATCTGGGGGAGCGCGGTCGGCGCGCCGGGAGCGAGGTGCATGACCACCAGCACCGCGGCGGGGAAGTCGTCGGACAGCGACCGCACGGTCTGGCGCAGCGCGTCGACACCACCCGCGGAGGCACCGATCACCACGACATCGCGTCGGAGGGCCACGGCGGTCACCTCCTCACCCCAGTCACGGTAGTCGCCTGCGGGTGACTTCGCCGACGGGGGAATCGGAACACGGGGCTCGGCTCCTGCCGGGCGGTCACGACTCGAGGACATCCCGCGAGGCGACCGGGCCGGTGCCGGCCCCGCCGCGCAGGCGAGTGATCCGGTCGAGGATGTCGCGCGCATCGGCGTTGCCGGGATGCCGGGCGGCGGCCGCGGCCGGCGGTGACATCCGTTGCTTCGTCCGCTCTGACCGCAGTTCGGTGGCCACGTCGATCGCCTGTCCGGGACGACACCGGACAACATCAGGTCCGCGTGAGGCAGCAGCAGTTGCACGGTGCCACGGCAGGATCCGCCGCCGTACTGGTAGTCAGCGCCCGGAATGCCCGGTGGTGGCCTCGAGCCTGTCGACGTCGGCCGCGCCGATCCTGATGCCGCGCGGGTGTCCGGCTGGTGGCTGGACGGGCACGGGTGCCTGCTTACTCTCCGCCGGGCGCGGCATCTGAGTGCTTCGAGGGGGTGTTCGCGCCGCCCAGCACTCCGGTCGTGGACAGCACGACCCCGGTGGCGGTCTCCGCGATCTTGGTGGCGGCGAGGAAGCCGGCCAGCGCCAGTGCCCTGCCCAGCCCGGGTTCGTCGCCGTGCCGCACCCGAAGATCCTGCTTTGGACGCCGTGGTTCCGGGGCGCTCACACCGCGCTCTTCCCGGTCTCGACGGTATTTGTCCTGCATGAACGCCCATTGCAGGCGCACGCCCATGATGCGACCTCCCGAACCTTGCCAAGGGATCGTGCACCGCCGGGGTCCGGGACGAGACACCTTCTCACCGAGAGGTTACCGAGCCCGCACAGATCGTTACTCCGCCGAACGGTCGAACTGAAACCCTTACCTGACAACGATTTGTCGCCGGCGCGGGGTCTTTTGCGTGCGTGTGCAGATTCACGCGAGTACGGAACCGTCGTTCTCCGGCAATCGTCGGCGCCTGGGAGAAGCTCTCGATCGACAGCACCGTCCACACGGGAACCGCAAAACGCCCAGGAGGACGCGGTCGGATGCGCTGGGCATCCGCGAAGGGGCCTTCGGGTACCGGGTGATCCCGGTGATCGGGCCGGCGTTCCTGGCGCAGGCGTCGGCGTCGATGGCACTTGCCTTGCGACGGAAGAAACGCCGTCTTGACTTCGATGACGGAATCTGCGGTTCTCCGTCTCCGTTACGATGAGTGCGTTGTTGTCGTTTCCGATGGTGCCGGGGCGTTGTCCGCCCGTGCCGGATATCGTGTGGTCGCTCAGTGCTGCCGAGCAGGGGTCACTGACCCTCGGGACCAAGACCACCACCAGGTACCGCATCGTCGGCCGCTCACGACTGGTGGGGGCGGAGATAGCGCGCACCTACCTGTACTGCTGGCTCGTCGCCCCCTTGGTCGGTGCCGGCCCGGCCGCGCTCCTGTTGTCCCAAGCCGACGGGACCGAGTTCCTGGTCAAGTCTGGCCGGCCGGTCATCGAGGAGGCGAAGGATCTCCGGCGCGGAGCCAGGTTCGGGGAAGTCCCGCCGGATCCGGCGTTCCAATCGTGTTTCGCCCGTGGTCATGGGTCTCATTTCAACCTCCCCGGTGCCCGGCGCCCAGAGAATCGACCCGCCGCCTAACTCGCCCCCGTGGACCACCTGACCGCGTGGAAGTGGCCGTCCGCTGTGGTGGCGTAGCCTGCCACCTGTCCGTCGTCGTTGACAGCGTAGGCGTTGGCGTCCTTGCCGTCCGCGAGCGGGGCGAGCCGCGAGACCGTGCCGTCGGCGTCCCACCGCGCTGGATGCCCGGTGTTGCCCGAGGTGAACGACAGGCCGGCCATCACCCCGGAGGCCGCGATGCCCGACGCCCAGCTGGTGGCGTCGCCCGGCAACGGGTTCAGCAGGGTGATGGCACCGGCGCCGTCCCAGCGCGCGACGCGAGAGGTGTCCGTCGTCTCGTAGCCGGAGACCACGCCGTCGTTGTTGATCCCGGTGGCGATGCTGGTCGACGAGCCGGAACCGATGCCCAGCGCGACGATCGTGCCGTCCGGGGCCCACTGCACGGCCCTGGTGCCGGGGCAGCAACCGTATGAGTAACCGACGATCGTGCCGGTGTCGTTGATCGAGTTCGCCTGACTGCTGCTCTGGCCGGGAAGAGTGCCGAGGTTGTCGATGGTGCCGTCGAGGTTCCACCGCACCGCGTGCCGGACACCGTCCGGCTGCTGGGAGAAGCCGACGATGACGCCGGCGGAGTTGATCCCGCGTGCCTCGCTGGCGATGTCACCGGGCAGCGTGCCCAGGTCGTCGATGGTGCCGTCGAGGTTCCAGCGCACGGCGTGGGTGTGGAAGTTGTGCGCCGCATCCCGCATGCTGCCGTGGCCGGCGATGACACCGGCGTCGTTGATGGCCATCGCCGTGCTGTCCACTCCGGTGGGCAGGATGCCGAGGTCGGTGCTGGTGCCGTCCGGGTTCCAGCGCGCGGCGTGGTCGCTGATTCCCACCGCGGACTCGCCTACGACGGTTCCACTCGAGTTGATCGCGAAGGCGAAGCTGGAGCTGCCGCCCGGGAGAACGCCGAGATCGGTGACCTGCGTGGTGGCCGTGGCCGGCGCCGGGAGGACGACAGCGCCCGCCAGGAGCGTGACGAGGCTGCCGACCGCCAGGATGCCGGCGCGCGACAGTACTTGTGGACGTGCCATGGACGTTCCCCCAAGACGTGACGCGTGCCGATTGCCCGCACGCGGTGGCGTTCCGCACCAAGTCAAGCGGTGACCAACTGCGGGGGCAATCCGTCATTCGCCGTAACGCACGGTGCCGGTGGCGAGGGGATCGAGCAGGTGGCGGTGCAGGAAGGACAGTTCGGCCTCGACCGCCCGCTCGTGGCCGTCCAGGAAGGGGCCGTAGTGGCCGCCGGGCATCCGGACGAGCTCTCCGCGGGGTGCGCGCCGGGCCGCGCGGACGCCTGGTTCGGCGAACGCTGTCTGGTCCTGGTCGCACACGAGGACCAGCAGCGGGCACCGCACGCGGGGAGCGGCACGGCCTGGCCGGTAGAAGCCGAACCAGAGCGGGGTCCGGGCGGCGATCGCCTGCTGCCATTCCGGGTACCGGTTGCCCGGGTTGAGCGCCCGGTCGCCGTCGAGGCCGTCCGGCGTGGTCACGAACGCCACCGTGCCCGGCTTCCCGGCGAGCGGCACGAGCAGGGGCTGCCTGCCGAACAGGCCGCCCACGGCGTCCCGGAGACCTCGGCCGAGGAGACGCAGCATCGGGAGTGGCTTCCGGTGCCGCATCGTCCTGAGCGCGGCCGCCCGGCCGTCGGCCAGCGGGGTTTGAGCGATCGCCGCGGCCAGCCGGGGGTGGCGCGCCGCGAGGCGGAGGGCGTGGCCGCCGGACAGCGAGAAACCCCAGATCGCCAGCTTCGCCGGGTCGACGTTCGGCAAGGTGGGGGCGAAGTCGATCGCCGCCTGCCAGTCGGCCAGTTGCTCCTTGACGCGGATGACCTGGCGCGGCCGGCCTCCGCTCTCCCCGAAGTGCCGGTAGTCGAGGGCGAGGACGGTGAACCCAGCCTCGTGGAAACGCGTGGCGAACGGGTCGGTGCCCGGTTCCTTGGTCACCCCGCCGCCCGGTGTCATGATCACGCAGGCGCCGTTGGTGCCCGGATAGTGCCAGGCGACGCACTCGGCGTCACCGCTGACGAAACGGACCTTTTCCCGGTCCTCGGACATGCGCACAACGACCTCCCGGTTGAGGCGACTCGGCGGTGGCGAAGCTTCCCCGCGGAAACGTCCGTTTCCGGGGGTCACCCGGCCGCCTCGAAGTCGGCGACGTGGTCGGCGGCCCATTCGGCGAAGGTGCGCGGCGGGCGGCCGAGGATCTTCTCGAGTTCCGCCGTCGGCGGGAACTGCGGGCGTGTGCGGTGCGCGGCGTAGCGAGCCATCATCGCGGTGACGAACGGCTCCGGCAGCCCGTTGGCCACCATCCCGCGTGCCGCGGGTTCGGCCGGGACTTCGTGGAACCGCAGCGGCCTCCCGAGCGCGACACCGATCTGCCGGACCATCTCCTCGTGGGACAGCGACTCCGGGCCGGTGAGGTCGATGCGCCGGCCGAGCAGGTCGTCGCCGGTGAGGGCCCTTTCCAGCACCGCGGCCAGGTCGCGTTCGTCCAATGGCGACTCCTCGAAGCCGGCGTACACGTAGCGGACGTCGTCGCTCGCACGGATCTGGCCGCCCCACGCGGTCAGCGCGTTGCCGGCGAACGAGCTGGGCCGCAAGCTGACCCAGCCGAGACCGCTCGTCGCGACCGCGTCGTCGGCTTCTTTGTTGCGGTCGCCGCGGAAGCGCGACGGCTGCGCGTCGAGCCGGTCGTCCACATTGGCCGCGGCGAGCGCCACGACCCGGCGGACGCCGAGTTCCCGGGCCAGCGCGACGACGTCATGGGCGGCATCGCCGACGGCGCGCGAGTGGAGGAACAACGCGTCCGCGCCGCGCAACGCGTCCACGAGGGTGCCCGGCCGTTGCGGGTCGCCCTCGACGACCTCGACGCCGGCGGGCAGCCCCGCATTCCGCGGCGAACGCGTGACGGCGCGGACCTCATGGCCTTCGGCGAGTTCGGTGGCCAGCAGGCGTCCGACGAGTCCGGTCGCTCCGGTGAGCACGATCATGGCAAACCCTTCCCCCCGGGGCGGCTTGCTCCGGAGTTCCTCGATGCTCGACAGCTAATACGAGGAACATATCATATGAATCTCATAGTATGTGGGCAGGAGTGTGCCGACGCTCGGGAAGCCGGACCCGGGACGTGCGGTCAGTGTTCCCAGGCGGCGGCGCCCCGAAGCAGGTGGTGGTCCGACATCCCCGCCGTGCAGGCCGCGGCGTCGCCGCGCACGGTGGTGAACCAGTAGGCGCTCAGGAAGATGTAGTCGATCTTGCCGGGCTCGGACACACGCGGTGAGCACGACGGTTCGGCGGTCGCTTCCCCGCTGCGGCACCGGTCGCCGGACTGGGGGCAGTCCGCGCCGGTGAACTCGGACTTGTCGTTCTCGTCGGCTTCCTGGAATATCCCGGTGCCGCCGCCGTGGTCGTAGAGCGGGTCCAGCCGGGCGTCCTTGGGGAGCACGTTGAAGTCCCCGCCGAGGACCACCGGCTCGCCCTGGGCCGCGTAGTCGCGGGTGAGCGCGGCGACCTGGGCGATCTGCGCCTCCGGGTCGCGGCCTCGGTAGTCGATGTGGGTGTTGCACGCGCGGACACCCCGCCCGCCGATGGTCGTCTTGGCGCACAACAGGATCCGCTGTTCGCCCCCGCTGGGGTTGGGGAGCATGACGACGCTGCGGGAACCGTTGTCGATCGTGCCGGATCCACCCTTGCTGAAGGTGGCCAGGCCGTACCGGGTGTCGCTGCCCCACTTCTGGCAACCGGCGTTGGCCGGCAGTGCCGCGCCCCAGACCGAGTCGTAGGCCGGGCCGGACGAGCGGTTTGCCAGGGTGCCGCGCAGCAGGGTCCATTGCCCGTAACACATTTCCTGGAACGTCACGAGATCGGCGTCCCAGTGGTCCATGGCGTCGATCATGGTGTCGCGCCACGCGGTTTTCGAACCCTGGTAGATGGCGCAGACCCCGCCGCAGACGTTGTAGGTGACGAACCGGGGGTGCGGCCAGTTCTGGGCGTCGGGTTCGTCGGCTCGGGCCGGTGCCGTCACGAACAGGAGGCCGAGGGAGAGGAGGAGGGACATGATCAGTTTGCCGGCTGGGCGCACGAGTCGTGCCTTTCCGGAGCGTTCGGGAACCGAGGTGGTCGTCGCGAAGTGAACCACGTGGTTCGCAAACTGTCCAGAACGCGGTGCGGCGGTCAGTCAGGTCGGCCCGTGTCGCCCACCTCGGGCCCCGAGCGTCCGGTCAGTTCGCCCGGCGGGAGATCAGCGGCGTCAGGCACGCGATCGCCGCGCAGAAGAACCCGATGGCCACGTACTGCAGGAAAGCCGGCCCCGTGGCAACCGCGATGACCGCGCACACGACCGCGACCAGCGCCAGGAGCCCGCTGACGAGGTACGTCCTCTTCCGGTTCGCCGACACCGCGGCCACCCTCTCCGGTCGATGGTCCGTTCCCTGGTCCGGGCCGGCACCGGCCCGGACCAGGGAACGGGATGATCACTTGTTGTAGGGCGAACCCACTGCCTTGCCCACCTTGCCGAGGCCGAACCCGACGAGACCGGTGGCGGCCCCGATACCGCACCCGGCGGCGAGGTTCGACTTGTCGAGCGCCGCCGTGGCGAGGCCGCCGACGCAGCCGCCGATGGCCGCTCCGCCGAGCGGACCGAGGGGACTCGCGCTGAGGACGAACGTCACCGCGCCACCGATCAGCGCACCGGCCAGCGCATGCAGGAAGCTGTCCCCGTTGGGGTCGCTGTTGTTGATCGGGTCGCTGTTGCCGTAGGCGTAGGCGTTGTCCTCCTGCCCGGTCGGGTCGGGCTGGGTGAAGCGGGCGTAGACCGGGCTGTAGTGCCGGTACCCGGTGAGGTACTCGCTGCTGGCGAGCTGGTAGCTGCCGAGCCAGCGCAGCCGGTTCGCCGAACCGGCGGTGCCGGTGACGCTCGTGTTGAACCCGTAGGGCGTGTAGCCGTAGGTCGCGGTCACCGCGCCGGTGTCGTCGACCAGGGCGACGACGCTGCCCTGGTAGTCGGTGACGGCGTTGTGGTGCTTGCCCGCGGCGTCGACCAGGCCGGTGAGCTTGCCGTCGACGTCGTGGGCGTAGGTGGTGCTCGCGCCGTTGTCCACGGTGCGGGAGATGCCCAGCGCGGTGTGGGTGAAAACGTGCGTCAGGCTGTTCGAGCCGGACTGCTCGGTGACCGACGCCGGCTGGGTCTGGTCCAGCGTGTCGTAGGACGCGGTGAACAGGGTGCTCGTGCCGGAGGTGACCGACGTCAGCTGGTTGGTGTCGCTGTAGTGGGCTTGGCCGCCGGGGTTGGTCGTGCTCAGGTTGCCCGCGTTGTCGTAGCCGACGGTCGTGGTGTCGATCTTGGTCATCTGGTTGGCGTCGTTGACGGTGTAGGTGCGTCCGTCGCCGCTGGTGACGTTGCCGGCGTTGTCGTAGGCGTAGGTGCGGGCACCGGCTTTGGTGAGGCGGCCGAAGCCGTCGTAGGTGTTGTCGGCGGTGCCGGTGGCGTCGGTGCGGGACTGCACCTGGCCGGTGTCCGTGCCGTCGGGTTTGGTGTAGCGGTAAGTGGTGGAGTAGACCGTGGTGCCGGCCGGGTTCTTGACCGTGATGCCGGTCTGCCGGCCGGACTTGTCGACGCCGATCGTCTGCGTGCTCCCGCCCGGCAGGGTCGTCGAGGTGCGGTGGTCGGCGTTGTCGAACCCGTAGGTCGTGGTCTTGTTCGCCTGGTCCTTGACCGAGGTCAGCCGGTTCGCGGCGTCGTAGCCGTAGTAGACCCAGCCGGTCGGGTCGTCGACGGCGGTGAGGTTGCCGGCGCGGTCGTAGTGGTAGGTCGCGGTGCCGGTGGTCGTGCCCGCGGTGCGCGCCACGCGGGTCAGCAGGCGTCGTTCGTAGCTGTTGGTGAGCGTGGCCCCGGCGGTTTGGGCGATGGTGCGGTTGCCGGTCCTGTCGTAGGTGTAGGCGGCCAGTCCGGTGCCGTCGGCCTTCGCGACGGAAACGACCCGGTCGAGCTTGTCGTAGCCGTAGACCAGTTTGACGCCGTTTCCGTCGGTCACGCTGGTCAGCCGCGACAAGGAGTCGTAGCCGTAGGTGGTCGGCTTGAGCGGCAGTGGCGGAGAGACCTTGGTGAGGTTGCCGGCGGTGTCGTAGCCGTAGGTCGTGGCGTGGCCGTTGCCGTCGGTCGCCTCGGTGACCAGGCCGGTGCTGTACTCGTACTTCGCGACGTCGGCGTTGAGCGCGCCGGAGTGGACGGTGGTGAGGTTGCCGGCGTCGTCGTAGCTGTTGTCCACCTTGTCGCCGGAGAAGTCGGCGATCTGGGTCGGCAGGTGCGGATGGGCGGTGTCGGTGTAGCCGACCGACATCGAACACGCCCGGCCGCGGCATCGAGCGCGTGGACGCCTGCCGTACCCGGGCGGGCGGGCCGGAAGTCCGAAATGGACTCGGCGGAGGTTCCGGTCAAGTGCCGTTCGCCGGCGTTTCCGAGAGAAAGCACGGGCCTCGGCGACGGTGGGTCTGATGGTCATGTCGCGGTCGAGTGTGTGGTCAGCTTTAGATCGGCGATCACCGCGGTCGGCGGCCCGGCGAGGGTTGATTCGAGGTGCCGGACGAACATGCGTGCCGTGGCGAGGTCGATCTCGCCGGACGCGGTCGCCAGTACCACGCCCGCGTCGCGGGTGATGGGCAGAGCGAGTTCATCCCCGTGGGAAGGGCTCACCGAGCAATCAGGGAAGAGGTCCCGGCCAGGTGCGCGTTCGCCGTCCAGCACAGCGAATTCGGGCCGGAAGGTCGCCTGCACCTGGTGCGGTGCGGCGGACGAATCGGACAGACGACGTATTTCCGTGCTCCGTCCCGCTGGCGGCCGCACTGCGGATACCCTCGCCCGCACGCGCGCACCGTTCGTTGTCTGGGAAACTCTTGGTTCAGTCCACCCGGTCAGTACTGTCCGACCGCCGGCGTGCGGGCGGCGGGAACGCGGTATGTCCAGTGGGGTGCCCGGCGTTCCCCGCCGCGACCGCCGGACCAGGACCACGCCGAGGAACGCCGACGCCAGGCGAAGGCTCAGCACGAAGTGCTCGCGCGTGCTCCACGCGAACAGCAGCCCGCCCAGGATGGCGGTCCACAGGCCGACCCCGTCGTCATCGGAGTCCTGAAAGGTCTCGATGTCGAGGGCTTCCGCGGCAAACTCAGTCATGAGCTCGCGCCAGGTGCTGGCCGCGAAGGATGGCGTAGAGGTGGTCCGGGTCGTGGGGGAAGGGAAATCCCATGGCGCAGGCCCGTTCGGCGTCCTGCCGGATGCCGCGCAGCGCACCGGGGGACAGCTCCCGGACGCCCGGGCCTTCGGAGCGCAGCCAGTCGAGCAGGTCGTCCCACCCGGCCCAGTCGCCGGCCGCCAGCACCGTCCCGACCGTGGCGCGGTCGAACTCTTCGGCGCGCAGATCGTCGTCGGTCGTCGTTTCGTCCTTTTCGGTCATGGAATGGCCGTACCCGGTGCTCCGGACGGCAAACGCCGGCCGGGTGGGAGCGCCGAAAGAAGCTGGGCGTTTGCCGGTGGTCAAGCCGGGAACCCGAAGACCTTCCTTCGAGGAAAGGCTCGAGCATGACCGCCCAGCGTGCGCCGGAGGCCCTGGTGGTGGGCCTGCTGACCGATGACGGGTTGCCCGGGCAGCTCGCCGGGAGAATCGCGGACGACCTGCCCGCCCGCCTGGCCCGCGACCTCGGCGAGGAGACGACCTGGCGCGTCGAGCACGAGACGCAGTCCCTTCCCCTGAACGAGGAGGGTGACATTCCCATGCTGGCCCTGGCGGAGGAGCGCCGGGCCGAACACGGCTGGGACCTGCTGGTGCTGATCACCGACCTCCCGCGGCGAGCCGGGACGGTCCCGATCGCGTCGGACTACAACGGCGACCACGGCGTGGCGATGGTGTCGCTGCCCGCGCTCGGTGCCCTTCGGCTGCGCGGCCGGGCGTCCCGGCTGGTCGTCCACCTGCTCCGGCACCTGGTGGCGCACCGCGCGGAGAAGGAGGCCGATCCGCCGCGGGGAATCCTCGACCGGCTGCGGGAGCTGGTGGCGCCGACGCGGCACATCCACGGCCGCGGTGCCGCCGACGAGCACCTCGCACTGGTTGGTGTGCGCGGCCGCCTGCGCCTGCTGGCGGGGATGATCCGGGACAACCGCCCGTGGCGGCTGGTGCCCAACCTCGCCGGAGCCACCGCGGCCGCGGCGGCCACCGCCGCGTACGGCATCATCACGACTTCGTTCTGGAAGCTCGCCGAGGCTCTGCCCGCGCTGCGGCTGGCCGGGATCACGGTCCTGGCGATCGTGGTCATGTCGGGCTGGCTGCTGGTGCACAACCACCTCTGGGACTCCCCGTCCGGGCACTCCGAACGGCAGAAAGCGTTGCTGTACAACGCCTCGACCGCACTGACGCTGTCGATCGGCGTCGCCTGCATGTACGCCATCCTGTTCGTGCTGGCACTGGTGGCGTCGATCGTCCTGATCGAAGGCTCCTACTTCGGGCAGGTCCTCGGCCATCCGGCCGGGCCGGCTTCGTACCTCAAGCTGGTGTGGCTGTCGACTTCCGTGGGCATCGTCGCGGGGGCGGTGGGTTCGAGCGTCGAAGACGAGGATCGCGTTCGCCGGGCGACCTACAGCCGTCGTGAGCGGGAGCGGCAGCAGCGTAACCGTGAGCGCGCTGAGGAGGCCGAAAACCGCGGTGACGACTGAGCGGGTCACCGTCACTTTCGTGAAGGTGGGGGCAGCCCGCCGCTAGGTCCGGTTCGCGGCCCGCTTGACGGTCTTGATCACCGGTGCGGTCTCGATGTGGGTGATGGCGGGCAGCGCGGCCACCCGGGTGGTCAGGTACCGGTACAGCTCCTGCTGACCCGCGCACACAACGCTCGCGAACAGGTTCGTCGGCCCGGTCGTGGCGGCGGCGAACGCGATCTCCGGATGCCCGGCCAGTGCCGCGCCGGCTTCTTCGAGATCGGTGGGGCTGACCGAAAGCCAGAGCAGGGTCCGGGGGCCGACGCCGAACAGGCGTCCGTCGACGTCGATGTCCAGGTACAGCACGCCGCGTTCGCGGAGCTCGGTCATCCGGCGCCGGACCGTCGTCGGCGACCAGCCGGTCACCGCGGCCAAGTGCTCGAACTCGGCGCGGCCGTCGGTGGCCAGCGCGGCGAGGAGCTTGCGGTCCCCGTCGTCGAGCCGGACCGGTCCCGGGCGGTGCCGCACCGGGCGCGGCCGCAGCCGCTCGATCGCTGCCTCGTCCAGCGACCCGAGCTTGGCGACCAGGCTGTCCGGGCCGCCGTAGAACGCGTGCAGCACGGAGTGCGCGGTCACGCCCTCCACCCGCGGGGTGCGGGGGAGCTTGGCCAGCAGCAGCGCCTCGCTGTCGGCCGCGCTTTCGGTGCGGACCGTGCAGGTGATCTCCGTGCCGCCGGAGGTGATGCTCACCCAGGACGTGTCGGGGCGCCGAGCCAGCGCTTCGGCGACCGGGACCGACGCGGCGGGCGCGCAGCGCACCCGCAGGAACCACAGCACCGCGCCGAGCGCCGTCGGGTCGACCCCGCCGACGACGCGAACCGCCCCGGCCGTCCGCAGCCGGGCGTACCGGCGGGCGATGGTGCGATCCGACACGCCGAGAACTTCTCCGATGGTGCTGAACGGGGCGCGTCCGTTGACTTGCAAGGCGTGCACGAGCCGACGATCCAGGTCGTCGTAGTCGGATTCCACCGGACCGAGCCTAATCAGTGTCTGATATCGACGCGGATGAGCGTGTTTCTGGCGCCTCTGCGTCGGCGGGCGGAGCGTTGCCCACGTCCTGATCGACACAACCCGGGGAGAACCCATGGACACCGAGGTACTCGTCGTCGGCGCCGGTCCGACCGGCCTGGTCCTGGCCGATGAACTGCGGGTGGCGGGGGTGCCGGCCGTGCTGGTCGACAAGCTGCCCGAGCGCAGCGCGCTGTCGAAGGCGGGCGGCGTGCAGTCCCGCACGCAGGAGGCCTTCGACCAGCGCGGTCTGCTGGAAGCGTTGCTGGCCACCGGAGACCACCCGATCGGCACCGCCCACTTCGCCGGCATCACGCTCCCGCTCACCAGGGACAGGCACCGCCATCCGTGGCGGTCCATCCCGCAGGTGGTGATCGAGGGTTTCCTCGAGCGGCACCTTGCCGCACACGACATCCACGTGCGGCGCAGCCACGAACTGACCGGCCTCACCCAGGACGCGGAGGGGGTCACCGCGACCTTAGCCGGCGGCGGCGTTCTCCGCTCGCGTTACCTGGTCGCGGCCGACGGGGGCCGCAGCACGGTGCGGACGTTGCTGGGGGCCGAGTTCCCCGGGAGGCCGGGCACGGTGACCTTGGTCGCCGCCGACGTGCGGCTGGGTGGTGACGACCAAGCCATGACGCACACCCGGAGCGAGACCGGGCACTGGGTGTCGGTGTTCCCGCTCGGCACCGATCCGCAGGGACGGCCGCTGCGCCGGCTTTCGCTGGGCGGGCCGGGCCGATCACGGCCGCGAGAGACTCCGGTCACCGAAGACGAGATCCGCGAAGGCTTGCGTGCCGTCTTCGGTGACCGGGTGCGATTGCTCGAATTGCGCTACGCCCGCCGCATCACCAACGCCGCCCGGCAGGCGGCGCGGTACCGGCACGGGCGGGTGTTCCTGGCCGGCGACGCCGCCCACGTCCACCTCCCGATCGGCGCGCAGGGGATGAACACCGGGATCCAGGACGCGCTCAACCTCGGGTGGAAACTCGGAGCCGCGGTGCACGGCTGGGCCCCGGCGCACCTGCTCGACACCTACCACGCCGAACGCCACCCGGTCGCGGCCGGCGTCCTGCGCAACGTCCAGGCGCAGAGCCTGCTGATGGACCAGCAGGGCACCCGCGACCCGGATGTGGCCGCCGCCAAGCACTTGTTCGCCGCCCTGACACAGCTGCGAGACGTGCAGTACCACCTCGACGACACGTTGTCCGGAATGGGAATCCGCTACCCGATGCCCGGCACCGAGGGCCGGCCGCTGGTCGGCTTTCCCGCACCGGACCAGGACCTCGGCCCGGTCCGGTCACACGAACTGCTGCGGCCCGCACGCGGCGTCCTCATCGACCCGGCCGACAGGTTCGCCACGATCGCCACCCCTTGGCAGGACCGGGTCGACCGGGCGGGTCAGGGCGTCACGGCCGAGCCGATGCTCATCCGCCCGGACGGTTATGTCTGCTGGACCCCCGGCCCGGACAACGGCACGGTCGGCCTTGAATCGGCGCTCTGCCACTGGTTCGGCGAGCCGCACTGAGCCCGGGCCGCGGTCACCGGGACTTGCCTCACCGAACAGTCCGCGAGGATCCACACCGTCACCTTGAGCGAGTGCCAGACGAGCGCCGCGCAGGCCTGGTCTCCGTCTGGCCGCCGAGATCAGCCGGCGGCCCGGTAGGCGACGCCGCTCGCGTTCGGGGTGGTGCCCGTGTAGAGGCCGGTCGGGGTGGTCGACGTCGAAAGGGAGAACCAGGCGTAGCGCTCGACGAACGACAGTCCGTTCAGCATCGCCGTGGACCGGCTGACGAAGTCGGCCTGCTCGGCCGCGGACGGGTAGCGCGGGGTGGGGCCGGAAAAGTCGGTCAACGCGTATTCGGTGACCCAGATCGGCAAGTGGTAGCGGTTGTACACCGCCTGCAGGTAGGACCGCAGCTGCCCGGTCGCGGCGGCCGAGAAGTCGCCGCCGTACCAGTGCAGCGGGATGAAGTCGATGCGGTGGCCGCGCGCGGCCGCGCCGCTCATGAACCGGTCGAGCCAGCTGCCGGGGGTGTCGCCGCCGTACGCCACCGCCGGTGCGCCCAGCCGCATGCCCGTCGCCTGCAGCTGCGGCCACAGGTCCAGCGCCGTCTCGACCGACATGCTCGCCTGGCCGGCCAGGTCCGGTTCGTTGAACGCGAGCAGGGTGCTGCCGGCCGCCTTCGCCCGCTGCAGCTGCTCCGCCGTGACGGAGCCGCGGCCCCAGATCATCGGGACGAATTCCGTCCCGGCCGGTGCGGTGATGCCCTGGGGATCCGCCGCCCAGGTGTAGAACCAGCGCGCGCCGACGTCGCCGAGCGCGGCGGTGACGCCGGAAAAGGCGGCCGCGCTGACACCTTTCTTGGTTCCGGCCGCTGCCGCCGGGGCGGCCAGGCCACCGACGGCGACGATGGCCACGGTCACGATGACCAGGAGTTTCCTGAACTGGTTCATACCACTTTCTCCGGTGCTCGCCGAGGTGGGTGACCCGAGCGCCGGCCTCCGGCAGTGGCACCGGAGGCCGGCGGCGAGGTCACGAGCGCACGAACGTCCAGGTCACCGGGATGTTCCCCAGCCCGGGGTCGGCCAGCTGGGCGAACGCCGGCGCGCTGAGGTCGATGTGCGCGCTGTCGCAGCTCGGGCACTTGTCGACCACGGGCACCGTGATGGTCCGGCCGTTGTACGACACGCGGATGGACACGCCCCGGCACAGGGGGTCGTTGTTCGGGTTGGCGGTGGTCCAGTACGCGGCCGGCGCCGCGACGAGCAGCTGGGTGGCGGCGTTGATCTGCGTGCCGCAGGCGCCGAAGCCGGCGTCGTTGTAGTAGGTGGCACGCCCATTGATCGGCTGGTCGAAGGGAATGTCGGCCCATGCCGTCCCGCTCGTCGTCAGGGGAAGCGCGGCAGCGGCGGCCAGTACGGCTAGCGACTTGATGGTCTTGCGCATTCGGTCCCTTTCCGTCGTGTTCCGGAAGTGCCTGTGCCGCGCCGAACAGTACTGCCCCGCGCAATACCTGGCTATGACAAAGAATTGTCCGGACAGGATCGGCTGACATCGTTGACAACGGCATGTTGTTCGGTCAATTCGAAATCATTTGCCGCGATTGCCCGGCATTCCGGAAATCGTCGCTCAGCAGCCCTTGAAGTGATCGTCCGCGGCCCAGCCGGTGTTGGCCCAGGACTGCGCCGACGCCGGTGTGAAGCCGGGGAACAGCTTCGCCAGCTCGGCGAGCAGCCAGCTGGTGAAGCGGGCGGCGCCCTGGGGGCAGGTGTGGATCCCGTCGGCGCTGCGGTCCGCCTTGCCGTCTTTGACCTGCTCGTAAGTGGTGCCCCACACCGTGCCCGCGTCGAGGACCGTGGCCTTGCCCGCGGAAGCGACCGCCCGGGCGACCTCGGAAGTGCGGTTCAGGTCGGTCAGGTGCGGCTGGTAGAAGTCGTCGGGCTTGATCGGGGGCGTGGTGACGAAGACCAGTTTCGCGCCGGCCGCGGTGACCGTCGTCGACAGCTTGCCGTAGGCGGCCTGCTGTTCTTCCCGGCTGCCCCAGTCGTACGTGGTCAGCTGGTAGACGACCACGGCGGGGTGGGCCGACGTGATCTGCCCGGGCAGCTTCCGCCAGTTCTCCTCGGAGAACGGTCCGACGACGTTTCCGCCGCCGTCGGCGGCGATCGACTGGAACTCGACGCCGCTCGCCTGGAACGCGGCAGCGAGGGGCAGCGCCTCGCCCGCGGCGACGGAGTCGCCGAGGAAAAGCACCTTGCCCGGTCCGGCGCCGGGCGCCGGTGCCGGCGCGCCGGTCGTCGTGGCCCCGCCGGAGCAGGCGGTGGTCAGCAGGAGCAGGCCGGCCACGCCGAGGAGGGGAATTCGCGTTTTGCTCATGGCTTCGACGGTGCCGCCGCCGTGTCCGCGCGCTTCCGCTGTCTTGTCCCGGTCGTGTCGCAAGAACCGGCCCGGCCGGCGCGGATTGTCCATACTGGACGGGTGGCGGCGATTCTGCTGATCGAAGACGACCCCTTGGTCCGGCGCGGGCTCGAGCTCGCGCTGGGCAGGCACGGCCACGACGTCCGCACGGCGGAGACCGGCGAGGAGGGCCTGCGCCAGTTCCGCTCGGCCCCGCCGGACCTGGTGGTGCTCGACCTGATGCTGCCGGGCATCGACGGGTTCGAGGTCTGCCGCGGCATCCGGGCCGCCGGCTCGGTACCGGTGATCATGCTGACCGCGCGTGGCGACGACTTCGACGTCGTCGGCGGCTTGGCGGCGGGCGCGGACGACTACGTCGTCAAACCGGCGCGGCCCACCGTGATCGACGCGCGGATCCGCGCGGTGCTGCGCCGCGGCACGAGCTCCCCGGACGGCGTGCGGGTGCACCGCGACCTGCGCATCGACACCACGTCGCTGACGGTGTCGTCGCGCGGCGAGCCGGTCTCCCTGACGCCGACCGAGCTGCGGCTGCTGCTGACGTTGTCGCGGGCCCCCGGCCGGGTGTTCAGCCGGCAGCAGCTGTTGGAAGAGGTGTGGGAGCACGACTACCTCGGCGACTCCCGGCTGGTCGACAACTGCGTGCAGCGGCTGCGGGCGAAGATCGAGGCCGATCCGGCGGCGCCGCAGTACGTGCAGACCGTGCGCGGGTTCGGCTACCGGTTCGGACCGGTGTGAGGACCGGCTCGCCGGAGTCCGGGCACCGGCCGAGGCGGCTCCGGCCGCGCGGCCTGCGCGCCCGGCTGCTCGTCGCGTTCGTGCTGGTGACCGTGCTCGGCGCCGCCGCGGCGGCTTGGTCGAGCGCGGGATCGGCGAGCGCCGCGCTGGTCACCTCGACGCAGCAGCGGATCACCGAGGGCATCGCCGGCCGGCTCGGTGCGATCACCCCGTTGCTCACCTATCCGCCGGACCAGGACGCGCTCGACCGGCTGCGCACGGCCGCCGGGGGGAACACCGTGGTGGCCTACCGGGACCTGCGGTCCTCGGCCGGCACCGATCTGGTCCCCGACACGCTGCGCGCCGCCGTGCGCAGCCGGAACCGGCTCGTCACGCAGCGGATCACGGCCGGAAGCCGGCCGTGGCTGGTGGTCGGCACGCCCATCACGATCACCGCGCCGGACGGGGCACGCACCCCGTCCGGCATCGAGGTGTACTCCGCGCACGACCTGAGCGACGTCGAACGGCAGATCGACGGCCTCACCCGGTCCGCGACCACCACCGCCGCCCTCGCGCTGCCGCTGGCGGTGCTGCTGGCGTTGCTGGCCGCGGGCAGCGTGCTGCGCCCGGTGCGCGATCTCCGCGACACGGCCCGCCGGCTGGCCGGCGGCGACCTCGACGCGCGGTCGCCGCCCCAGGGCGCCGACGAGCTGGCCGAACTGACCGTCACCGTCAACGAAATGGCCGAGTCGGTGCAGACGTCGATGCGGGCGATGGCCCGGATGCAGGCGGACGCCCGGAGGTTCGCCGCCGACGTCTCGCACGAGCTGCGCACCCCGCTGAGCACGCTGACGGCCGTCGTGGAGGTCCTGGCGACCACGGCGGACGGGATGGAGGCCGACGCCCGGGAGTCCGCGCAGCTGGCGATCGTCGAGACGCACCGGCTGGTCCGGCTCGTCGAGGACCTGATGGAGGTGGCCCGCTTGGACGCCGGCACCGCGCAGCTGCGGGTGGAGGAGGTCGACGTGGCCGGTGCCGTGCGGGACTGTCTCCGTGCCCGCGGCTGGCTGGACCGGGTCGAGGTGGTGGCACCGGACGGGCTCCTGCTGCGGGTGGACCGGCGCCGGCTGGACGTCATCGTGGCCAACCTGGTCGGCAACGCGCTGCGGCACGGAGCGCCGCCGGTGCGGGTGGTCGTTTCGGAGTCCGGCGAGCGGATGCGGATCGAAGTCACCGACCGCGGGCCGGGCCTGCCGGCGGACGTGGTGCCGCGCGTGTTCGACCGCTTCTACAAGGCCGACGCCGCGCGCACCCGCACCCCGGGCAGCGGGCTCGGGCTGGCGATCGCGCTGGAGAACGCCCGCCTGCACGGCGGCGAGCTCACCGCGGGCAACGCCGGCGGCGGCGGTGCGCGGTTCGTGCTGTCCCTGCCGCGGAACGGGGAGGAGCCGTGAAGCGGATCTGGTGGGCGGCAACGGCTTTCCTGCTCGCGGGCTGCGGGGTCCAGCCCGCCGAGGTGGCCGACGGGGGCGAGGCTCCGACGGGCGTGGCGCCGGGGATGACGCTGTACCTCATCGACGCGCAGGAGCAGCTCCGGCCGGAGCTGCGGCCGACCGGTCACCTGGGGTCGATCTCCGATGCGCTGGCGCTGCTGCTGAGCGTGCCCAGCGGTTCGGACCTGCACACGGAGATCGCGCCGACGCCGGTGACGAGGGTGGTCGTGACGCCCACGACCGGCGTGCTCCAGCTGTCGGTGCCGCTGACGATCCACGACGTGACCCCGCTGGGCATCGACCAGATCGTGTGCACGGCACTGGGCGCCCACGTCCAGGCCGGCGGGGACCGGAGCACGAAGGTGCAGGTCCGCTTCGTGCAGCCCACCCCGGAGTCGGACCAGGCGCGGAGCTGCCCGCTGATCACAGCCCGGTGATGTCGACGACGACCGGGGCCGGGGCGGGCAGCACCACCCACAGCACGGCCAGCCCCGCCATGACCGCGGTGAACGCCAGCAGCCCGCTCCGGCCCCTGGCCCACCGCGCCCGGAACCGGATCGGGTCCTCGACCAGGTACTTCGACAGCGTGGCCAAGCCGAGGGACACCGCGAGCACCGCCAGCGTGCGGGGCAGGCCGTCGAGCCCGGTGCGCTCCGGGGAAAGCAGCACGAACACGGGCCAGTGCCACAGGTACAGGCTGTAGGAGATCAGCCCGCACCACCGCAGGGGCGGCCAGGCCAGGCCGGTCGCCACCCACGTTCGCGGCGCCGGCACGCACAGCCCGATCAGCAGCGCGGCGGCCAGCGAGTGCGCGAACAGCCCGCCGGTGAACAGCCACCGCGAGGTCGTCCCGTCGGCCAGCGACCACAAGATCGCGATGCCCGCCATGAGCAACGCCGCCGCGGCGCCCGCCCACCGGACGGCCGCGCGGGCCAGCGCCGCCCGCACCGGGCCGGTGGCGACGAGCGCGCCCAGCAGCAAGGAAAACGCCCGGGTGTCGGTGCCGGTGTAGACGCGGCTCGGATCGCCCGCGCCGGCGAGCGTGACCATCAGCGCCAGCGAACCGATCGAGGCCGTGGCCGCGACCACCGCGACCCAGGTGTCGGGCCGTTTCGCGAATCGGGCGACGACCAGCAGGACCGGCGGCCACAGCAGGTAGAACTGCTCCTCGACGGCGATGCTCCACAGGTGTTCGAAGACCCGCTGCGACCCGAAGCGGTCCCAGTAGCCCGCCGACTCCGCGAGCAGGTGCCAGTTGAGCAGGTTCAGCTGCACCCACGGGCCGTCGTCCAGGGTCGTCCGCACCAGGTCCGGCGGTCCGGCCGCCCACACCAGCACGGTGACCCCGGCGAGCATCGTCACCAGCGCGGGCAGCAGCCGGCGGATCCGGCGGCCCCAGAACGCGACCAGTGACACCGCGCCGGTCGCCTCGACCTCCCGCAGCAGCAGCTCGGTGATGAGGTAACCGGAGAGGGTGAAGAACAGGTCCACGCCGAGGAAACCGCCGGGCAGGTGGCCGGTGTGGAACGCCAGCACCCCGAGGATCGCGATCCCGCGCAACCCGTCCAACGCGGGCAGCCGCGGCTTGCGTCCCGTGGTGAACGGAACGGCTTCGGCGGGGTGGGCTCGGTTCATGACGCCGACGGTGCCGGGTCCGTGTCGGCAGGCGGTCCCGGTGCCGTCGCAGTCCGGTCGCAGCCGGCGCGGTCACCGGTCGCGATACGATGGCCCGATACGGTGGGGAGGCGGCATGGCGGAGGAGCCCTTGCCGGGGGTGGACCTGGAGCATCCCAGCGTGGCCCGGGTCTACGACTGGTATCTCGGCGGCACGGCCAACTGGGCGATCGATCGTGAGTTCGGCAAGAAGGTCCTGACGACGTTCCCGGCCGGGATGTACTGCGCCCGGGCCAACCGCGCCTTCCTGCACCGCGCGGTGCGGCACCTGGTGGCCCGGGGCGTGCGGCAGTTCGTCGACATCGGCTCCGGTGTTCCCACGATGGGCAACGTGCACCAGATCGCCGACGAGGTCGCGCCGGACTCCCGGGTCGTCTACATCGACTACGAACCCGTCGCGGTCGCGCACTCCCGGATCTTGCTGGAGCAGCACGGCGATCCCGCCCGCCACGCGGTGATCCACGGCGATCTGCGTGATCCCGACGGCGTCTGGGACGCCGTCGCCCAGACCGGTGTGATCGACCTCGACCAGCCGCTGGCCCTGCTGGTCACCGCGGTGCTGCACGTTCAGCAGACCGGGCCCGACGGCCGGGACGTGGGTCCGGAAGCCATTGCGCAGTACCGGGACCTGCTGCCGGCGGGCTCGTACCTGGTGCTGTCCCAGATCACCCACGAGGGACTGCCCGAGGAGATCGCGGCCCAGCTGCACGCGATCATCCAGATGTACGACGACGACGTCAGCAAGCACGTGTTGCGGTCGAAGGCGGAGTTCGGTGCGCTGTTCGGCGACTTCACCCTGCTGGAGCCCGGCGTCACGTGGACGGCGTCCTGGCACCCCGAGGACAGTGGCCCCGACACGCCCGTGATCGACTTCGCGGACCCCAGCGAGTCCGTGATGCTGGCCGGAGTCGGGCACAAACCCTGACCCGGAAACGATAGGGTCCGGGGGTGAAGTATCCGGAACTGGAGGCGGCCGTCCTGGCGCTGGTCATCGCGGCCGGCGAGGAGAGCGCCGAGGCGTTCGGCGCCGCGACGATCACCCGGCTGCTCCGGGACGAGGTCGTGGCCGACGCGGGGCAGGACGAACTCACCGAAGACGCCTGGGCCGCGCTGACCCGCGCCCGCGAGTCGATCTTGACCCTCGACGCCGGAGAACTGCAGACCTTGATCGCCCGGATCGACGAGGGAATCCTCGTGGACGACGACCTGGATCGCGGAATCGTCGCCGCGCTGACCGCGCTCATGCACTGGAGCAGCTACCTCGGGGGCCGGCGGCGAGGCGAGCTCTACGAACTGGCCATCCGCTCGATCGAGGACGTCGACTTCCAGGTGAACGCCGATCTCGACGACGTGCTCGCCACCCCGGAGATGTCCGCGGAGTACGAACGGATTCAGCGGCTCCTCACCGCCTAGCCAGAAAGCGCTACCTCCGAGCCAGGCTGTGCGTGAACGGGCCGCGGAGCCAGGCGTCGACCTGCCGCTGTCCGCTCAGCCGGACGATCACCAGGCTCCGGTGCCGGTTCTCGGCGATCACCTGGCGGACCCGCGCGCGCGTCACCGGGTGCCGCCGCCACGACTCCCGGACGATGTGGCCGGGATCGGTGAAGAAGGTGCGCAGCGGCGACTCGACGTTGCCGCCCGCGATCGCGGTTCCGTGCCCGAGCCGCCTCTTGACCGTCCGGAACGCCGTCCGCGCGACAACGTAGGGCCGCGGGTGGTCGAGCCAGACCAGGATCTGGGTGCGGGCGGTCATCGCCTCCCGGACGTCTTCGCCCTGCCATTCGATCGCCCACGCGGGCTTTTCGAGAAAGGCCAGCACGTCCTCGCGCCAGGTGGGCCGGACCGTCCAGCCCGGCGCGTGGTAGAAGGATTCGAACTCGACGAACGGCAGGCCCAGCCGCGCGCAGAGCGTCCGTGCGAGCGTCGTTTTGCCCGCGCCGGGGGCGCCGGCGACCGCGATGCGCCGGACCGGCTCGGCCGGGAGCGGGTCACGGGGGCCGAGGACCCTCATCGCGGGAGGCCGGGCTGCGGACACCGGCCGACCCTAGAGGTCGCCAGGACCCACCCGCCAACGGTTTTCGAAGCCGTAGAGTGCCGCCATGCCCGCCGACAGCGAGTACAGCCGGTTCCTCGACGAACTGCTCCCCGAACTCGAGTTGTCGCTGAGCGAGCGCAAAACCGCCGAAGCGGTGCTGGAGCGGCTCCGCGCCCACTACGCGGGAATGCCCGCGCCCGGCCGGGAACCGGGCCGGGTCGCCGTCATCGCCCTCGATCCCTGGCGCGACTGGTCCGCCGAGGTGAAGAGCGCGGTGCTGGTCGCGGACCTGGTGATCTGCGACGACCCGCTGCTGTACGTGCAGGACCACATCGAGCGGTTCGCCCACTTCTACCGGCGGACCTTCGGCAGGCAAACCGGCACCCGGCTGCTGGCCCACCTGGCGACGCAGCTCGAACGGATGTGGGACGTGCTGCCGCTGGTGCGGGCCGGGCTCGTCGTGTTCCGGCCGCTGCGCACGGCGGCCGAGGAGACCGTGACCGCGGTGGAGCGCGCGGTCACCGACCACCTCGGCGACCACCTGGAGATGCTCGGCTACGACGTGCTCGGCTACCCGCAGTGGGTCGAATACCGGCTGCCGTTGCTGGCCGAGCACGCGAAGATCGAGCTGGATCGTGAACTGTGGACGGAATTCGGCATGGGGCCGGCCGAGATAGCCCGCTTCACCGTCGAGCCGCGGCTGACCTTGCAGTCCCTGACCACGTGGAACGGGCTGCTGCACGCGGAAGCCGTCGAGGGGACGTTCTGGAGCACGTCCGACGCGTACTGGCGGCTGGCCCGGGACGCGATGAACGGCCTGCACCCCGGGACGAGGCTGCTGTCCTTCGTCGACACGTTCACCCGGCCGGTCCTGGAAGAGGTGCCGACGCGGGACCTGCTCGCGATCCGGGGGAACGACGAGGCGTTCGACGCCTTCCGGCGGCACCTCGCGCTGACCGAAGACCTGTTCGGCTCCGATCCGGACGAGGAGCGGTTCCCCGCCGACGTCGCCCGGATCTTCGACGAGGTGTTCCGGCCGAACATCCGTGTCATCGAGAAGGCCATGCGGCGCAACACTTTGCTGCGTGACCTGCCCTTCGTCCTGGCCACGGCGGGCTTCGCCGTGGC
The DNA here is from genome assembly GCF_040638975.1 of Amycolatopsis sp. NPDC024027. Lineage (NCBI taxonomy): Bacteria > Bacillati > Actinomycetota > Actinomycetes > Pseudonocardiales > Pseudonocardiaceae > Amycolatopsis > Amycolatopsis sp. NPDC024027. Next base: position 342,585 of record NZ_JBEZYY010000003.1, read on the forward strand.
CGGTGGGGTGGCGAGCGCCGCACCACCGGCGGCGACGATCTTCGGTGCCCTGTCGAGCCTCCTGGGCTTCGGTCCCGCGGTCCGGGACGGCCTGCGCCGGGAAGGCAAGGTGCAGCAGGAGCCGGCGTTCGTGTTCTGGAAGCTCGGCGTACCCGGCACGTCCCCGGCCTGAGTCAGAGCAGCCCGGCGGTGGCCGCCTGGGCGGCGGCCGCCGCTCGCGACGACACGCCCAGCTTGCCGCGGATGTTCGACACGTGGCGGTGCGCGGTGTGGGCGCTGATCCCGAGCCGGCGCGCGATCTCCTGGTCGCTCAACCCCTGCGCGACCAGGCGCAGCACATCGAGTTCGCGTGCGGAGAGCCCGTGGCGCGGCGAACCGGCCCGGCGGGCGGACCGGCCGGCGCCGAGGAACTCCCGCACGGCGCGGACGAGCCCGTCCACGTCCCCGCGCCAGGGCAGGTGGTCGGTGCCGTCGAGCGGGACGAAACCGGCGCCGGGGATGCGGGCGGCGACGTCCTGCCCCAGGGCGAACGGGATCGCGCGGTCGTCGCGGCGGTGCAGGACGAGCGTCGGCACCTCGATCTTGCCCAGCTCGTCTCGGACGTCGAACGCGTACACCGCCGCGAGCGAGCGCGCCGCTTTCTCCGCGGTGAGGCTCGCGCGCTGGAACCGGACGAACTCGTCGCGTTCCGCCGGGGTCGCGGTCGGCAGGAACAGGTCGGCGAGCACCCGGGACCCCACGCCCCAGTGCCGTCCGACGACCGCCAGCACGGAATCGCGGGCTTCCGCCGTGGCGATCTCGGCGCCGCGCGCGTAGCTGCCGTAGAGGACGAGCCGCTCCACGCGGTCGGGGTGGGCGGCCGCGTACGCCATCGCCGCGCAGCCGCCGGACGATCCGCCGAACAGGCTCACCTTCTCCCCGGCGGCGTCGACGACGGCGCTCAACGCGGCCACCTCGTCCGCGAGCGAGGTGACCAGCGGCCCGGCGGCGTCGGACATGCCGACGCCGGGCCGGTCGTAGCGGACGAGGGTGAACCGGTCGCCGAGCAGGCCGGCGAACCGGCGGAACAGCGGGTTCCGCCAGTCCAGTTCGAGGTGCCCGCACCACCAGCCGCCGACGACCAGCGGCGGCCCCGCACCGACGGTGGCCCAGGCGAGGGTGCGCTCGTCGGGGCCACCCGTGAACCGCACGACCTGGTCTTGTCCCGGCATGCCCCGAGCGTAGGCCGTGGCCCCGGCCCGCGTGGCCCGTTCCGGCCAGCCACCGCAATGGCACGAGCGGGGGATGCGGCGGGCGGCCGGTGGCTGATGTGCTGCGTCGCATCGGCGGTGTGGAGGAGGAACGATGACCGGAGGGGACAGCGTGGGGGCACGGGACGGGCTCTGGGACCGGTTCGGGGCGGCACTGTACGAGCCGTTCCTGCGCCGGGGGGAGCGGCTCGGCTTGGCGGAGCGGCGCGGGGAACTGCTGCGGCGCGCGCACGGCCACGTGGTCGAGATCGGGGCGGGGACCGGGCTCAACGTCGGGCACTACCCCGCGACGGCGGAGGTCGTGCTGACCGAGCCCGTCCCGGCGATGTACCGGCGACTCGAAAAGCGCGTGGCGGGCCACGCCGGGATGCGGCCGGTGCAGGCCCCGGCGGACGCGCTGCCGATGGCGGACGCCAGCGTCGACACGATCGTGTCGACGCTGGTCCTCTGCACGGTGCCCGACGTCGATCGGGTGCTGGCCGAGCTCGCGCGGGTGCTGCGGCCCGGTGGGCGGCTGCTGTTCTGCGAGCACGTGCGCGCCGAGGAACCGCGGTTGGCGCGCCGGCAGACGCGGCTGGCGGGCCCCTGGGCGGCGTTCGCGCAGGGCTGCCGGTGCGATCGCGACACCATCGCGCTTCTCAAGCAGCGGTTCGACATCGAGGACCTGAGCACCGCGCGGTGGCGGGGGATGCCTTCGGTGGTGCACCCGCTGGTCATCGGGACGGCGACCCCGGCCCGATGACGCCGTCGGCGAGTCAGCCGTCCCGGGCGGCTCCCATGAGGGTGTCGGTGGCCCACCGGTAGTCCGGTTTGCCGGAGGGGGAGCGTTCGATGCGGGGGACGACGCAGGTCAGCCGGGGGAGCTTGTAGCGGGCGATCAGCGGGGCGAGGTGGGCTTCGAGGTCTTCGCGGCTCACCTCGTCCGCCGCCGGGTCGAGCTGGAGCACCGCCGCGACCTGCTGGCCCCAGCGCGGGTCGGGGATGCCCGCGACGACGGCGTCGGCGACCGAGGGGTGGGACTTGAGGGCGGCTTCGACCTCTTCGGGGTGGATCTTCTCGCCGCCGGAGTTGATGCAGATCGAGCCGCGGCCGAGGAAACAGACCTTGCCGTCGGTGTCCACTGTGGCCTGGTCGCCGGTCAGGGCCCAGCGGACGCCGTTGGCTTCGACGAACGTGCGGGCCGTCTTTTCGGGGTCGCCGTAGTAGCCGAGGGCGATGTGGCCGCGGCGGGCCACCTGGCCCACGACCCCGCTGCCGGGGGTGACCGGCCGGAGCGCGTCGTCGAGGACGGTGGTGGTCTCGTTGACGGTGAAGGACCGGCTTTCGTCCACGCCGGCTCCACTGTGGCCGGTCTCGGTGGAGCCGAAACTGTCCACGATGAACAGCTCGGGCAGGTGCGCGCACAACCGGTCGCGGACCTGCCGGGTGAGCAGCGCGCCCGCGCTGGCGATGATCTTCAGCGTCGGCAGGGGCCGGGGCGCCGCGTCGAGGGCTTCGATGAGCGGCATCGCCATCGCGTCGCCGACGATCATCATCGTCTGGCAGCCCTGTTCCTCGATGAGGCGCAGGGCCGGTTCGCCGGCGTACTTGCGGATCAGGCAGACCTTGCTGCCGCCCAGGAAACTGATGAACGAGGCCAGCACGGAGGTGCCGTGCATGAGCGGCGGGGCGGTGAACATCACCAGCGGGTCGGCCGCGGCCGCGCGGGGGCCGGCTTCCTCGGGCTTCGTGAGGCCGGCGGTGCCGGCGGTCATGCCGCCGAAGAGCAGGTCGACGTGGCGCCACACGACACCCTTGGGCAGGCCGGTGGTGCCGCCGGTGTAGATGATCAGCCGGTCGTCGGCGGACCGCGCCGGGAACCCGCCGCGGTCGTCGGGCTGGGCGGCCAGCGCTTCCTCGTACCGCTGGGCGCCGGGCCCGGTTTCGCCGGTGCCGACCGCCAGCAGGTGCCGCAGCCGGGGCACGTCCGGCAGGACGGCGGCCACCCGGTCGGCGAACTCGGTGTCGTACACCAGCCCGGCGAGGTCGGCGTTGTCGTAGAGGTAGCGCAGCTCGTCGCGGACGTACCGGAAGTTCACGTTGATCGGCACCGCGCGGATCTTCAGCAGTCCCAGCAGGGTTTCGAGGTATTCCGGGCCGTTCATCAGGTGGCACCCGACGTGGTCGCCCGCCCCGACGCCGGCCGCGGCGAAGTGGTGGGCGAGCCGGTTGGCGCGCCGGTCCAGCTCCCGGTAGGTGAGGGTCCGGCCCGCGCAGTACACGGCTTCCCGGTCGGGGACGGCGTCGGCGATGTCCTCGAAGAGGTCGGCCAGGTTGAACTCCATCACGCCTCCCGCAGGTGCGCGGCGGTGGTGCCGCCGAGGGGGAGGGCGGGCAGGCCGAGCTTGCGGTGGTCCCAGGACCGGGTCCGCTCGGCGTCGAGCCGCACGGCGACCCGCTTGGCCAGCATGAACTCGACCATCGGGCGGGTTTCTTCGGTGTAGGGACCGTTGTACCGCTCCCAGATGTTCACGCCGACGGCCCACAGCGCGTCGGCGTCGTCGACGATCTCGGCGCGGCCTTCGAGGGCGACTCCGCGCAGCGTGTCGTAGGTGTCGCCGGTCTCGACCATGACGGTGACCCGGGCGTCGCGGCGCAGGTTCGCGGCCTTCTGCGACTTGGCCTTGGTCTCGAACCAGAGCACGCCGTCGAGCACGGCGTACCACATCGCGACCAGATGGGGCTGCCCCGACGGTGCGATCGTCGCGAGGGTCGCGACCCGCTGCTCCGTCAAGAACCCGGTGATCTCCGCCGCGGCCATGACGATCTGCCCGCGCTGGTGCACGCCCATGAGAGCCCCTTTGCTCCTCGATGAGACTGTACCTTTTCTGAGACATAGTCCAGAATGAGATTATGTCTCAGAGTGAACCGGAAAGCCTCGCGGTCCGCAAGAGGCGGGCGACGAACGCGCGGATCGCCGCGTCGGCGGCCCGGCTGGCCGGCCGGCACGGGGTCGGCGGCACGACGGTGGACCAGATCGCGGCGGACGCCGAAGTCGCGCGCGCGACCTTCTTCCGTTACTACGACACCAAGGAAAGCGCGGTCGCCGAAGGCATCACCGGGCCGTGGCTCACGCTGGTCACCGGAGCGATCGCCCGCCAGCCGGGCGACCTGCCGGCGAAGGGCACCCTCGTGACGGCGTTCGGTGAGCTCGCGGCCGAGTTCCCGGCGCACGCCGGCCAGATCCGGGAGCTGGCCCGGCTCACCCGCTCGTCGACGACGCTCGCCGCGTGGACCGCCCAGGCCTACCAGCGCTACGAGCACGCCATCGCCGAGCTGCTGACCCCGCGCTTCGGCGAGCTCCCCGCCCACGACCCGAAGCCGCGCCTGCTGGCGGCACTGGCGATGGCCGCGGTCCGCCTCTCCCTCGACGACTGGATCGACCACGGCGGCGAGCTGCCGGACCTCATCCGCCGCGCGCTCGACGCGATCTCCGTCGAGTAGCGCCACTCCGATCACTAGCCGATTCGTCGCGAGGGCAGGTCACCGCAAGGAGTTCAGGAACTCCGCGCCGAAGTCGTGGTCGTCATCGTCATCGTCGTCGTCCGGAGCCGGCTGCGTCAGGTCGAGCGCCGCGAGTGCGGCGATCTCCGCCCGCGTCCGGGCTTCGGCCCCGTCGACATCCGCCTGTCGTTCGGCTTCGGGGAGGGCGTTCCACGCGTCGATCTCCGCGTGTGCCGTCCGGAGGGTCTTTTCGCTCAGGTACGACCGGTAGAGCAGGTCCTCCGGCTTCGCCCGGCCGGCCAGGACGTCGCGAGCGAAGTCGGCCAGGTCGCCGTCGCCGCCAGCCAGCAGGGTCAGCTGGTTGTGCCGCGCGCGCCGGCCCTGTTCGGTGCGCCACGGTGAGATCTCCACGTCAGGTCCCCGGGTGCTTGTAGGGCTCGCCGGGCCAGGACTGGACGGCGACTTCGCCGTTGCCCGCCACCAGCTCGGACACCGACGCGACCGTGTGCGCCAGCGCGGTGAGCGTGTCGATGGCGCCGCGCAGCGGGGTGGCCTCGGCCAGGATGCCGGCGATGGCCTGGCGCACGGACTCGCCGTCGCTGAGACCGACGATGCCGAGCAGGGCCAGTTCCAGGGCCTTCCCGATCTTCAGCACCTTGCTGAGCGCCGCGTCCAGCAGGGACTCGAGGGCGATGTCGAGGGCCTGCATGGCGTCGTAGGCCGCGCGGGCGAAGTTCTTGATCTTCCAGCCGGCGTCCGTGCAGAACTTGGCGTGCGCGGCGCAGGCGTACGAATAGTCGGTGAGCCAGGCGCGCGCCGCTTCCCCGGCGTGCCCGGTCCAGCGCTCCTGGATGCCGAGCCGGCCGCGGTCGATGTTCTGCTTGATCTTGCCGAACGCGAGCCCGGTGTCCTCGAACACCATGCCCTGGCGCAGCAGCAGGTCCCAGTCGCCGGTCACCAGCTTCTCGACCACCGTCAGCAGGTCGATTCCGACGATCTTCGTCAGCAGCCCGCGCACCGGCCCGGAGATCGAGGCCCCGCCCGCGATCTTGTCGGCGATCTTCTGGAGCTCGATGTTCCAGCCGCCGAACGCGTCCTCGGCCGGGTCGAGCGACCCCGGGTACGGCTCGAGGGTCCGGGGGTTGAGGGACGCGTTGTCGAAGTCGGTGAAGGCCGCGGCGGTTTCCGGGGAGACGACGTCGTCGGCGGCGATCCGCTCGGAGTGCGCGTCCGGGTAGGACCGGTCGGCCTTCGCCGCGGCCTCGTGGTCGGTCTCGCGGTACAGCTTGGCCACGGCCACGAGCGCGGTGTCGAAGGCGTCGGCCAGCGATTCGGCCTTGCGGTCGTTGGCGAGGCAGAGGGCCTGCCACTGGTCGAGCGGCTGGGCGAGGAGGTTGACCAGCAGCCCTTCGCCCAGCTCGTTCGGGCCGTCGGTGGCCGCCGCGTAGAGGCCGGCCGCGGAGCCCGCCCGCCCCGCGAGCGCGCCGAGCTTCCGGATCGCGTCCGGGTCGGCCTGGAAATCGGTGTTGATGGTCGTTCCTCCGGGTTGCGTGTTCGGGTGCGGTGTCCACGCCCGACCAGCCGGACCGGTTTAGTGCCGGTGCCCCGGGTGCCACCGATCGCCGCCGTGCCCGCGGATCTCCGGACGCGGCGCCCGCCGATCTTCCCGGACGGCGCTCATGGCCGGCATCGTCTCGCTGCTCAGCGTGAGCGCGCGACAGCTGTCACTCGATCGAGTGGCCGACGTCGTGCGGCCGCTCACCGCCACCAGGGGCGATGGCGCTGGGCCGCCACCACGGCGGCCGGCTCGACGAGTTCGGCGAGCCGGGCGGAGATGTGCTTGATGTGCTCGTGGACCCACAGTGCGCAGGCGAGGTCGCGCACCGAGGCGCCGGGCTGCTGGAGGAGGTCCGGGAAGGCGGGCGGGGCGAGCATGGGGACGTCGCCGTGGTCGGTGCGGTCCAGGCGGGAGGCCAGGTGGTCGTACCAGGCGGCGAGCTGGCCCGCCTGGTCGCCGAGGAGCCGGCGGAACGGGTCCGGGTCGACGTGGGGGTTCGGGAGCCCGGCCAGCGAGTGCGCGGTGAGCCGTGAGCGGACCGTCCCCATGACCAGCCGCCACAGGTCGGGCTTCGGGACGTGCTTGGTGCCCTGCTCGCTGAGGAAGCCGCGGAGTGCGTCGTCGAGGCGGGCTCCGGCCGCGGTCGCCGCGGCGGGGGAGGGCGGGTCGTGGCGGAGGCCGAGCGCCCAGTTCGTGGCCGCCGACAGGTACGCGCCGCCGGCGCGGAACGCGTCGGCCAGGTCGTCGGCGACCACGGCCCTGGCGCCGCGGGGCCAGAACAGCGCGCCCACGACCAGGCACACCGCGCAGCCGATCGCGACGTCCTCGATCCGCACGACGCCGATCTGCCAGCCGGCCGGCGCGAGCAGGTTGAACAGCACCGAGACCGTCACGGTGAAGGCCGCCTGGCCGGCGGTGAAGGGCAGCGCGCCCGGCGCGTAGCCGGCGACCAGCACCGCGATCGGCAGGGCGATCCACAGCGCGGGTGCGCTGGTGCCGATGACCAGCAGCAGCAACGCGCCGACGACGACGCCGAGTGCGGTGCCGATCAGCGCCCGCAGCGCGGTCGACCCGGTCGCCGCCGCGTTGCCGCGCAGCACGGACAACGTGCCCAGCACCACCCAGAACCCGTGCTCGACGCCGCTCGCCCCGGCGACGACGACCGCCGCGGTCAGGGCCACCGCGCCGCGGAGGCTGTTGACGAACCACACCGACCGCAGGCTCGTGTGCGGCGAAGCGACCCGGGCCAGCGAGGCCACGGAGCGCCCGCCGGGAAGGCGGGTTCGCCGGCCGTCGGGCACCGCGGCGCGGGCTTCGGTCACCGCCTCACGGACGGCGAACGCGCCGGTGCGGGCGTGGAAGGACAGGTGCACCGCGTCGACGTAGCCGGGATCGCCGGATCCCAGCGCGCGCAGCCGTTCCACGCTCGCCTGGACCCGGCGGTCCAGCTCGCCGGCGTCGAAGGCGCCGGGTTGACCGGCCAGCAGCCGGGAAACCTCGCGCAGGCCGGCGCTGGTCTCGGTGAGCAGCTGCCGTTCGACCTCGGGTGCGCCGCTCAGGTCCGGGTACTCGCGCGTGGTGTCGGCGATGACCGAAGCGCACCATTCGAGCAGGCCCACCAGGGTGTCGAGGGCCTGGTCTTCGGCGGCCAGCCCGGTGGGGCGGTAGGGCGTCGCGGTGAACTCGTCGATCAGGTGGTGCTTGGCTTCGACCGCCGCCTCGTGCGCCGTGGCCACGTCCGCGTCGCCGCGCAGGGCCGCGTCCAGGTGGTCGGCCAGCGCGCCGGCCGCCCGCGCCGCCGCGTCCCGCAGGGCGGTGGCGGGGGACCGGGGCGACAGCAGCAGGACGGCCGCGGTGCCGACCACCGAGGCCAGCCACCAGCCGCCGAGGCGGGCCGGCACCATGCTCATCGTGCCGGGGGAGGCGGCCGGGAGGACGTAGGCGAGCAGCGCGGCGACGCCCCCGGCGGCCGCGTTCGGTCCCGCGACGCCGCCGAAGAGCACCAGGAAGGTGACGACGAGCGTGACGACCGCCGCCAGTGGCAGCGACGCGCTGGCGGCGGTGCCGATGACCAGCAGGACGCTGCCCGTGACCGCGAGTCCGAAGTGGGCGCGCAGCTTGTCCCGCCGGCCGCCGCCGAACGACACCATGACCAACGTGGCGAACCCGCCGAAGGCGGCGAACGTCGCCACCTGGAGGTCGCCGATCACCGTGATGCTGAACGCGAAGAGGACGGGGACCACCAGGGTGGCGCGGACGGCGCGCAGGGCGGCGCTCGCCGACCACCGCGGGATCCAGTCCCGGGGCGCGGCCCGGCGGGTCTTCAGAGCGGGGGAGTCGATCGCCACCGGCCGAGCATAGACGCCGACGGCGTCGCGAACGTCCTGCCGGCGAGACCGCGGCTGGTCAGACGGTGAAGCGGTCCGGATCGGCCGCGGCCCAGTCCTGCGCCCAGTCCCGCGGGGGTTCGGACAGCAGCTGCCCGGGCGCGAGCCAGTCGTAGAGCTCCGCGTAGGACAGCACCTGGTGGGGATCGATGCGGCGGCGGAGCATGTGCGGCCGCAGCTCGGCGGGGAACCGGACGCCCATCGACGCCATGATCTGCTGCGCGCCGGTCACCGTGGCGCGCTGGAACCGTTCCACCCGCAGGGACTTGTCTTCGACGTCCAGTGCGCGGGCGCGGCGGGCGTCCTGGGTGGTGACGCCGGTCGGGCAGCGGTTGGTGTGGCAGCGCTGGGCCTGGATGCAGCCGACGGCGAACATCATCGCCCGCGCCGCGTTGGTGTAGTCGGCGCCCTGCAGGAGGCGCTTGACGATGTCCGCGCCGGTGGCGACCTTGCCACTGGCGCCGAGCTTGATCCGGTCGCGCAGGCCGGTGCCGACCAGTGCGTTGTGGACGGTGATGAGGCCTTCGGTCAGCGGGGTCCCGATGTGGTCGGCGAACTCCAGCGGCGCCGCGCCGGTCCCGCCTTCGGCGCCGTCGACGATGATGAAGTCCGGCGTGACGCCCTCGGCGAGCATGGCCTTGCAGACGGCGAGGAACTGGCGTCGGGACCCGAGGCAGAGCTTGAACCCGGTCGGCTTGCCGCCGGCCAGCTCGCGCATCCCGGCGAGGAAGCGGACCAGCTCCCGCGGGGTGGAGAACACCCGGTGGTAGGGCGGGGAGATGACGCTCTTGCCTTGCGGGACATCGCGGACGCGGGCGATCTCCGCGTTCACCTTGCCGCCGGGCAGCACGCCGCCGATGCCGGGTTTGGCGCCCTGGGACAGCTTCAGCGACACGCACTTCACGGCGTCGTGCGCCGCCTTGTCGGCGAATTCCGCTTTGTCGAAATCGCCGTCGGATGTCCGGCAGCCGAAGTAGCCGGTGCCGATTTCCCAGACGAGGTCGCCGCCGTGGCGCAGGTGGTACTCCGACAGCCCGCCTTCGCCGGTGTCGTGGGCGAACCCGCCGAGCGCGGCGCCCTTGTTGAGGGCCAGGATCGCGTTCGCGGACAGGGAGCCGAAACTCATCGCCGACACGTTCAGCAGCGCCATGTCGTAGGGCTTCGTGCAGTCGGGACCGCCGATCCGGACCTTCGGCGGAGCGTCGGGCGGCGCCACCGGGGCCATCGAGTGCACCAGGGACTCGTACCCGCCGGCGTAGACGTCCCGCTCGGTCCCGAACGGCTCCTCGGCGTCGGTGCCCTTGGCGCGTTCGTAGACGATGCTGCGGATGTCCCGGTCGTACGGGCGGCCGTCGAAGTTGCGCTCGACGAAGTACTGCTGCAGCTCGGGCCGCAGCGCTTCGAGCAGGAACCGCAGGTGCCCGAGGATCGGGTAGTTCCGCAGGACCGAGTGCCGGCGCTGCGCGAGGTCCCAGCACCCCACGCCGGCGAGCAGGAGCAGCGGCACGGCGAGCAGCCACCACCACGGGCCGGCGAACACGGCCAGCGCGGCGGCGCCGAGCGAGAGCAGCGACAGCACCGCCACGGCAGCGAATCTGAGCACGGAACCGAAGCTAACGGCGGCTCCGGCGGAGTGCAGGGTGAGCAGGGCGGTCACGCCACTGATGGGGCATTCGTCCCGTGTGCCGCCGGTATCACCGGCGCGGTGTGTGCGGGCCGGCCGGCCGGGGTATCCGGCCGGCATGACGTCGATCGGCTACTTCCTTTCGTGCGAGCAGTACGGCCCCCGCGAGCTCGTCGCCCAGGCCCGCGCGGCCGAGCGCGCCGGGTTCCGGCGGCTGTGGATCTCGGACCACTTCCACCCCTGGAACGACGCGCAGGGCCAGAGCCCGTTCGTCTGGTCGGTGATCGGTGCCCTGTCGGAGGCCGTTTCGCTGCCGATCACGACGGCGGTCACCTGCCCGACCATGCGGATCCACCCGGCCGTGCTCGCCCAGGCCGCCGCCACCGCCGCGGTCCAGCTGGACGGCCGGTTCGTGCTGGGCGTGGGCTCGGGGGAGGCGCTGAACGAGCACATCCTCGGCGATCCCTGGCCTTCGGCCGGGCAGCGGCTGGAGATGCTGGAGGAGGCCGTCGACGTCATCCGCAAGCTTCACGCGGCGGGGACGCGCGGCGAAGCGGTGAGTCACCACGGGACGCACTACGAGGTGCAGGACGCGCGGATCTACACCGTGCCGGCCGAGCCGGTGCCGATCTACGTGTCCGGGTTCGGGCCGCAGGCCACGAAGCTCGCCGGGCGGATCGGCGACGGGTACTGCACGGTCGTGCCGGACGCCGACCTGGTCCGGGCCTTCCGCGAAGCCGGTGGCGGGGACAAGCCGGTGCAGGCCGGGATGAAGGTCTGCTGGGACGCCGACGCAGGAGCGGCGCTGGACCGGGCGCACCGGCTGTGGCCCAACGACGTCCTGCCCGGGCAGCTGGCCCAGATCCTGCCGCGGCCGGAGGACTTCGAAGCCGCGACGTCGTTCGTCCCGCGCGAGGCCGTCGGCGAGGCGATCGTGTGCGGCGACGACCCGAAGGCGCACGCGGAACGCGTCCGCCAGTACGTCGACGCGGGGGTGGACGAGATCTACGTGCAGCAGGTCGGCGCCGACCACGAGGGCTTCTTCCGCGGCTGGCAGGAGCACGTCCTGCCCGAGTTCCACTGACGGCCGCCCGACGGCGGTCCCGCCTGCGCACGATCGAGGTGACGGCACCGGAGCAGGAGGTGCCCGGTAAGTCATCGGAGCCAGAGCACGATGACGGCGGCGGTGAGCTCGGCCTGGTGGTAAGCGGCGTTTGGCATAGCGAGTGGCCAGGTCGCGGAACCGCTCGAGCCGGATGAAGCACCGCTCGACCGCGTTGCGCTGCTTGTCGGCCTCGGGATCGAAAGCCGGTGGTCGCCGACCGCGGGAGCCCTGGGCGAGGCGGCGGGCGATCCGGCCGTCACGTTCCGGGCTGGCTAAGGTGATCCGCCGGTCGCGGTGATCAGGAATCGCATCGGCAGTCCTCGGCCGTCGCTGCTCGATCAGCCGCCCAACGCGACGTGGAAGATCTTCTCGTTGCTGTTGTCGGGGACGCTGTCCTTGTCGCCGTTGTTGGTCGTCGTGAGCCACAGGCCGCCGTCCGGAGCGGGCTCCACCGTGCGCAACCGGCCGTAGGTGCCGTTGAAGTACGCCTGGACGTCGGTCAGGTCGCTGCCGCTGATCACTTCCCGGTACATCCGGGTCCCGCGTTCGCAGGCGACGTAGAGCACGTCGCGGACGATGGCGATGCCGGAGCAGGAACCGTCCGCCGTCGGGTACGTCCGCTTGGGGGCGATGAACCCGGCCGTGCCGCACGTCCCCGAGGTGCCTTCACACGCCGGCCAGCCGTAGTTGCCGCCCTTGGTGATGAGGTTGGTCTCGTCCATGACGGAGTTGCCGAACTCCTGCTCCCACAACCGGCCCTGGGAGTCGAACGCCAGCCCCTGCGGGTTGCGGTGGCCGTAGCTCCACACCGGGTTGCCGAACGGGTTGTCCGAGGGCACGCTGCCGTCCGGGTTCAGGCGCAGGATCTTGCCGTTGAGACTTGCTTTGTTCTGCGCGTTGTCGCCGTTCTGGGCGTCACCGGTGCTGGCGTAGAGCTTGCCGTCGGGCCCGAAGCGCAAGCGCCCGCCGTTGTGGTACTTGTTGCGCAGCAACCCGCTGAGCAGGACCTGTTCCGACGCCGTGTCGAGCCGGTCGTTCGCCAGCTTGATCCGCACGATCCGGTTGTCGGACGGCGAGGTGTGCATGACGTACAGCCAGTGGTCACCGGAGAAGCCGGTCGCGACGGCCAGGCCGAGCAGGCCGCCCTCGCCGTCGGTGTTGTCGACGCCGGGAACCGTGCCGACGCTGGTCTTGGTCCCGGTGGCGGGGTTCAGGTGGACGATGTCGTGGGCGTCGCGCCGGGTGTAGAGGATCGTGCCGTCCGGCAGCGTCACCAGGCCCCACGGGATGTCCGTGTCGGTCGCGATCTGCGTCACCGCGCAGACGGAGGCACCACAGGCCGCGCCGGTGGTGACGGTCGTGGCCGCGCTGGGCGCCGAGACGTTCGCCTGGGCGTCCCGCGCGACGACGTAGTACGAGTAGCTCGTGTTCGCCGCCAGCCCGCTGTCGACGAAGGTGGTCGCGGGCGGCGCGGTGGCGGTCCCGGTGACGGCGCCGACCTTGGCGCCGCCGCGGTAGACGTCGTAGGCCCGGACGCCGACGTTGTCCGTCGCGGCGGTCCAGTTCAGGGTCACCGTGGTGCCGGACGCGCTGCCGGTGAGCCTCGTGGGCGCGCTCGGCGCCTGGGTGTCGGGCTGGCACTGCGGCGGCGTGACCGGCACCGTGGCGCTGGCCTGCGAGACGTTGCCCGCGGCGTCGCGGGCGTTGACGTACAGGCCCCAGGTGGCGCCGCCGACGACCGTGAGGCTCGTCGACAAGGTGCTCCCGCTCACCGACTTCATCAGCTGCCCGTCGTGGTAGACGTCGTAGAACGCGACACCCACGTTGTCGGTGGACGCGTTCCACGAGAACGTCACCGCGTCGCAGACCAGGTCGCTGACGCGCGGGTTGCCCGGCACGCTCGGCGGCTGGGCGTCGCCGAGGGAGGTCCGCCACTTCTGGTTGCCCCCGCCGGTGCAGGTGTACAACCCGACCAGGGTGCTGTTCGCGGTGCCCGCTCCGGTGACGTCGAGGCAGAGGCCCGACTGGACGCCGGTGATGGTGCCGTCGGCGTTGATCCGCCACTTCTGGTTGGCGCCGCCGTTGCAGGGGTAGATCTGCGCGTCGGCCGGGGACGTGGTGCTCGCGCCGGCCACGTCGAGGCACATCGCGGGGTCGTAGACCCGCAGCTCGCCCGCGGCCGTGAACGTCCAGGCCTGGTTGGCCTGCCCGGTGCAGTCGTAGATGTTCACACGCGTCTTGGCCGCGGTGCTGTTGCCGACGACGTCCAGGCACCGGCCGGACGCCACGCCGACCACGGTCGTGCCGGTGGCGGCGCTCGCGGGCGCGACCACCGCGGCGGCGGCGATCAACGCGGTCAGGAAGCCGAAGCGCGCACGCCGGCGGACGTTCGAGGAGGCCATGCTCCTACCTTTCGCGGGGCCGAGACCGGGCGTCAAGACTTGTCCGGCTGCTTGTCCGCTCCGTGGGTACTTCCCGTTGTACGGTGTGTCATATATCAGATCGGACCTCGGGAGGTCTGGTGGAACTGACCCGTCGTCAGGCGCTGGCGGTCAGCGCGGCCGGCGTGGCCGCGGCAGGATGGCCGACGTCCGGAGCCGCTTCGGCGGCCGAGGCCGGTGCGGCGCTCGCCGGTCCGGTAACCGAAACGCTGCTGCTCACCGGCAGCGACGCCGACCACCCGGTCGACTGGGACTTCCAGGTCACGGCCGGCCGGCGCGCGGGGGAGTGGGCCACGATCCCGACTCCGTCCAACTGGGAGTGCCACGGCTTCGGCAGCTACCACTACGGCGGCGATCTCGTCCCGGCGGAGAAGGGCCACTACCGGCACTCCTTCACGCCGCCGGCGTCCTGGGCCGGCCGCCGGATCTTCCTGGTGTTCGAGGCCGCCATGACCGACGCCGACGTGCGGGTCAACGGCGTCTCGGCGGGGCCGGTGCACCAGGGCGGCTTCTACCGCTTCCGCTACGACGTGACGTCCCTCCTGCGGCTCGGCGAGGCGAATCTGCTCGAGGCGACCGTGAGCAAGGAATCGGCCGACAACTCGGTGAACGACGCCGAGCGCCGCGGCGACTTCTGGAACTTCGGGGGGATCTTCCGGCCGGTGTCGCTGCAGGCGTACCCGGCCGCCCGGATCGACCGCGTCGCGATCGACGCCCGCGCGGACGGGACCTTCGCCGCCCACGTCACGCTCGCCGGGGTGACCGCGGCGGCCCGGCTGACCGCGCAGCTGCGCCGGCTCGACGGCACGGCCGTCGGCGGGCCCTTCTCGGTTCCGGTGGCGAGCGGGGCCACGGACGCGACCTTGACCACGACCGCGGCCCAACCCTCGTTGTGGACGGCCGAAACGCCGAACCTCCACCAGGTCGAGCTGACGCTCGCGAGTCCCGCCGGCGTGCCGCTGCACAGCACCGTGGAGCGCTTCGGGTTCCGCACGATCGAGGTCCGGGCCGGAGACGGCGTCTACGTCAACGGGAAGCGGATCGTCCTCAAAGGAGCGAACCGGCACACGTTCTGGCCGACCTCCGGCCGGGCGTCGAGCCCGCGCCTCGCCCGGCTGGACATCGGGCTGATGAAGGACATGAACATGAACGCCGTCCGGATGTCGCACTACCCGCCGGACGCGTACTTCCTCGACCTCTGCGACGAGCTCGGGCTCTACGTCCTGGACGAGCTGACCGGCTGGCAGCGCCACTACGACGAGGGCGTCGGGGCGCCGCTGGTCGAGGCGCTGGTGGAGCGCGACGTCAACCACCCGTCGATCCTGTTCTGGGACAACGGGAACGAAGGCGGCTGGAACACCGCGCTGGACGACGACTTCGGCCGGTACGACCCGCAGCGGCGGCCGGTGCTGCACCCGTGGACGACGTTCAGCGGTGTCGACACCAGCCACTACCAGACCTACAGCAGCACCGCGAGCAAGGCCGCCGGCGCCACGGTCTTCATGCCGACGGAGTTCCTGCACGGCCTCTATGACGGCGGCGCCGGGGCCGGCTTGAACGACTACTGGAAGCTCATGGGCGGGGCCCAGCGCTCGGCGGGTGGGTTCATCTGGGCGCTCGTCGACGAAAGCGTCGTGCGGGACGACCGCGGCGGGGCCCTCGACACGAACGGCAGCCGGGCCCCCGACGGCATTCTCGGCCCGTACCGGGAAAAGGAAGGCAGCTTCTTCACCATCAAGGACATCTGGTCGCCGGTCCAGCTGGCCAGCCCGGCCTACTACGACTCGGTCTTCCCGGCGTCGTTCGACAAGACCGTGAAGCTGGTCAACCGGTACGACTTCACGAACCTCCGCGCGTGCCGGTTCGCCTGGCAGCTGCTCGCGTTCCCCGCACCCGGCGCGGGTTCCGGGCACCAGGTCCTCGCCCAAGGCCAGGCGGCCGCGCCGGATGTCGCCCCGGGGGCCACCGGCGCGGTGACGCTCGGCCTGCCCGCCGGCTGGACCGGCGCCGACGCGCTGCGGCTGAGCGTGACCGACCCGACCGGCCGGGACGTCGGCAGCTGGACGTGGCGCATCCGCAAGGCACCGGACTTCGCGGCGAGCCTGGTCAAGGCGGCGGCCACGGGCGGCGTCGACGCGGCCGAGACCGCCACCGACGTCACGCTCGTCGCCGGAGCCACCCGGGTCACCATCGGCAAGTCCGACGGACGGCTGACCGGCGTGCGCCGCGGCGGCACGCCGCTGTCGCTGGCCAACGGCCCGGCCCCGGCCGGCGGGACGGCCGCCCTGACCGGGTTCAGCCACTTCCGCGACGGCACCGGCTGGGTCGTGCAGGCGGACTACAGCGGCGACCTGACGTCGGTGCGCTGGCGGTTGGACGCCAACGGCTGGCTGCGGCTGGAGTACCGCTACCGCGCCACCGGCGACCACGACCACCTCGGCGTGAACTTCGACTACCCGGAGGCGAACGTCCGGGGCCTGACGTGGCTCGGGGACGGGCCGTACCGCGTCTACAAGAACCGGCTGCGCGGCGTGCAGCCCGACGTCTGGAGCAAGCCGTACAACGACACCGCGACCGGGGCGAGCGGGTTCGCGTACCCGGAGTTCAAGGGCTACCACGCGCGGACCTGCTGGGCGGTGCTGGAAACCACCGAAGGCAGGGTCACCGTCGTCGCCGCGGAAGAGGGCCTCTACCTGCGGTTGTTCACCCCGGCGGTGGGCCCGGACCCGCAGAACGCCGTGGTCGCCTACCCGGCCGGCAACGTCTCGCTGCTCGACGGCATCGCGCCGATCGGGAACAAGTTCCACGGCGTCGCGGCGCTGGGGCCGGAGAGCCGGCCGAACACCGGTACCGGCGACTACCACCGCACCGTGTACTTCCGGTTCGACGGGTGAACGAGACCCGGCGCCTCGGCCGAAAGTACGAGACGGGCGCGACTCAGCGGGTGCCGGGCCGCGCCGCGACCTAATTTCCCGGTATGACTACTGAAACGGTACGGGCGAACCCGCCCAGCACGATCATCGCCGCCTTCTTCGGCTTCCTGGTGTCCACGGTCTCCGCGATCGCCGGCGCGCTGTTCGTCCTGAGCGCGCGCGACGAAATCGCGGCCGCCTTGCGCCGCAACAACCCGGCGTTGTCGCAGGACCAGCTCGACCGGCTGACCCTGGTGGCGCAGGCCGTTCCGGTCGCGATCGCCGGGGTCATCGCGCTCGTCTACCTGTGGCTGTCGTTCAAGCTCAAGGCCGGGCGCAACTGGGCCCGCGTCACGCTCACCGTGTTCACGCTGCTCCAGGCCGCTTCGCTGGTGACCACGCAAGCGTCGTGGGCGGGTTACGTCAGCTGCGGGATCGCGGTCGTCGCGACCGTGCTCAGCTACCTGGCCCCGTCCAACCGCTACATCGCCGGGGTTCGGCGCGCGGGCTGATCCGGGTCGGTGGATCATGACGGCCATGCGCAGAACGGGGGCCCGGGCCCGGCGCGGCATGCTCGGCACCGAGATCGTGGTGCTGGCCGCGGCGATCGTCGCCGACGTGCTGCTGGCCCTGCGCGTGCCCGGCCACGGTGGTCACGGCTGGGCCGCCCCGCTGGCCGGGCTCCTGGCCGCCACGGGTACGGCGGTCCCGGTACTGGTCGTGCTGCGGCGGCGCTTTCCCCGCCACATCGGCATCCTGGGGAGCGCCGTCGCGGCGCTGTCGGCGATCGGCACGGTCGTGCCGATCATCACCGACGCGCGGAGCGAGCCCCCGATCGCCGAAATCGTGGCGGCCGGGGTGCTCACCGCCTCAGTCGGCCGCAAGCTCGAGCCGAGACGCGCGGCCGCGCTGGCACCGGTGCTGGGCGTCGTGATGATCGCGGCGCCGTTGCTGCGCTACGGCGCGGACGTGCCGGAGGCGCTGCTGGCCGTGGCGGCCGCGGCGTACTGGGGCGCCTGCCTGGGGGTCGGGCTCATCCTGCGCGCGGCGGACGGCCGGGAGCGGGACGCGCTGGAGCGGGTGCGCGGCCAGGAACGGCTGCAGCTGGCCCGGGAGCTGCACGACCTGGTGTCCCACCACGTCAGCGGCATCGTCGTGCGCGTTCAGGCCGCCCGCGCGATCACCGAAGCGAAACCCGACGAGGACAACCACGCCGCGGTCTACCGCGAGATCGAGGAGGCCGGGAGTGCGGCGCTGGGTGCCGCGCGCCGGCTCGTCGGCATGCTGCGGAACACCGAAGGCGTGCCGCCACCCGCCGGCGCCGTCCTCGGCGACGCGGTGCGCGCGGCCACCGGCTCCGCCGCCCGGGTGGACGTCGCCGAGGAGCTGGACCAGCTGCCGGTACCGGCCCAGCTGGGCACGACCATCCACCGCGTCGTGACCGAGGCGCTGACCAACGTCCGGCGGCACGCGCCGGCGGCGACCGAAGTGGCCGTCTCCGCCCGCGTCGAGGCCGACGAGCTGGTGCTGGAGGTCCGGAACAACGGCGTGCCCGCGACACCGCTGCCCTCGCCCGGCGGGTTCGGGATCATCGGCATGACCGAGCGGCTGGCCATGCTGGGCGGCGACCTGACCGCGGGGCGTGAAGCGGGCTCGAGCTGGCGGGTCGCGGCCCGCTTGCCGCTCGGCGGCGAAGACACGCCCTTCGACACCTTGCCGCGGGGGATCTGATGACCATCCGGGTGCTGGTGGCCGACGACCAGGTGCTGGTGCGCACCGGGTTCCGGCTGGTGCTCGACGCCGCGCCGGACATCGACGTGATCGCCGAGGCCGCGGACGGGGAGACCGCGGTCCGGCTGGCGCGGCGGTTGCGGCCCGACGTGACGCTGATGGACATCCGGATGCCCGGAGTGGACGGTCTGCGCGCGACCGAGCTGCTGGCCGGACCGGCCGTCGCCGACCCGCTGCGGGTCGTGGTGGTGACGACCTACGACGCCGACGAGAACGTCTACGCCGCTTTGCTCGGCGGCGCGTGCGGGTTCCTGCTCAAGGACGCGGGGCCGCGGCTGCTGGTGGACGCGGTGCGTGCGGCGGCCAACGGCGAGGCGATGGTCTCGCCGTCGGTCACGGTGCGCCTGCTGGCCCGGTTCACCGAGCGGGCCCGGCGGCGCGCGCAGGGGGCGCCGGATCTCCTGACCGACCGGGAATCCGACGTCGTGCTCGCGGTCGCCCAAGGGCGGACCAACGCGGAGATCGCCGACTACCTGCGCGTCTCCCTTTCGACGGTCAAGACGCACCTGACGAGCGTGCAGCGCAAACTCGGGCTCCGCAACCGCACGGAGATCGCGATTTGGGCGTGGCAGCGCGGTTTGCTCGGCTGACGATGACGCTTGACCGGTGTGCAAGACTCGCCGAGTGTGCTGTCAGCGCGATGACCACTTCGGCCGGATCGGCTCCGGAACCGCCGGCCACCGACCGGGCGGGTGAGCCGGCGGAGCGGCTGGGGATGGCCGGGCGCCGGGCGGTCCAGGCGGCGCTGGACTGGGCTCTCGCCGTCGGCGTAGGGGTGTTCGCCGGGCTCGTCGCCGGCCTGATCGCCATTCCGCTGGCGCAGTGGGGTTGGGTGCCGCCGAAGGTCATCCTGTGGGCACCGGCGATCACGTTCCTCGCGGCCAGCCAGGCCTGCGACATCGTCATCCAGATCTGGGTTCCGGTGCGCCGGGGCGGGATCACCCCGGGGATGCTGGTGATGGGCCTGCGGGTGCAAACCCTGCGCGGCGGGCAGCCCAAGGCACGCGCGTACCTGATCCGGTGGGTCCTGCTCACGGTCGACGGGCTGCTGCTGGGGCTGGTGGCCGTCGTCAGCATCGTGGCGACCAAGCGGCAGCAGCGGATCGGTGACCTGGTGGCGCGGACCCTCGTGGTCCGGGCCGACCTCAGCCGTCGCGAGCCGAGGACAGCTCCATGATCGTCCAATCAGCCGCGCGGCGGAGCGATCGCACCGACAGGCCCACGTCGGCGGCCAGTTCGCGCACCTGTTCCATCGTCCGTTCCTTTCCCCCGTAGTACATCAGCATGCGGAGGTCGGTTTCGGAGTCGGTGCGAACGCCTTCCTCGGCCGCGAACTCGTCGACCACGATGACCCGGCCCGCCGCTCCGGCGGCGTGGGCGCAGTGGCCGAGGATGGTCCGGACGTCGGCGTCGTTCCAGTCACTTTGGATCCGCGACACCACATATCCGCCGGCTCCCGGTGGCAGCGGCTCCAGGAAGCTTCCGCTGAGCGCCGCCGCTCGGCCGGTCAACCCGGCCTCGCGGAACGTCCGGGTGGCCGGGCCGGCATCGCGGTCGACCACGGTGCCCCGAAGACCCGGATGTGCGCGCAGCAAGCCCGCGAGAAGAGTTCCGTTTCCGCCGCCGACGTCGACGACGCTGCCGAGTGCTCCCCAATCGTAGGACTCGGCGATCTCCTGGACCCTCTTCTGCATTCCGTCGGCCATCACCTGGTCGAAGTGGGTGGCCGAGGAGGGTTCGTTGCCGAGATCGTCCCAGAAACCGGTGCCGTACTGAGCCGAATACGCGACGATGTCGCCACTCCGGGCGACGTCCGGAAGGCGGACGAAGGACAGTTCGGCCCGGCCGACCACGGTGTTGAGGTCCAGGAAATCCGGGTTGGCGAACCCGTCGTCTTCCAGGAGCAGCTGATCGCCCACGCGGGTCAGCCCGAACCGGCCGTCATCGTCCCGGGTCAGCACGCCGACGCTGACCAAGTGGAGGAGGATGCGTTCCAGCACATCGGGATCGCTGTTCGTGGCCGCTGCCAGCGCCTCCGCGGTGAGCTCGCCTTCCGAAATCTTCTGGGGGATGCGCAGGGTGACCGCCACCCTGATCGTCATCGGGGTGATCAGATCGGACAGCTCGCGCAGGGTTCGCCCCGAGCCCCGCTCGCTGGTGCTCGGTCCGGTCGCCGGAGTCTCGGAAATCGCCATGCCTGCCTGTTCTTCCCTGGCCATCGGCGGCCGTCTTCGACATCGCCTGAGTGCGGTGGACAGCGGCGCTCGGGCAGGCTCGATGCACGCTTTCGCCGTGTCATCGAGCCCCCGAGCCGTCAGGTGCTACCACTTCCACCGTCCGGGCGGCTTGGAGCCGAGGATGCGCCGCAGCTTCGCGATCATGGTCGTTCACCTCCTTCCGGGGTCGAGGGCTTCCGTCTCAGGTGGGGGTGCGGACGACGGTGAAGGGCCGGGGAACGGCACCCTCGGCCATGGCCGGGCGGGCGTCGGCTCCGGTGACGGACAGCCGGGCGTCCTTCGTGAGCGCCGTCAGCGTTTCGGTCATCAGCGTCAGCGCCACCGACGCGCCGACACAGGTGTACGGCCCCGCGCCGAACGGCACGTAGGGGCCGCGCTCGCCGGATTCCGCCCACCGCTCAGGCCGGAAGAGCTCGGAATCCGCCCAGTGGCGCTGGTCGTGGTGCACCAGGAACGGGCTGACCGAGAGGATGTCGCCGGGCCGGAAGGGGAGGCCGCCGAATTCGGTCGGCCGGTCGACGGTCCGGCCGACCATCCAGACCATCGGCCGGTGTCGCATCGCTTCGCGCACGATCCACTCGGAGGGCCACGGCCACGGGGAAGCCGACGTGTGGTGCAGGCCGGCCAGCAACACCGACCAGGCCAGCGTGGAACCGACGGGCGCGACGATCGAGCGGAACAGCACCAGGAAGACCTCGGCGACGGTCCGGTCCGCCAGGTCGTCCGGGCACGCGCCGAGCACGGCGTCCAGGACATCACGCGACCGGCCGGGCGGCTCTTCTCTGCGACAGCCCACTTCCCGGGTCACGGCCGCGATCAGCTTCCCGCGCAGGAGTTCCGCTCGCGCCCGCTGCCACACGTGTGGCGAGCGGAACATGACGCCACCGTGCACGGCCTGCTCCATCAGTTGCCGCGTCCCGGCCGGAGTCCCCGGGTGGAGCAGCACGTCCGCCAGGCCGCGGTACACGAGTTCGGACGCGGTGGCCGGCCAGCGGCCGGCCGAGGGCAGGTCCGCCAGCGCTCCGGCGAGTGCCTCCCGGTACTCGGGCACCCGGGCCCGCAAGGTGTTCCGCGCCGCCTGGCCGATGGCAACCTGCGCGGCCCGCGTCGGCAGCAGTTCGCCGAAGAACCCGGAGGTACCGCTGTTGAATTCCGGGCTGCGCAGCAGTTCGTTCGCCAGTTCCGGATCACTCACGCACCAGCCGCCCCAGGGAAGCCGGATCACCCCTGTCGCGGTGCGGCGGCGAAGGTCTTTGAGGTACTCGAAGGGATCGCGCCTGAGCGGCCGCCGGTACCCCGCTCTCATCGAACGGGCAAGCCGCTTCGCGGGCATCCCCCACGGATGACCTCATCCACGGACTGGCTTGGCGTGTCGGAAGCCGGCTGGGTCAGCGTCATGACCGGACTCTCCCCTCCCCATCGAGCCGCACCGATGCGTGCGTCATTCATCGGCGTAGCTGTCTCAGCTTGCTCTCCCGGCCGGATCTCGTCAAGAACGACCACCCGGTCCCGGATTCGCTCCGCTCAGGCCACCTCCCGCGCGTCCGTGGCCGCCCCGAAGCTGACTGTCTATTGTGGACGGTGGGGCATCTCCGCGGTCGTCGCAGCCCCGCCGGCTCGGATGCAGCCACTTTCCTCACCCGGAAAAATCGTCTATCGTCGATGGACGATGGAAGGAGTCGTCGTGCTGGATCGGGAGGTGGCCAAGACCTATGCCGGGTGGTTCCGGACGCTGGCGGACCCGACGCGGGTGCAGATCCTCAACCTGCTCGCCGAGGCCCGGACGCCGATGTCGGTGGGGGAGGTCGTCGAGCGGGTCAGCGTCGGCCAGTCCACGGTGTCCGCGCACCTGAAGGTGCTCGCCGACACCGGGTTCGTGCTGGTCGAGCCGCGGGGGACCGCTCGGCTCTACCGGGTCAACGAGGAGTGCGTCTCCTGCTTCCCGAGTGCCGCGGACGTCGTCATGGGGCGCGGGGTCCGGTCGTTCGCCGAGACCGCCGATGGGGAGGCTCGATGAACCCCGACCGGGACGCCGTCCGCGACCGTTACGCCACAGCCGCCCGGCGGGCCCTGGCCGGGGAAGGGACCGGCCTGCTCTCCGGCGACGGGGACGCCGATCGGCTCGGTGCCGTGCACTACGCCGGCGCGGAGGTTCCGGCCGAGGTGACCGCGAGCAGCCTCGGCTGCGGCAACCCGCTCGCCGTCGCCGAGCTTGCCCCTGGCGAAACCGTGCTCGACCTCGGCTCCGGCGGTGGGCTGGACGTGCTGCTCTCCGCCCGCCGCGTCGGGCCCGGCGGCCGGGCGATCGGCCTGGACATGACCGACGAGATGCTCGCCCTCGCCCGCCGGCACGCCGAGCAGGCCGGCGTCGCCAACGCCGAGTTCCTCAAGGGCACCATCGAGCGGATCCCGCTGCCGGACGCCTCGGTCGACGTCGTCATCTCCAACTGCGTCATCGCGCTGTCGTCCGACAAGCCGTCCGTGTTCAGCGAAATCGCCCGCGTTCTGCGGCCCGGCGGTCGGCTCGGCGTCACCGACATCCTGGCCGACGACACGCTCACCGACGCTGAACGCGCCGCGAAATCCGGTGCGGTCGAATGCCTCGGCGGCGCGCTCACCGCCGGCCAGTACCGGAAGCTCCTGCGCGACGCCGGACTCGCCGGCATCGATGTCCGGCTCGCCCATGAGGTCGGCGACAAGCTCCACTCGGCGATCATCCGCGCCAGGAAACCGTCGAAGTGGCGATGACGGCCGAGCCGCGGATCAGGTGCCGGCGATCCACCAGGCCGGACTGGACACCGGCCAGGCACCGCCAGCCGCGAACTGCGCCGCCGGGCCGGATTCCGGGAGATCGGGATCCGTGAGCGCTTCGGCCGGCACCACGGCGTCCGGCGTGACGTCGTCATGATCGAACGCCGCAGCAGGCGGACCGGAACGTAGCCGGTGCGCCCCTCGATCGCGCACCGGCTCCGCGCCTTCAGTTGCAGCAGCCCTCCGGCTTGGCCGTCGCGCCGGTCTCGGCGTCCGGCGTGCAGCACGTCGCCGGGGTGACCAGTGCGGCGCTGTCGCTGCCGTACGCCGCCGAGTCGCCCTTGACCGTGTAGACCTCCCACGGTTCCTTGCCGGGCCCGTGCACCCACACCTTGTCCTGCACCGCGTAGCAGCAGGTGGTGTCGTCCTCGGTGAGCGTTTCCAGGCCTTCGCCGGTCAGCCGCTGGGTCGCCGCGTCGACCTGGTCGGTCGACTCGACCTCGACGCCGAGGTGGTCCATCACCGTCTCCTGGCCGGGCTCGCCTTCGAGCAGGACCAGCTTCAGGGCGGGCTCCTCGATCGCGAAGTTCGCGTAGCCCGGCCGGAGCTTCGCCGGCTCGGTGCCGAACAACTTCGAGTAGAAGTCGATCGAGCCTTCGAGGTCTCCGACTCGCAGGGCCAGCTGTACCCGTGACATCTCCGCTACCTCCTTGGATAGATGACTGTCTAAGTAGACGAACTTAGATTGCCCTCTATATGTAAATCTGTCAATATAGAGGTATGTCGAAGCAACTGCCGCTCGTCGCGATGGACGCCTGCTGCGCGCCCTTGGCCCGGGAGCCGCTGACGCAGGATCAGGCGGTCGAGCTGTCGCACCTGTTCAAGGCGATGGCGGACCCGGTCCGGTTGCGCCTGCTGTCGCTGATCGCCTCCCACGCGGGTGGTGAGGCGTGCGTCTGCGACCTGACCGACGCCTTCGACCTGACCGGCCCGACCATCTCCCACCACCTGAAGGTGCTGCGCGAGTCCGGGCTGATCACCGGCGACCGGCGCGGCACCTGGATCTACTACCGCGTGCACCCGGAGGTGCTGGCACGGCTGTCGGCGGTGCTCACCACCACCGGCGAAGTAGTCACGGCGTGACCGTCGTCGACACCAGGACGGCACCACGCCTGTCCGCCATGGACAAGCTGCTGCCGGTCTGGATCGCGGTCGCCATGGTCGCCGGGCTGCTGGCCGGCCGCTGGATCCCTGGCTTGAACACCGCGCTGTCCGCGGTCGAAGTGGACGGGATCTCGTTGCCGATCGCGCTCGGGCTGCTGGTGATGATGTACCCGGTCCTGGCGAAGGTCCGCTACGACCGGCTCGGCACCGTCACCCGCGACCGGCGACTGCTGTGGCCGTCGCTGATGCTGAACTGGGTCGTCGGCCCGGCGCTGATGTTCGCCCTCGCGTGGCTGCTGCTGCCGGACCTGCCGGAGTACCGGACCGGGCTGATCATCGTCGGCCTCGCCCGCTGCATCGCCATGGTCATCATCTGGAACGACCTCGCCTGCGGCGACCGCGAAGCCGCCGCTGTGCTGGTCGCGCTGAACTCGGTGTTCCAGGTGATCGCGTTCGGCCTGCTCGGCTGGTTTTACCTCTCGGTCCTGCCCGGCTGGCTGGGTCTCCCGCAAGCCGACTTGGCGGTGTCCGGATGGCAGATCGCCAGGAGCGTGCTGATCTTCCTCGGCATCCCCCTGATTGCCGGCTACCTGACCCGGCGCTTCGGCGAACGCGCTCGAGGCCGGGAATGGTACGAGACGCGGTTCCTGCCGAAGGTCGGGCCCGTCGCGCTGTACGGGCTGCTGTTCACCATCGTCGTCCTCTTCGCCCTGCAGGGCGAGCAGATCACCAGCCGTCCGCTGGACGTCGCCCGGATCGCCGTGCCACTGCTCGTCTACTTCGGACTGACGTGGGCCGGGTCCTACGCGTTCGGCAAAGCCGTGGGCCTGAGCTACGAACGCACGACCACACTCGCCTTCACCGCCGCGGGCAACAACTTCGAACTCGCGATCGCCGTCGCCATCGCGACTTTCGGCGCCGCGAGCGGACAGGCGCTGGCCGGGGTCGTCGGGCCACTGATCGAAGTGCCCGTGCTCCTCGCGCTCGTGTATGTCTCCCTCGCGCTCCGCCACCGCTTCGCAAGGAGCCCTCGGTGACTCGCAT
The DNA here is from genome assembly GCF_040638975.1 of Amycolatopsis sp. NPDC024027. Lineage (NCBI taxonomy): Bacteria > Bacillati > Actinomycetota > Actinomycetes > Pseudonocardiales > Pseudonocardiaceae > Amycolatopsis > Amycolatopsis sp. NPDC024027. The sequence continues at coordinate 368,332 of NZ_JBEZYY010000003.1, forward strand.
CTGGATGTGGATCCTGCACCACCGTCAAGCCGCCGGCGCGCTCGCGGGCGTCGTCTGGGTTCTCGTCCTGTGGCCCTTCACCGGCCTCGCCGTCGCGGCCGTGTGCGGCATCGTCTTCGCCGCGATCATCGCGACGGCCCTGCCCGTACCCCGAGTCGACGGAGAACGCCCCCATGACCGGCAAGCCTGAAGTCCTCTTCGTCTGCGTGCACAACGCGGGCCGGTCCCAGATGGCCGCCGCCCTGCTGGCCCACCACGCCCACGGCGCGGTCGAGGTCCGGTCGGCCGGCTCCGCGCCGGCGAGCAGCATCAACCCCGCCGTCCGCGAGGCGATGGCCGAAATCGGGCTCGACCTCTCCCGGGAAGTCCCGAAGAAACTGACGACGGACGCGGTCAAAGCCTCCGACGTCGTCATCACGATGGGCTGCGGCGACGCCTGCCCGATCTTCCCCGGCAAGCGGTACCTCGACTGGCAGCTCGAGGACCCCGCGGGCCAGGACGTCGAGGCCGTGCGGCCGATCCGGGACGAGATCGACCGCCGGGTGCGTGAACTGCTCGCCGAACTCTTGGCGGCCGGAGCCTGACCGTGTTGGCTTGAGCTCGGAGGTACTGGGGATGAACTGGCGGGAATCCAGCGAGAAGGTCGCCGCGGCCCTGCGCGCCGACGCGGCGGAACGGGATCGAGCCGGCGCCCTCCCGGTCGCCGAGGTCGAGCTGCTGCGGCAGTCGGGCCTGCTCGAGCTGCTGACCACCGACGGGTGGACGGCCGCGAACGAGGCCGCCCGCACCGTCGCGGCCGCCGACGCCTCCATCGGGCACCTGCTCGGCTACCACTACCTCCAGCGGTGGCGGACCGGGCTGTTCGGCCCGCCCGCGCCCTCGGAAACCGGCTGGTTCTGGGCCGGGGTCAGCAATCCGCTCGACGCGGATCTGACCATGACCCCGGTCGGCGACGCCTTCGTGGTCGACGGGTTCAAGACCTTCGCCACCGGCGCCGCCGTCGCCGACCGGCTGGTCGTCAGCGCCACCCGGACCGACACCGGCGAGAAGACCACGTTCGTCGTCGACGCCCACGCTCCCGGCATCGGCTACCCCGGCGAGTGGGACAACATGGGGCAGCGGCTGACCGCCAGCGGCGGCGTCCGCTTCGAGCGCGTCCGGGTCGAGCCCGCCGACGTGCTCGGCGTCCAGCCGGACGATCCGGTGCCGCCACGGCTTTCCCTCGCCGCCCTGGGCTTCCAGCTGATGCTCGCCCAGGTGTACGTCGGTCTAGCCCTCGGATCGCTCGACGCCGCCGCGGTCTACACCCGCGACCACGCCCGCGCCTGGACGCTCTCCGGCGTCGCCTCGGCGGCCGACGACCCGTACACCCTCGCCGGATACGGCGAGCTGCTCGCCATGACGCGCGCCGCCGGCTACGCGGTCGACGCCGCCGTGGCCGCGCTCGGTGCCGCCGACGAGCGCGGCGACGACCTGACCGCCGAGGAACGCGCCGAGACGGCGATCGTCATCTCGACGGCGAAGATCGCCGCGAGCCGCGCGGCCATCGAGACCACGTCGAAGGTCTTCGAGTTCACCGGAGCCAGATCGACGGCCGGGAAGTACTCCTTCGACCGCTTCTGGCGCAACGCCCGCACCCTGACCCTGCACGACCCGATCAGCTACAAGGCCCGTGAGGTCGGGGACCACTTCCTGCGCGGCACCCCGCCCGTGCCGTCCGGATACAGCTGACGGGGAGCGCCGGTGACCGATCCGCTGCCCGTCCTCGCCGACAGCGTCCGCCTCGACGAGGACGGCGTGCACATCCTCGACCGCCGCCGGTTCCCCTTCGCCCGCGAGTGGGTGCACTGCCGCACCGTCGGTGAGGTCGCGGACGCGATCTCCGGCATGGTCACCCAGTCTTCCGGTCCGTACTTCGCCGCGCTCGGCGCGATGGTTCTCGCTGCCCGCGACGCGGCTGGTCTGCCCGCTGCTGAAGCCCGCGTACGCCTCGAGACGGCTGCCGAGCAGATCATCGCCACCCGCAAGACGAACAACCACCTGCGCAAAGCGGTGACCTGCGTACTCGACGCCGTCGACGGGGCCAGCGGCGACGAGCTGGTCAAGGCGGCCGAAGAGGGGGCCCGTCACGGCGACGAGCGGTACCGGGCCCGCTGCCGCGCGCTCGCCGGTCACGCGGCCGAGCTGCTGCCCGGCGCCGGCGTCGTGCTCACCCACTGCTGGGCCGACCTCTACCTCGTCGAGCTGGTGCTCGCGGCCCGTCGCGCGCGCAAGAGCTTGGCGTTCGTCTGCACCGAAACCCGGCCCTACCTGCAGGGCGCCCGGCTCACCGCGGCGACCCTCGCCGAGATGGACGTCGACACCACGCTGATCACCGACGGCATGGGCGCCGCCGAGCTGGCCGCCGGCCGCATCGACGCCCTCGTCACGGCGGCCGACCGCGTCACGATGGACGGCCACGTCGTCAACAAGATCGGCACGCTCGGCCTCGCCGTCGCCGCGTCCGCGTTCGACGTCCCGTTCCACGCCCTCGTGCAGGCCCCGGACCAGGCCACCGCCACCGGAGCCGACGTGCCGATCGAGTACCGCGACGGCGCCGAGGTGCTCACCGTGCTCGGGCAGCCCACCACCAGCGGCCGGATTCGCGGCCGCTACCCGGCTTTCGACGTCACGCCACCGCGGTTCGTCACCACGGTGGTGACCGACCGCGGGCCGTTCACCCCGGACCGGCTGGGGGAGTACTACGCGGAAGGGGAACCCAACCAGTGACCACGACGGTGTCCGCCCGATGGGTGGTCCTCGACATCGAGGGCACGCTCACCGCCACCAGCCAGGTGCACGTCGTGCTCTACGGCTACGCCCGGCCGCGGCTGGGGCCGTGGATCGACGACCACCCCGGCGACCCCGCTGTCACGAGCGCCGTGCGCGACGCCAAACAGCTCGGCGGCCTCCCGGAACAGGCGAGCACGAGCGAGGTCGTCGCGGTGCTGCACCGGTGGATGGACGAAGACCGCAAGGCCGCCCCGCTGAAGACGTTGCAGGGCTTGATCTGGCAGCGCGGCTACGCCGAGGGCGACCTGACCACCGAGTACTTCCCCGACGTCGTCCCCGCGCTGCGCACCTGGCACGACGCCGGCCTCACGCTGGCGATCTTCTCCTCCGGCTCGGTCGCCGGACAGATCGCCTCCTTCTCGCGAACCACGGAAGGCGACCTGACCGGCCTGTTCGCCGCGCACTTCGACACCGTCAACGCCGGCCCGAAGCGCGAAGCCCGCTCCTACCGCGCCATCGCCACCGGCCTCGGCGCGGAACCCGGCGACATCGTGTTCTTCTCCGACGTGCCGGCCGAACTCGACGCCGCCGAGGCCGACGGCTGGCAGACGGTCGGCGTCGCCCGCCCCGGCGAGCCGTACGAGGAGGCCGGCTTCGGCAGCCACCCGGCCGTCGCGACCTTCGACGAGGTCAAGGTGATCCGGAGATGACCGCGATCGACCTCGCCGGACGCGTCTTGGCCGCGGAAGCCGCGCGCTACACGGCGATGGGCTGGATGCGCGGGACATCGGGCAATCTCTCGGTGGTGTCCGGCCGGGATCCGCTCCGGCTGGTCGTCACGGTCAGCGGCCGTGACAAAGGCGAACTGTCCGAACAGGACGTCGTGCTCATCGACGAGCACGGTGCGGCCGTCCCGGACCAGCCGCACCCCGAGCGGGTCCCGTCGGCCGAAGCCGGGCTGCACGGCCGGATCGCCGCGGTCTCCGGCGCCGGCGCGGTGGTGCACGTCCACGCCCTGGCCCCGGTGCTCGCCGCCGAACGCTGGCCGGCCGGAGTCGTCCTGCGCGAGCAGGAGATGCTGAAGGGCTTCGGCCGGGCCGCGCACGACGACGTCGTGACGATCCCGGTCGTCCCGAACAGCCAGGACATGCGTGTGCTCGGGGAGGCCTTCGCCGCCGGTTTCCGGCCGGACACCCCGGCGCTGATCGTCGCCCGGCACGGTGTCTACGTCTGGGGTGATGATCTGCACCAGGCCCGCCACCGCCTCGAATGCCTGGAATGGCTGCTGCGGTTCGCCGTCGAGTCCGGGTTCGACGCCCGGGAAAGGAGAGCAGGATGACGCTCTTGACCGTCTGGCCCGACGACCGGCCGGAGCAGGTGCGGCTGCGCACCACCGACGCCGAGGCGATCACGGCCGAGCTCGGCAAGCTCGGCGTCCGCTTCGAACGCTGGGACGTCGTCGAGGACCTCCCGCGGGAAGTCACCTCGGACGAGGTGCTGGACGCCTACCGCCCGCAGATCGACAAGGTCATCGCGCGGGAGGGTTACCAGCTCGTCGACGCGGTGCGGATGACTCCGTCCGACGACCCGTCGTGGGCGGCCGAAGCGGTGCAAGCACGGCAGAAGTTCCTCGCCGAGCACACCCACGACGATGACGAAGACCGGTACTTCGCCCGGGGCGCCGGCGTCTTCTACCTGCACATCGGCGCGGAGGTGTACGGCGTCCTGTGTGAGGCGGGTGATCTGCTGAGCGTCCCGGCGAACACCACGCACTGGTTCGACATGGGCACCCACCCGGACTACGTGTCGGTGCGGTTCTTCCACGACGACGGCGGCTGGGTCGGCACGTTCACCGGCTCACCGATCGCGGCGGCGTTCCCGGACTTCGACACCCTGGCGGCCGGGCTCCGTTGACCGACCGCAAGCTGCGGGCGGTGCTGGCCGTCTTGTGCCTCACCGAGATCACCAGCTGGGGTGTGCTGTTCTACGCCTTCCCGGTGCTGGTACCGGCCATCGCCCGGGACACCGGCTGGTCACCGGCCGCGCTGACCGCGGCCCTGTCGGTCGCCCTGCTCGTGTCCGCGCTGACCGGCATCGCGGTGGGGCGGGTGCTGGACCACCACGGCCCGCGGCGGCTGATGACCGCGGGCTCGGTCGTCGGCGTGGCCGCCGTGGTGATGATCGCGACCGCGCGCGGCCTGCCGTGGTTCTTCTTCGGCTGGGTGTGCGCGGGCCTCGCGATGGCCGCGACGTTCTACCCGCCCGCCTTCGCCGCGCTCACCCGCTGGTACGGCCCGGACCGGGTCCGTGCGCTGACGACGTTGACGCTGGTCGCCGGATTCGCGAGCACCGTCTTCGCGCCGCTGACCGCGTTGCTGGCCGGCCACCTCGGCTGGCGGAACACCTACCTCGTCCTCGCGGTGGTCCTGGCGGTGATCACCGTGCCGGGCCACTGGTCCGGGCTGCGTCGCCCCTGGCCGCCGGTCACCGCGGACGCCACGACGTCGGCGACGAGAAGCCGGGACGCCCGCAGTCCGGCCTTCATCGCGCTGGTCGCCGCCTTCAGCCTCACGGCGCTGGGCACCTACGCCGTGGTCGTCAACCTCGTCGCGTTGCTGTCGGAACGGGGGTTGTCGACGGGGACGGCGGCGATCGCGCTCGGGCTGGGCGGAGCCGGGCAGGTCGCCGGGCGGCTGGGGTTCGCGACCCTGGCGAACCGCACCGGCGTCCGCACCCGCACGGCCGTGGTCATCGTGATCCTCGCGGCGACGACCACCCTGCTGGGCGCGCTCATCTCACCCGCGGCGCTGATCGTGGCGTCCGTCCTGGCCGGCATGGCCCGTGGTGTCTTCACGCTGCTGCAGGCGACCGCGGTCGCGGACCGGTGGGGAACCGCGGGTTATGGCCGGCTCAGCGGCCTCTTGACGGCGCCGCTGACGATCATGTCGGCCGTCGCGCCCTACACCGGGGCCGTGCTGGCCGCGGTCACCGGCAGCTACTCGACGGCGTTCGTGGTGCTCGGCGTGGTCACCGTCGCGGCGGTCCCGGTGTCGTTCGCCGCGCGTCCGGCCGTGGCCGAAGCGCCGGCCAGCTCGGACAGCAGGTCCTGAACCCGCCGCTCGATGTCGTCGCGGATCGGGCGGATCTCGTCGGCACCGCGGCCCGCGGGATCCTCGAGCTGCCAGTCCAGGTAGCGGGTGCCGGGGAAGACCGGGCAGGCGTCGCCGCAGCCCATCGTGATGACGACGTCGGATCGCCGCACGTTCTCGGCGGTCAGCTTCTTCGGCTGCCGGCCGGAGAGGTCGATGCCGCGTTCGGCCATCACCTCGGCCACCGCCGGGTTGATGGTCTCGGCGGGCGCGGAGCCCGCCGAGCGCACCACGACCCGGTCCCCGCCGTGGTGGCGAAGGAAGGCCGCGGCCATCTGCGAGCGACCGGCGTTGTGGACGCAGACGAACAGAACCTCGGGCACGGCCACGAGAAGTCCTTCCGGGGAACGGGAAGCGCGGAGGATGTGCCGGGCGGCCGGCTGGGGGAGGGGCGGCCGCCCGGCACAAGTTCACAGGAGCAGTTGCGCGAGGAACCCGAGCAGGATGCTGCCGAGCATGCCGAACGCGATGTACAGCGCGAAAACCTTGTTGTTGACGACGCTGCGGACCGCGACCATCGCCGGGATGGTCGTCACGGACCCGGCGAGCAGGAACGTCACCGCCGCGCCCTGCGCCATGCCCTTGGCCAGCAGGCCGCCGACGATGGGGATGGCGCCGACGCCGTTGAGGTAGAGCGGGATGCTGATCACCGCGGCGAGCGGGATGGCCAGCCAGCCCTTGTCGCCGCCGAGGATGCTGGTGATGACGCCGTTGGGCACGTAGACGCGGATGACGCCTTCGAAGACGCACGCGAAGACGAGCCACTTGCCCAGGGACACGGTGTCGCGCAGGAAGTTCCGGCCGGTGATGCGCCAGTTCCGCCTGGACCGCAGGCTCGCCTTCGCCTGGGGCCACCACGGGGCGCCGTCGTCATCGTCGTCCTCGGGTACCGGGCCGCCGGTCGTCGCGGGTGCCTCGGCGAGGACCGTCGTGCCGCTGCCGCCGCTGGTGGTCATCGCGGCTTCGGCCGGCGCGGCGGCGCGCTCGCGCTCGTCGACGGCCGGCTTCTTCTCCGGCCGGAGCACGTCCTTGAAGCCGCCGCGCTTCTCGACGAGCAGGATGATGATCCCGGCTCCCATGGCCAGCACGAGCGCGCCGAGAAGACGGGCGGTCGCCAGCGGGAGGCCGATCTCCTTGGCCGTCAAGGCGAAGATCGGTGGGTCCATGGCGGGCGAGGCGATCCAGAACGACATCACCGCGGACAACGGCACGCCGCCGCGCAGCAGCTTGCGGATCAACGGGATGACGGTGAAGGAGCAGAACGGGCTGAACGCGCCGAGGCAGGTGGTGAACAGGACGCCGAGCAGGCCGTGCTTGCGGAACGAGCGGCGCGCGACGATGTCGAGGTAGAGCAGGTCGACCAGCGCGGCGATGGCCAGGGCGATGAAGAAGAAGATGCTCAGGTCGACCAAATTCTCCCAGGCCAAGCGCAGGACCTCGAGGATCTTGTCCATGCCACCATCCTTGACATCGGGGACCGGGTTCGCGGTGCCGAAGGGATGCGGTAGCTCCCCCAGCTTTCATCGATGCTAGTCGATTAAAGGCGCCCGGTCCATACCCGCCGATCGTCGTGCCGGCCCTCGCGGAGTTTGCGGATTGCGTGATCACAACGTCCGAAAGGATGAATTTCGAGCGTGAAAACCGTGATCTACCTGCGTTTATCGATCCATTGACATGTATCGCTGAAGCATGCAATCGTGATGCCTCGTACGAGGAGAGGCCCGTTCCGGGGCCGGTTCCACTGGGGGAACCAATCCTTTTTGTCCGATTCAGTTGTGGGGGAACCATGCCCGCTGCGCGTGTCCTTGTCGCGTCCGCCTTCGAAGCCGAACTGCAGCCGCTGACCTCCGCCTGCGCCGGCGCCGCGATGCGCGCGCAGGACACCGACGTCGTGGGGTGGGACGCGCACAAGGCACCGGACGCCCTTCCTGACGGCGAGTTCGACCTCATCCTGCTGTCCGTGCAGCAGTTCGAAGGTGTCGAACGTGGACTGGATCTCGCCGCCCGGCTGCGGGAAGCCTTCGGTGGGGCCAAGCTGGTCGCGTTCGGGCAGTACGCCCAGATGAACCATCGGCGGTTCCTCGAAACGGTCGACGCCATCGTGATGGAAGAGCCCGAGCTCGTCGCGGCCGAGCTGGCCGAGGTCGCCCGAGGGGAGCGCGAGGTCGCCGCCGTGCCGGCGTCGATGACGCGCACCGGCATGCGGCCGAAGCCGCCGCACCGCAGGATCACCGTTCCCGCGCCGGCTCGTGATTTGTTCCCGTCGCTGGTGCACTATCCGGCGCACCATTCACCGTACGGGCTGATGGGCAACGTCGAAACGACGCGCGGTTGCCACCACAAGTGCACCTATTGCTCGGTGTACGGCGCTTATGACGGCGGGGTCGCCGCGTACAACGCCGACACCGTCTTGGCCGACTGCCTGCAGCTGGCCGACGAAGGTGTCCGGCACTTCTGCTTCATCGACGCCGAGTTCTTCAACTCCCGCACCATCGGCCCCGGGGTCGTGCGCAAGCTCGTCGACGAGATCGGCCCGATCACCTTCGAGTTCACCACCCGCGTCGACCACATCCTCAGCTACCAAAAGGAACTGGCCGAACTCGTCTCGCTCGGACTGGTGAAAGTGACCTCGGCGCTGGAGTTCCCGTCGAACCGGATCCTGCGGATCTTCGACAAGCACATCGACGTCGACCACATGCGCGCCGCGATCGCCGAAGCCGAGCGCATCGGGTTCGTGCTCTACCCGACGTTCATCCCCTTCACCCCGTGGATCGAGTACGACGAGCTGCTCACCTTCGAGGACTTCCTCGTCGACACCGGCCTGGCGAAGGTCACCGACCCGACCGCGCTGCAGACCCGGCTGCTGCTGTTCAAGGGATCGCCGCTGCTGTCCTCGCCGTGGATGGAGGACATCGCCACCGTCGACCGCGGTCTGTGGGTCGAATGGACCCACCCGGACCGCCGCGTCGAGGAGCTGTGGATCGAGCGCCGGGCCGACGCCGAAGACGTCGGCAAGGTGCGCTGCTGCGTGAAGTGCTGAGCCAGGCCGGAACCGGATCGAGAGGGACAGGAAGCAATGGGTGGAGCACCGCGCGTCGTGGTGAACACGGGTCAGGGACTGCCGGACCTGGACTGGGCAGGTGAGCTGGCCGACCTCACCGACGTCTTCCCGTACCTCGGGCCGACCTGGCTCGGGGCGAGCGAGAAGGCGCTGACCGACCTGCAGCCGTGGCACACGATCGCCACCCGGGCCCGGGGCGAGCTGGCCCTGCTGCCCGGCTACGTGATGACCACCCCGCCGGTGGTCGACCACGAGCCGCGCACCTACCTGGGCTGGCAGGCGCCGACGGGGGAGGAGGTCTGCTGTGGAGCGCAGACCGACGCCGGCATCAGCGGCGAGGTCGACGCGCTGGGCACCGACCCGTTCTTCCCGGCGCTGCTGCTGGGATCCCCGCTGGGTTACCGCACCGAAGTGGCGTACAACTTCTGGACGCCGAGCCTGATGGCGCAGATGGTGTCGGAGCTGGTGCCGGCGGCCTTCGCCTCGGGCATCCGCTGCATCGCCGCGCCGTGGGTCTCCGGCCGCAGCGGCAACGACGCGCTGGTGACCGCACTCGACGCGGCCGGCGGGCACAGCACGTTCTGGGGCTACGAGGACTACCTGCGCCTCGACGCCGGCTCGTGGGAAGGGCACCTGGCGGCCCTGCCGCTGAAGAAGCGCCAGCGGATCAAGAGCGACGTCCGCCGCGCCGAGGCCGCCGGGGTACACGTCGAGCGCGTCGACGGCGAGGCCATCCGGCCCTACGTCACCCGGATCGCCGAGCTGACCTGCCTCAACCGGGAGAAGAACGGCGCCGGCGAAGAACCCGCGCACATCGTCGACATGCTGACCGCGCTGCTGGACGCCCGCGCGGACGTACGGGCCTACGCCGGCACGAAGGACGGTGCCCTGGTCGCCACCTGCGTCGTGATCCGCAAGCACCACCGGCTGTTCCCGAAGTGGGCCGGCTTCGACTACGCCGCCATCGGCGAGCGCAGCGGCATCTACTTCGCCCTCGTCCTCGACGCCCCGGTCCGTGACGCCTACGCCGAAGGACTGCGCACCGTCGAGTTCGGCGCGGGCGCCCACCAGGCGAAGGTGCTGCGCGGCTGCACCCCGCGGCCGGTGACCACCTCGATGGTCGTGTCCGATCCGGAACTGCGCCCGCAGGTGGCGAAGTGGATGGACGCTTTCGGCGCGAGCCGCCGCGTCGCGTTCGGCGATGCCCCCGCCGCCACCCGCACCCCGCTGCCGGTCGTGTCCGGCGGCTCCGGCGCCTGCTGCTCCGACGGCTGATCAGCGCACGAAACACCATCTGGGAGGACAGCTGTGATCACTTTCGTGCCGCTGACCGGGTTCCTCGGGGCCGGCAAGACCACCACGATGATCGCCACGGCGCAGGCGCTGCAGGAGCAGGGTCACCGCGTCGCGGTGATCACGAACGACCAGGGCGTCGAGCTCGTCGACACCGCGTTGGTGCGCAGCAAGCTCGACTCCGTCGCCGAAGTCACCGGCGGCTGCTTCTGCTGCCGCTTCGAAGACCTCGTCGACACGATCCGCGCGCTCGTCGACGGGGCCGGCGACACCCCGGTCGACACCGTGATCGCCGAGGCCGTCGGCTCGTGCACGGACCTGCAGGCCACGGTGGTGCGGCCGTTGCGCTCCTACTACGGCGAAAGCATGGTCGTCAGTCCACTCACGACAGTCATCGACCCGTTGCGGTACTTGGCGTTCGACCGTGCCGCCCAGCGGGGTGAACCCGAGTCGGACCTGTCCTACCTGTTCCGGCAGCAACTCATCGAGGCGGACGTCATCGCCGTCAACAAGCTCGACACGGTGGCTCCGGCAAAGGCCGGCGACCTGATGGCGCGGCTGGCCGCGGACTATCCCAACGCCGCCGTCATCGGCTACAGCGCCAAGTCGGGCGACCGCGTCCCCGAGCTGGTGAAGGCGTGGGAAGGTCCCTCCGGCAACCACGCCGTGGACCTGCAGGTCGACTACGACCGCTACGCCGCGGCCGAAGCCCAGCTGGCCTGGATGAACCAGGACCTCCAGCTGACCGCCGACGCTCCCCTCGACCTCACCGCCTGGGCCCGTCAGGTGCTCGCCACCCTCGGCAGCTGGGCGCACTGTTCCGAGGCCGTCGTCGGGCACGCCAAGCTGACCGTCGAGGCCGGGGACGGCGACTTCGCCAAGCTCAGCCTGACCGCGGCGGGCGCCGAGCCGACGGTCGACCGCGCCGCCGACAAGCCGGCCACGGCAGCCCGGGTCATCGTCAACGCCCGTGTCGCGTGCGAGCCCGACGAGCTCGACGAGGCAGTCCGCAACGCGGTCTCGACCGCCAACGCCGCCCTCGGCGCCCGCTCCAGCAGCACCGCGCCGGTCTCGTTCAAACCCGGCTACCCGACCCCGGTCCACCGGCTCGCCGCCACCGGCGCCTGACCCCGAAAGACGACCATGACCGACACGATCACCGAGATCCAGGACTACTACCGCGGGAAGGCGGCCGAGGCCGCGGAGGCGAAGAGCTGCTGCGCGCCGGACCCGGCGCGGTTCGGGCCCGGCGCCTACGGCGACATCGGCCCGGACGAGGCGACGGACGCGGCGCTGCTCGCCAGCCTCGGCTGCGGCAACCCGACCGCCGTGGCCGAGCTGCGCGACGGCGAGACCGTCCTGGACCTCGGCTCCGGAGCCGGGCTGGACCTCATCCTGTCCGCACGCCGTGTCGGCCCGGACGGGCAGGTCTTCGGCCTGGACTTCCTCGAGGAGATGCTCGCCGTCGCCCGGCAGAACATCGAGGACGCCGAGATCGACAACGTCATCCTGCTCAAGGGCACGATCGAGCAGATCCCGCTCCCCGCGGGCACCGTCGACGTCGTCATCTCCAACTGCGTGATCAACCTGTCGGTGGACAAGCCCGCGGTGTTCGCCGAGATGGCCCGGGTGCTCGCGCCGGGCGGGCGGCTCGGGATCACCGACGTCGTCGCCGAGGACCACCTCACGCCCGCCGATCGTGCCGAGCGCGGCGGTGTCAGCCAGTGCATCGCCGGCGCCCTGTCCAAGAGCGAATACCTCGGCCTGCTCGCCGAGGTCGGGCTGACCGGCGCCGAGGTCGTGTTCACCCAGGACGCCGCCGACGGCATGCACTCCGCGATCATCCGCGCCCGCAAGCCGGGCGCCGGCGAGTGCGGGCCTGACAGCGGTTGCTGCTGAACGCCGGAGTTTCGATCACTGAGGGGAGTACCTGGATGTCTTTCACCGCGGTAGTCGTGTTCGTCCTCGTAGCCGCGCTGGCGGCGGTCAACGGCAGCAACGACGTCCCCAAAGGCGTCGCCACCCTGGCCGGGGCCGGGGTCACCAAGTACAAGACGGCGATCATCTGGGGCACGATCACCACGCTGCTCGGGTGCGTCTTCTCGCTCGGCCTCGCGTCGAAGATGACCGCCCTGTTCTCCAAGGGCATCATCACCGGTGCCACCACCGACGCCTTCGCCGTCGCGGTGCTCGCCGGAGCCGCGTTCTGGGTCGGGCTGGCCACCGTGCTGCGGCTGCCGGTCTCGACGACCCACGCCCTCATCGGCGGCATGGTCGGTGCCGGGCTGTTGATGAGCACCGGCGGGGTGTCCTGGAGCGCCGTCGGCAGCAAGCTCGTCACGCCGCTGCTGGTCAGCATCGTCGTCGCCTACGGCATCACGCTGATCCTCGCGATCGCCACCGGCGCCGCGAACAAGCGCCGGTCCGCGGCCACGCCGCCGGTCACCCCGCCCAACGGCGGCGGGGACGTCGCTGTGCAGACGGCGCCGGTGGTGACGCCGGAGAAGACCTCGGCCAGGTTCATGACCGCGGCGCACTGGTTCACCAGCGGCGCCACCGGCTTCGCCCGCGGCCTCAACGACACGCCGAAGATCGTTGCCATCGGCGCGTTCGCGCTGGTCCCGGCCGGGATGAAGCCTTGGCACATCATGATCCTGGTGACCGCCGCCATGGCCGCCGGATCGCTGCTGGGCGGGATGCGGGTCGCGGAGAAGCTCGGCGAGGGCGTGGTCAAGATGAACCACCGTGAAGGTTTCCTCGCCAACCTCACCACCGCCGCCCTCGTCGGGGTCGGTGCCGGTGCGGGGCTGCCGATGTCGACCACGCACGTCTCCACCGGCGCGATCGCGGGATCGGCCGGCCCGAACCTGAGCCGGATCTCGGGTGGGACGGTGCGGAACTTCTTGATCGCCTGGCTGGTCACCCCGCCGGTGGCCGGTGTCGTCGCGGCCGTGGTGTTCATCTTGGCCCGATAGCCTGGTGGGGTGAGCGAGCACAAGCTGGAGCGGGAGACCGCCGAGTCCTACGCCCGCTGGTTCCACGCGCTGTCGGACGCGAACCGGGTCATGATCGTGCACTTCCTGGCCCAGCACCGTGACCCGGTTCCCGTCGGCGCGATCGTGGACCACCTCGGCATCGCCCAGCCCACTGTTTCGCACCACCTCAAGATCCTTTCCCAGGTCCGGTTCGTCACCCGCCGGCGAGCCGGGACCAGCATCCTCTACGCGATCAACCACAGCTGCGAAGTCGGTCTGCCCACCGCCGCCAACGTCGTTCTCGGCCTGCTGGCCACCCGCGACGGCAATGACTCGCTTCCGCTGGAAAGGACGTCGTGACCGAGCACCCGGCGCTGTTGCTGGCCGGCAGCGGGGACCGCCGCTACCGCGAGTACATCCTGGCCGCGCTGCGGCCGCACTTCCGGCTGTGGCTGCTCGACTCGGTCGAACCGACCTGGCAGACCGAGCACGTCGAGGGCGTCACCGTCGTCGACACCCGCGACCCGGACGCTCTCTCGGCTGCCGCCGCGAAGCTCGAGTTCCGGCCCGACGGCGTGCTGACCTACGACGAATCCCTGGTCACCGCCGTCGCCCACTTCGCGCGGCAAGCCGGACTCCCGGGAAGCGCGCCCGAAGCCGTCCAGGCCTGCCGGGACAAGGCCGCCACCCGCGCCACGCTCGCCGAAGCCGGGGTGCCGCAGCCCGCGTCCCGGCCGGTTGCCACCGCCGAGGACGCCGTCGCCGCGGCCGACGCCATCGGCTACCCCGTGGTGGTCAAGGCCCGCGGCCTGGCCGGCAGCCTCGGTGTGCTGCGCGCCGACACCGCCGAACAGGTCGACGGCGCGTTCACCGCGGCCGCCGGCGCGTCCTGGCCCGGCGTGCCGCGCTACGACGCCGACGTGCTGGTCGAGGAGCTGCTCACCGGGCCGGAGATCAGCGTCGACGCCGTCGTCGAGAACGGCGTCTGCCACCCGATGGTGATCGCCCGCAAGCAGACCGGGTTCGAGCCGTTCTTCGAGGAAACCGGCCACACCGTCGACGCCGACGACCCGCTGTTCGAAGACAGCGCCCTGCTCGACCAGCTCGACCAGGTCCACAAGGGCATCGGCTTCACCCACGGCGCCACCCACACCGAGTTCAAGCTGACCCCGCGCGGCCCGCGCCTGGTCGAGATCAACGCCCGGCTCGGCGGCGACTTCATCCCGCGCCTGGGCATCCTCGCCGGTACCGACCCGGTCGTCGCGGCCGCGCAGGTCGCCGTCGGCCGTCCTCCTGCCGCCCGGCGCCCGCTGCGCCGGACCGCCGCGATCCGCTTCCTCTACCCGCCCCACGACTGCGAGGTCACCGCCACCACGGTGCACCCCGACCGGTTCGGACCCACCGTCCACGAGGCGCTCGGCACCGCCGGCCCCGGCACCAAGCTGGCCCTCCCGCCGCGCGCCTACCTCGCCCGGTACGGGCACGTCATCGCCGTCGGTGACGACCACGCCCAGGTCACTGCCGACCTGGCCGACGCCGGGGAAATCGTCGAGCTTCACAGCGTCTGAAGCATCGACGGCCGTCGATCCCTCATCCGGGTGAGGCACAATCGGGATATGACGACCACCGCGCCCGCCGCCGCGCTGCTGCCCGTCGAGGACGCCGCGACCTACGCCGAATGGTTCGCGTGCCTCGCCGACACCACGCGGGTGCGCATCCTGCACGCCGTCGCGGCCGCGGGCAAGGCCGTGACCATCGGCGAGATCACCGAGCAGATGGAGATCAGCCAGTCCAACTGCTCGCACCACGTCCGCAAGCTCGCCGACGTCGGGTTCGTGCGGCTGCGCAAGGTCGGCACCGCCACCCTCGTCTCGGTCAACGGCTCCTGCGCCGTGAGCCTCCCGCACGCCGCCGACGTGGTCATGGGCCTGCTCGCCCCCAAGCCCACCGAGGCGAGCGATCTCGCCCCGGACGTCATCATCCGCCCGCTGCGCGCCAAGGACTGGCCGGCCGTGCGCCGCATCTACGCCGAAGGCATCGCCACCGGCGACGCGACCTTCGAAACCGAGGTCCCGCCGCGCGCCGACCTCGAAGCGAAGTGGCTGCGCGGGCACCGCTGGGTCGCCGAGGCCGGCGGCCAGGTCGCCGGCTGGGCCGCCGCGGCGCCGGTGTCCACTCGCGACTGCTACGCCGGGGTCGCCGAGACGTCGGTGTACGTGGGGGAGAAGTACCAGGGCCGCGGCGTCGGCAAGGCCCTCATGCACCGGCTCGTCACCGCCGCCGACGAAGCCGGGCTGTGGACGCTGCAGACGTCGATCTTCCCCGAGAACCGCAACAGCGTCGCCCTGCACCACGGCGCCGGGTTCCGCACCGTCGGCATCCGCGAGCGCATCGGCGAGCTCGACGGCCGGTGGCGCGACACCGTCCTGCTCGAACGGCGCCGCGCCTCCCAGCTCTGACCGGTCAGCCCTTGCTGATCCGGCAGGCGAAGCACTTGTACGCCTGCTGCCCCGACAGGTTGTCGTACAACGCGTCGTCGACCAGCGTGTTCGCCGCCTCGTAGCGCGGGTCGCCGAACTGGTCGCCGACCTGCTGCGCCGGACCGAAGGTGTGGGGCACGAAGATCGTGTCCGGCCGGATCGCCGTCCAGAACAGCGCCGTCCCGGTCACCTTCCCGCGCGGGCTCTCCACCACGACGGTGTCGCGGTCGCGGATCCCGAACCGGCGCGCGGTGTCCGGGTGCACCTGCACCAGGCGGATCCCGTTCAGCTGCTCGCCGGTCGGCGTCCAGTGCGTCACCGAGGCGAAGTGCACGACGCTCGGGCGTCCGGTCACGCCCATCAGCGGGAAGTCCCGGTGCACCGCGTCCGAGCCCGGCACACCGAGCTTCACCTTGTGCGTCACCGCCTGGGGGTTGATCGGGTTGGTCACGAACCCGGGCTCGTAGCTCAGCGTCGGATTCGCGCCGGTGACCTCGGGGTGGGTGTAGAAGACCGGCAAGGCCCGGTGGCCGGCCCGGGCGAGCTTGCGGTCCAGCTCCGGGGTGAAGATCTCGACGTTCCCGCTCGGGGTGAGGAACCGCTTGCCCGGCGCACCGAGCGCGGCCGCGGCCTCGTACCAGGACGGGTGGTCGAGGTAGAGCGTGCTGACGCCGGGGTGTGCCGGCGTCGGGCACGGCCACCGCAGCGGCTCGGCGCGGGCGTCCATCCGCTGCTGCGTCATCCCGCCCATCGCCGGGGTGTGCCGGACGAACTCCGCCCACAGCGTGGCGTAGTCCTTCCAGCGTTGGGGGAACGCGTCGGTCCAGTAGCTCGCCGGCTTCTTGCGGTCGCGGCGGCCGAAGGCGTGGGCGAGGTCGATCCAGATCTCCCAGTCCGGCTTCGACTGCCCGACCCGGGGCACCGCGGCGTGCTGCCAGCGGATCGCGCGGTCGTCGCGTCGCATGTAGACGCCGTCCAGCTCCAGGCCGCTGCACACCGGCAGGACGACGTCGGCGTAGTACGCGGCTTCCTCCATGAACAGGCCGGTGTAGACGTAGAAGTCCAGCTTCTTGAACGCCTCGCGGACCTTGGTGGTGTTCGCGCTCGAGATGAGCGGGTTGCCTTCGGTGATGACGGCCTTGAGCGGGTACGGGCGCCCGGTGAGGATGGCCTCGGCGAAGGAGTCCGGACCGACCGGCAGCGCCTGCTCCAGCGGCGGCGTGCGGACCGTGAGCTCGGGCAGCCGCAGGTCGCCGGGCCAGGTGTTGTGCATGAAGTTGCAGCCGCCGCCGGGCACGCCGATGTTGCCGGTGACCGCGGCGAGGAAGGTCAGGACGCGGTAGGTGTCGAAAGCACCGAGCTGGTGGGAGATCCCGGCGTTGCAGAAGATCGCGGCGGGCTTGGCCGTGGCGTAGTCCTCGGCGAGCTGCCGGATGGTCGCCGCCGGCACCCCGGTCACGCCGGCCGCCCAGTCCGGCGTGTAGCCCTCGACGTGGTCGCGCAGTTCGGCGAACCCGAGCACCCAGCGCCGCACGAACGCCTGGTCGTGAAGGTTCCGGGCGATGATGTGCTGGAGCATGCCGAGCACGAGCGCGAAGTCGGTGTGCGGCTTGGGCGCGACCCAGGTGTCGGCGGCCGCGCCGGTCGGTGTCCGGCGCGGGTCCACGACGACCAGCTTCGCCCCGGTTTTGGCCCGGCTTCTGAGCAGGTAGTCGAAGGTGACCGGGTGGGTCTCGGCCTGGTTGGTGCCGAGGAACAGCAGGTACTTCGCGGCGCCGAGGTCCTCCCGCCCGGTGGCGGCGTCGACGCCGTAGCCGTTGGTGAAGTTCCCGAGCCCGAAGGTCGCGGCGAGGGCGTTGCCGCCGGCGTCGTTGCAGACCGGGCCGACATCGGTGTTGTTCGGGCTGCCGAGCAGCGCGAAGAGCCGCGCGACCAGGGAACCGGTACCGCGCGGCAGCCGGCCGGTGGTCCGGTTGGCGATCGACTTCACCTGGCCGCTGTCGCGCAGCTTCAGGAGCCGGTCGGCGATGAGGTCGAGAGCGTCGTCCCACGAGACGGGCTCGAACTTCGAGTCCTTCGAGCCCTTGGCGCCGGAGACGCGGCGCAGGGGAGTGGTCAGCCGCAGCGGGCTGTAGGCCAGCTCCGGCATCATCGACGCCTTCACGCAGAAGTTGCCGGCCTGCACCGGGTCGTCCGGGTCACCGGAGACGCTGATGACCCGCCCGGCTCGCAGGCCGACCTCGAGCCGGCAGTTCGAGTTGCAGAACTGGCAGGCCGTCGAGACGACGGTGTCCGGGTGCAGCGCCGCCGAGTCGGTGGTGAAGCTGAGCTCTCGGCCGCCGCCGGGCGGACCGCCGTCGCGGGCACCCGGCACCGCGGAATCCCCGGCGGCGACGGCCGGGTCGACGAACAGCGAGGCGCCGCTGATCACGGCACCTTGAACGAAACCTCTTCGTGACAGGCCGGCGAAGTCGTCCATAAGGACCTACCCCCAGAAGACGAAGCGGACACAGCGCGCGACTTCATCGACACGCGTCGATCCACCCTAGAGAGTGGCGGAACCATGGGGTAGCAACGAATGTCGCAATCATTCGGCGACGCTCGATGGTGGCGGCGAAGTCACCGCGAACGCGGCGGGCATTCCCTTGCTGTGCTGCGAATGCGGTGTTCGTCGGCCGAAGCCGTTGATTTGGTGAAACGACGGCCGGGGCGTTACCGAAGGCGGCACGCGAGGCGATCGGACCGCGCGTGCCGTTCTGCGGCGAAGCGGGCCGGTGCCCCCAGCGGCGCGCCGGGTGAGTCGGTCACCGGCGATGGTGAACCGGCTGGGGGGCAAGCGGAGCGGGCGGCCGGGGCGCGAAACGTCACTGCCGTTTCGCGGCCGGGCCGGCTGGAAAGCTCAGTCGTGGGGACGGAGTTGGATGTTGAGGCGCTGGGCTTCGTGGAGCTGGTCTTCGAGGCTGACGATGCGGCAGGCGGCGTCGATGGCGGTGCCCTGGTCGACCAGTTCCCGCACGCGGGCGGCCAGCCGCAGCTGCCGGCGTGAGTAGCGGCGATGCCCGCCGGCGGACCGCTGCGGCGTGATCAGCCCGGCTTCGTCGAGGCTGCGCAGGAAACCTTGCGTGGTGCCGAGCATGTCGGCGGCCCGGCCCATCGTGTAGGCGGGGTACTGCTCGTCGTCGAACTTGTCGGCCGCGCCGGGCGTGGCCGGTCCTGCTTGGTCAGGAATCATTCCACCTCCACATCACAAAGGACCCCGGGTGCCGTGCACGGCACCCGGGGTCCTCAAAGGGTTGGGTTTCACCATTGTCCACCGGCGCGACCGCCGGCTTCCTGCACCCGCGTCCGGCCGAAAACCGGAACTCGCGGGGATCGCTCATGCGTGACCGAGCACCACCTCCGAACTCGATGGGCCTACGGCACCCGCGCGGCGCTACCGAGCCGCTGCGGGCGATCCAATGATGCTCCCGATCCCTTCTCTCCGGTGTTTTCCACTTACTGGGTACTGCTGTTACTGCTACTTCCGGTACTGCCACTTCACTTGCCGCTGCGGACGTCACTGCCGGAACCCTTCCACTGATCGGTCCCAGCACGCTGACGCCGCTGGTCACTGCCCGGAGCCCCGTTCACTGATCGGCTCCGGCCACCTGACCGGTCCTGCCACTGCACTTGCACGAACAACTTGCACGAACAACTACGGATACTGCTGATCTTCACGGGCGCACACGCTCCGCCCGTGTCCTGCAACTGCTGCGTCTTGCCACAAACTGCGCCCAGGGGCCGGTCCTACCTGGTCGAACCTTCTTCACAACCCGGCCCTGGGTTACTGCTTCCGGTCACCAGCCGAAACCTTGTTCCGTGATCGGCTCCGCGCTGCCTGACCGTCTTGTCTCACCTCGCGGGTAGTTACGTCCTCTCCCGCGCCTGCTTGACGTTGTCTCTCTCGCTACGAGAAGAACACTACACACACCCGGCGGGCAATGTCTACTCCGGCTGGCATAGATTTTCTGACGCGTGGAGGTCTGACGGTGAGGAAGAGGGGTGCGACCGTGAGTGACGAGGCCGTCCAGGATCCGCTCGAGCAGCGTTACGGCCTGACCGAGGTCGCCGACCTCGCGGAGTACGCCGAGGCGCTGACGCGGTTGCTGGAGCGGGGCCGGCGGGAGCGGTGCGTGGCGGTGTTGTCGCAGGCCGAGGCCTACGCGGCGGCGGAGCTGCTCGGGCAGTTCGCGCAGCTCGATCCGCACGCCGCCTTGAACCAGCTGGCCGGGTCCCTGGCCAGCCGGCTCTACAGCCGCCTCGGCGCCTGACCCCGGTCGATCGCTACACCTGCCCGGAGGAGCCGAGACCCATCCGCCGACGTGTCCCGCTCGGTGATCGCGGGGGGCGGAGCCGGCTCAGGAACAGGTCGCCGCCGCGCACGGCACTGCGTCGACGCCGTCGCAGGCCACTTCCGCCCACACCGTCTTGGTGCCGGCCGGGTGCTCGAGCACGCCCCAGGCGTGGGCGAGCTTGTCCACGATGTGCATGCCGCGGCCACCGGGGCGCTCGAGTGACGGGGTGATGACCTCGGGGTGGTCCGGGCAGTTGTCGTCGACTTCGATCCGCACCCGGCACGGGTTCGGGGTGTGGCTCATGCGGACCTGCAGCGGGCCGCGGCCGTGGTCGTAGGCGTTGGTCACCAGCTCGGTGGCCACGAGGAGCACGTCCCCCAGGTGGGCGTCATCGACCCCGGCGAGGGTCCGGGACGCCCAGCGGCGGATCTCGACCAGTGCCGGCGCGGTGGTGCCGCGCAGGTCCATCGACCACGACGGCGGCGCCGGGCCGGTGCTCGGCTCGGGCATGACGAACCCACCCTTCCAGGCTCTCCGCCCTCGCTGCTGAAGACGTCCGCTCTGGGGCGGTACCCCGGAAAGGGTGAATTCAATCCTCGAGGCCTGCGCGGACCCGGCGGGCATTGACGGCGCGCGCCGCCAGCAGTCCACCGAATCCCGGCACGAGCGCGGACAACCAGACCCGCCGCCGGCCGTGCGCCAGGAGCACCGCCGCGATGATCGTGGCGGTGTAGGCCAGGCCGTGCACCGGGCCGAGGATGCCGGAAACCGTGCGGTGGTGGACGGTGACCAGGTTGAGCAGCAGGAACGCCAGTGTCGTCAGTTCGACGGCGCCGAGGAGGTGCAGGGCACGTCGCGGGGTCACCGGCCGGCTCCGGTCGTCGAGCCCGGCCGGACGATCATGAGGACGACCACCACCGCCCACAGCAGGTTGAAGAGCCCGGTGGACATCGCCAGGCGCCGATCCGGGTGGCCGGTGCCGAGAACTCGTTGCTGCCCCGGCAGAACCAGTCCGACCAGGAGTGCGGCGGCGCCCGCGGTCAGCACCATCGAGACGATCAGCCAGGCATCGCCGAGCACGCCGAGGGCGGCGCCGGTGGCGATGCCGAAGACCGGCACGAAGATGCCGATGACCGCGTAGACGCGGGTGATCCGGTGCAGCACGCCGGGAACGGCGTTCTTGCGGGGGTCGTCCGGCGTCAGGTGGGCGGCGCGAGCCGCGGGCGGGAACATGCTCGCGGCGACCGCGACCGGCCCGATGGCGAGGATCGCGGCCAGGACGTGCACGGACAGCAGGAAGGCCTTCACGCGTCCTCCCACTCGCCGGTGACGGTGACGCCGCCGTCGAAGAGCGCGAACGGGACTGGCGGGTGGGGCATCGGTGATCCTTTCGCCGGGGGTGATCACTCGCCATGCTCTTCACCTCCGGCGCCGTCCACAATTGGCCGTCGGGACAAGGAACACCTGGATCTCGCCACGGGTGCGGCGGCTCAGGCGGCCGGCGCGGGCCGGAGACCGTCCATCAGGAGGTTCAGCAGGCGCCCGGCCTTGGCTTCGTGCGCGGGCCGGGGCGCGACGGTGAAGATGCCGATGAGGGCGGCGGCGACGTCTTCGGCGGTGACGTCGGAGCGGAGGTCGCCCGCAGCCCGGCCGGCGTCGAGGAGCGTGGTGATGGCCGCCAGCAACTCGGTCCGGGTCCGCGCGTGAGCGATCTCGCCCGACTCGATCATCGCGAGCAGCGTGTCGAGCATGCCGTTCTTGGTCGCGATCCAGTCCCCGAACAGGTCCATCCAGCGCCGCATCGCCGCCGCCGGGGCCAGTCCGCCGAGCAGTTCGCGGGCTCCGGTCGTCAGCCGCGCGACCTGGTCCCGGTAGACCGCGTCGACCAGCGACTCGCGGGTCGGGAAGTGCCGGTACAGCGTGGCGATGCCGACCCCCGCCTCACGGGCGATCGCCCGCATCGACGGCTCGTCGTCGGCCGAGACGAACACCCGGGTCGCCACCGCGAGCAGCTGGTCACGGTTGCGGGCCGCGTCCGCCCGCGGCGCGCGCCTCTCGGTCTCAGTCAAACGGAACACGCTCCGGTTGTGTTACGGTCATCGAGTAAACGGAGCATAGTCCGTTTCGAGGTGGTCGAGGAGACACATGTCCACGCAGGAACAGCGCACCCCACTGCCGGCGGACCGGAGCAGGGCGGTCCGGCTCGAGTCGTTCGGCGGCCCGGAAGTCCTGGACATCCGGGAGATGTCCGCTCCCCAGGCCGGCCCGGGCCAGGTCCGGGTGCGGGTCACCGCGGCCGGCCTGAACCCGATGGACTGGATCATGACCGCCGACGCGGACACCGCGGCCCGGTTCGGTTTGAGCCTCCCGGCCGGGTTCGGGACCGACTACGCGGGCGTGGTGGACCAGGCCGGTGCCGGGGTGACCGGCTTCGCGCCCGGCGACCGCGTGTTCGGCGGTGCGCTGTCGCGCGCGGTCGCCGGCTTCGTGGTGGTCGACGCGACCGGGGAGACCGCGGCGAACGAGGTCCACCACACGCCCGGCGGTGTCGACGACCGCACCGCCGCCACCCTCACGGTCGCGGGCCGCACGGCATCCGCCGCCCTAGCCGCGGCCGGCGCCGGCCCCGGCGACACGGTGCTGATCGGCGGGGCGGCGGGCGGGGTCGGGGTGTTCGCCGTCCAGCTGGCCCGGATCGCCGGAGCGCGCGTGATCGGGACCGGGTCGGCGGCCTCGGCCGGCTACCTGCGCGATCTGGGAGCCGAGCCGGTCACCTACGGCGAGGGCCTGGCCGAGCGGGTCCGGGCCCTCGCGCCCGGCGGCGTCACCGCCGCCCTCGATCTGTACGGCGTGGAGACCGTGCACGTCGCGCGGGAACTCGGCGTCCCGGACCGTCGCATCTGCACCATCGCCACGCAGGTCGACGGCGTGGCGGGGGCCAACGGAGCGAACGCCGCTCCCGACGCCTTGGAAGAGATCGCGCGCCTGGTCGCGGCGGGCCGGCTGCGGGTGCCGATCGCGGCGAGCTTCCCGATCGAGCAGATCCGCCGCGCGGCCGAACTCCAGGCCGGCCGGCACGTGCGGGGCAAGGTCGTCATCGACCTGTAGCTCAGCTGCGCCGCCGGGTGCAGTGCGCCTCAGCGGGCCGCGAGCACCCGGCGCACCTCGTCCGCGCCCAGCACCACGGGGGTGTGCAGCGAGCCGACCTCGCCGATCTCGATCTCGACCACGTCTCCCGGCCGCAGCCCTTGATCGAGCCCGGGCACGACGGACGTGCCCGTCGAGAGCACGGCGCCGTCGGGGAAGTCGTTGTCCCGCCAGAGGTACTCGACGAGTCCGGCCGGTTCACGGTTCAGCCGGGCGGTACTGGCCTCGCCCGCGAAAACCTCGTCACCGTCGCGCAGGATGCGCATGCGGAGGTCGAGCGACCGCGGGTCCGGCACCTCCCACGCCGGCCGCACCCGCGCCGACACCGCGCACGAACCGGTGTAGATCTTGGCCTGCGGGAGGTACAGCGGGTTCTCGCCTTCGATGCTCCGGGAGCTGACGTCGTCGACCACCACGTAGCCGGCGATCTCCCCGCCACTCGTCAGCAGCAGCCCGAGTTCCGGCTCCGGCACGTTGTTGGCGGAGTCGGCGCGGACGGCGATCGGCTCGCCGTCGGTGACCACGCGCCACGCCGCCGACTTGAAGAACAGTTCCGGCCGCTGCGCGCGGTAGACCCGTGCGTAGACGTCCTCGTCGGCGCTCTCTTCGCGGCGGGCCTCCTCGGACCGCAAGTAGGTCACCCCGGCGGCCCACACCTCCATCCGCCCGTCCAGCGGCGGCAGCAGGCGCGTCCCGGCCGTCGGCACGGGCGCGCCGGCGGCGTCGGCCAGCTCGCGGATCTCCGCCACCGGGCGGCGCAGCAGGTCACTCATCGAGGCCACCGCGAGCGGCCGCAGCTGCTCGTCGGCGAGCAGACCGACCCGGATGTCGCCGGTTCCGTCGGCGAAACGCACCAAGTGACTCATCCCGCACCTCCTCGTTCGGTACCGAACCTACGGAGTGCGCGGCGCGGTGGTCAACGAGTGCCGGACGGCCAGGACGCCGGCCACCAGGGCGAGCAGGAGCGCGGCGGCGCCGACGACGAGCAGGGCCGGGGAGAGGCCGGTGGTCGCTCCGGCCAGGGCGAGCACGACGAGCGGGCTGGCGAACTGGCCGATGAACAGGGCCGAGGTCCAGATGCCGGTGCCCCGGCCGCGCTGGGCGAACGTCAGGCTCCCCAGCGCCCAGGTCAGCAGGGCGGGCAGCATCAGCCCGTTGCCGAGGCCGGTCACGACCGCGCCGAGCACCACGACCGGCACCGAGGAGGCCGGCGCCAGGACGAGGATGCCGAGTCCGCACAGGACGAACGCCGCGGGGATCGTGACCGCGGGACCCCGTTGGGCGAACCGGGGGAACAGGTACGCCGCGACGGCGGTGGCCAGTGAACCGGCCGCGCTGACCAGCCCGACGGTCGCGGTGGCGGTGACGCCGATGCCGTCGAGCACATAAGACAGTTCGACGATGAGGACGTAGAACACGAGACCGCCGGCCAAGGTGACGCCGACCGGTGCCAGGAAGGTGCGCCACGGCAAGGACGGGAGCTTTTCGTGGCCGCGGGTCCGCGACGGCTGCCGGATGACCCGCGCGGCGGCGAACGCGAGCGGCAGGCTGACCGCGTAGAGCCAGAACGGCGTTCGCCAGCCCCAGGAGCCCAGCAGCCCGCCGGCGGCGAAGAAAACCGTTGCGGCGACAGTGGTGTAGACGGTCTGCAGGCCGAAGTACCGGTCCCGCTCGGCCCCGTGGAAGTAGTCGGCGAGCAAGGTCGTGCAGCACGTCATGATCGCGGCCTCGGTGAGCCCGACCAGCACGCGGCTCGCGACGATCAGCGGCAGGGACGACAGCCACAGCGGCGCGGTCCCGACGAACGCGTACACGACGAGCGCGCCCACCAGCAGCCGCTTGCGGCCGAGCCGGTCGACGACGCGGCCGGCGATCGACGCGGTGAGCCCGATGACCAGCGCGGGCACGGTCAGCACCATCGGCGTGAGCGTGGTGACGCCGGGCGTGCCGGCGAACGCGTCCTGGATGCGGGGCAGGACCGGGGCGAGCAGCACCGCGCCGAGCACCGAAAGGCAACTGGCCAGCAGCAGCACGACCGCCTGGGCGGGACCGGCCTGCCGGCCGCCGGCGCGATCGGCGGCGGGTGCGGGAGCGGAGACGGACTGATCGGACACGGGCAGCTCCGGGGAGGCACGAGCCGGTCTTCGGCGACCGGCGTGTGCGTCGAAGTGTCAGCCCCGGCGCGGAGATGCGGAAATCACTTCCGCCGAAGCGGCGCATCGACGCCGTCGATGCCGATCACCGCCGCCACCGTCCGCATGACGACGTCCCGCAGGTAGCGGTGCTCGGGGTCGTCGTCGTACATCGGGTGCCACCACATGGCTTCCACCAGCGGGGCCGCCTCGAACGGGCACGGCAGGGCGCGCACGCCGAGCTCGTCCGGGATCCCGTCCGCCAGGCGCCGCTGGAGCAGCGCGACCCGGTTCGTGCCCGCGACCAGTCCCGGCACGGTCAGGAACGTCTCGGTGACCACCTGGACGTGCGGCTCGATCCCGAGCATGCGCATCTGCCGCGCGGCGGGCGTGGACGCGGTGGGGCCGTGGTAGGTGACGACCCACGGCATCGTCTCCAGCTGCGCGACGGTCAGGGACTCCCCGACGCCGGTGTTGCCCGCGGCGACCAGGCACACCCATTCGTCGCGGTAGAGGTCCTCGTGCGGCAGGTCGTCGACGAACCCGTGCGGGATGACCAGCAGGTCGGTGTGGACGAGTTCGTGCACGGCCGCGTCGACCATCTTCGGGGTGTTCGCGGGGAACCGCAGCCGGGTGCCCGGGGCCTCCTCGGCGAGCCGGGCGGCGATTCCCGCTCCGAGCACGGCGATCCCGTAGTCGCTCATCAGCATCGAGAACTCGCGGGTGGACGACGCGGGATCGAAATCGGGTTCGGCCGCGAAGACCCGCTCGGCGCCGGACAGGGCGACCCGCACGCGTTCCTTGAGCTGCACGGCCAGCGGCGTGAGCCGGTACTGGTTGCCGGCGCGGGTCAGCAGGTCGTCGTGGAAGTGCCGGCGCAGCCGGCCCAGCTGGGCGGACACCGCCGGCTGGCCGAGGCCCATCCGCTCGGCCGCGCGCGTGACGCTGCGCTCCTGCAGCAGCGCGTCCAGGGCCACCAGCAGGTTCAGGTCCAACCGGGCGAGGTTCACGATCGCCCACCGTATCAACGCCGCTGATACCGCACATCAACGACTTCGTCTTCCCTGATATCGCCCGCGCACCGACAGTGAAGGCGTGGACCGAACCGATCCCGAGGGCGCGATCGCAGCGGCGGCCCAGCGGTGCTCCAACTGGGGCCGCTGGGGTGCCGACGACGTCCTCGGCACCCTCAACTTCCTCGACGCCGCCAAGCGCCGAGAAGGCGCCGCGCTCGTCCGGCGCGGCGCGAGTTTCTCGCTCGCGCAACGCTTCGACGCCGACGGGCCGCAGAAGGGCTGGCGGCGGCGCACCAACCCGGTGCACACCATGCTCGACACCGGCACGGACGCCGAACGCGGCACGCAGGGGTTCCCGCACGGCATCGGCGGGGCCGACGACGTGGTGTCCATGCCGCTGCAGGCCTCGACGCAGTGGGACGGCCTCGGTCACATCTTCGACCACGGCCTCGCCTACAACGGCCGGCGCGCCGGGGACGTCGTGACCAGCGAGGGCGACCGCGTCACCGGCATCGAAACCACGGCCGGGCTGCTCGCGGGCCGCGGGGTGCTCCTGGACGTGGGCCGCGTGTTCGGATCCGGCGGCGAGCTGCCCGACGGCTTCGCGATCACCGCGGACCACCTGGAGGCGACGATCGCCGAGCACGGCGCCACCGCGCGCGTCGGCCGCGGCGACCTCCTGCTGGTGCGGACCGGGCGGCTCACCCGCGCCCGGCGGGAGGGCTGGGGCGACTACGCCGGCGGCGACTCGCCCGGCCTGTCCTTCTCCACGGTGGACTGGCTGCACGGCACGGAGATCGCCGGCATCGCGACCGACACGTGGGGCGTCGAAGTCCGGCCCAACGAGTTCGACGACGCCTTCCAGCCCCTGCACCAGGTGGCCATCCCGCACCTCGGCCTGTTCCTCGGCGAGATGTGGGACCTCGACGCGCTCGCCGCCGACTGCGCGGCCGACGGCGTCCACGAGTTCTGGCTCACCGCCGCCCCGCTGCCGGTGACCGGCGCGGTCGGCGCGCCGGTCGCGCCCATCGCCGTCAAATAAGGAGTTCCCCCATGCCCGCGGTCACCAAGGTGCTGGTCGTCGGCGGCGGTCTCGCCGGCGCCGCCACCGCGATCCTGCTCGCGCGCGACGGCGTCGCCGTCGACCTCGTCGAGCTCAAGCCGGACGTCTCGGCCATCGGGTCGGGCATCACGTTGCAGGGCAACGCCTTGCGCGAACTGCGCCGGCTCGGGGTGTGGCCGCGGGCCGAGGCGGCCGGATACCCCTTCGACTGCCTCGGGCTGCGCGCGCCGGACGGCACCGTGCTGGCCCGGATCCCCGACGTCCGCAGCGGCGGGGCCGACCTGCCCGCCTCGATGGGCATGCCCCGCCCGGCGCTGGCCCGGATCCTGCTGGACCGTGCCCACGAGACCGGCGTGAAGACCCGCTTCGGCGACACGGTGACCCACCTCGATCAGGACGGCTCCGGCGTCGAGGTCACGCTCGCCTCGGGGACGGCCGGCCGGTACGACCTCGTCGTCGGCGCCGACGGCATCCGCTCGGCGATCCGCGGGCTGATCGGCATCGACGTGCCGCCCCGGCCGACCGGCATGGGGATCTGGCGCGCGTTCGGGCCGCGTCCGGCGTCGATCACCCACACCGACCTGTGCTACGGCGGCCCGTCCTACATCGCCGGGTACACGCCGACCGGTGCGGACTCCCTCTACGCGTTCATCGTCGAGGAGTTCCGGGACCACAGTGGACTGACGCCGGAGGAGCGGCTCGCCACCCTGCGCCGGCTCGCCGGCGCCTACCACGGGCCGTGGGACGAGATCCGGCCCACGCTGGACGATCCGAGCCGGGTGAACTACACGCGCTTCGAGACACACGTCGTGCCGGCGCCGTGGCACCGCGGCCGGGTCGTGCTCGTCGGCGACGCCGCGCACTCCTGCCCGCCGACCCTCGCCCAAGGCGGCGCCCAAGCCCTCGAAGATGCCGCGGTGCTGGCCGAGCTGCTCCTCACCCGGAACGTTGTCGACGACGACCTCTGGACGGAGTTCACGGCCCGCCGCCACGACCGCGCGAGCACCGTCGTCGAGGCCTCCAACCAGCTCGGACAGTGGCTGCTCGACCACGAGCAGGGCGACGTGCCCGGCCTGGTCCGCCGCATCGGCGACCTCGTGTCCCAGCCCGCCTGAAAGGACGAAACCGTGACCGACCGCCTGATCACCCATCTGCGGCACGTGGACCTCGCCGTGCCCGACCTCGCACGGCAGCAGGACTTCTACACCGGCACCTGGGGCCTCGCCGAGGAACACGCCGACACCGGAATCACCTTCCTCGCCGCCGAAGGCTCGCCGGAGCAGTACGTCGTCCGGCTGCGGCAGGCCGCCGACAAGCGGATCGACCTGATCGCCTTCGGCGTCGCGACGGCCGCCGACGTCGACACCCTGGCCGGCCGGCTGGCCGCGGCCGGGATCACGCTCGTGCACGAGCCCCGCGCCCTGGACACCCCGGGCGGCGGGTACGGGTTCCGGTTCTTCGACAACGAAGGCCGCACGATCGAGACCAGCGCGGACGTCGCCACGCGAAGCCACCGGCGGATCGAGGAAGGCGAGTCCGTCCCGGTGCGACTGTCCCATGTGGTCGTCAACTCCGCCGATCCCGAAGGCACCCGGGCCTTCTACGAGCGCCACCTCGGCTTCCGGCTGTCCGACACGCTGATGCACCCGCGGATGGGGGAGATGATGTACTTCCTGCGGATCAACGCCTGGCACCACAGCCTGGCGATCGCGCGCTGCCCGCACCCGTCGCTGCACCACGCGTCGTTCGAGCTGCGCGGCCTCGACGAGTACCTGCGCGGCACCGGCCGGCTGCTGCGCGCCGGTGTCGAGAAGATCTGGGGCCCGGGCCGCCACCTGGCCGGCCACAACACCTTCAGCTACTTCCTCGACCCGCACGGCAACACCGTCGAGTACACCACCGAGCTGGAGCTGGTCGACGAGGACAGCTGGCACCCGCAGCTGCACGACTTCTCGAAGCCCGAGGTGGCCGACCAGTGGGGCACCGCGAACGCGATGAACGAGTTCGTCGCGCGGAAGTCGTTCAACGACCCCGACAAGGGCCTCTTCGTGGCCCCGCCGGTCTGATGCGGCTCGCCACCTACGAACACCGCGGCGCAGTGCGCGCCGGCGTGGTCTCCGATGACGGCGTCCGCGCCTTCCCGGCCGGGGTGACGGTCCTGGACCTGGTGCGGTCCGGCCTGCCCGTCGGTGCCCGTGTCCTCGATGGACCGGTGGTGCCGCTGACCGAGGTGCGGCTGCTGCCGCCGCTCGAACCGCCGTCCGTGCGGGACTTCGTCGCCTTCGAGGAACACGTCGAGGGCATGGTCGCCCCGGGTCCGGTGCCGCCGGAGTGGTATGAGGCCCCGACGTTCTACTTCACCAACCCGGCCGCGCTGGCCGGCGCGCACGACGACGTCCCGATCCCACCCGGTTCGCGGTTGTTCGACTTCGAGCTGGAGGTCGCGGCCGTGCTGGGCCCGGACGGGATCTTCGGCTACACCATCTTCAACGACTGGTCGGCCCGCGACCTCCAGCGCCGCGAGATGAAGGTGGGACTGGGGCCGGCGAAGGGCAAGGATTCCGTCACGACGCTCGGGCCGTGGCTGGTGACCGCGGACGAGTTCACCGTGGACGGTGACGGTTTCCTCGATCTGGACATGCGGGCGTCGGTCAACGGCGTCGAGATCGGGCACGACCGGCTGGCCAACATGGGCTGGCCGTTCGAGGAGCTCGTCGCCTACGCCGCGCGCGGCACCCGGCTCCGGCCCGGCGACGTGCTCGGCTCCGGCACCTGCGGCAACGGCGGCTGCCTCGCCGAGCTGTGGGGCCGCCGCGGCGCGCAGGACCCGCCGCCGCTGAAGCCCGGTGACGTCGTCGAGATGACCGTGGCGGGCATCGGCACGATCCGCAACACGGTCGTCGCCGGGATCGACCCGCCGCCGGTCCGCCCGGCCCGCACCCGGGACCGGTCGCGGTGAGGGGCAAGACCGTGCTGGTCACCGGCGCCGGGCAGGGCCTCGGCGCGGCGGTGGCCCGGCGCCTGGCCGCGGACGGCGCCACGGTCATCGGTGCCGACCTCGCGAAACCGCGGACCTGCCCGGCGTCGGCTACCGGCAGCTCGACGTGACGGACTCCGCCGGGTGGGCCCGGCTCGCCGAGCTGGACCCGGCGGACCTGGCCCGCGTGCCGGACATCAACGTGGGCGGCGTCCACCGGGGGGCCGTGCGGGCGGTCCTGCCGGTGCTGCCCTCCGGCGGGTCGATCGTCGTGGTCGGCTCGGCCGCCGCGCTGACCGGTCACCACCCGGTCGCCTACACCGCGAGCATGTGGGCGCTGCGCGGCTTCACCAGGGCGGCCTGCCTCGAACTGGGCGGCCCCGCCCGCGTTCCGCGCCGCGAACGTCGCCGAGACCCCGCTCGGACGGACCGGGACCACCGCCGAGGTCGCCGCGCTCGTGGCGTTCCTGCTCGGCGACGAGTCCTCCCTCCATCTCTGGTGCCGACATCCCCGTGGACGGCGGGATGACCGCGCACGGCGGTGTGAAGTCGATCAGCGAAGCAGCACGAACCTGAGAGGAACCCCCGTGTTCGAGTACTTCCCCGGCAACTACGTCTGGAACCTCGGCGTCGTCGCCACCCTCAACAGCGGTGGCCTCATCGACGAGGTCGACCGCGCCTGCCGTCCCATCCGCGAGGCCGCCGCCCAGGGCGAGGACGCCGGCACTCGAGAGTTCCTGCGGGCGTGGACGGCGCTGACCGACCAGCTCGTCGGCCAGGCCGAAGCGGCCGAGAAGGCCGGCCACCCCCGCACCGCCGGGCAGCTCTACACCCGCGCCACCAACTACCTCTGCCAGGCCGAACGCCTGCAGAGCGCGTCCGCGCCCGGCCGGCTCGACACCTACCGCCGCGTCCTGGAACTGCAGCAGAAGGCCCTGGAGCTCGTGTCGCCGGCGGTGACCCGCGTGGCGGTTCCCTTCGAAGGGACGACGTTGCCCGCGTACTTCAGCGCGGCGGGGCCCGGGGCGCCGGTGCTGATCATGTGGAACGGCCTGGACTCGACGAAGGAGCACATGTACTCGTCCGGGCACTGGGCCGAGCTCGCCGCCCGCGGCATCTCCTGCCTCATGGTCGACTGTCCCGGCTCGGGCGAGGCGCTGCGCCTGCAGGGGCTGACCGCGCGCGTCGAGACGGAGGGCTGGGCCACCGCGTGCGTGGACTACCTGGAAACCCGCGCCGACGTCGACGCCACCCGGATCGGGCTCGCCGGCTGGTCCTTGGGCGGCTACTACGCCCCGCGCGCGGCGGCGTTCGAGAAACGCCTCGCGCTCGTGGTCGCGTGGGGCGCCAACCACGACTGGGGCGCGGTGCAACGCCGGCGCCTGGAGCGCGAGGGCGAACGCCCGGTGCCGCACTACTGGGAGCACGTGCTGTGGGTCTGGGGCCACGACGACCTCGGGACGTTCCCGGAGTTCGCGGACGCGGTGCACCTCGACGGCGTCGTCGAGCACATCACCGTGCCGTTCCTGATCTGCCACGGCGAAAACGACCGCCAGATCCCCGTGCGTTACGCGCATCGCTCGTACGAACAGGCGGTGAACAGCCCGAACCGCCACCTCCGGCTGTTCACCGCGGAGGAGGGCGCGACCGAGCACATCGGCCTCGACCACCTGTCCCACACCAGCACGTACATCGCCGACTGGGTCGCCGGCACCCTGGCGCACTAGCGGCGCGCCGGGGGTGCTGCTGGTCGTGTCGCGGTTCAGGTGCTCTCGGATGCGCGAGCCGCCTGTCAGGCACGATCTAGCTTCGGCAGTGGTCGACTTCGGAGCCGACACGGCCGGCGGCAGTCGTCAAAGGTCGAGGACGACGTCCTCCGGTGGCCGGGCGCAGCACACGAGCGCTTCGTCCGGCGCCGGTGGCTCGAGCGGTTCGGGGTCGTACCGCACGTGGCCGGAAAGCACCGGGGTGACGCAGGTGTGGCAGACGCCGGTGCGGCAGGACCAGCGCGTCGGCACGTCGCAGGCCTCGGCGAACTCGAGCAGGCTCGGGTAGCCGTCGCTCCAGGGCACCGTGAGGCCGCTGCGCGCGAACGTGACCGCCGGTCCCGTTCCCGCGGGACCGGCCGGGGGATGAGGAGTCTTCCGGACGACGCCGGTGAGGCCCGGGTTGATCGCGGACACGCCGCCGAACAGTTCACTGTGGACACGGGTGGGATCGAAGCCCAGCGATACCAAAGACTCCCGCATCGCCGTCATGAAGGCGTCCGGTCCGCACAGGTAGGCCGTGCCGTCGGTGGGAAGAGCCAAAGCCGACAGCGCTTCGCGGGTCAGCCGGCCGCTTTCCGCGGTGTAGTGGATGTGCTCGTGGCCGTGCGGAAGGCTCGCCAGCAGCTCGTGCGCTTCGCCGGCGAACGCGTGTTCGGCCGCGGTCCGGGTGGTGTGCAGCCACCAGACCGCCCGTGCGGTCCGGCTCGCGGCGAGGGCGTGCAGCATCGCCAGGACCGGCGTCACGCCGATGCCCGCGGACACGAGGACCACGGGCCGGTCGTCGTCGGTCAGGACGAAGTCGCCTCGGGGCGCCGCGACGTCCACGACCGCGCCGGCCGCCAAGCGCGTGTGGAGGTAGCTGCTGACCACTCCGTCGCGCTTGACGCTGATGCGGTACTCGCGGTCCGACGGCGCCGCCGACAGCGAGTAGCTGCGGACCGGGGCCGGGTCGCCGGCCCCGGGGACCCGCAGGGTGAGGTACTGGCCCGGCTCGGGCCGGGGGAGCGGCGCGCCGTCTTCGGCGGCCAGGTGGAGCGAGGCCACGGTCGTGCTCTCGGGCACCACCCGGGCGACGCGCAGCGGCCGGAACCCGCGCCAGCCGCGGGGTGCCGGTGGCTCCGCCGCGGCCAGCAGGTCGCGGAACGATCCCTGCCAGCCGGGGCTGAGCGCCGGGATGTCGACGGCCTTGCGCAGGACGTCCCGGTCGCGGCCGGGCAGGTAGAGGAGCGCGTCGACGTCCGCGACACTCAGCTCGTGCCGTCCGGTCCGGGTGCGGACGATCTCGTCGCCGGCCTGGACGTGGCCTTCGGTGATGACCCGCAGGTAGAAGCCGGGCCGGTGGTGCGCCACCAGGAGGGCGGGCATCCGCGGCTCGCCGAGGCGCATCCCGACGCGGAAGCACGTGACGCGCGGCTGGGTGACCTCGAACTCGGCCTCGCCGATCCGGTACCGGTCGCCGATGTGCACCTCGTCGTCGGGCAGGCCGTCGACGGTGAAGTTTTCGCCGAACCGGCCGTCCTCGAGATCCTCGCGGCCGAGGAACCGCCGCCAGTGTTCGTAGGACTGGCGCTGGTACACGAGCACCGCGCGGTTCTCGCCGCCGTGGCCGCCCAGGTCGCCCTGGCCGTCGCCGTCGACGTTGAGCCGGCGGACCAGGCGGCGGCCGTCGACCGGGTACTTGAAGATTCCGGTGTGGACGGTCCGGCCCTGCCAGGGCACGTCCTGGGGCAGTCCGACGTTCAGCGACACCAAGCGGGCCATGGTGGTCTTCTCCTTCAGTCCGCGGCCTGGCGGCAGACTTCGCGACACTCGTCGTGCGTCAGCCGCTGACGTGCGCGGTGTTGTCGAGCCAATCCCGGACGAGGTCGAGGTCGCCGTCGACGCTGATGCCGGTGGCTTCGGTGAGCGGGCGTCGCCGGGTCAAGACCAGCAGCAGCGATCCCGCCGGGCCGGTCACCGTCACGTCGGCCTCGCGAGCTGCGGGCTGCCACGCCGCCCCGTCCGGCCGCCGTTCGACGAACCAGGCGTCCGCGGCGTCGGTGGCCCGCCACTGCAGGGTCTGGCCGGTGCCTCGGAGGGCGTGGGCGGACTCGGGCCGCTGCGCCTTCCACGTGGGGGAGGTGAGCATCGTGAGGTGGTTGCCGATGAGGGCGGCGGCGGTGCCGGCGTCGACGTCGGCCGGTCGATCCGCTGCGCCGGCCGCGTCGAAGCCGTGGACGACCGCCTCGTTGAGCATGCTGGTCATCCAGAACCGCGTCCCGGATCGCTCGTCGCCCGCGGCGTTGAACACCGGCGCGTCGAGCGCGTCGTCGGAGCACGCGCTCGCGACCCGCCGCGCGGACTCCGCCAGCCACGCCGGCCACTCGCCGGGGTTCGTGGGCGGCACAGCCATCTCCGCGGGCAGCTGTGCGGGGTCGGTGATGCGGCGCTCGATGATCTCCGCGACCCAGTGCTGGGTCTGGCCCACATGCGCGACCAGGTCGGTGACCGTCCACCCCGGGGCCGTCGGCACGGTGGCGCCGGGACCGGCCTCGGCGGCCGCGTCCGCCAGGCGCCGGGTGTGTTCGACGATCGCTCGCCGGGCGTGGTCGGCGTTCAGTTCGGTCATGCGGTGTCCTCTGCTCGGTGGGCCCCTGCGGGCGCCCTTCGACCAGGCGTCGAACGACGACAGCCGGAATCGACAACCGCCTCAGCCGGAACCTACCGCGTATCCGCGCAGGAAGAGCGCTTCGGTCAGCGCCATGGCCGCGATCTCCTCCGGTGCGACGCTTTCGTTGGGCGCGTGGATGCGCGCCTGGGGCTCTTCGACGCCGATGAGCAGGATCTCGGCGCCGGGGTACGTCTCGGCCAGGACCGTGCACAGCGGGATCGAGCCGCCCTGGCCGAGCTGCGTCATCGGGCGGCCGTACGCGCTCTGCATGGCGGCGGCCATGCCCCGGTAGGCCGGGCCGCCGGTGGCCATCCGGAACGGGTGACCGGTCGCCTCGACCTCCACCGACAGGCGCACGCCCCACGGTGCCGCCGCGAGCAGGTGCCCGGTCAGCGCGCGGGCCGCGCCGGCCGGCTCGACGCCGGGCGGGATCCGCAGGTTCAGCCGCGCCCGGGCACGCGGGGTGACGGCCGCCGCGGACCCGACCACCGGAGGACAGTCGATGCCGAGCACCGTGGCCGTCGAGCGCGCCCACAGCGTGTCCGCCACTTCGCCGCTGCCGAGCAGGACGGCGCCGGGGGACAGGCCCGCGTCCGCGCGGAACTGCTCCGCCGGGTACGGCGCCCCGGACCAGCGGCCGTCGTTGGGCAGGCCGTCGACGGTGGTGTCGCCCGCGTCGTCGCGGAGCGTGGCGAGCACCGACACCAAGGCCGCCAGCGCGTCCGGGGCGGGGCCGCCGAACATGCCCGAGTGCAGCTCGGACGAGAGCGCTTCGACGGAGACGACGACGTTGACCATCCCGCGCAGGCTGACCGTGACGGCGGGCTGCCCGACCGCGACGTTCCCGGTGTCGGCCACCAGGATCGTGTCGGCCCGCAGGAGGTCGGCGTGCTCGGGCACGAACGCCTCCAGGCCGCCGGTGCCCTGTTCCTCGGAGCCTTCGACGACCAGCTTGAGGTGGACGGGCAGGTCGTCACCGAGCGCGCGCAGCGCGGTCAGGTGCATGAGGATGTTGCCCTTGCAGTCGGCCGCGCCGCGCCCGTACCAGCGACCGTCCACTTCGGTCAGCCGGAACGGCGGTGTCCGCCACTCGTCGTCCCCCAGCGGTGGCTGGACGTCGTAGTGCGCGTACAGCAGCACCGTCGGCGCCCCGGGGCGGCGGCACGACCGGGACCCGACCACGGCCTGGCTGCCGTCCGGGGTGTCGGCGAGGCGGGTGGCGAACCCGGCCCCGGCGAACGCGTCGGCCACCCAGCCGGCGGCGCGCCGGCAGTCCGCGGCCGGGAACTGCCGCGGGTCCGCGACGGACCGCATCGCGACGAGGGTCGCGAGGTCTTCCCGCGCTCGCGGCATGAGCTCGCCGACCCGCTTTCGGAGATCCACCGCGCTCACCCGCCCGCCACGTCGGCGAAGCCCAGTCCGCTGACGTACTCCTGGAACGCGGGGAGCTTCTCCGGGCAGTACACCTCGATGACGAGCAGCTGCGCCCGCACCACGGTGCCGGCCGCGAGGACCGGGCGCGTCCCGGGGCCGCCGGCGCCGTTGACGAACCCGGTGTCGCTCGTCGCGCGGGCGAGCGCGGCGGCGGGATCGACGCAGATCGAGCCGCCGTCCGTGCCGAGCAGCCGGACGAGCTGGTCCCGCGACGGCGCCCGCGCGCCCTCCTGGGCGAGCCGGGCGACGAGCCGGTCGGCTTTCGCCTCGGCTTCGGCGGTGGCCCGCGCGGAGTGGTAGCGCAGGTACCCGGCCACGAACAACCCGCCGAGGACGACCCCCACGACGAGGTAGACGAGCACGCGCTGCGTCCGGGTCGATCGTTCGTCCACAGTGGTCATGACGCCCTCGCCTCCGGTTGCCGCCACGACGGTTTGCGCAGGCGGTAGAACAGGAACGGCACCACCAGGCCGAGCCCGAGCGCGCCGCCCGCGACGATCCCGAGGTACACCCACGGGTTGCCCGAACCGAACTGCGACGGCGGGACGAACCCGACCAGCAGCGCGGCCAGCGACGCGCAGAACCCGACCCCGCACAGCCCCAGCAGCATCGGCGCGCGGTACCCGCGCGGGTGGTCGGGGTGCTTGCGCCGCAACCGCACCGCCGCGACGAACATCAGCAGGTACATGATCAGGTACACCTGGGTGGTGATCACCGAGAAGATCCAGTAGGCGCTCGAGACGTCCGGGATGAAGGCGTAGCAGAGGGCGATCAGCGTGGTGATCGCGCCCTGGGCGACGAGGATGTTCCGCTGCACGCCCTGTTTGTTGAGCCGCTGCAGGAAGGGCGGCAGGTACCCCTCCTGCCGGGAGATCAGGAGCAGGCCCTTCGACGGACCGGCCAGCCAGGTCAGCATCCCGCCGAGCGAAGCCAGCACGAGCATGACGCCGATCAGCGGCGTCAGCCACTGGATGCCGAAGGTGGCGAACACGGCTTCGAAGGCCTGCATCACCCCGGCCGTGAGCGACAGCTGGTCGGCGGGGATGACCCAGCTGATCGCCAGTGCGGGCAGGATGAAGATGACCAGCACCAGCCCCATCGCCAGGAACATGGCCCGCGGGAACTCCTTGCCCGGCTTGCGCAGCGAGGAGACGTGCACGGCGTTCATCTCCATCCCGGAGTAGGACAGGAAGTTGTTGACGATCAGCACCAGGCTCGCGAGCCCGGCCCACGCGGGGAGCAGGTGGTCCGCCGACATCGGCGCCGCGGACGGGTGCCCCTGGGCCAGGAACACGACGCCGAGGACCACCAGCAGCGCGCCGGGGACCAGCGTCCCGATGACGAGCCCGCCGCCGGCGAGCCCGGCCACGCCCTTCGTGCCGCGGGAGGAGATCCAGACCCCCGACCAGTACGCGACGACGATGACGCCGGCCGTCCACCAGCCGCTGTTCGCCAGGCTCGGGTCGAAGACGTACGCGAGCGTGCTCGCGACGTACCCGAGCAGGCTCGGGTAGTAGAAGATCGTCATCGCGAACTGGCACCAGACGGCCAGGAACCCCATCGGCTTGGAGATCCCGAGCGCCACCCAGTTGTAGCCCCCGCCCGGCCAGCCCGACGCCAGTTCGGCCGAAACCAGCGACGTCGGCAGCAGGAACACGATCGCCGGGACGACGTAGAGGAAGACGGCCGCGAGGCCGTACACGGCCATCGTCGGCGACGGGCGCAAGCTCGCCACGGAACTGGTCGTCATGAGCGCGAGCGCGATCCAGGAGATCCACGCCGCGGCGGGTGGCCGCGCGCGCCGCGTCCCCTCGGCGGGTGGTGGGGAGGTCCCCGCCGGTTCCGGGGTCCGGCTCGGTCGGTTGGTCGTGGTCATGGCTGTCGGCCTCCCGGGCTCGCCTCGACGGATGCCTCATCGTGTTCCGGACCGGTCCGGGCCGGGTCACCCGTGACGGGCGAGACCGGTTCCTCAGCCGAGCGCGGCATCGAGGGTGACCGCGGCGTCGATGAGGGCGAGATGGGTGAAGGCCTGCGGGAAGTTGCCGAGCTGCTCCCCGGTCGGCGCGATTTCCTCGGCGTAGAGGCCGACGTGGTTGGCGTAGGTCAGCATCTTCTCGAACGCCGTGCGGGCTTCCTCGAGCCGGCCGGCGCGGGCGAGCGCGTCGACGTAGGCGAAGCTGCACAAGGAAAACGTGCCTTCGTCGCCGGCCAGCCCGTCCGGGGACGCCTCGGGGTCGTAGCGGTAGACCAGGCTGTCGGCCACCAAGCCGGTCCCGATCGCGTCGAGCGTCGAGAGCCACAGCGGGTCCGTGGCGGGCAGGAAACCGGTGCGGGGCATGCGGAGCAGGGACGCGTCGAGCTCTTCGCCCGTGTAGTGCTGGACGAAGGCGTTGCGCGTCCGGTGCCAGCCGCGGCTGAGGACCTGGCCGTGGATGCTGTCGCGCTGCCAGGTCCAGTTTTCGACCGGCGCGGGACGGCCGTGGGCGCTCGCCAGCCGGATGCCGCGGTCGAACGCGACCCAGCTCATCAGGCGGCCGTAGGTGAAGGACTTGCGGCCGCCCCGCGTCTCCCAGATGCCTTCTTCGGGCTGGTCCCAGTGTTCGCCGAGCCAATCCAGGGCCGCTCGCAGGGCGGTCCAGCCCTGGTGGGGGAGCTCGAACCCCGCGCCGTCAGCGGCGAAGACGCTGTCGAGGGCTTCGCCGTAGATGTCGAGCTGCAGCTGCCCGGCGGCGTCGTTGCCGATCCGGACCGGGCTCGAACCGCGGTACCCGGACCAGTGCGCGAGGCTTTCCTCGTGCAGGTCCGACGTACCGTCCACCCGGTACAGCACGGCGAGCGGCCCGCCGGCGCCGCTCCCGCCTTCCCGGATGCGGTCGCCGAGCCAGCCGCCGAACCGGGCGGCCTCTTCGGCGAACCCGAGCGCCAGCAACGCCGAAACGGAGAACGACGCGTCCCGGACCCAGGTGTAGCGGTAGTCCCAGTTGCGCTCCCCGCCGAGCTGCTCGGGCAGGCCGAGGGTGGGCGCGGCGACCAGCCCGCCGGTCGGCGCGTAGGTGAGGAGCTTGAGGGTGATCGCCGAGCGGGTCACGATCTCCCGCCAGCGGCCGTGGTAGGTGCCGCGGGCCAGCCATTCGCGCCACCACCGCACCGTGTGGTCGAAGAGTTCCGTGAACTCGGCGACGCGGATCTCCCGCGGCGGCTCCGCCGCGTCGGTCTCGAGCACGACCCCGCGGACGTCGCCCGCGCCGAGGGTGAGCCGCAGGTGCACGTCACCCCCTTCGACGCGCGCCTCGGCGAGGTGCTCGTCGCCGGGTTCGCGCACCACGTTCAGCACCAGCGACGTGTCGCGCGCGATGAACACGGCCCCGTTCGCGACGAGCATCGCCTGGTGCGGACGGCGGCCGTAGTCGAACCGGGGCGCGACCACCACGTCGAACGTCATCCGGCCGCGGACGCACCGCACGAGCCGGGCGATCCGGTGCCCGGTGGTGGCGGTGGTGCCGCAGGGGGGCATGAAGTCGACCACTTCGCCGATGCCGTCCGGGCCGGAGAACCGGGTGATCAGCACCGCGGTGTCCGGGTGGTACATCTGCGAGCTCGCGCAGGCGCCCGCCGGGCGGATGCGGAACCGGCCGCCGCGCTCGTCGTCGAGGAGGGCGCCGAAGACCGACGGCGAATCGAACCGCGGGGTGCAGAACCAGTCGATCGACCCGTCGGTCGTGACCAGCGCGGCCGTCTGCAGGTCGCCGATCAGCGCGTGCTCGGCGATCGTCGTTTCGGTCATGGTTCCTCCAGGGGCGGGGGGCGGGTCGTCTGCACCGTCGCCGGAGCGGGCCGGACCTGCCTCATCCACGGCGGGTGAGGTGGCCCGGTCGCGGCCGGGCCACCGTGTGCGGCACCCGACGAGGAAGGCCCGCCGATGATCGTGCTGCCCCTGGCCCTCGCCCAGTTCGTCGCGAGCTACGCGGCGACCACCATGACCGTGGCCGTCAGCGACATCGCCGCGGACCTCGGCACGACCGTGATCGGCGTGCAGACGGCGATCACGGTGTTCACCCTCACCATGGCGTCGCTCATGGTGCCGGGCAGCAAGCTGAGCGACCTGCTGGGCCGCAAGCGCTGCTTCCTCGCCGGGCTGGCCGTCTACGGCGCCGGCGCGCTGCTGGCTTCGCTCCCGCCCGGTCCGGGGCTGCTGATCCTCGGTTACTCGCTGCTGGAGGGCATCGGGTCGGCGCTGATGATCCCGCCGATCTACATCCTGATCACCGTGACCAGCCCCGACCTCCAGCGCCGGGCTCGCGCCTTCGGCATCGTCAGCGGGGCGGGCGCGCTCGGGGCCGCGGCCGGGCCGCTGCTCGGCGGCCTGGTCACGACCTGGCTCGGCTGGCGCGCGTCCTTCCTCCTGCAGGTGCTGCTGGTCGGCCTGATCGTCCTGCTGGCGGTGCGGGTCACCGAACCGCCCGCACCGCCCCGCGAGAAGCACTTCGACGTCGGCGGGGCCGTCCTTTCGGCGGCCGGCCTGTTCTTCGTCGTGTTCGGCGTCCTGCAGGCCGGCACCTACGGCTGGCTGGTCTCACGCACCGACTTCGTCGTCGGCGGGGTGGTCCTGCTGCCCGCCGGCGGAGTCTCGCCGGTGTGGCTGTTCGCCGGGATCGGGATGCTCTTCCTGGTGGTGTTCTTCGCCCACATCCGCGCGCGCGAGCGGGCCGGGCGGGAGCCGCTGGTCCCGGCCGGGCTCTTCCGCGACCGCGTCACCGGCCTCGGGCTGGCGACCCAGCACGTCCAATGGCTCGTCCTGCAGGGCTCGTTCTTCGTGGTGGCGGTCTTCCTGCAGCAGGTCCGCGGCTACGACGCGATCGAGACCGGGCTGATGCTGACTCCCGCCACGGTCGGCATCCTGGGCGCCTCGGCGGCCGCGGGACGGCTGGCGAGGCGGCACTCGCAGCGCCGGCTCGTCCGGGCGGGGTTCGTCCTCGCCATCGCGGGCCTCGCGCTCGTGCTCCTGCTGGTCCGGGCCGATTCCGGCGTGGCGAGTGCGGTGCCCGGGCTGTTCCTGCTCGGCGCCGGCGTCGGGATCATGCTGACGGCGTCGGTGAACCTGGTGCAGTCGCGCTTCCCGGACGCCGCCCAGGGCGACATTTCGGGAGTGTCGCGCAGCGCGTCCAACCTCGGCTCGTCGGTGGGGACGGCGCTGGCCGGTTCCGTCCTGGCCGGGACGCCGCACCTCGGCGGCCGGTCCTTCGCGCTGGCCCTCACCACCCTGGGTGTCGCGGCGGTGGCCGGCCTGATCGCGGCCCTGCTGCTGCCTGAGTGAACCGTCCTGTGTGGACGAACGCCGCACCGCGGTGACGATCACCCGCAGCACCACTCCCAGCACCACGAGGTCGGCGATCATCTGGAGGGTCACCAGCACCCGCGCACCGGTGGAGAGCGGGGCGATATCGCCGAAGCCGACGGTGGTGAACACGGTGATCGCGAAGTACAGGGCGTCGGTCCGCGTCAGCGCCGTGCCGAACGAGCCTGCGCTGTCGTGGGCGAGCACGTAGTAGCCGTCGGCGAACAGCAGGAGGAAGAGCGGGAGGATGAGGGCCAGCGCCTGGACGCCCTGCCAAGCCGGGAACGGCGAGCGCAGGATCATCCGCACCTCGCCGACGACCAGCAGCACGACGAGCGCGAGCCCGGCGGTGAACACGACCGCGGTCCACGGCCGCAGGGCCTGGCCGACCGGGAGCAGGTAGTAGAGGCAGACCAGCGCGGTGACCGTGAGCAGGGGCCGGAGCACCGCGAGGTGGACGAACCGCCACCGGCGCGTCACTGCGCGAGGGCTTTCCGCTTGAGCGCCTGGAATTCCGCGTCGTCGATGACGCCGTCGTCGAGCAGCCGCCGGGCTTCGGCGATCTGCGCCGCCCCGGTCGTGTCCGATGTGGACACGTAGCCCGCTTCGCGGGACCGGTACCGTTCGGGGAGGTGCCGGCCCTGGGTGCCCAGGTAGAGCAGCACCCCGATGATCGGCAGCACGATCACCAGCACCGTCCAGCCCGCTTTGGCCCAGCCGGACACGTCGGCGCGGCGGTACAGGTCGCCGAAGGCCACGAACAACAGCCAGAACCAAGCGATCCAGCAGAAGAACACCAGCATCGTCCACATCAGGTTCAAGAACGGGTATTCCGCGTTCGCCAGGGCCATGACAACTCCTCAACCGGGATCGGGGCCAGGCACGCTGCGGCGTGCCCGGTCCACTCGACACCGATCCCGGTGCCGCTCGCCTCACCCGCGCCGGGTGGGGCGAGCGGTGCGTCAGACCGTGAAGTCGGCGACCTCGGTGTCGAGCAGGCCGCGCTTCTGCGCGATCGCGACGGCGTCACGCCGGCTGCGGACGTCGAGCTTCGCGTAGATGCCGCGGACGTGGGTCTTGACGGTGTTCGGCGAGACGGTCAGGTCCTGGGCGATCTCGTCGATCGACCGCTGGGTCGGCAGCAGGCGCAGGACGCTGCGTTCGCGCTCGGTCAGCGGCGCCGGGATCGGCGGGGTGCGCAGCCGGCGCCGGACGGACAGGATCTCGCCCGCGAACCGCTCGCCGGCGCCGAGGCCGCCCAGCCGGCTGGTCAGGAACCCGATGAGCTCGGCCGGCGCGAAGACGAACGGGAACCGGACGCCGGTGGGCTCGGCGGTGCGCAAGGCGTCGTCGAGCAGCCGGGCCGCCCGCTCCCGTGCCCCGGCCGCCAGCGCGGCCTGCACCCCGACCAGCGACGCCTCGATCGCGGCCCACTCCAGTTCCATCGGCACGTCGTCGTCGGCCAGCGACCGCAGCACGGTGCTCGCCGCGTGGTGCCGGCCGAG
This sequence comes from Amycolatopsis sp. NPDC024027, assembly GCF_040638975.1. Lineage (NCBI taxonomy): Bacteria > Bacillati > Actinomycetota > Actinomycetes > Pseudonocardiales > Pseudonocardiaceae > Amycolatopsis > Amycolatopsis sp. NPDC024027. The sequence goes on from NZ_JBEZYY010000003.1 coordinate 411,424, forward strand.
CCGCAGCTGGGTCCGGGCGCGCATCAGCAGCAGCTCGCCCGAACCGGCGAGGATCGGCAGGGCCCAGCGAACCGTGTCCCTGGCCTGGGCCGCCGCGCCCAGCCGGAGCGCCGCACGCTGCTCCAGCACGGCGCACAGAGCCGCGTACCCGGTCGGGCAGGCCCGTCCGGTCCCGAGCCGGGTGCGGGCCCGGCGCATCCGCCGCAGGCCCGCGTGCCAGCTGCCGAGCTCGAACTCGGCGGCGCCGCGCAACGTCTCCGAAAGCAGCCGCAGGTCGCGAGCCGCCCGCGCCGGGGCGTCCCCGACCAGGAGCCGGGTTTCCTTCGCGTGCTTGAGGCACTCGGCGGGCTCGCCCCGCAACAGGGCACCGTAGGACAGCAGGGCGTTCGCCTGCGCGCCCTGGAGGGACCGCAGGGAATTCTCCCGCGGACGGCGGACTTCCGCCCGGCGCGCCAGCGTCTCCATCACCCGGTAGTCGCCGTCGCGGCCGGCCAGCTCGGCGAGCCTGGTGAGGCACTGGGCGACGGTGAAGTCCTGCCGGAGCGATTCCGCGGTGCCGAGCAGTCGCACCAGGGTTTCCCGAGCCCGGTCGCGGGTCAGCAGGACGCCGGCGCGGTGCAGGATCGCGAGGCCGCCGAGACCGGTGCCCTCGGCGAGTCGTTCGTCGATCTCTTCCGCCGCGCGGCGGATCCGGGCCGGCGTGCCGTCCACCTGGGCCAGCCGGGAGTACGCCAGCTGCCGCAGGACGGTCAGCTCCGTCGCCGGCCGGGCCGGCCACGCCGCCTCCGCGCTCGCCAGCTGCAGGCCGGCCGCCGACGTCTCGGCCGACTCCAGGCAGAGCGCGGCCGAGATCAGCGCGGCCAAGGGGCCGGCGGGCATCCGCCGGCCTTCGAACACGGCGAGCGCGAGGCGCAGGACGTGGTGCTCCCCGGCGAGGAACAGCGCGACGGCGTGCTCACGCAGCAGCTCGCCGACCCGGGCGGGATCGCCCGCGCGGACGCTGTGCAGCAGCGCCGGCGCCGGCCGGTCGTGCCCGGCGAACCAGCGGGCCGCGGCCGCGTGGAGGGTGCGCGCCCGGTCCGGCGCCCGGCGCTGCAGCTCGGACCGCAGGTAGGTGCGCAGAAGCGGCGTCACGCGGTGGTGCGGTGGGGCGCCGTCGGAGTCGACCACCCGGGTGGCCGGCTCGCCCAGCTCGTGGAGCATCGCTTCCGCGTCCGCGCGGCCGCTGAGCACCGGGGCGAGTCCGGCCGGGAGCTCGTCGCAGATGTTGATCGTCCGCAGCAGTTCCCGCTGCGCCGGGGTGAAGGGCGCGAGGACCTCGTCGGTCAGGTAGGCGAGGACGCCGCTGTCCTGGCCGGTGTCGAACTCCCGCAGGCTGCCGTGCCGGGCCACGGACGCCGCGGCCAGCCGCAGCCCCGCCGGCCAGCCGCCGGTCCGGGCGACGAGCGGGGCGACCTCGTCCCGCGGGACCGCCGCGTCGGCCGCGGCGAACAGGGCGTCCGCTTCGTCGGCGGTGAACCGCAGCCGGGCGGCGCCGACTTCGACGAGCCGGTCCGCGAGCCGGGCCCGCCCCAGCGGCAGCGGGGGTTCCCGCCGGCTGGCGATCGCCAGGCACAGCCCGGCCGGCTGGTGGCGGACCAGCGCCCGCAGCCCGTGCCACGGATCGGGGGACGTGATTTCCTGAGCGGCGTCGAGGACGAGCACGACGGGGGCGGGCAGGGCGTCCAGCGCGTCGGCGACCTCGGCGAGGAAGGCGAGGTCGGCGCTCGGGGCGTCGGGCACGATCAGCTCCCGCAGCGGGTTGCCCTCCGGGAGCCGGCCGCAGCCGCCGAGCGCTTCGAGGACCGCGGACCAGAAGAGCCGGTCGTCGTTGTCGTCGGCGTCGGCGGACAGCCAGGCGACCGCGCCGCGGTCCTGGCGCCGCGCCCACTCGGCGAGCAGCACGGTCTTGCCGAACCCGGCCGGGGCACCGACGAACACCATGGCCGCTTCGGTCGTCGCTTCGAGGACGGTGAGCAGGCGCGGCCGCGACACGAGATCCGCCGGGGGAGCGGGAACGGTGATCTTCGTTCTCGGAACCCGTCTTCGGGACGAGACTTCGCGACATTGACGCATGAGCGATTCTCCTTCGTCTTCGGCGCTGGGCAATCCCGGCGGATCTTGCCACGCAATAGACCGGGCTCACCCGCTGCGGGCGAGGAAAACAACGGCCACGAGCAGAATCGTGTGCCGGGTGAAAATTCGTGGAAATACCCCGGGACGCCGTCCTCGCCGATTCGCCGCCTCACAGTTCTGCTGGCTCGGACCGGCTGAGGTCGTGCTGCTCGAGGTGGTGCGGACCGGCCGGGTCGGCCTCGGCTCGGTGCTGGTCGGAGCGGCCGTCGCACTCTCCGCCCTGACCTCGGCGGCCGAGGTGCGGACCGGTGTCCGCGCCGGCGCCGACCTGGTCGCGAGGCTGGTCTTCCTGCCGGCGCGCGGCTGGTCGATCCTGATGGTGCTGCTCGACGTGGCGGTCGTCGCCCGCGCCTGGCATTCGGCAGGCCGGGCCGGGCGCGGCGGGGGTACCCGGTGAGCCGGACGGGTAATCCTGCTCTCGACACGGGTTCGAATTACGTCTTCCGGGGATGCGGTGCCATTCCGGAATGGGGTGCCGAAGGTGCCGACGATTTCCGGGGAGTGCTCGTCGTGCCCGTTCCGCCGGAGACGATAGTTTTCGGTACGGTGGCCGACCCCGGCTGCCTGCCGGAGATTTTGCGCCGGCTCGAGGTGCTCGGGATGCGCGTGGAGTCCGTGCACCGGGTCCGGGAACTCCCACGCCAGGTACGCCGCGCCGACGTCTGAAGGGACCGCTCGCGTCGCCCGCGCGAGGCGGCCCGTCACGACCCGGACACCGCTGTCACGTAGCCCGCCCGGATCGCCTGCCGCAGGGCGGCGTGGTCGCGTTCGTTCTGGTCGGCGCAGGCCACCGCGAACTCCCGGACGGCTTCGGCGAAGGCCGGCCCCGAGCCGAGGTACGCGGCGATCGCGAGCGGGTCCCCGGTGCGCGCGTGCGCCCGGGCCAGGGTCCACCCGCAGAGCCGGGCGTGGGCTCTCAGCACGTCCGGGGTCATGGTGGTGACGTCGCCGTCGTCGTGGTCGGCACGCAGCCGGCGGACGTGGAACTCGTCGACGCGGCCGTCGAACTCCGCGGCGCGGGCCCAGCCCAGGAAGACGTCGCCGGTGGCCTGGATCAGCCGTTGCCCGGTGACCACCCGCCGGCCGGGGCCGCCCGGCACCGACGTGCCGGTGTACTCCTGCAACACCGAGGGCCGGGCTTCTTTGAGCTGGAGGAAGAGCGGATCCCCGGTGCCGGTCCGGACGAGCAGGACCACCCAGCAGCGCGTGCCCGCGCCACCCGGCCCGGTCACGGCGCGGGCCACGTCGGCGAGCCGGTAGTGGTCCAGCAACGCCCGCCGTGCCGGGCCGAGCGTGCGCCGGTACCGCGCGAACACGGCGCCGAGGCGGTCGGTCAGCGTCGCCGGGTCGCCGTCTCCGGCGAGGCAGCCCGCCGGGACGACCGAGGGCGGACGCGCGGCCAGCCGCAGCCGCCCGTCCCGGATTTCGGTGTACCGGCGCACTCCCGGGGCGCGACGCTTCGCCGGCCCCAGCCGGTGGGACGCCACCACCCGCAGCGTCCGGGCGTCGGCCGGGGCGAAGTAGATGTCGAGCGGAGTGCGGCGCGCGAAGTCGTGCATCGCCAGCCGGTACGACTCGACCGCCGCGAGCACCGTGCGCCGCCGCTGGCCCGCCGGGTGCTCGCTCTCCCGGCCGGTGACCTCGAAGCTGGCGGCCAGCCGTTTGACGTCCCATTCCCAGGGCGCGGGCAGCGTCTCGTCGAAGTCGGTGAAGTCGAACACCAGCCGCCGGCCCTGAGCGGTGACCAAGCCGAAGTTCGCCAGCTGGGCGTCTCCGCACGCCTGGACCCGGAACCCGGTCCGCGGGGTCAGGGCGAGGTCGGCCGCCGCGGGGAGGGCGGCACCGCGGAAGAAGGCCAGCGGCGAGGCGGCCATCCGGCCGTAGCGGAGCGGCACCAGTTCCGGCACCCGGTCGCGGTCCTGGCGGCGCAGCAGCGTGAAGGGATCCGCGCGCCGGACGGGACCGGGGAACTCGGCGTGGGCGGCCGCCGGCACGGCGGTGCGCGCGGCGCGTCCCCGGACGATCCGCGCATCGGGTGCCGCGGTCTGCTTGTCGGTGAGAGTCATGGACGGATCGTCGGCCGCGGAACCGGCCGCGGCGTCGCCCGCCGGGGGTGAAGCGGGGAGTCATCCACCACGGGTGACGACCGGAAGCGGCGCGGCCCGCAAGGTGAGCCGTGGAGGTGCGGTGATGACGAAGTGGACGACGAGCGCCCGCCGGCGCCGGGCCGGAGTGCCGAGGGGATCTCCCCGGCGGCGCTCGGCGCCTCGCTTCGCCATCCCGTCGGCCCGCCCCGCGGCGCTCTCGGGGGAGCGTCCCCGGGCGGGCGGAACCTCCTGCGGGGCCGCGGCGACGCTCGGGGGCGCCGCCGCGGTCCTCCCGCGACGGCGGTTCCGGGGGCCTACCGCGTCGCCCGGTGCGGCGTTTCGCCGAAGGCGTCGCGCAGCCGGGCTTCTTCTTCGCCGGACAGGTTGGTGCTCAGCAGCAAGGCGCCGGTTTCCTTGAACGGCTCGACGACCCGGTCCAGCACGGTGTCCTGCGACAGCACGAACAAGGCGGACGTGCCGGGGGTGACCTGGGCCCGGACGGTGTCGATGAACTCCTCGTCGATCCCGACGTGACTCAGTGACCCGGTCAGCGCCCCGATCGCCGCGCCGACGGCCATGCCCAGCAGCGGGACGAGGAAGATCAGGCCGAACAGCAGGCCCCAGAAGCCACCGCCCAGCGCGCCGGCACCGGTCAGCGAACCGAGATCCTTCGTCTTCGGCTTCTTCCGTCCTTCGGGCCAGCTCACGCAAGCCGCATCGGCGATCGAGATCAGCTGCTGCTTCTGCAGCTGCCGGAGCAGATCCAGTGCGTTTTCGGCACCTTCGACGGTCGGGAACCGCCACACGGTCAACGTGGACATGACGTCCTCCTCGGTCCGGGTTCGGTGGTCTGCCGCACTGTCTCCTCCGGCGCCGGGGCACGGCATCGCCCACGCCGTGTGAGCCGCGCGCGCACCGCCCCCGGACCACTTGATCTCACCTGAGGCGGGCGAGGCCCGGCGGACCGGCGACCGACCATGATCGCCCGGGTCCGCAACTCGCCGACGAACGAGGAAGAGTGATCATGACCGAACCCATGCAGCCCCGGACCGGAACGACCGGCGCCCGGGCACCCCTCCCGCCGGAGCGGGCCGTCGCGCGGTCCCGGCGGGTCGGCTGGATCTGGTTCGCTTCGGCGATCACCGTCCTGGTCGGACTGTTCAACGTGGTGGAAGGCGTGGTCGCGTTGTTCGACCGCGACTACTACGTCGTCGGTCCGTCCGGACTGCTCGTCTTTTCCCTGGCCGGCTGGGGCTGGCTCCACCTGATCGTCGGCATCCTCGTGGTGGTGACCGGGATCGCGTTGTCCACCGGCTCGCAGTGGGCGCGGGTCGTGACGGTCGCGCTGGCCGGGTTCAACGCGCTCGCGCAGCTGGCTTTCCTGTCCGCGTACCCGTTCTGGGGCACCATCGTGATCGCCCTCGACGTCCTGGTGATCTGGGCCGTCATCGTGCACGGTGACCAATCCACCTACGAAATCTGGTGACCCGGCATCCGGGTCGCCCGCCGGTGATCAGTACAGTCGTGGCCTCCGCCCGGCGTCGACCGCGGAACCGGGGCGAAGTCTCCCGACAGCCGAGAGGTTGACGTGCCCGATCCAGTGACGAGCCCGTTCCGGCCGGTTCCCGGCGGCAAGGTCGCGATCCCGCGGCTGCCGGGGATCTTCGTTCCCCGTGCGCGGCTGGGGGTGCTGCTCGACCGCGCCACCACCCGGCCCGTCACGGTGGTCCGGGCGCCGGCCGGCGCCGGCAAGACCACGGCGCTGGCCGGCTGGGCCGGCGACGGCCGCGCGGTCGCCTGGGTGTCGCTGGACTCCGACGACAACGACGAGTCCCGGTTGTGGGCGGCGGTCCTCGGCGCGTTGCGCCGGTGTCCCGCCGTGCCCGCGGGCGGCGTCCTGCACCGGCTCGGCCCGCCACGGCCCGGGCGGCGGCGCGCGTTCCTGGCCGACCTCGACGACGCGGTCGCCGGTCTGGACCACCCGGTACGACTGGTCCTGGACGACCTCCAGGAGCTCTCGCACCCGGAACCGCTGGAGGCGCTCGCGACCCTCGCCCGGCACCTGCCATCGGGGCTGCGGCTGGTGCTGGCCACCCGCGTCGAGCCGCGGCTCCGGCTGGCCCGCCTGCACGTCGAAGGCGCCCTGTCCCGGGTGGAGGCCGCCGAACTCCGGTTCACCGCGAAGGAAACCGCCAACCTGTTGCGAGCCACCGGGGCCACCGTGGTCGACGACCGCGTCCGCGAGCTCACCGAACGCACCGCGGGCTGGGCCGCCGCCCTCGGCTGGGCCGCGGTTTCGGTGCGGAAAGCGGAGAACGCGGACGCGCTCGTCGCTTCCGTCACCGGTGACAGCCGGGCCGTCGCGCGGTTCCTCGCCGACGAAGTGCTCTCGCGCCTGCCCGCGGCGACGTCGGATCTCCTGCTTTGCCTCAGCGTCTGCGACGCGGCCGGGCCGGCGCTCGCGGTCCGGCTGTCGGATCGTCCGGATGCCGGGGTCCGGCTGGACGAACTCGAGCGCGAACTGGGGCTCGTCACGCGGACCCCGGCCGAGACCTACCGGCTGCCGCCGTTGCTGCGCGTCTTCCTGCGTGCCGAGCTGGCGCGGCGGGACCCGGCGCGGGTGCCGCGGCTGCACGGGATCGCCGCGCGGTGGTACGCCGGCGAAGGCCGCTTCGGGGAGGCGCTCCGGCACGCCGTGGCGGGCCGCGACCGGCAGCGGGTCCTGACGCTGGCCCGCGATCAGGCCGTGCGCCAGGTGCTGGCCGGCGACGGCGATCCGGTGCGGGTCGCGCTGACCCACCTGGGCGCCGGGACGGTCGCCGAGAGCCCGCAGCTGCGGCTGGCGTCGGCACTGGAGAACATCCAGCGCGGCCGGCTCGCCGAAGCGCGCGCCGACCTCGGCGAAGAGGTGGCGGACGACGACTTGTGGCCGCTCGCCGTCCGCCATTTGGCCTCCGCGACGGGAAAGCACCCGCCGGAGGCGGAACCGGCGGCGGCTCGCCGCCCGGAAACCGTGGCGTGGGCGCACCTCGATCGCGCGTGGCGGTCGGTGCACCGGGGCGCGCGCCGGCACGCCGTCACCCAGGCGCAGGAAGCCATGCGGCTGGCCAAGGGCGAGCGGCTCGACCACCTCGTGCTCCACAGCAGGCTCGCGGTCGCCGTCGCCACGGCGGTGGGCGGCGATCACCCGGCGATGCGGCGCGCCTGCACCGGTGCGCTCGCCATCGCGCGCCGGCACGGCTGGCGCCGGTCCCCGGGAGTGGCCGAGTGCCACCTGTTGCTGGCCTACGACGACCTGATGCGCGCCGAGCCGGTCGCCGCGGCCCGCGAACTGGCCCAGGCGGCGACGGCGGAAGTGCCCGGGGGCGTGCCGCTGCTGCGGCCGCTGCGCGAGTTCTTCGAAGGCATGGTGCGCTTCGACGACGGTGACCGGGTGGCGAGCTCGCAGGTCATGCGGGCGGCGCGCCACCGCCTCGCCGACCTCGAGCTGCCCCGCGAGGTCGTCGCGGTGTGCGCGGTCGCCGAGTACCACGCGGCGCTCACCCTCGGCGAAGGGCTGCACGCGGCCGAAGTGCTCGCTTGGGTGCACGAGCGGCTGCCCGGCAGCGGCGAGCTGGCGGTCCTGCGGGTCCGCGCCCACCTCGCCGCCGGCGAAACCGAAGCGGCCGAAGCGGTCCTGCGCGACACGGCCTCGGCGACCTCGGTCCTGCCGGCCACCCCGGTCGACCGATCTCTGGCCGAAACCGCGCTCGCCCTGCGTTCGCACCGGCGGACCAAGGCCCTGCACGCCCTCGACCGCGCACTCGCTCTCGCCCGCCCGAACGGGCTGGTCCGGCCGTTCGCCTTGGCCGAACCCCGGGTCGGCCACCTGCTGATCGACCACTCCGGCGGGTTCGGTTCACTGGACCGGTTCGCCCAGGCGGTCCGCGGCCGGCTCGTCACGCACGCCCCGCCCAGCGATTTGACGGACCGCGAGCAGGTGGTCCTGCAGCGGCTGCCGTCGCAGCGGTCGTTGGACGAGATCGCTTCCGATCTGACGGTTTCGGTCGGCACGGTGAAGACCCACGTGCGGGCTATTTGCGGGAAGCTCGGTGTGAACAACCGGCGTTCCGCTGTGGTGGTCGCTCGTCAGCACGGGTTGACCTGACGACCTCACCCGTCGTCGCGGCGGGGGGCCGAAAGCAGGGCGTCCGCCCAGCGGGCCCGCGGGTCGACGTCCACCAGCAGCGCCTTGGCGAGCAGCGTGGCGGGCACGGCCAGGACCGCGCCGAGCGGGCCCAGCAGCCAGGTCCAGAACACCAGCGCCAGCACCGTGACCAAAGTGGACAGACCGACCGAGCCGGCGACGAACCGGGGCTGGATCAGCGACTGCACCACGAAGTTCAGCCCGGCGTACACGATGAGCACCAGGATCAGGCTGCGCCAGCCGCCGTCGAGGAGCGCGATGAGGGCCGGCGGGGCGACTCCGATCACGAAGCCCACGTTGGGGATGTAGTTGGTGACGAAGGCGAGCAGTCCCCACAGCACGGCGCCCGGGACGGAAAGCAGGGCCAGCGCGGTCGTGTCGAGCGCCGCCACGAGGCCGCCGAACACCGTTGTCACGAGCAGGTACCGGCGGGTGCCGGTGACGAAACCGCGCAACGACGCGGAAATCCACGGCCGGTCGCGCGCGATCCGGCCGAGGCGCTGGCCCGCCCACGCCGTCTCGGCGCTCAGGAACAGCAGGAGGGCGAACAAGAACGCCAGGTTCGTCAGCAGTCCGCCGACCCCGGCGAGAAGGGAACCGGCCAGGCCGACGAGTTTCCCGGTGTCGAGGGACGACAGCATGGTGCGCAGCTCCGGCTCGCCGACACCGAACCGGCTGAGCACGGTCAGGCCGTCGTGCAGCAGCTCGTCGACCTGCCCGGTGTAGCCGGGGAGCAGAGCCGACAGCTGCGCGACGGACACCACGACGACCAGGAAGAAGCCGAGCAGGATCGCGTAGACGGTGACGACCAGCACGGCGACGGTCAGCCAGCGCGGCAGTCCCTTGTCCCGCAGCCACGTCCGCACCGGATCGAGGGTGATCACGACGACGAAGGCGAGGAAGACCGGGCCGGCGAGCCAGGCGACGGCCTGGATGCCGGCCAGCACGACCACCGCGGCGGCGGCGCCCAGCAGCACCACGAGCGCCCGGGGCAGGGAAGTGCCACCGGCCCCGAGGTCCCTTTCGGGTGGCCACGGGACCGGCGGCGGGTGCGCGCCGCCGCCGAACCGGTCGGCGAGTCCCCGGAAGGGGTGCCGGGCGGAGCGGGGTGCCCGCCGGTCACCGGCCGTGGTCCGGCGCCGCCGGGGCTTGCGGAGCCGGTGGGCCGGGAAATCGGTGAACGATGCTCGCACCATGCGGATCCCTCCGGAGATGAACGGCGGCGGAGCCCACGGTGCCCGCCCACCGCGCCCCGGCCGTCACCCGGCGCGGGGGAGATCGAGAACGCGACCCACCCGATGCCGAGCCGGAAAACATCCGCCGGAGGGGATATTCCCGGGAGCCGAATTCGGGGTTTCACCGTCGAATTCGAAATCGAACTCGACAGTTTTCGCGGTGGGCGGATACCGTCCGATCATCACTTACGCCGACCGAATGAGGGCAGCCGGCCGTGCGCGGTTTTCGAGGCATCTTCGCAGTGCTGCTGATCGCCGGTGGGCTGGTGGCGCAGGCGGGAGCCGCGAGCGCCCGCCCGCGGGGTATCTGTTCGACTACTTCACCGGCGAGGGCACGGCCGATGGCGAGCTGGTCTACTTCGGGCTGAGCGAGGGCAACGACCCGCTGCGGTGGCGGGAGTCCGGCGGTGGCGGTGCCACGCCGTGCGGCAGGTACCTCACCGAGGAGAAGTCCGTCGTGCTCACCAGCCTGGCCTACCGCCTCGTCAAGGACTGCATCGGCAAGGACGCGATCGTCGGCGGCGAGGGCCCGTTCATCGACGAGTGCGGCGGCGCCTGCCAGATGCGCTCGACCTGGCTCCGGAGGGCGTGGCCCGCGGGGGTCGATTCCACGATCACCGCCCGCCGGTCGGTCGGGGACGGCGTCCGGCGCACGAACCCGGCCCGCTCGAGCCGCTGCACCGTCCGGGTCATGGTCGCCGCGCCGGGTTCGCCGATCGCCACGCCGTCCTCCTGTGCGGCCATCGCCGGTCTCGTCGCGGGTGCGCTCTCACGTCGGTTACCCGGACGGCAACTTACCCGGTCGAGCTCACTCGGCCGCCGGCGTGAGGGCCACGACGGGGATGACCCGCTGGGTCTTCCGCTCGTATTCGGCGAAGCCGGGGTACAGCTCGGCCTGCCGGGCGTACTTCTCGTCCCGCTCGGCACCGGTCAGTTCGGTGGCGTGGACGTCGAGGACCTCGTCGCCGACCTCGATCCGGACGTCGGGGTGGGCCAGGAGGTTGTGGTACCAGTCGGGGTTCCGGTCGGCGCCCGCCTTCGACGCGAAGACCAGGTACCGGTCGCCGTCGGGCAGGTACATCATCGGGGTGACCCGGCTCGCGCCGCTGCGTGCGCCGGTCGTGTGCAGCAGGAGCAGCGGGGCACCTTCGAACTGGCCGCCGACGCGGCCGTGGTTGGCGCGGAACTCGGCGATCGTCCGAGCGTTCCAGTCGTCAGCGGACATGGTTTCCATCCTTCGGTCGGTGATCGATGACGTTACTTCGCGAGTTCGTGCGATGCCGGGTAGTCGGTGTACCCGCGGTGGTCGCCGCCGTAGAAGGTCGCTCGATCGGGTTCATTGAGCGGCGCTCCGGTCCGGACGCGCTCGACGAGGTCCGGGTTGGCCAGGGCCGCCGAACCCGACCGTGACGACGTCGGCCGTGCCGTTGTCGAGATGAACGGGACCGGAAGCAGGTGCCCGGAGCCGGTCGCGTCGGTCTTGGAGCCGGCAGTCGTCGGGACCGTCCTCGTCTCGATGAGCGGCCCGGGCGGCGGGCGTCCCTGCCGGCCGGCTGCTTGACCGGCAGGGACGCCGACTCCCCCGGAACTTCACCTGGAGGGGCGTACGCCGGATAGCCGGTGTGAGGGTCCGCCAAACGGCCGATGTGACATCGGCGGCGCAGGTTCCCAGGCCTTCGCGGCCGTGAAGGGGCGCGCGGTGACCTTGGCCGGCGGTGCCGGCTCCACGAGCGCCCGTGCGTGGAGGCCGCCGAACCGGCCGCTCGACGATGCCGGTGAGGGAGCCGGTGGCCGGCTCTTCGGTTTCGGACCCTCCCGAGCGGGTACGCCGAACGATCACACGGAGAGGCGGCGGGCCCCATGGCGACGACCGAAGACGCTGACCCGGACCACACCATCGGGGTGCGGATCGACGGCACCGAGCACCGGCGGGCAGTGGACCCGCGGCGCACCCTGCTCGACCTGCTCCGCGACCAGCTGGGCGAGACGAGCCCGAAGAAGGGCTGTGACCACGGTCAGTGCGGTGCGTGCACGGTGCTGCTCGGCGGCCGTCGCGTGCTGGCCTGCCTGACCCTGGCTGTGACCTGCGACGGCGCGGAGGTCACCACGGCCGCCGGCTTGGCCGCCGACGGTGAACTGCACCCGATCCAGCAGGCCTTCCTCGACAACGACGCCTTCCAGTGCGGGTACTGCACGCCGGGGCAGATCTGCTCGGCGGCCGGGCTGCTGGCCGAGTTCGCCGACGGTGCCCCGAGCCACGTCACCTCGCCGATCGGTGCTGCCCCGCGGTGGTCCGACGAGGAGATCGCCGAACGGATGAGCGGCAACCTGTGCCGTTGCGGGGCCTACGCCGGGATCGTCGCCGCCGTCCGGGAGTCGCGATGAAGACCTTCGCCTTCGCCAAGCCCGCCACCGTGGCCGAGGCGGTGCGGGCCGTGGCCGGGGAACCGCATGCGGTGTTCCTGGGCGGCGGCACGAACCTCGTCGACCACCTCAAGCTGGGGGTGGCCCGGCCGGACCGGGTCGTCGACGTCACCGGCGTGACTTCGGCGGAGATCCGCGAGGACGACGGCGGCCTGTTCTTCGGGGCCGGCGTCCGCAACAGCGACCTGGCGAACCACCCCGTGGTTCGCGAACGCTACCCGGTGCTGGCCGAAGCACTGCTGTCCGGTGCGTCGGCCCAGCTGCGCAACATGGCCACCACGGGCGGGAACCCGTTGCAGCGCACCCGGTGCCTGTACTTCCAGGACGTGACGACGCCGTGCAACAAGCGCGTTCCCGGTTCGGGGTGCTCGGCCATCGGCGGGGCCACGCGCCAGCACGCGATCCTCGGCGCGTCCGAAGCCTGCGTGGCCACCCACCCGTCGGACATGGCGGTCGCACTGGCGGTCCTGGACGCCCGGGTGCACGTCACCGGGGCCGGCGGGGAGCGGGAAATCGCTTTCGGGGACCTGCACCGGCTGCCCGGCGACACCCCCGAACGCGACACCGTGCTCGCGCACGGCGAGCTGATCACCGGCTTCACGCTGCCCGCCGTGCCGTGGTCACCGCGGTCGGCCTACCGCAAGGTCCGGGACCGGGCGTCGTTCGCGTTCGCGCTCGTTTCGGTCGCCGCCGCGGTGTCCACAGTGGAGGGCCGGATCGCCGACATCCGCGTCGCGCTCGGCGGGGTGGCCCACAAGCCGTGGCGGGCCACCGAAGCCGAAGCCGTGCTGCGTGGCGCCCGGCCGGGCGAAGACGTGTTCCGCGCCGCCGCCGACGCCGAGCTGGCCGCCGCCCGCGCGCTCGAGGGCATCGACGGCGGCAACGCCTTCAAGATCCCGCTCGCCCGCCGCACCCTGGTCGCGGTCTTGCGCGACCTGACGACCGAGGAGCCGAGCCGATGACCGAGCTGCTCGAACCCCACGCCATCGGGACCGCGACCACCCGCCGTGACGGTCCGGCGAAGGTCACCGGGACCGCGCCGTACGCCTTCGAAGCCCCAGCCGACCGGCCGCTGTACTGCCACCCGGTGCAGGCCACCATCGGCCGCGGCCGCTGCAGCCGGATCGCCACCGTGGCCGCCGAAAGCGTCGACGGCGTCGCGAAAGTGATCACGCCGTTCACCGCCGAGCGGCTGGCCGGCACCGACGACGCCGAGCTCGCCGTGCTGCAGGACCACGACGTCCCGTTCCGCGGCCACGTGGTCGCGCTGGTGCTGGCCGAGACGCCGGAGACCGCCCGCCACGCCGCGGAGCTGGTGACGGTCGAGTACGACGCCGAGCCGCACGACGTCGAGCTCAGCGCCGATCGCGACGACCTGTACGCGCCGGACTCGGTCAACCCGGACTTCCCGACCGACACCGCCCAAGGCGACGCCGACGCCGGACTCGCCCGCGCGGAGGTGACCGTCGAGGAGACGTACACGACGGCGATGCAGCACAACAACCCGCTGGAGCCGCACGCGACGACCGCGTTGTGGGACAACGGGGTGCTGACCCTCTGGGACTCCACCCAAGGCGTGCACTCCGTCCGGTCCACCGTCGCCGAGGTGTTCGGGCTGCCCCCGGAAAAGGTCCGGGTCCGCTGCCCCTACGTCGGCGGCGGCTTCGGGTCGAAGGGCAGGCCGCACGCGAACGTCGTGCTCGCCGCACTGGCTGCCCGCGCGGTGCCGGGCCGCGCGGTCAAGCTGGCGCTGACCCGGCAGCAGATGTTCGCACTGGCCGGGTACCGGACGCCGACCATCCAGCGCGTCCGGCTCGGCGCGGACCGCGACGGACGCTTGCGCGCGCTGCGGGTCGACGTCGTCGAGCAGACCTCGCGGATCAAGGAGTTCGCCGAGCAGACCGCGGTGCCCGCGCGGATGATGTACGCGGTGCCGGACCGGGCCACCAGCCACCGGCTCGCCGCCCTGGACGTACCGGTGCCGTCGTGGATGCGGGCGCCGGGGGAGTGCCCGGGGATGTTCGGCCCGGAGGTCGCGATGGACGAGCTCGCCGTGGCGCTCGGCATCGACCCGATCGACCTGCGGGTGCGCAACGAGCCCGAGCGCGACCCGGAGAACGGGCGTCCCTTCTCCAGCCGGAACCTCGTCGCCTGCCTGCGCACCGGGGCCGAACGCTTCGGCTGGGCCGACCGGGATCCGCGTCCCGGCGTCCGCCGGGACGGCCGGTGGCTGACCGGGACCGGCGTCGCCGCGTCGGTGTACCCCGCGAAGCGGTCGCCGGGATCCACGGCGCTGATCCGGTTCGAAGACGGCCGGTACGTCGTGGAGATCGGCGCCGCCGACCTCGGGACGGGCGCGTGGACGATCCTGCCGCAGATCGCGGCCGACGCGCTCGGCGTGCCCGCGCCGGACGTCGAGGCCCGGATCGGCGACACGGGCTACCCGAACGCCACTGTCGCCGGTGGCTCGTCCGGCACCGCGTCGTGGGGATCGGCGGTGGTCGCGGCCGCGCGGGCCTTCCGCGACAAGTTCGGCACCGACCCGGCCGAGGGCGCCGAAGCGAGCGCGGACACGCCGGAGAACCCGGCCGAGGAGCAGTACTCGATGTACGCCTTCGGCGCGCAGTTCGCCGAGGTGCGGGTCGACGCGGACACCGGCGAGATCCGCGTTCCGCGGCTGTACGGCACGTTCGCGGCCGGCCGGATCGTCAACCCGGTGACCGCGCGCTCCCAGTTCCTCGGCGGGATGACGATGGGGCTGTCGATGGCGTTGTTCGAGGACAGCGTCATGGATCCCCGCACCGGGCACGTGGTCAACCACGACCTGGCCGAGTACCACATCGCCACCAACGCCGACGTGGGCGACCTGCGCGCGGACTGGCTCGACGAGCACGACCCGCACGTGAACCCCATGGGCACCAAGGGCGTCGGCGAGATCGGCATCGTCGGCACCGCGGCGGCGGTCGCGAACGCGGTGTACCACGCGACCGGCGTGCGGGTGCGGAAGCTGCCGATCACCCTCGACGCCCTGCTGGCCGCGCTGCCCTGACCGCGCACCCGGTTCGGGGTCAGCGGCGTTTCCGCGCCATCCACTGCCAGAGGTGGGTGCCGCGGGTGCTCGGGTCGTTGCGGGCCACGTAGATCCACGACCAGTGGCCGGGGAACCGGTGGCCGTTCCAGACGACTTGGTCGTAGAGCGTCAGTTCGGAGCGGCGGATGAGTTCGCGGGCGTGGACGGTGTTGGCCAGGGGATCCACCGTGTCGTCGTCGCGGGAGGCGACCAGCCAGGTGGGGGTGCTGATCGCGGCCAGTTCGGCGTCCGGCACCAGCGGTGGGCCGCCCTCGTTCCGGGCGGTGACGACGCCGCAGATCGGCACCGACGCGGCGAACGTGCCGGGGTAGGTCGTCGTCATCTTCAAGGTCATGTAGCCGCCGTTGCTGCACCCCGCGACGTGGACGCGGCCGGGGTCGATCGGCCGCGTGCGCTGGACCTCCCGGATGATTTCGTGGATGAGCGGGGCGAAGCGGGGGCCGTCGTCCATCCAGGCGGACGTGCTCTGCGGCGCCACCACGTAGGCGCCGTCGAAGGTCGATTGCGCTTCCGGGGTGGCGAACCCGAGGGCACCGCGGTTGGCGCGCAACGTGGTTTCGTTGTCGTAGTAGTGGTCGGGCAGGGAAGCGCCTTCGCCGCCTCCGTGGAGCCAGACGATCAAGGGGCGCCGGCCGCGTGGCGCCGCGGGGGAGTACAGCCGGTACTTCATCCCGGAGCGGGAGGTGTGGTAGCCGAAGGCATCGACCTCGGCGTTGGCCAGCCGGCCTTGCGTGAACCGGGTGAAGGTGACCGGGCGGCCGTGCCGCGAACGGACGGGGGCGGTCTGCGTGATGGTGTAGACGAGGTCGAGCCGGACGTTGCGGCTCTTGCGGTCGAGGTAGCCGAGGGTGCCGGCCCCGGGTTGGCCTTCCCCGTGGCCGAGTTCCAGCACGATGTCGCCGCGGCGGTCCAGCCGGGCGGCCGTCACGGGCCGGTCGAGGTCGTAGCCGGCGTCCTGACCGCCGGTGTCGATCGGGCTGGTGGCCTTGGCGTGCACGCGGAACGTGCCGGTGGTCAGGCTCGCGGGGTCGATCGGCCCGGCCCGGGCGGTGCCGAGGGTGACGGAGGTGATCTGTTCGCCGCCGTCGAGGGTCTCGGCGTCGAGGGTGAACCCCACGGTGCCGTCGCCGGCCGCACGGGCGACGCCGGGCAACGCGAGGCCGGCGCTCAGGCCCGCGCCGGTGACCAGCGCGGCCCGGCGGCTGAAGACCTTGTCCATGTAACCATCTTCGAGGGTGGCCGGCTCGTTGTCCACGTTTCGCATCGGACCGCTCACCACGAGCCGAACAGTTGCTGGGCAACGTTCATGCAGACATCGGCCCCGTAGCGGTATTCGGTGCCCTGGTCCGGGTAGTGCACCATGACCGCGAGCACCCAGTGGTCCCAGATCGCCAGGCAGTTCACCGCCCACCAGGTGCCGTGCCGCGTCCAGCCGTTCTTGACGGCCACCCGCTCGCCCGCGAGGGCCGGCGCCTCCGCGATACCGAACGCGTCGCCCGGATCGACCGACCGCATGAGCTCCAGCACCTTGGCCCGCCACGGTTCGCTCACCCCCGGGCCCCGCGCCACGCACCGGCCCAGCAGCGTCGCGTCGCTCGCGGACATCGTGGTCTTGGACCACCAATCCGGGTGGATCCGCGTTTCGTGCAGGTCGCACGTCCGGATCATCCGCCGGATCGACTCGTCCCCGCCGAGCCGCAGGTAGAGCGCCTGGGCGGCGTGATCGTCACTGTTCCGGATCATCCGGATCATCCGGGTCAGCCGGCCCTCGTCGTCGGCCGCGAGCGGTGGCGCGTGCGAGGCGAGGAAGTCCACCGCGAGCCAGATCTTGACCACGGATTCGGTCGTGTTGCGCAAGGTTCCGTCGCCGACCACGACACCCGAGCCGAGTTCGCGCAACGCCCAGGACCACTCGCCCCGGACATCGACCGCCACCTTGACGTCCTTCGGGCTCGGTGCGGCTGAAGGCGCGATCAACGACCGCGCGGGGAAGTCCGGCGACGGCGCCGTGGCCGGTCTTTCCGGCGTGGCGGTCAGCTTCGCGGGATCGAGGAAGATCGCCGCGGTGCACGCGCCGACGATGACGCCCAGCAGGACGATGATCACGGAAGTACGCATCGAAACTCTTTCGGCAGGGCGAGACGCCAATGCTCACGAATGCGGGACGGTGGGACGACAAAGGGGCGCGGCGGCGCCCCTTTGTCGTGCACTGCTTCCCGTGCGGGTTCCGGAACTGTTCCGATGACTACCGGTGAAAACCGATCAGTGGTTCAGCTGCACCGAATTCAGCAGCTCCTGTGCGGCCTGCTTGCCGGCCTGCGAGCTGTCGACTTCGATGGTGTAGGCCCCGAGCGTCCGGCGCTGGTGCAGCGGGAGCGGGTCCCCGGGCGAAGCGCTGTCCGCGGCGCGGCTGCTCGGTGAAACGAACATGGAGAAACACCGGCTGTCGAGCGGGGCCTTCACCGCCTCGGCTTCGGGGCAGAGGACGAGGGTGTTGGCCAGCGGCTCGCTGGTGAACGTGACGACCTTCTGCCCGTCGGGGACGCGCACCGACTTCAGCGGCGACGCGATCGACGGCGGCGTGGTCCCGATCTTCTTCACCAGGGCGAGCATTTCCCCGGCCGTCACCGGTTTCGTGGTCCTCGCCCAGATCCAGCGATCCGGTCCGTCCTGCCACATGACCGACTGCGGCTGGGAGATCTGGCCGGCGGCCGAAGGCTTCGCGGGCAGTGCGCCCTTGGGTGCGGCGCTTTCCCGGACTTCGATCTCGAACGCGTACTTGTGGTCCTGCCCGTAGTGCAGGCCGGCGAAGTGCGGCTGGACGGCCCACATGGCCGGCTCCCAGGAACTGTCCTGCAGGCTCACCGGCGGCGCGGCCGGGGGCACCTTGGCACCGGCCGGCACGGCGGACAAAGCGCTCGCGGGCGTGACCGGTGACACCGCCGGGGCACCCCGGTCGAGCAGGGCGAAGGTGCCGGCACCGACGGCGGCCACGGTGAGGGTCACCGCGGCGACGCTCACCGTCCGGCGCCGCCGGATCCGGCGGGTCGCGACGGTCAGCACGGCACCGGGATCGGGCGCCAGGGTTTCCCGAGCGCGCAGCGCGCGGCGCAACTCGTCGAGGTCGGTCATCACACAGTCTCCTTGCCTTCGGTGAGCTGGATGCGCAGCGAGTTCAGTCCGCGCGAGATGTGGCTGCGCACCGTTCCGGTCGCGCAGCCGAGCACCGCCGCGATTTCGTCGTCGTCGCGGTCCTCGTAGAACCGCAACACGATCGACGCTCGTTGCGCGCGGCTCAGCCGGGCGAGCATCCCGGTGAGCTGGTCGGCATCGGCGATCCGCCGCGCCGGATCGGGCGCGGCCGGCTCCCGGAACCGGGCCACGTCCGAGGTGGGGTGCACGGACCGCTGGTACCAGTGGCGGTGCCACGAGAGGTAGCCGTTGACGACCACCTTCCGCATGTACAGCTCGGGCCGATCGGCCGTCGCTATCCGCCGCCAGCTTTTGTGCGCGCGCACGAGCGCGTCCTGCACCACGTCCTGAGCCAGTTCCCGGTCACCGGTCAGCACGGCGGCGAAGCGGAGCAGGCTGGGCAGTTGTTCTCGTGCGAACTCTTCGAAGTGCACACCCCTTAAGATGCCCGCGGCGCGCGATCTGTTGCAGTTGCGCGCGACTTCTTCCGGAGCCGGCCGGCGCGAAGCCGCCCGATCCGCCGCTCACCTGGTGAGGCAGGAAGTTCAGACCGACCAGCTGCGGAGCGGCTGGAGCCGCTGCTTCCGATGCACCCGCGGTGTTTCCGCTATCCCGGCCGTAAGCGTGCCGATGACCGCGCCGCGCTGGAAGCCATCCTGTACGTGGTCCGTACCGGCATCGGCTGAAATCGCCCGCCCACCGCGCTGTTCGCCGCCTCCGGGCCGCCTGTTGGCGGCGGCTGACCGAATGGCACGAGGCCGGTGTCCGGCAGCAGCTGCCGCCGCAAGCCCGGCTCCCCGCCGGTGCATCCGCACCGAACGACGAGCCGGCATCCGCGGGCAGGGCAGGGCAGGGCCGGACACGGCCGGGCCGGGTGCGGTCGAACCCGCACCCGGCCCGGCCGTGCCGCGGCGACAAGGCCTGCTCCTCCCAGGTGATCCGCGGCCGAACCCGCGCCGGCTTCGTCAGTACGGGTTGCCGGGTACGTTGAGGTGCGTCTGGTACAGGCCGAATGCGCCGGTGACGCCGGACGTGAGGTACAGGGTTCGCCCGTCCGGGCCGCCGAACGCCGCGTTCGTGGTGTTGCGACCGGCGGAGATGGTGCCGAGCTGGGTGCCCGATGGGGCGAAGACGTGGACGAGCCCTTCGTCGTAGGAGGCCCAGTACAGGTTGCCCGCGCAGTCGATGGTCGCGCCGTCGGGGGTCCGCATGTTCGCGAACGTCGTGCGGTTGCCGGTGGTGCCGTCGGGGAAGACGGTGTACTTCATGATCGCGTTGGCGCCGGTGGCCCCCACGTAGAGCGTCTTGCCGTCGGGGGACAGGACGATGCCGTTCGGCTGCGGCAGCGTGTCGTCTACGAGGCTGACCACGCCGTCGCGGACGCGGAAGACGCTGGTCCGGCCGCCTTGCTCGTCGGCGCGGTTGCCGCGCTGGTAGTTCGGGTCGGTGAAGTAGGTGGTGCCGTCCTGGCCGGTGGTGAGGTCGTTCGGCGAGTTGAACGCGCGGCCGAGGTAGCCGGCCGCCACCGTCGTGCGGCTGCGGTCGGCCAGGCTGTAGGCGGAAACGGTGCGGTTGTCGTGGGTGGCGGCGAGCACCCGCGTCCCGTCGGCGCTGATCGCCAGCCCGTTGCTGCCGGCGGCGGGGATGAACGTCTCGAAGGTGGCCGGCGGCGTGTACCGGAGCATCGCCGACGGCTGCACGCCCTGGGGGCCGGTGGGGTTCTGCATGTTCGACAGCAGCAGGGTGCCCGTCCGCCGGTCCCAGGTGGGCCCTTCGAGGAAGGCGAACCCGCCCCGGACGAGCTGGGCCGCCACCGCCTGGCCGGGCAACGGCGGACCGTAGGTCGCGCCCGGGGTGCACGGTGCTGCCGTGGTGGTGCCGGACGCCGCGGGCGTCACCACGCCCGCGATGACGATCGCCGCCGCCGTCACCGTCCACATTCGACGGTGCATGGGTGTCCTGCGGTGAGCCATGCCGGCTCTCCTTCCGTGAGGGGACGGCCGCGGGCCGGTTGTCCCGGCCCGCGGCCGGGGTTCACCGGCCGAGCTCGACCTTGAGGATGCTTTCGTTGCTGTTGTTGGGGATGCTGTCCTTGTCGCCGTAGTTGCTGGTGGTCAGCCACAAGCCGCCGTCGGCGGACGGCTCCACGGTGCGCAGCCGCCCGTACGTGCCGTTGAGGTACTGCTGGACGTCGGTCAGGCTGTCACCGGAGATTTCGGCCCGGTACAGCCGCGTTCCGCGCTCGCAGGCGATGTAGAGGCCGGTGCGGACCACGGCGATGCCGCTGCACGAACCCTCGGCCACCGGGTAGGTGTGCTTGGGCGCGATGAAGCCGGCTTCGCCGCAGCTGCCCGTGGTGCCCTCGCAGCGGGGCCAGCCGTAGTTGCCGCCGCGGACGATCAGGTTGGTCTCGTCCATGACGGAGTTGCCGAATTCCTGTTCCCAGAGCCGGCCCTGCGAGTCGAAGGCCAGGCCCTGCGGGTTGCGGTGACCGTAGCTCCACACCGGTGTGCCGAACGGGTTGTCCGAGGGAACGGTGCCGTCGCGGTTGATGCGCAGGACCTTGCCGGCCAGGATGGTGAGGTCCTGGGCCCAGTCGCCGTTCTGGCCGTCACCGGTCGAGATGTAGAGCTTGCCGTCGGGCCCGAAGCGCAGCCGGCCGCCGTTGTGGTACTTGTTGCGCGGGATGCCGGTGAGCAGGATCTGCGGGGTGCCGCTGAGCACGCCGCCGGTGTAGCGGATGCGCACCACCCGGTTGTCGGTCGAGCTGGTGTGCATGACGTAGAGCCACGGGTCGCTCGCGAAGTCGGTGGCCACGGCGAGGCCCAGAACTCCGCCCTCGCCGTCGGTTCCCGCCACGTTCGGCATCCGGCCGACGACGGTCTTCGTGCCGGTCGCGGGGTCGAGGCGGACGATTTCGAACGTGTCGCGGCGGCTGTAGAGCACCTGTCCGTCGGGCAGGGTGGTCAGCCCCCATGGCAGGTCGGTTTCGGTGGTGACCCTGGTGACCGAGCACAGCGCCGTGGCGCAGGAGGCGCCGGTGGTGACCGGAACCGCCGTGCTCGGGGCCGAGCGGTTGGCCTGCGCGTCGCGCGCCCGCACCTGGTACTGGTAGCGGGTGTTCGCGGCCAGGCCGCTGTCGGTGAACGAGGTCGTGGCCGCGCCACTGGCCGAGCCGGCCACGGTTCCGTCGCGCAGCACCTCGTAGCCCGTGACGCCGACGTTGTCGGTGGCAGGGGTCCACCGCACGGTGACCGTCGTGCCCGACGCGGTCGCCGTCACGCCGGTGGGGGTGGTCGGTGGCTCGGTGTCGGCCTGGCACTGCGGCACGGTGACGGGGACCGTGGGACTGGCCTGGGAGACGTTGCCCGCGGCGTCCCGGGCGTTGACGTACAAGCCCCAGTTCGCCCCGGGCACGACGGTCAGGTCGGCCGACAGCGCCGTGCCCGGCACCGAGGTCATGAGCTGCCCGTCGTGGTAGACGTCGTAGAAGGCCACCCCGACGTCATCGGACGACGCCGACCACGAGAACGTCACGCCGGTGCACGTCAGGTTCGCGGTGCGGGGGTTGGCCGGCGCGGTCGGTGGCGTCGTGTCGGCGTTCAGCTTGATCAGCTGCCACCGCTGGCTGGCACCGCCGGAGTCGGGCAGCTGGACGATCCGCGCGCCGTCGGCGGTGGCGGAACCCAGCACGTCCACGGCCTTGCCGCTGGCCCGGTTGAGCAGGCGCACGTCGCCGCCGGCGGAGTCGGCCAGCCGGAACTGCTGTCCGGCGCGGCCGGTGTCGGTGCCCTGCACGAGCCCGGCGCGGTCGGCGGTGGAGGGAAAACCCAGGACCATGGCGCTGTGCTTGGACTTGATGCGGTACTGGCCGCCGCCGGAGTCGACGAACTGCCACTGCTGCGAAGTGCGGTCGTCACGGGTGCGCTGGGTGATCCTGGCCCCCTCGGAGGTGGCGCCTCCGGAGACGTCCAGCGCCTTGCCGCTGTTGCGGTTGACCAGCACGTACGCGGCGGAGGTGTCCACGGTGGCGGCCGAGGCGGCAGGTGCCGGAAGCACGACACCCAGGCCGGCCAGCACCACCGCGCACACCCCTCGGAGACCCGAGCGGGGGACCGCGCGCTTCCTTCCCACGGTATCTCGCATGGTGTTCCTCTCTCACGGAATGCGAGGCAGCAGGCATTGAGCCCGCGGGCTGGGAGCGCTCCCAGGTCACCGTAGCGTAACCCGTTGGCCGTCGACAAGACCGGTGAGCGGGTATCCAACCACCGGCGCCGATGGTGGGGCGGCTCGTGAAAATTTCACCGCCGCACGGGTGCGGCCGGGCCGCGGCGGGCGTGGAAGCGAGGCTCGGTGGCCCGGCGATTCCACGTCCGCCGCCGGTTCCCGGAAGCCGCGGGTCAGCGGCCGAGGACGGCGCGGAGGGCGGGCTGGAGCCGGTCGCCGTGGGCGCGGACCAGGTCGTCGCACAGCTCGAAGATCCGCTCGACCGGCAGCGTCGCCGCCGTGGCCGGGTCGGTCATCGCCGCGTGGCGGATGTGGCGTGGGTCGTCCTCGACGGCCGCGCGCACGACCAGGTCGTTGACGCTCAGGTACGTCCGGTTGAGGGCGGCGAGCTGCGGCGGCAGCGCGCCGATCCGCGTCGGCCGGACGCCGGTGCCGTCGGCCAGGCACGGCACCTCGACCACGCCGCCGGACGGCAGGTTCTCGATCAGGCCCCGGTTGACGACGTTGCCGTAGACGGTCCGTGGGGTGCCGGTGACCAGGCTGTGGACGATCTGCGGCGCGTATTCGCCGGTGCCTTCGACGGGCAGCGGCTCGTCGGCCGCGATCGCCTGCCGGGTCCGTTCGTACTCGGCTTCGTTCTCCGCGACGATGCCGAGGTAGTCCCCGATCGGCAACCGCAGGCGCTCGATCTCGCTGTCGTGCTTGAGGTACCAGGGCACGTACTCGGCCGAGTGCTCGCTCGTCTCCGTCGGGTAGTAGCCGAGCCGCTGCAGCATGTCGAAGCGGACGCGCCGCCGCAGCTGCCCGTCGGACGCGGCCAGCTCCCGCAGCCGCGGGTAGAGGTCGGCGCCCGCGTGCTCGAACCGCAGCACCCACGCCTGGTGGTTGACGCCGGCCGCGACGTAGGTGACCTCGTCGAACGGCACGCCGACGAGCTCGGCGAGACCGTGCACCGTCCAGTAGACCGAGTGGCACAGCCCGACGACCCGGGTCAGCCCGGTGGCCTCGCTCAGGTACTGGACGTTCATCGCCATCGGGTTCGTGTAGTTCAGCAGCCACGCCTCCGGGCAGACGTCGGCGATGTCTTCCCCGAGGGCCTTCAGGAAGGGGAACGTCCGCAGTGCGCGGAAGATCCCGCCGATGCCGAGGGTGTCGCCGATGGTCTGGCGCAGGCCGTAGCGCGCCGGGACCTCGAAGTCGGTGCGCGTCGCCGCACCCATCCCGATCTGGACGATGTTCACGACGAAGTCCGCGCCCGACAACGCGTCCCGGCGGTCGGCGTGCGCGGTCAGCACCGGCTTGACGCCCCGCACGGCGGCGATCCGCCGGGCCGCGGCCAGCGCGGTGGCCAGCCGGTCCGGGTCGACGTCGTGCAGGGCGACGTGCACACCGTCCAGTTCCGGGTAGGCGAACAGGTCGGCGAGCAGGCCCTGGGTGAACACGACGCTGCCCGCGCCGACGAAGGTGATCTTGACAGGCATGGAAATCCGATCCGGTTGTGCGAAGTGGACGCCTCAGCCCTTGAGCCCGCTGGAGGTGACCGACTGGATGAACGTCTTCTGCGCGCCGAGGAAGGCCAGCAGCACGGGCAGCACGGTGATGACGTTGCCCGCCATCACCGCGGCCCAGTTCGTGTGGTGCTGGCCCTGGAACGTCGTGAGCCCCAGCTGCAGCGTGTAGGTCGTGTCGTGGTTGACCGCGATCAGCGGCCAGGTCAGGTCGTTCCACGTGCTGAGGAACGTCAGCACGGCCACCGTGCTCAGCGCGGGCCGCGACAGCGGCACCACGATGGTGAACAGCACGCGCAGCCGTGAGCAGCCGTCGATCCAGGCCGCCTCTTCGAGCTCCCGCGGCAGCGACAGGAAGAACTGGCGCAGCAGGAACACCGCGAACGGCGTCACCAGCGACGGCACGATGAGCGCGCCCAGGCTGTCGATCAGGCCGAGCTTCTTCATCACCAGGAACGTCGGGATCATGGTGAGCTGGAAGGGGATCGCCATCGTCGCGACCATCAGCGCGAGCAGCGCCCGCGAGCCGGTGAACCGCATCCGCGCGAACGCGTACCCGCCGAGCGTGCCGAACAGCAGGTTCGACACGACGGTCACCGCCGAGACGATCAGCGAGTTCGTGAACCAGCGCAGGAACAGCGCGTTCTCGAGGACATAGCGGTACCCGGCGAAGTCCACGTGGGACGGCCAGAGCGCGGGCGGGAACCGGTTGATCTCGGCGTTGCTCATCACCGAGCTGAGCAGCAGCCAGACCAACGGCGCCGCGAACAGCAGCGCCAGCGGCACGAGCAGCAGGTGCCAGGGACTGAAGGGCAGCCGGGGCCGGCGCAGCACGGGCAGCACGGCGGGGGTCGCGGGCACCTCGAGGCGGGTGGGCTGTGTCGGCTGGGCTGTCATCGCAGCGCCTTCCCGGGCCGGCGCAGCAGGCGGACGGCGATCACGACGACCAGCAGGGCCAGCGCCAGCACGTAGGCCGACGCCGCGCCGTAGCCGGCGGTGAAGTTCTTGAACGCCTGCTCCCAGACGAAGTAGACGATGACCGTGGTCGAGCCGAGCGGGCCGCCCTTGGTCGTCACGTAGACCAGGTCGAACACCTGCAGCGACGTGATCAGCTGCCACAGCACGAGGAACGCCGTCACCGGGGTGACCGCGGGCAGCGTCACGTGCCGGAGCACGCGCCACGGCCCGGCGCCGTCCAGCCGCGCGGCTTCGACCAGCGACGGCGGGACGTCCTGCAGCGCGGCCAGGTACACCACGACGCAGAAGCCGGTGCCGCTCCACAGCGTGATGCCGACCAGCACCAGCAACGCCTGGGCCGGGTCGGTCAGAAACCCTTGCGGCGACACCCCGAGGTGGTGCAGCAGCGAGTTGGCCGCGCCGAACTGCGGGTCGAGGATGAAGGAGAACAGCACGCCCTGGGCCGTCGCCGACAGCACGAACGGGACGAACACGAGCGTCCGGTAGACGCCGACGAAGCGGATCCGCCGGTTCAGCGCCTGCGCCAGCAGGAACCCGAACAGGATGCTGAGCGGGACGTAGAGCACCGTGTACAGCACGGTGTTCCGAACCGCCTGGGCGAAGTGCGGGTCCTGGGCGAGGGCGGCGTAGTTGTCCAGGCCCACCCAATGACTCGGGGTCACCAGGTCGTCGGCCTGGAAGGACAGCACGAGCGACCAGAGCACGGGCACCACGCCCAGGCCGAGGATGATGAGCACGGCGGGGGAGACGTAGGCCCACGCGGCCGCGGTTTCGCGGCGCCGCCCGCGTTGTGCGGGTGTGACTGAGCTCTTCGGGGGTTCCGGGTGGCGGAGCCCCCGGCCCGAGGCGGAGCCTCGGCTTGGCACGGTGATGGGCCTCGGCAGTCCGGGCATGGCGGCTCCCTATCGCGGAATGATCAGGGCGGCGTTCGCGGCCGCAGCGCAGTCGCGCAGCGCGTCGGCCGGGGTCGCCCGGCCGAGCAGCACGGCGACGATCGCGGTGCCGAGCGCCGCCGACACCTGGGGGTAGGCCGGGTGCACGGGCCGGACGCGGGCGTTCTCCAGCGCGTCGACGAACACCGGCAGGCCCGGGGTTTCGGCGGTCTTGTCCTGCCACGCGGGCAGTTGCCGCGTCCGGCGGCTCAGCGGGAGGCTGCCCGCGCCGTCGTCCCAGCGGACGTCCTGGGCCGGGTCCGCCAGCCAGGACAGGAAGGTGCGGGCCGCCGCCACCCGTTCTTCGCCGTTGTCGAACAGCGTCCAGGTGTCCGGGCCGGAAATGGTGACCGGACGGCGGCTGAAGCTCGGCAACGGCACGATCGCGTAGTCGATCCCGGCGTCGGCGATGTCGGGCAGCTGCCACGGGCCGGTCGCGACCATGCCGATGTGGCCGCCTTGGAACGCCTGGTACATCTGCTCGCTGCCGGTCTTGGGGTCGAGGTAGACCGCGTGCGCCGCGGCGAGGTCGCGGAGGACCTCGAGGACGCGGACACCCTGATCGGCGAACCCGATGCCGCGCCCGCCGGCGCCGATGACGTCGCCGCCGAGGTCCCAGATCATCGGCCACAGGCGCCACACGGTGTCCTCGTCGCCGGTGGCGGGCCAGGCGGTGCCGAAGGTGCCGCTGCCCGGGTCGGTGAGCTTCCGCGCGGTGGCGACGAAGTCGGCCCACGTCCAGCCGGCGGCGGGCAGCGGGATCCCGGCGTCGGCGAACAACTGCTTGTTGCACACCACGGCCAGCGAGTCGAGCAGCGCCGGGACCGCTCGGACGCGGCCGTTGACGGTGACCGCTTCCCGGGCCGGGGCCCAGAAGCCAGGGCCCGCGTCGACGAGGTCGGTGACGTCGACGACGCTGGGGCTGCGGGCCACGCTGGCGAGGTCCGAGCCGAAGACGTAGGCGATGTCCGGGAACGACCCCGACGCGAGCGCCGCGGTGATCTTCTGGAGCATCGCGTCGGCGAGGACCCCGCCGCCGAGGTCGATCCGGATCCCGGGGTGGGTCCGGTGGAAGTCCGCGACGAGCGTGTCGAGCACCTTCTTGCCGGTGTCGGTCTGGCCGTGCCAGATCTCGACGGTGACCGGGCCCCCGGTGGCCCGCGCCGGGCCGCAGCCGGCGAGGGCGGCACCGAGAGCCAGGCCGCCGGCGCCGCGCAGGAATCCGCGGCGGTCCATCAGCGGGTCTTGCCGGGGAGCGGGAAAGACATCATCGCAGGCTCCGGATGATGGTGGGTACGACCCCGCCTCGGACTCTCGAAGAGGTCCTGGCGACTCAGTCCGGGCTCGCGGTGAACACCGACATACCGGCTGGGCGTACCTCTGACGCCGGACGCGGCGTTCCGACGTGCACAGCAGTAAAACGAGCGGAACCGAGCATGTCAAGTGCTCGATCGTGGCGCGCCCTCGTCCTCAATGGACAACGGGTCAGCAGGTCTTGCGGACGTACCCGCTCGATCCCTGGGGCACCACGTAGAGGTCACGCCGGACGATGCTGATCTTGCTCTGCCACTCCGGGCAGGCCTTGCTCATGCCCGAAGCCGTGTACTCGACGTCGACCACCCGGTTGTTGAACGGGCCGGCGTAGTCGGCGCACTCCTCGTATTCCCCGCATTCTTCGGTGACGGCGAAGTCGAGGCCGTTGGCGACCCGGTTGCCGGCCAGTTCCGGGGTGTTCTTCTGGGCGATGGCGAGGTTCTTGCCGTGGGCGCGGGCCGACAGGAGCTTGATGTACTCCTGCGCGTGGGTGGTGGTGAGCAGGTTCTTGGACCGGCTGTAGCTGTCGTAGTTGTCCGGCTCGATCGCCTGGTAGCCCCTCGAGGCGCACGTGTCGATCCAGCTGCCGACCTTGGCCGCCACCCGGCTGCGCTTGTCGGCGGTGCGCAGGTCGAGCAGGGTTTCCTTCCAGTCGGGGTCGACGACCTTGTTGCCGTTCGAATCGCGGAGCAGCAGGTCGCTCGGCCAGTCGCCGTCCTGGCCTTCCTGGGCCTGGAAAGCGTTGAGGTAGCAGATGTTGTACTTGCCGCTCGCCGCGGCCGCCGAGACGTCGCGGCTGACGATCTGCACCCCCGACGGCGGGGTGTAGGCGCCGCCGATCTGGTAGTCGAACCCGGCGGCCTGCGGGGGCAGGGTGACCGCGGCCGAGGCGGGTGTGGCGGCCGCGGCGAGCACGCCGGCGGCCAGTGCGCCCGCCGCGGTGAACGAAGCCAACCGCTTGCCGTGGACGGGGAGAGAGCGCTTCATCCGGACTCCATCATCGTCGGGGCTGTTGTCGGCGAAAGGTAGGCAGCCCGATCACCGCGGTCAACGAAACGCGCATTCGCGATGAGCGTTTCAGCGGTCCCCGGCGGAGCCGACCTCGACCACGGTGACCCGGACCCCGGCCCGGCGGATCGCCGCGACCGCCCCGGCCGCGGCGGAGGCGTCGGTGATGACCTCGTGCACGTCCTGGATGTCACCCATGCGGGCGAGGGTGGACCGCCCCAGCTTGCTGCCGTCGGCCAGCACGACCACCCGTTGGGCGCGGCCGAGCATGGCGCGGTTGGTCCGGGCCTCGTTCTCGTCGTGCGTGGTGATGCCCGCCGTCGCGTCGATGCCGTCCACGCCGACGAACGCCGTCCCGACGCTGATCGAGGCCAGCACGTGCTCGGCCCACGGGCCGACCAGCTCGTAGGACTGGGGCCGGGCGACCCCGCCGACGACGACCAGCTTCAGCCGGGGGTGCAGCGCCAGGTCCATCGCGATGTTCAACGCGTTCGTGACCACCGTCAGATCCGCCCGGCCCGGCAGTTCCCGCGCGAGCTCACTCGTGGTGGAGCCGCCGGTGAGGGCGATGACGTGCGGCCCGGTCGGCAGCGTGCGGATCGCCGCGTGCACGATGGCGCGTTTGGCGTCCCGGGACCGGCCTTCCCGGTAGGGCGGCGGCACCTCGTTCGTGCGCCCCCGGGGCCGCGCGCCGCCGTGGGTGCGGGTCAGCAGCCGCTGCTCCTCCAGCTTCGCGAGGTCGCGCCGCAGCGTGGCGGCGGAGACACCGAAGCGCGCGCACAGCTCACCCACCTGCACCGAGCCGGTGTCCGCGAGCACCCGCAACATCTCCGAGAGCCGTTCGGCCCGGGTGGTGCCCCGCTTCCGTGTGGACATGGGCCGAGCCTACGACAGCCGGCGAAACGCTCAATCCGAATGCGCATTTGGACACCGGACCTTGCCCCCGCACCGGGGAGCGGATGAGTCTCCGAAAGGACGAACGGCAAATCGGAGGCAACACCTATGAGCGGGAGCGTGCGGTGGTCCGGCGACAGCCGGACAGCGCGGGAGATCGGGCAGCAGCCCGATACCTGGATCCGGGTCGCGGACGTCGTGCGGCGGGCCCGGCCGGAAATCGAGGCGCTGGTCGGCGCCGCCCTCTCCGGCGCCGGCGCCAGGATCGTGCTGACCGGGGCGGGCACCTCGGCGTTCATCGGTGAGGTCGTGGCCCGTGACCTGGCGAACCACCTCGGCCGCCCGGTCGAGGCGATCGCGACCACGGAGATCGTCGCCGATCCGCGTGCCGTGGTCGTGGACGACCGGCCGATCCTGCTGGTGTCCTTCGCGCGCAGCGGCAACAGCCCGGAGTCCGTCGCCGCGGCGGAGCTGCTGCACCGGCTGGCTCCCGGGCTGTGGCACCTGGTGCTCACCTGCGACCCGTGGGGGCGGCTCGCCCGGCAGTGGTCGGACGCGGAGAACGCCGTCGTGGTGGCCCTGCCGGACGAGGTGAACGACCGCGGCTTCGCGATGACCTCGTCGTTCACCGGCATGGCCTTGGCCGCGCTGCTCGCCTTCGGCCTGGACGTCGACGTCGAGGCGCTGGCGCGCGCCGGGACGGAGGTGCTCGACGGTGCCGCGGACCGCGCCTCCGCGATCGCCGGCGCCAAGCCGGCCCGGCTGGTGTTCCTGGGCTCGGGGCCGCTGCGCGGACTGGCCCGGGAAGCCGCGCTCAAGTGCCTGGAGCTGACCCGGGGCGAGGTGGTCGGCATCGCCGATTCCGCACTGGGCTTCCGGCACGGGCCGAAGTCGGTGCTCGACGACCGCACGATCGCCGTGGTGTTCCGGTCCGTCGATCCGCACGCGCGGAAGTACGACGAGGACATCGCGCGCGAGCTGGTGCGGTCGCTCGGCGAAGAACGGGTGGTCGTGGTGGGCGGGGACGACGGCGCGAAGCTCGGTGGGGCGCGGTGCTGGCCCGTCCCGTCGCCGCCCGGCGTGCCCGTCGCGGTCTGGGCGCTGCTCGCCGTGATCGCGGCGCAGTCGACGGCCCTCGCCTGCTCGCTCGCGTTGGGCCTCACCCCGGACAACCCGTTCCCCGGCGGCGAAGTGAACCGCGTCGTGCGGGGCGTGGTCATCCACGAGTTCGATCCCCCGGAGGTGAGCTGAATGTTCCTCGGTGTCGACGGTGGGGGAACGAAGACGGCTTTCTGCCTGATCGACGCGGCCGGCCGGATCGCCGCGGAGGCCAGGACCGCGAGCGTGTACTACCTCAGCGACGGGCTGCCGATCGTGGAGCCGTTGCTGCGGCAAGGGATCGGCGAAGTGTGCCACACCGCGGGCATCGCGGTCGCGGACCTCACCTACGCGTTCTTCGGATTGCCCGCCTACGGCGAGATCAGTGCCGACGTACCCGAACTCGACGCGTTGCCGGCCAGGATCCTCGGTACGGCGAACTACCGGTGCGGCAACGACATGATCTGCGGCTGGGCGGGATCGCTGGGGGCGGCCGACGGCATCGGCGTCGTCGCCGGCACCGGCTCGATCGCCTACGGGGAGCACGAAGGCCGGCAGTGGCGCGGCGGTGGCTGGAGCGAACTGTTCGGGGACGAGGGATCCGGCTACTGGGTCGCGATCCAGGGCCTGAACGCGTTCAGCCGCATGGTCGACGGACGGCTGCCGGCCGGGCCGCTGGTCGGCGAAATGCGCGAAGCTCTGGGGCTGGCCGCCGACTTCGACGCGATCGACGTCGTGGTGAACCGGTGGCACGGCGACCGGGGGCGCATCGCGAGCCTGAGCAAGGTCGTGGTCCGGGCCGCGGACGCGGGTGACGCGGTCGCCACCGGGGTGCTCCGGGAAGCGGGGCGGGAGCTCGCGCTGCTCGTGGACGTCGGCCGGCGCGCTCTCGAATTCCCCGACGCACAACGGGTTCCGGTGTCCTACTCCGGGGGCATGTTCGGTTCGGCGCACGTGCTGGCGTCGTTCCGCGATGCCCTTTCCCTCGAGTACGACCTGCGTGAGCCGCTGCTGGAACCGCACATCGGTGCCGCGCTCTACGCGGCACGCCTGCACGGACACCCGTTGCGGGCCGGGCAAGTCCACTCGACCGCATCCCTGTCCCGCTGAGGAGCCGAGATGTCTTTCACCCGCACGAACAGCTGGATCCCGTACGCGGGACTGCTGGTGGTGTTCTGGGGCGTCTGGGGAGCCCTCTCCAGCCTGCCCACCAAGCTCTACGACTACCCCGACCCGATGGTCTACGTGCTCTGGGCGCTGACCATGCTCGTGCCCGCGTGGGTTTCGCTGCGGGGCCGGAAGTTCGACCGCGGCCGGGTCGCCGCCGGGTACGGGCTGCTGATCGGGCTCACCGGCGCGGGCGGCCAGCTGGTGCTGTTCAAGGCGCTCACGATCGGACCCGCCTACGTGATCTTCCCGATCGTCGCGCTCTCGCCCGCTGTCACGGTGCTGCTGGCGCTCGGCGCGTTGCGCGAGCGGCTCGGCGGGTGGTCGTGGGCCGGTGTGGTGCTCGCGCTGGTCGCCGTGGTCCTGTTCTCCGTCTCCACCGGGGAGGCCGGCGGAGACGGGTGGCTCTACCTGCTGCTGGCGGTCGGGGTCTGCGTGGCGTGGGGCGTGCAGGCGTTCTTCATGCGCAAGGCGGCGCTCGCCGGGGTGGACGACGCCTCGACGTTCGGCTGGATGACGATCAGCGGGCTCCTGCTGATCCCGGTCGCCGTGCTGATGATGGGCGGGCTGCCGCTGGCGTTCCCGTGGCAGGCGCCCGCGCTCACCGCGGGCACGCAGCTGCTCAACTCGGTCGGCGCGTTGTTCCTGGTGATGGCCATGAGCCGGGGCAAGGCGTCGATCGTGGCGCCGGTGACCAACGCGCTCGCCCCCGTGCTGACCGTCGTCCTGTCGCTGCTGCTCTTCGGCTCCGCTCCCACCGTGTTCCAGATCGCGGGCATCGTGCTGGCCCTGGCCGGCTCGACCCTGATGGTGTACCGCGCGGAAAAGTCCACGGAGCTGGTCCCCGGCAGCGCGGTGCCGTGACGCCGCGGATCCTCACCGTCACCCTGAACCCCGCCATCGACGTGACCTACCGGGTGGACGTGCTGCGCGTGGGGGAGACCGTGCGGGTGCCGGACGTCCGGTCGCGCGCCGGCGGCAAGGGCGTGAACGTCGCGGCGGTGGTCCGGGCGCTGGGCGGCGAGAGCCTGGCGCTGGCGCTGACCACCACCGGCGCGCCGGACGAGTTCCGGGCCGGGCTGAACCGGCTCGGCCTCGCGCACCGGCTCGTGCCCGCGCTGCCCGCGGTGCGGCGGACCGTCGCGGTGGTGACCCGCGCCGACGGCACGACGATGTTGCAGGAGAACGGCTTTCCGGCCGGCGAACCCGCGGAAGCGGGCATCGTCGATGCGCTTCGCGCCGAGCTCGCGGCCGGAGCGGGCGCCGTCGTCATCTCCGGCAGCGTGCCCGCCGGGCTGGCCGCCGACGTCCCCGCGAAGCTGGCCCGGCTGTGCGTCCGGCACGAGGTGCCGGTCATCGCCGACGTCTCCGGCGCCGCTCTCCGCTTCGCCGCGGGCAGCGGGGCGGTGCTCATGCCGAACGAGACCGAACTGGCGGAACTGACCGGCCCGGCCCGGGCGGCGGCCGACGCCTGTCACGACCTCGTCGCCGAGGGAGCCTCGGCCGTGGTGGCGACGTTCGGCACCGACGGCGCGATCGCCGTCACCCCGAGGGGCGCCTGGCGCGCGCGGCCGGCCGAAGTCGTAACCGGCAATCCGGCCGGTGCCGGCGACGCCGCGGCCGCGGCGCTGGCGAGGCACCTGGGTGACGCCGGTGGAACGTCCGAAGTGGACTGGCCGGTGGCGCTGGCGGACGTCGTCGCCACGTCGGCGGCGGCGGTGCTGCGGCCGGTGGCCGGCGAGATCGATGTCGCGGCCAGGGGCCGGTGGATTCGTGTGGTGAAAGCGGAGAGGATGCGATGAACTGGGCCGCCTTGCTGGACGACCTGCGAGC
Organism: Amycolatopsis sp. NPDC024027; assembly: GCF_040638975.1. Classification (NCBI taxonomy): domain Bacteria; kingdom Bacillati; phylum Actinomycetota; class Actinomycetes; order Pseudonocardiales; family Pseudonocardiaceae; genus Amycolatopsis; species Amycolatopsis sp. NPDC024027. Next base: position 444,773 of record NZ_JBEZYY010000003.1, read on the forward strand.
GCAACGGCGCGCGATCGGGGCGTTCAACGCGATTTTGATCGAGCACGCGGAGGCCGTCGTGGCCGGCGCGGAGCTGAGCGGGCTCCCGGTGATCCTGCAGATCTCGCAGAACGCCGTGCGCTACCACGGTTCCCTCGCGCCGTTCGCGGCCGCCTGCCTGCGCCTGGCCGCGAACGCGACCGTGCCCGTGCTGGTCCACCTCGACCACGTCGAGGACGAGCGGCTGATCCACGAAGGACTCGACCTCGGCATCACGTCCGTCATGTTCGACGCCGCCGCGCTGCCCTACGCCGAAAACGTGACCAGGACGAAAGCGGTCGTCGAACGCTGCCACGCCGCGAACTGCCGCGTCGAGGCCGAACTCGGCGAGATCGGCGGCAAGAACGGCGCCCACGCACCCGGCGTGCGCACGGACCCCGGCGAGGCCCGCGAATTCGCCGCCGCGACGGGCGTGGACTCGCTGGCGGTGGCCGTCGGCTCGTCGCACGCCATGACCGACCGCAGTGCGGTGCTGGACGAGGGGCTGATCGCCGCGCTCGCGCGGAGCGTCCCGGTTCCACTGGTGCTGCACGGTTCCTCCGGCGTGACCGACGAGGGACTGCGCGGGGCGGTGGCGAGCGGCATCGTCAAGGTCAACATCGGCACGCGGCTGAACCAGGTGCTCACCGAAGCGGTGCGCTCCACGCTCGGGGAACACGCGACGATCACCGACCCCCGCCGCTACCTGGCTCCCGGCCGGGACGCGGTCCGCGACGAAGTGGCGAGGTTGCTCACCCTGCTCGCGAAATGAGCGGGCCGGGACCCGCGGCACCCTTGCTGCGCTGAAACTTTCCCCGCCGTGACCGGGTAACCGGGTGACGGCGGCCGCGTCGAGCGGATCGAAACAAGTGAGTGACCAGCGGTGATCCGCCGACGTGCCGGCGCGGTCGTTCCGCCGGTGCGCGGTCGTTGTTGAAGTCGCGGGGTCGTCTTGTCACGCTGAGGTGAAATGTCCGCGTGGCGCTGGAGGCGAGCATGCAACGAGGCGTGACACCGGCCCGGGCGACCGGAATCGTCGTGGCCATCCTGGCCACGCTGGCCGCGGCCGTGTTCACGGCTTGGCCCGCCCTCGCCCGGCCGGGGGGCAGCACGGCGGACAATCCGTACCAGCGAGGCCCCGATCCGACGGTGGCGATGATCGAATCGAGCACCGGTCCGTTCGCGACGGCGTCGGCGAGCGTGCCGGCGGGCCACGGGTTCAACGGCGGACGGGTGTACTACCCGACCGACACCAGCCTGGGGACCTGGGGTGCGCTGGCGATCGTGCCCGGCTATTCCGCGTTGTTCGCCGACGAGGAAGCGTGGATGGGGCCGTGGCTGTCCTCGTTCGGGTTCGTGGTGATCGGCGTGGAGACCAGCACCCGCACCGACAGCGCCGACGCCCGCGGTACCGAACTGCTGGCCGCGTTGGACTACCTGACGACGCAGAGCCCGGTGCGCGACCGGGTCGACCCGAACCGGCTGGCGGTGCTCGGCCACTCGGCGGGCGGGGCCGGGGCGGTGCTCGCGGCGGAAAACCGGCCCACGCTCAAGGCCGCGATCGGGCTCGCGCCCGGCTCGCCGGTGGGCAACCTGTCGCTGGCCACGGACCGGGTGCCGACGATGGTGCTCGGCGGGCAGAACGACAGCGTGGTCACACCGTCCTACCTCAGCGGTCTCTACGCCACCATGCCCGCCTCGACGCAGAGCGTTTTCGCCCAGATCGCGGGCGCCGACCACGTCTACTACACCCACCCCAACAACGTCGAGATGAAACTGCTGATCCCGTGGCTGAAAACCTTCCTGGACAGCGACACCCGGTACCCGGCTTTCCTGTGCCCGGCGCCACCCGACCCCCGCTCCATCTCGGTCTACACGCCCAAGTGCCCGTACGTGCCCGGCGGCAGCACGCCACCGGGGGACGGGACCACCGGCCCGCTGCACGCGGTGGGCGCGGCCAAGTGCCTTGCCGCGCCCTCGGCCGGCACCCCGGGCACGCAGGTGACCATCGGCGGGTGTGACGGACGGGCCGGGCAGACGTGGACGCGGACCGCCGCCGCCCAGCTGACCGTCACGCCGGCCGGCACGCCGCTGTGCCTGGACGCCTCCGGCCAGGGCACCAGTCCCGGGACCAAGGTGATCGTCTGGTCCTGCAACGGCCAGGCCAACCAGCAGTGGAACGTCAACCCCGACGGCACCGTCACCGCGGCGCGGTCCGGGCTGTGCCTGGACGTCACCGGTGGTTCCACCGCGGAGGGCGCCCCGGTCGAACTGTGGTCCTGCAACGGCGGCAGCAACCAGCGGTGGAGTCTCGGCTGACGCGGCCCCTGCACGGCCCGGCCCAGGCCAGTTTCCACCATCGGCGCCGGGCGGGGCTGAACACCCGCAACCGGTGCCCGCACGAGCCGCAGGCCACCGTGGCTTCGGCGGCGCCGTCTGCCGGCCGCGCCGCCGCTGCGCCGTTTCACGGTGACGCGGGGTCAGCGAGCCGATACGCGATTTCGTACACTGCCCGCGTGGGCATGGGGCGGGTCGTGGCCAACCGGTACCGGTTGGAGGAGGAGCTCGGCCGAGGTGGCATGGGCGTGGTCTGGCGAGCGGTCGATCTGGAGCTCGGCAGGCAGGTGACGCTCAAACGAGCGCTGGGGGAGGACGCCGGGCAGATCCGGCGCGAGGCGCGGATCGGGGCCGGCCTGCTGCACTCGAACGTGGTCACGGTGTTCGACACGGTCACCGACGGGGACGCTCAGTGGCTGGTCACGGAGTACCTGGCCGCCCGGAGCCTCGAAGAGCTCGTCGACGACGGGGGGCCGCTGCCCGAGGACCGCGTCCGGCGGATCGGCACGCAGCTCGCCGCGGCGCTGGCGGACATGCACGCCCGCGGCATCGTCCACCGCGACGTCAAACCGGGCAACGTCCTGGTGACCGCGGACGACGTCGCCAAGCTCACCGACCTGGGCATCGCCCGCTGGACCGAGGTCACCCGCACCGGCGGCGCCCAGCTCACGGGCACGCTCGGGTACGTCGCGCCGGAGGTGGCCGACGGCGCCGAAGCCGGGCCCGCCTCGGACGTCTTCTCGCTGGGGGCCACCCTCTACGCCGCGATCGAAGGCCGGTCGCCGTGGGGCTCGGGCGAGGACGGCCCGTTCGCGCAGATGCGCCGCGCCGCCGCCGGCCGCCCCGCGCCCGCCGAGCGCGCCGGATCGTTCGCGCCGGTGCTCGCCGCGCTGATGGCCCGGCACCCGGCCGACCGGCCCGGCGCCGCCGAGGTGGTCACCCTGCTCACGGCGGATGCGCCCGCGCCTCCACGTCGACCCGGTCGCCGCCTGCGCCGCCGGCTGCTCGCCGGGGCCGCGGTGGTGGCGGTGGCCGCGCTGGTGGCCGGGTTCGTCCTCGCGCGGCCGCTGTGGACGACCACCACCACCGCCGCCCCGGCCGGGCCGAACACCCTCGGCGCCGACCCGGCCGGGACGGACCCGTGCGCGGCGATCTCGCTCAACTCGCTCACCGGGTTCGGCCGGCCGTTCGTGGATCCCGAGGTGCTGAACTTCGGCACCTGCGTCGTCACGACCACGCTGGCCGGCAAGACCGCGCAGGTGCAGACCCGGCTCGACCTGACCGGCCCGCTGCGGTACCCGCCCCGGCCGCCGGTGCCCGGGAAGATGGGCGAAATCGAGTATCCGGAGATCCATGACGGCTCCTGCGAGCGCGCCATCTCGCTGGCCGACGCCAACCGGATCGTCGTCACCTCACGCGCCCTGGACGACGGCGCGAAGGACGCGCCGGTGTGCTCCTTCTCGGAGTCGGTGCTGTCCGGTGTGCTCGCCGCGCTCGCCAACGGGCCCCTGCCGCGGCGCGCCCAGCCGCTCCCGGACTGGTCGCTGGCCCACGTCGACGCCTGCGGCCTGCTCGACGCCGACACGTTGTCGCGGGTGCTGGGCCGGGCCAAGGAGCCGGATCGCGGGTTCGGCGGCTGGCACTGCACCTGGGAGCACGATCCGCGCACGATCAGCGTGGAGTTCAGCCGGGAGTGGCCGATCGAGAAGGACGAGGACGTGCCGGGCGACCGGATCCAGGTCGGGAACCGCACCGCCGTCGTCGCGCCGGTGCCGGGCGGCCACCCGGAGTGCGCCGTCATGGTGGTGCACCGCCTCTACACCCCGGCGCTGCCGGTGCTGAACGGCACCCCTCCGGATCGGGAGGAGGTCGTCAAGGTCTCCGTCGAGGACACCACGGCCGCCGGTGGGGACGCGCTGTGCGCGACCGCGCGCTCGCTGGCGGAGGTCCTCGTCCGGCGGCTGCCGTGAACCGGGGACCGGTCCCCGGCCGCCTCGGCTAGAAAGGGGCAGCCGGCCCGGATCCGCGGGCCGGAGGAGACGGGACGAGAAGTGGCGATACGGGTACTGGCCGGGGTGGCGCTCCTGGCGGCCATGGCCGGTCCGACGGCCGAGGGGGCCGCCGGACCGGTGCCCCGGACCTGGTGGGTCGGGCCGCACGGGGAGTACGCGGGAGTCCAGGCCGCGGCCGACCGGGCCCGTCCGGGGGACACGGTCGCGATCGAGGCCGGCACGTACCCGGGTGGGCTGACCATCCGTCGCGACGGCGCCCCGGGCCGCCCGATCCGGTTCACCGGCACCGGCGGTACCGCGGTGCTGACCGGGACCGGCGGCCCGGCCGGGCTGCTGGCCGTCGGCGGGCACGGCTGGCTGGAGTTCACCGACGTGACCGTGTCCGGCTCGACCGGCTTCGGGGTGTACGCCGAGGGCGCGCACGACCTCGTGTTCGACCGCTTCGGCGTCGACGGCTCCCGGGACGGCGGGCTGGTGCTGGTCGGCACGCGGCGGGTGCGCGTCGCGAACTGCGACATCCGCGGCACCAACTCCCGCGGCACCTCGGCCGACCACGAAGCGCTGACCGTCGCCTCGGGCTCGTCGGACGTCGAGGTGTCCGGCTGCCGCGTGCACGGCAACGGCGAGGAAGGCATCGACGTCAAGTACGACGAAGCCGCCCGCGTGCGGATCCACCACAACGTCGTCACCGGCAACCGAGGACCGGACGTCTACGTCGACTCATCGTCCACTGTGGACGTCTACGCCAACGTCGTCGGCGAGACCCGCGAGGCCACCAAGGCCGGGATCGGCCTCGCCGTCGAGGACTACTCGGAAAACCGCCTTCTCTCGGACATCCGGGTCTTCGACAACCTGTCCACCGGCAACGCGCAGGCCGGGCTGAGCCTCTGGGTCGAGTCGACCGGGACCATGCGCGACCTGAAGATCGTCAACAACACCTTCGCCGGCAACACCCGCGGCTCCCTGCTGATCGACGCGGACCGGTTCACCGGGACGAACACCTTGCGGAACAACGTGTTCGGTGACGGACCGGTCGACGCCGGGCCGTTCGTCGCCGACCACAACTTCGCCGGAAACCCGGGCTTCGCCGATCCGGCCCGCGGCGACTACCACCTCGCCGCGGGCTCGGCCGCGATCGACACGGGCAGCCCGCGGCACGCTCCCGCGTTCGACCTCGACGGCGTTGCCCGGCCCGCCGGCGCGGGCTTCGACATCGGCGCCTACGAACGGAGGTGGCCGTGACCACCCAACGCCTCGACCCGCACCGCCGGCGCAGCCTGCGCCACGGCGTCGCCGACACGGTACCGGGCACGTTGAGCGCGCTCACCGTCACCGGTGGCGTCGCCGTGCCGCCGTCGCCCGGGAGCCGGGTGACCTTCGGGCGCAACCGGCTGGAGGTGGACGTCTGCGTCGGCGAGGAAGACGTGCGGATCAGCCGGGTCCACGGGCTGCTCCTGCGCGAAGGGGACCGATGGTGGCTGCGCAACACCGGCCGCTCGCCGATCCGGCTGTCCGACAGCGTCCTGCTGCACCGCGACAGCGAACCGCTGCCGCTGGCCGGCGGCTACACCGCGCTGTTCCTGCGCGGTACTCGTGAGCACGTGCTGGAGCTGCTCGTCTCGGACGGCGAGACCGGTGTCGCCACGGGCCGCCCGACGCACCCGACGGCGCCGCCGAAACGGTGGCGGCTGTCCCGGGAGGAGCACCTCGTCCTGGCGGTGCTCGGGCAGCGTTACCTCGGCTACGACCCCCAGCCGCTGCCGCTGTCCCGGCAGCAGGCGGCCGCCGAGCTCGCCGACCGGCGGCCGCAGGAGAACTGGACGGTCAAGCGCGTCGAGCACCTCGTTTCCCGGGTCCGGCAACGGCTTTCCGACGCCGGGGTGCAGGGGCTGCGGCGGGAGGAGGTCGGGGAGCCGGTGGGGCTGACCCTGACCGTGAACCTGCTTCGCGAGCTGGTGTTGTCGACGACGCTGGTGCCGATGGACCTGGAATGGCTCGAGCTCCCCGATCCGCCGCTGTCCCCGGGATGACGGCGGCGGCAGTTTCCCGGCCGCCCGGCCTACTCGCGCCGCTGATCCGGCCGCCCGGCCCGGCCGAGCAGGTAACCGATGCCGCGGACCGTGTGGATCACCGGTGGTTCGCCGAGTTTGCCCCGCAACTGGAGGATGAGGACGTCCAGGACGTTGGTGGTGGGGGCGATGAGCTCGTCCCAGCCGGCGGCCAGCAGGTCGGCGCGGCGGACCGGTTCGCCCGGCGTGGCGAGCAGGCGCCGCAGGACGGCGAACTCCTTGCGGGTCAACGTGAGCAGGACGCCGCCGCGGCGCACCTCGTGGCGGCCGGTGTCCAGCTCGAGGTCGGAAAACCGCAGGACGGGGGCGGGGCCGGTGCCGCTGCGCCGGCACAAGCTCCGCACCCGGGCCAGGAACTCGGCCATCGCGAACGGCTTGACCAGGTAGTCGTCGCCCCAGGCCAGCCCGGCGATGCGGTCGGCCACGGTGTCCCGCGCGGTGAGGAACAGGACCGGCACGCCCCAGCCGTTCCGGCGGCGGCCCGTCACGTAGGCCAGCGAATCGCCGGCGGGCAGCATCCGGTCGAACACCACGCAGTCGTAGGCGTTGACGCTCACCGCTTCGTCGGCTTCGGGCAGGTCGGCGGCGACGTCCACCGCGAATCCGGCGCCTCGCAGGGATGCCTCCACGGCCACCCGGAGATTCTCGTCGTCTTCGGTGACCAGCACACGCATGCTGCGCAGCGTAGCGTGATCGGCCACTCAGCCCGCGTCGAGGAGCCAGCCACGATCGGCCGCCTTCACCCCGGCCTGGAACCGGCTTCGCGCGCCGAGCCGGTTCATGATGCCGGAGACCAGCCGGCGCACGGTGCGTACCGAGATACCCAGCCGCACCGCCGCCGACTCGTCGGTGTAGCCGGCCGTGAGCAGCGTGAGCAGCTGCCGTTCCCGATCGCTCAACTCGTCGTGGACACCCATGGCTCACGCGACCTTCCCGGGTTCGCGCCGCCGGATCGTCCACAGTGGAGCGATCGGTGGCGTGCCCGCGGTCGCCGCGGCTTCGCGCAGGGCAGCCGGAAGGCCGTGGCAGCGCCGTACGGTCGCGGCGACGACCGGCTCGTCCGCGACGGCGCCGCGTTCTCCGGCCGCCGCGCGGTACAGCGCCGCCGCCTCGGCCGGGGTCATCGGCCCGAGCCGGACGCGGACCGCGCCGTCGACGTGCAGGGTCTCGGACCGGCCGGTGATCAGCGCCGCGCTCGGGCCGGTCGCGGGCAGCAGCGGCTCCACCTGCGCGGGGTCCGCGACGTCGTCGAAGAGCAGCAGCACGCGCCGGAACGCGAGTTCGGATCGCCACAGCGCGGCCCGTTCGTCCGCGTCGGCCGGGACGAGCGCGGGCGGGATGCCGATGCCGTGCAGCAGCCTGGCCAGTACCGTCGCGACCGGCACCGGCGAGCCCGCCGCGTGCAGAGCGACGGAGAACTGGCCGTCGGGGAACCGTGCGGCCAGCCGGTGCGCCGCGTGCACGGCGAGGGCCGTCTTGCCGGCCCCGGCCGGGCCGGTCACCACGGCGACCCGCGGGTTGCCGGTGCACGCGCGGTCCAGGAGCTCGAGCTCCCGGGCGCGGCCGGTGAACAACGGCGTGTCGCGGGGCAGCTCGCGCCGGGGCGGCCGCTCGGCGGGGCGGGCGCCGCAGTGCATCGCCCGGAGCGCCTCCGCGAGCTCGGGCCCCGGCCGGACGCCCAGCTCGGCGGCCAGTACGCGGCGTGCCTCGTGGTACGCGGCGAGGGCCTGGGCCGGCCGTCCCAGCGCGTGCCACGCGCGGACCAGCCGCGCCCACGCGTCTTCCCGCAGCGGATCGTCGGCGGTGAGGGAACGCAGGGTCGTGACGGCGTCGGCCGTGCGGCCGAGCTCCAGCTGTGCCTCGGCGAGGCACGCCCACAGCTCACGCCGCAGGTCGTCGAGCCTCGCCACGGTGTCGCCGAGGTCGAGGTCCAATCCCTCGAACGGCCGCCCGCACCAGTGCCCCAGCGCTTCGGTGGCCAGTGCGAACGCCGTCTCCGCCGCACCCGCGGCCAGCGCGTGCCGGGCGCTCTCGGCCGCTTCGGCGGCGCAGTGGGCGTCGAGCTCGCCCGGAGCGACCCGCAGCCGGTAGGCGCCGGGCCTGCTCTCGATGCGCGCGCCGTCTTCGTGGCGGGGCAACAGCCGTCGCAGCCGCCACACGTAGGTCTTGAGGTTGGCCTCGGCCGACGCCGGCGCGCCCGGTTCCGGCCAGGTGGCTGCGATCAGCCGGTCCACCGCGATCCACGCATCGGGCTCCACGAGGAGTGCGGCGAGCACCGCGACGGGCTTGCCGCCGCCGAGCCGGCACACGAGACCGTCGTGACCCCGCACCTCGAGTGGTCCCAGGACCTGGAAGAGCACCATGCTCACACCCCCGCTCCGTCTGACGCCCACGATCGCGCGACGCACATGAGGTTCCGATGACAGCCGCGCGGGTGCTGGTGGTGGAGGACGACGAGGACCTGCGGGTGGCGGTGACCACCGAGCTGGCCGCGTCCGGACTGCGGGTCGGCCAGGCGGGTGACCTCGCCGGCGCGCACGCCGAGCTGGCGGCCGCGGACCACGACTGCGCCGTCTTCGACCGCATGCTGCCCGACGGCGACTCGATCGGCTACGTCCACCGGCGGCGCCTGGAGGGCTGGGCGGTGCCGGTGCTGTTCCTCACCGCCCGCGACAGCCTCGACGACCGGGTGGCCGGGTTCGACCACGGCGGCGACGACTACCTGGTGAAACCGTTCGCCGTGGCCGAACTGGCCGCACGGGTGAACGCGCTGTGCCGCCGGTCCGGCTCGGGACGGCCCTCCGTCCTGCGCCACGACGACCTGGAAATGGACTGCGCTCGCCGCGAGGTCCGCCGGGCCGGGACGCTGCTCACCTTGAGCGGCAAGGAGTTCGCCGTGCTCGAAGTCCTGCTGGCCCGGCCCGGGCAAGCTGTCGGGCGCGACGAGCTGATCGAACACTGCTGGGACAGCCGGACCGATCCGATGTCCAATGTGGTCGACGTCGTCGTCCGGCGGCTGCGCCTGAAGCTGCGCGAACCCGAGCTGATCCTCACCGTGCGCGGGCGCGGCTACCGGCTGGCCACCCGGTGAGGCGATCGGCGGCCGACCGGCTGCGCCACCTGCGCCGGGTGCTCACCTGGCTGTTCACCGGGCTCAACGCGGCCGGCCTCATCGTGTTCGCCTGGCTCGCGGTCCAGGCCGACGCGCAGCAGCGCGAGGTGCGCCTGGACGGCCGGACCAGCCGGGTCACCGCGGCGGTCACCCGGCTGGTCAAGGAGGGTGACGAGGTCGTGACCGGGCTGGTCGGCCAGGACCCGGTGAGCGGCCAGTGCCCGCAGTTCGTGGTCCTGCCCGCCGGCGCGGGCCGGTTCGCCGGCTTCACCAGCGCGCGGACGTGCGTCCCGGTGGACCCGGCCAAGCTGCGTGCCTGGGCCAACGAGGCGGTCCGGGGTGAAGCCGTCCTCACCGGCTACGGCAGCGGGACCGGCGGAGAGCTGGTCAGGATCGGCGCGGAACCGTTCCGCAACACCGCCGGCCAGTACGCCGGCGCGGTGGTTGTCGTCGCCGACGCCCGTGGCGAGGAGGCGGACCACGATCGGCTGGTGCTGCTCGTCGGCGGCGGTTGCGTGCTGCTCGTCGCGGCGCTGGGGGTCGCGGGGCACGTCCTGTCCGGGCGCGCGATCCGGCCCGCGACGGCCGCGCTGGAACAGCAGGAGGTCCTGCTCGCGGAAACCGCGCACGACCTGCGCACCCCGGTGGCGGCGCTGCGCGCGCTGGCCGAAACGGCCCTGCGGAACCCGGCCGAACGCGCGGACTTGCTGCCGCGCACGGTCCGGCTGGCCGGGCGGATGGGCAGCATCATCGACGGCCTGCTCGTGCGCGCCCGGCTCGCGGCGGGTGTCGAGTCACTGGCCATCCAGCCGGTCTGGCTCGATCAGCTGGTCACCGGCGTGGTGGACGAAACACCGAAGGAGGACGCCCAGGTGACGGTGACGGTGGCCCCGACGAAGGTGCTCGCCGACCCCGCGCTGGTCCAGCGGGCCATCGGGAACCTGCTGGACAACGCGATGCGCCACGGGCGGCGTCCCGGGGCGGAGGCGATCGTGCACATCACCGTGGCGGGCGGCCGGGTGACGGTGGCGGACCACGGGCCCGGGATCGACGCGGCGGTCGCCGAGGAGACGTTCGACCGGTTCACCAGCGGTGCCGGGTCGAGCGGGCTCGGGCTGTCCATCGTCCGCTGGGTCGCCCAGGCGCACGGCGGTGTCCTGCGCGTCTACAACGCCGAAGTGGGCGGCGCGATCTTCGAACTGAGTTTGCCGGAGGCATGAGTGTCACGTTCAGCGCGCACCCGAGCAGGAAATGTATTCGACCGGGCCGGTTCGTGTACCAGGATTTTCTACGATCGCCGGGTGGGTAAGAGGGGACTCCGCCGGCTTCCGATGACCGCGCTCGTCAGCGTCTGCGCGGTGCTGATCGGGGTGGCCGTGTCCGGGGGCGCTTCGCCGTTGCCGGGGCTGGAGCTCGCGCAGGCCGGGCACTGGATCGCCAGCCCGGCCCTCAACCTGGTGCTGTTCGTCAACGGTTCGGCCAAGAGCGTGGATGCCCAGGTGCCCGTGGCCGGCCTCGAACCGGGCAGCCAGGTGGTGCAGGGCCCGACGAGCGGGTACGTGATCGGCAAGTCCGCCATCATCGAATTCGGCAAGTCGGACCTGTCGGTCGACCGCACGCTGACCCCGCCGTCCGGCGAACGGCCGGCGCTCGTGGAAGCCTCCGGCGGCCCGTACCTGGTGTACCGGGAAGCCGGCCGGGTCGTCCGGCTCGGCAGCGGCTTCACCACGCTGCCCGCGGGTGGTCCGCTCGGTGCCCCGGTGGCCACCCCCGACGGCACGCTCTGGCTGAACCGCCTCGACTCCGGCGCGCTGTGCCGGCTGGCGAAGGACGCGGACACGGTGGCCTGCCGGGACGATCTCGGCGCGGGGCACACCGGCGGGCTCAGCGTCGCCGGCGACCGCGCGGTGTTCGTCGACACGACGACCGACACGATCCGGCAGGTGTCGGGGGACGCGCCGGGCGAACCGGTGGCGATCGGGACCGACCTTTCGCCGGCGGCGCAGATCGCTCCCGCCGACGCCGACGGCCGGATCGCCGTGCTGGAGCCGGAAAAGCGGCAGCTGTACCTGCTCGACGCCGGCGTGCCCGGTGCCGGGCGCGCGCCCGCGCAGCCGATCAAGGTCGGCCTGCCCGACGGCGTCTATTCGAACCCGGCGGCGAGTGCGTCCTCGGTGGTGCTCCTCGATCTGACCCGCCACCAGGTGCTCACCTACGGCGCGGACGGCAATCCGCGTCAGGCCACGGCGATCCCGCCGGAATCGGGCACCCCGCAGCTGGTGCGCGGCGACGACAAGCGCGTCTACGTGGACGGCGGGGAGGGCAAGCACGTCCTGGTCGTCGACCCCGACGGCCAGGTCAGCCAGGTGCCGGTCGCCGCCGACAAGGCTCCTGCCCCCGCCACCTCGGCACCACCGACGTCACCCCCGCCGCCGCCGGCCCAGCAGCCACCGGCCCAGCAACCGCCGAAGGCCAAACCCGACGTGCGGGCGGACGGTCCGAAGCAGCAGTCTCCGCCGGTGCGGAAGACCGACCCGCCGGTGACCCAGCAACAGAAGCCCCTCCCGCCGAGCCCGCCGGGCATCCCGGCCCGGCTCACCGCGCGGCTGCAGGGCGGTGATGCGCAGCTCAGCTGGGGCGCGGCGGCCGACAACCGGGCCGAGGTCACGGCGTACCACGTGGCGTGGCAGCCGTCGTCCGGCACCGGAGCGGGGTCCGCGGATCTGGGGGGCACCGCGCGGTCCGCGGTGATTCCCGGGCTGCGCGCGGGAATCACCTACACGGTCACCGTGGTCGCGGAGAACAGTGCCGGGCGCGGGACGCCGGCCACGGCGAAGGTGGCCGGCCCGGCGGTCCCGAAACCGACGATCACGGTGACCCGGGGGAAGACCGGGACCTACGAGCCGGACCCGGGGGAGTGTTCGGCACCGGACTGCGCCAAGATGCACGTGGTGGTGCGTGGATTCGCACCCAACACCGCGTTCCACTTCACGCCGCACTGCGGGTGCGAGTACTCGAACGGGGGCCGCTCGTTCACCACCGACTCGAACGGTGCGGTCACCTTCGAGGCGTTCGACTTCGGCGCGGTCGGCAAGCAGGCTTGGGTCACCTCGGACAACGGCGTCTCCTCCGCCAAGTACACCTGGCCGCCCGGCTGAGGCCCCGGGACGCCTACTGCGTGCAGCGGGCGTCGCGGATGCCCTGGGGTGCACTTTGGACCGACGTCGAGCCGTCGGTGCCCTGGACGACGAAGCAGTACTTCAGGGACGGCTCCACGTTCACGCGGTGATTCGTCTCGCGCTGCACGTATTCGGTGTGGTTCGGCTTGCCCTCCGGGGCGACGACGACGGCGTAGACGAGCTCCGGCGTGCTGCCGCGCCAGCTGAGGTCCACATAGGTGTCGTGGTCGGCGGGCGTCGCGAAGTCGATCCGCGCGGCCGCCGGCGACGGCGCCGGCCGGCCGGTCGTGGGTGCCGGTGCCGGGGGCACGCTCAGTTCCTCCGGCCGGTTCGTGAGGACGACCACCGCGACGACGGCGAGCGCGGCCGCGCCCGCGGCGGCCGCGACCGTCAGCGCGGTGCGGCGCTTGCGAGGCGTGCCGGTCGTGGGGCCGTACTCGACCACCAGCTCGCCGAGCGGTCGCGGCCGGGCGAGCACGGCCGGGGAAGGGCTTGGTGCGGGGTGGTTCCCGGGGACGGCGGGGCCGATCATCGCGCCGAGCCGGGTGACGACGAGGGCGGCGTCGATCGGCCGCGCGTCCGGGTTGACCGCGAGCAGTGCCGACACCAGATGAGCGAGGCCGGCGGGCAGATCGGCTCGGTTGAGCGGGGGAACGTCGCCGCTGAGGACGCGCAGCGTCACCGCGGCCGCGGGCTCGCCGGGGCGGCCCTGGTGCGGAGGCTGCCCGGACAGCGCGAGGTACAGGACGGCGCCGAGGCCGTACAGGTCGGTGCGCTCGTCGAGCGTCCCGTCGCGCAGGGTTTCGGGCGCGAGGTATTCGACGCCGCTTTCGAGGTCGCGGGGGAAGGCCTGGCGCAGGGTCAAGCCGAAGTCGGCCAGCACCGGGGCGCCGGACGCCCGGAAGAGCACGTTGCCCGGCGTGACACCGCCGTGGACGAGCCCGGCTTGGTGCGCCTGGGCCAGGGTGGTGGCGAGGGCTTCGCCGAGCGCCAACGTGTCGGTGATCGACAGCGGCCCGAAGGCGGCGACCAGTTCCGGCAACGACTGCGCGCACAGCTCCATCCGGATCCCGCAGCGGCCGTCGGCGAGTTCCCGGACCTCGTCCGGTACCAGCGCGGTACCCAGCTCGCGCAATGCGGCGAGCGCGCTCAATTCCTTGTCGAGTTCGGTGCGGGTCCGGCGATCCAGTTTGCCCGGGTACACCTTGAGCGCGAACGCCTCGCCGGTCGTGCCGTGCACCCCCGCCAGCACTCGGGCGACCGGGCCCTCGCCGAGCGGCACCAGTTCGCCGTGTTCCGTGTCCGCCATGGTCTTGCTCGCCCCCGCGCTCGCGCCGATGCCCGGCTTCGTGCGGGCGTGAACTCCCATTCTAGGAATGCCGCTGCCCGCGGCGCGCCCCGCGTGGCAGGTTGTGGCCATCGGCGCGCCACAACGGCGGATTGCGCGGGGAATCGGCCGCGGATGTATCGCTGATGTATTCGTGCTGGACCTCCCCGGGGGATTGTTGCGGCGTGGCGGCGACCGGTCGCCGATGACCAGCGAGGTGAGGGAATGAAGCGGAATCTCAAGCGGGCGGCCGTTTACGGGGTGGCGGGTCTCGCCACCGCGGCGATCGGGGCATCGACGGCGAGCGCACTCGCCGAAGACGGCCAGGAAAACCACGACGTGAAGCCGGTCCCGGCCGCACCTCAGGCGGCCGCGGTTCCGCAGCAGGCTCCTCCCGCCGTCGCCGCTCCGCCGGCCAGGATCGCCGCCCCGCAGCACACGGTCGACGGGCCGAAGCAGCCGGAGCCGCCGCGGCACGTGGTGCCCGCGGCGCCGCACCGCCCGGCCGTCGCGGCGGCGCGGCCGATCCTGCCGAAGCCGCCGGCCGCGAAACACGCCAAGTCGCCGTCGCGGCCCCGCTCGTCGGTGGCGCAGAAGACGGTCGACGCGTCGACCACCCGGTACATCGTGCGGGCCGCGGCCCAGGCCTCCGCGCCGGCCGTCAAGACGCCGGAGGTCCGGCCGAGCCCGGCCGCCACGACCGATCAGGGGCTCGACGAAGCCGTCAAGGCGGTCGGCGTCGCGCACCAGGCCGTCCGGGACGCGGAAAAGACCTTCGACGAGGCGGGCAAGGCGCTCCACCAGGCCAAGGACACGCTCGGCAAGACGAAGGCGGACCTCAAGAGGATCCGCGACGGCCTCAAGACCGGGAAGCGACCGTGCGACGACGCGCCCGTGCGGGTGAAGCGGACTCAGAACAAGCACGGCAAGGTGGTCTCGAAGACCGCCTCCGTCACGTCCGGAGGCGTGTCCGCGTCCTCGACCGCGACGGCGACCAACGGCACCGTCTCCGCCACCGCGTGGTGACGTCATGAGCACGGCATTGGCCGAAGAGCCGGCGCTCGACGACGCTTACTACATCGTGATCCCGGAGCAGGTGTGGCTCGGGCAGAAGGCACCGGTCGAGGAGCGGGACCGCGGCGAGGAGATTTCCGAGACGTACTACCTGCCGCCGCTCGAGCCGAGGGCGCCGCTCGCCCTCGGCGCGGTGACGGGAATCGGTGGCGTGTCGGGCTCCCTGGTGTTCGGCGTCGTCGCCGGCGCGCTCGCCACGTCGCCGCTCGGCCTGGCCGCCGGCGTCGCGGCGGGCATCTTCGGCGGCCTGATGGGCAGTTCGCTGGCCGAGGAAATCCACGACCGTTCAAGGAGGGTTGCGGGTGAATAACGTAATACTGCCGTGCACTACGCGAAATCGACGAACGGGAGCGCCGGTGCTCCCGCAGGCTCCTGCGGGCCAGTACCTCCTTCCGGTAACCCGTGCGGTGTGGCGAGAAGCGACCGTCGGCGAGGTGCTGAGTCCGGGGATCGATCTGCGACGCGCGGTGCTGTATTCGCTTTCGGGCGGTTTGCTGACCGTGGCCTTCGGCATGTTCGGCTGCGCAACAGCACACGCCGCGCCGATGCCGGTGGACGCCGATGGAGTTTCGCACGCACGCTCGGAGCGTGGTTCGCCGCCGCCGGTGAGCAACGGGGGCGTGAAAAAGGAAACCGCCAAGAGTGCCGGGAGCAAGTCGACTTCCAGTGGCAAGCGGCAGGAGGTGGACGGAGGTAACCAGGCACCTGCCAAGCCGTCGCCGAGGGAGGCCGCGAAGGAGCTCCCCGGCTTCGGATTGCTGAAAACCGCGGATTCGGTCAAGAAGGTCGTCGATTCGGCGAAGTCGAACACCGACAAGAAGAGCGACAATCGGAACGGCGACAAACAGAAGGGCGACAACCGGAACGACAAGTCGGACGACAGGCCGAAGAGCGAGAGCTCCCGGGACGGGACGGACCAGAGGAACAAGCCGTCCGGCGAGGACAAGGTCGATGGGAGGGAGGCGTCGTCCAGCGACGCGTCTCTCGTGCCGGGCGGGAAGGCCGCAATGGTGGGGGCGGAGTATTCGCAGCGTGCGGCGAATCGTACGCAACCCGACGATGACGGTGGTGTCGGGGCCGTTCTGCAACCGCTCCTGCAAGCCACCCCTGGTCCGGAGGCTGAGCAGGATCCCCTGCCGATGATGCCGCAGCCGAAGGCCGTCGATTCGGCGAAGTCGAACAACGACAAGAAGAGCGGCAACCGGAACGGCAAGTCGGAGGCCAAGCGGAAGAACGAGAGCTCGCGGGACGGGACGGACAAGAGGAACAAGCAGTTCGGCGTGGACAAGCTCGATGGGAGGGAGGCGCTGTCCGATGTGGCGTCTCTCGTGCCGGGCGGGAAGGGTGCGCAGCTGGCGGTCGCGGCTGCAAAGGTGGGGGCGGAGTATTCGCAGCGTGCGGCGAATCGTACGCAACCCGACGATGACGGCGCGGCCGTCCGGATGCGTACTGATGCGGTGGCGCCATCGGCCGTGAACAAAGGCACGCCCAGCGGGACGAATCAGTTCAGCCAGACGCTGGAAGACATCGACGGCAGCCTCGATGAGGCTTTCGAGGGCGTTGCGAAGTGGGCGCAGGACACGAAAGCCAGCGACGAGGTCGCGAAGGTGGGGCCGCGGCCCCGGTGGCTCGACGATCCGGGCTACGACTTCCGCCTGGCCGGCGCCCGCGCGAAGCAGATAGGTGCGGGGGTGGTCGGTGCGGTGACCGACTCGGTGCGTTTTCTCGGTGCTCTGGACCAGCCGGAACCCCGTGCCGAGATGGAGAAATCGCTCCAGGATGGCGTGAAAAAGGTCACCGCCGACCCGGGTGGCGCGGCCCAGGACGTCGCCGACGGGATCGGTGAAACTGTCAAGGACGTTGCCGCTCATCCCGACTACGCTCTCGGGTATGCGGTGGCCTCGCTGGTGGGTGGTCGCGGCGCCGGTCGGCCCTCGCCCAAGGTGGCGCCCCATGTCGGCAGGCCGAATACGGCCGCACTGCATCCCGCTCCGGCCATTACGCCAACGCGTCCCGGTCCAGGTGTCGAGGTAGCACGTTCCACCGCATCTGGCACGGCCGCCGCACGCCCTGGCGCCAGCACGAAGGTGCTCGGCGCGCTGAAAGGCGCGGTTGCGGCCGGCGCAGCCGTGAAGGGCAGCAGGGCGCTCGGGGAGGTCACCGATGCCTCCAACCTGATCAGCCGCGCGAACGCGGCCGGGCAAGGCGCGGCCGGCGTGGCGGAAGGCGCGAGGGTCCCGGTGGCAGCAGGCGCTCGTGCGGTCCCTGGACCGGGTATCACGTCGGCGCCGTCGGGGTTGGCAAGTGTCGAGGAAGTGGCGGCGGCCGCAGCGAAGGGCACGCCCGGTGGGGGCGCCGGTGTGCTGTCCAGGCCCGCACCGGTCGGAGTCGGCAGGGCAGAGCAGGGCGCGGGCCGGGCTCTCCACGCCGGGGGGACGGGCGGCCGGGTGGGGGGCAACGGTCCGACCCGGCCAGGCGGTGGCCCGGCTTATGGGAAGGCGGCTCCGCTGGTGGCCGGTGTCGCCGGCACCGGGGTGATGGCCGAGATGTCGGCGGATGACAGGGGCGACGCGGAACCGCCGCCGAAGCTACGCTCGCCGCAGCCTGGGGCGCCAGGGGCCCGGACGTCGGATGCGCCGCCGTTCCCGGGCACGGCCGAGCCGCGGATACCCCCATTTGCGGGCCGCTACCCCGCGCCGGGCCGGGGTGAACGTCCGGCGGAGCCGATCCCGGGAGCCAGGCGCGGTCTGGACCCGCAGCTCGCGCCGTGGGCTGTGCCGAAGGGGCCGAGGGGGCCGGGGGATCCGGTCCCGGACAACTGGGGCCGTCCCGATCCGCTGCTCGCGCCGCGAGGCGTGCCGACTGAACCGTCTGCCCCGGGAAGCCCGGAACCTGGTGACTGGGACCTGCCCGATCCGCGGCTCACGCCTTGGGGCGTGCCGACCGAGCCAACCTCGCCAGGCTTGCCTGCTCCCGTGGTGCAGTCGGAATCGAACGATCTTGCGATCGAGGAGGTGATCGCACGGCCGGCACTGGTGCCGCTGCCCACTCTGCTCGGGCCCTCGATCACCGACATTCCGCGAGCCCGGTTCGCTTCGCCGGTCTGGTCTTATGGCGGCCCTGGGCCGGTCGATGACAGGCAGAACCTGGTGGATCCGGCCATTGGGGCGTATCTCCGGGAGCATCAGGCGCAGAACACATGGACACGGCGGAATCACGACCGGGCGGCCGAGGCGGTTCCTGTCGTCCTGCGGGTTGTGCCGGAATTGCAGAAACGTGCAGACGGCGCACGGGAAGACTACTTGAACGGGCCTGGCTTCACTGCCGGCCAGCTCGCGAACCAAGCCAGGATCGAGAAAGAGGCTGATGCCTTGATCCCCTTGCGACAAGCGGAAGAGGTCAAGGTCAAGGCTGGAAAAGGTGATCCGAAAAGGCTGCAGCGGCTGAAAGACAAGGAACACGAGCTGCGTAAGAAGCTTGGGGTCATGCGCAAGGCCAATGCGGGTACGCAGCAGCACATCATTTTCGAGGATTCGGTGATGCGGGACGCGGCGGAAATACTCGGCGAGTTCGCCGATGAATACCGCTTTCGTGTTGAAGTTCCCTTCAATATCAACGGGGAAGCAGTGCCCGACGGCACAGCGCGTGGGAAAGCCAGGAAGACCAAACCGGATCTCGTGCTGGAGCGGCGGGCTCCCGACGGGACGTGGTACCGGGTCCAGGACTTCGACCTGAAGACCGGCAAGAAAGGGATCGAGGGGGGCTGGGACTTCCGCAACCAGCGCAACGCCCGCAGCCTGTTCAAGGTCATAACCCTCAGACCTCGTGTGAAGTGATCATCGCCGGTGCCGCGCCGGAGGGACCGTGCTGCTCCGGCGCGGCACTGCTGGACCGTGCTCGAAGTGCGCCGGCCGTGGCCGGTCCCGGAAGTCGCGGTGCAGAGCAGGATTCCCGGAGAAGCCGGTCACGCGGGCGTAGCTGCTGAGCATGAGGATCGGCGAGTTGTCCCGGCACGGTGAAGCAGTCCTGAACCACGCGCGTAGGTGGTGAACGGGGCGCGCCCGGCAAGAAGCCCGGCAAGAACGAGGCCGAACTGTGTTTCGCGTCAAGGAGCGAAAGGACCGTTCACCACCTGTCGGACCAAGCCTGGTCCGCCGCCTCCCGGATCTTCGGAAAGTCCTTGCCGGGAATCGACTTGGCGAGCGCGGCCTGGAACCCGTCCGCGGCCTGGCGAATCGCGTCGAGTTGCTGCCCGCAGGCGGTGTCGGTCGGCGCCGGGTGGCCCGAGCAGGCCGTACCCATGGTCGCGGACAGCGTGTCGACCCGATAGGTCCAGAAGATGTCGATCGGGCGGGGTGCCACCGGTGCGGTCGAAGGAGCGCGAACCGGCGGGCTCGACTTCGCGGCCGGAGCGGCCGGGGACTCCTCGGCGCCACATCCGGCCAGCGCCAGGCCGGCGAGTAGAGTCCCCGCGACCGCGCTACGAATTCTGGTCTTTTCGCTGCTGTGCATGAACATTTGCCTCGCCAATCCGACAGTCGGGTCGTTCCGCCGCCACCGTCGCACCCGGAACCTGAGGTTTCGATGACAGCGGTGTCTCCTCGGGACCGGTCCCGGGCTACCGGGGCTACGGTCGCCCGGATCCGTACCTCGGACAAGAGGGCTGGTGCGTGCGGTTCGACGAGGTGGGGAGTCACCATGGGTGAGTCGAGGGCCGGCGAGGCCTATGCGTTGATCGCACGGAACATCCAGGGGGTGATCCGCGGTAAGCCCGAGGTGGTCCGGCTCGCCGTCGCCGCGCTGTTCGCCGAGGGGCACCTGCTGATCGAGGACGTGCCCGGCCTCGGCAAGACGACCCTCGCGCGGTGCCTGGCGCGCAGCATCGGCGGCAGCTGGAGCCGGATCCAGTTCACGCCGGACCTGCTTCCCGGCGACATCACCGGCGTGACCGTGTACCACCAGAAGGACGAGCGGTTCGCCTTCCACCCCGGCGGGGTGTTCTCGAACATCGTCGTGGCCGACGAAATCAACCGCGGCACCCCCAAAACGCAGTCCGCGCTGCTGGAGGTGATGTCCGAGCGGCGGGTCACCGCCGACGCCGTTTCCCACGACGTACCGCGGCCCTTCCTCGTCATCGCCACCCAGAACCCGATCGAGATGGAGGGCACCTACCGGCTGCCCGAGGCCCAGCTCGACCGGTTCCTGATGCGCCTGTCCGTCGGGTACCCGGATCTGGACGCCGAGGTCATGGTGATCATGAGCGACTGCGCGGGCGTGTCACCCGACGACCTCCCGGCCGTCGTCGACGTCCCGATGCTGCTCGACGCGATCGCCGAGGTACGGGCTTCCCACCTCGACCGGGCGGTCGTCGAGTACGCGGCACGGCTCGCCGGGGCGACCCGCGAACACGCCGCGGTGCGGTTCGGGGTGAGCCCGCGCGGGAGCATCGCGCTGGTGCGCGCCGCGCAGGCCATGGCCGCCACCGAAGGCCGGGGGTTCGTCACGCCGGACGACCTCAAGGACGTGGCCGTGCCGGTCTTCGCGCACCGGCTGGTGCTCACCACCGAGGCCGAGCTCGGCCGGCTCGGCGCCGCCGACGTCGTGGCCGACGTCCTGGCCGGGACACCGGCACCGGCGATGCACCACGCGGGCCGCTGACCGTGCGGCCGACCCCGCGCGGGGCCGCCGTCCTCGGGGTGTCCGTGCTGCTGGTCGCGGTGGCGGAGTGGGCGGGATACCCGCTGTTGCGCGTGCTCGGCGCGACCGGGCTCGGCGCCCTGCTGGCCGCCGTCGCGGTCACCGCCCGCGGGATGCGGGTCGCGGTGTCCCGGGTCGTCTACCCGGACCGCGTCGAGCGCGGCCGGCCGGCCCTGGCGAAGCTGCGGGTCCGCAATCTCGCCGGCCGGCCCCAGCCGGGCTTCGCCGCGTGGGACCACGCCGGCGGGAGTACCCGGTCGGTCCAGGTGCGCGCGCTGCCCGAGGGGGCGGAAGCGACGTACCAGTACGAGCTTCCGACCGGGACCCGCGGGCCGATGGCCGTCGGGCCGCTGACGCTGCTGCGCGCCGATCCCTTCGGGCTCGCCCGCAACCGGCACCCGGCGGGCGAAACGGCGACGCTGTGGGTGTATCCGCGCACGTACCCGGCGCGCGCCCGGACCGGCGGCTTCCCCCGGCACCACCACGACGGCGCCACCACCGACGACTCGTTGCGGGGCTCGCTGGACCTGCGCGACGTCCGCGAGTACCAGCCCGGCGACGAAGTCCGGCACCTGCACTGGAAGGCGACCGCGCGGACCGGCCGGATGATGGTCCGCGACTACGCCGACCCGGAGCAGCCGCGCTTCACCCTGCTGCTCGACACCCGAGGCAACGCGTTGCCACCGGCCGTCTTCGAGGAAGCCGTCGACCTCGCGGCGTCACTGCTCGCCGCGGCCGCCACGGCCGGGCACCACAGCAGGCTGGTGACCTCGGGCGGTGCCGACCTCGCGACTTCCGGCGGCCCGCTCGCGGTCCGGCAACTGCTCGACGAGCTGTGCCAGGTGCGCCAGGACGCCGGCGCCGAGCAGGCGCTCGTGCCGGGCGCGCTGGCCGCCGTCCGGCACCGGGGTGGCTGCCTGGCGGTCGTGACGTCGGGAGCGGGCGGGCCCGGCACGCTCGGTGGCCTCGCCGGGCTGCGCGCGCGGTATTCGTCGGTTTTCGTCCTGGACCTGGGTTCCGGCGGCGTCCCGCCGGTGATTTCCGGCGCGCGGGTGCTCAGCGCCGAAAGCGCCGCGAGCGCCGTGCGCCGGTGGAACGAGGTGGTCTGATGCCCGGCCGGTCCACCGCACTGTGCGTGCTGCTCGCCACCGTCGTCGCGGGCCTGTTCTTCGTGCCGGTGTTCGGGGTGGCGCCGTTGCTCGCACCGCTCCTGGTCCCCGCCGCGGTGCTGTTCGTGGTCGCCCGGCTGTGCGGGCGCACCGAGGCGCTGACCGCGTGGCGCCCGCTGCTGCTCCTCCTGGCCGGCCTGCTCGCGGTCATCGAGACCGTGCTCTTTCCGACGACCGCGGCCGGGCTGCCCACCGGTGAGACGGTCTCCGCGCTGGCGTCCGGGGTCACCGACTCCTGGCAGCTGACCCTGCAATCCACCTGGCCGGCGCGGCCGTCGCCGGACCAGCTGCTGTTTGTCCCGTTGCTGGCCCTGGCGGCCGGGGTGCTCGGAACCGAACTGGTGCTGCGCGCCCGGAAGCCGATGGTGGCGCTGATCCCGAGTTTCGCGGTGGTCGTCGTGAGCCAGCTCTACGTTGCGCTGTCCGGACTCGCGGCCGTCGCCGCCGGGCTCGGGTACGCGGCGGTCGTGGGAGCGTTGCTCGCCCTGAGCCGTCCGGGCGCGGAGAAGCCGGCGAGCCGGCGCCGCCGGAGAGCACCGGCGTTCGCGTCGGGGGTGCCGGTGGTGGTCCTCGGGCTCGGCGCGGCGGCCGCGGCCGGGATGCTGCTTCCCGCGCCGGGGCCGGCGTTTTCGCTGAAGCAGGACCAGCCGGCGCAGGTGAGCGGGCGCGTGACCGGGCCGTTGGACGACATCGCCGACCGGCTGCAGCACCCCGACGTGCCGCTGTTCTCCGTCCACGGCGACGCGCGTCCCGACCGGTGGCCGCTGGTCGTGCTCGAGACCTTCGACGGAGTCAACTGGACACCGGGCGGCCACTACCGGCGGCTCGGCGCGCAGTTGCCGCGGAGCCCGTTGGTGAGCGTGCCTTCCCAGGAACGGACGGCGACGATCCGGCTCGGCGACCTCGACGGGCCGTGGCTGCCGAGCCAGACCTGGCCTGCCGCGGTCAGCGGCGCCGACCCGCTGGTCGAGGAGTCGCAGGGCTCGCTGTGGCTGCCGCGCCCCGCCGGCGAGTACCGGCTGAGCTGGTGGGAACCGCAGGTCCCGGTCGCCGACCTCGCGGCCGCCGCCATCGACCAGCGGGCCCCGGGCGGGCTCGGCGCGATCGGCGAGCCGCCCGCGGACGTCGAGGCGATGGCGCGGGCCGCGGCCGGCGGCCTGCACCCCGGTTTCCAGGCGGCGCTCACGCTGGAACGGTTCTTCCGCGAGGGGTACCACACCGCGGCGGGCCCCGGCCTGCCGAGCGGCCACGGCTGGCCGCAGCTGCGGAAGTTCCTGATCGAGACGCGGCGCGGCACGAGCGAGCAGTTCGCGGCCGCGTACGTCGCACTGGCGCGGATCGTCGGCATCCCGGCCCGCCTGGTCGTCGGCTTCCGCAGCCCGGCCGGGCCGGCCGCGGGCGGGGGCTACACCGTCCGCAACGGCGATGTCCTGGCCTGGCCCGAGGTGGCGGTCGCCGGGGCCGGCTGGGTGCCGCTGGATCCGACCGGCACCACCCGCCTCGGCGGTGCCGGTGGCCCCGCCGGCCTTTCCGAGGTCACCGCCCAGGCGCGGGCCCAGCTGCCGCCGGCGGCGCAGCAGCACGACGCCCCGGTCGCCCCCGTCAGGAGTTCCGGCGACGCGGGTGGTGCGCACACCGGCGACCGGTCGTTCCCGGTGCTCTGGGTACTCGCCGGGCCGGCGGCGTTCCTGCCGGCTTGGCTCGTGGGGGTGCCGGTGGCCAAGTTCCTGCGTTCGTGGCGTCGACGGCGCAGGGCGGGTGCCGGTGCGGTGCTCGGTGCCTGGCTCGAGGTCCGCGACCGCCTCCGCGACCACAGTGTTCCGTGGACGGCGGGGATGACGGCTCGTGACCTGGCGGCGGCCGCCCGGCGGCTCGGCAATCCGTCCATAGTGGACGGCTTGCACGCACTCGGTGGCACCGTGGATCAGGTGCTGTGGTCCGGCGATGTCCCCGGCGCGCAAGCGGGTCCCGAGGCGTGGGCCGCGGTCCGCACGGTCCGGCGCGGCCTGGCCGCTCGCGGCCCGCGCCTCCGCCTGCGTGCGGCCCTCGACCCCCGCACACTCCGGTACCGGGAATGAACGCGTAGGCACCGTCTCGAACGCCTTCAGCACCGGATGCGGCGGGGGAACCGGCCGTTGTTCCGGGCGGGCCGCAGGTGCTATACCGGCAGCAGCCCGGTGTCGCACCGACGCGATGCCACGAACGACCGGAGTGTCTGGTGGCCAACCGTGCTGTGCGCTCGTCCACCCTGGTCGCGGCCCTGACCGCGCCCGTGCTCCTGCTGGGGACCGCGACCGCGGTGGCCGCTCCCGGTTTTCCGCCCGGGCGCCAGCTGACGATCGAGACCGTGTCGAACCCGCGGCCCGCGCTCGTCAGCGGGGGACAGGTCCTGGTCAGGATCGTCCCGGCGGAAAAGCGGGTCACCGTCAGCGCCAACGGACACGACGTCACCTCGAGCTTCCACGCCCAGCCGGACGGCAGCCTGCTCGGCCTGGTCACCGGCCTGCGTGACGGCGCCAACGACCTGAGCGCCCGGACGAGCCCGGGTCGGTGGGCGCACCTGCGCGTCACCAACCACCCGATCACCGGGCCCGTCTTCTCCGGCGCGCAGCAGCTCCCGTTCTACTGCGAGACCCCGGCGTTCGGCCTGCCCGCCGCGTCGCAGCCGTTCTGTGGCGCGCCGACCCAGGTGAGCTACCAGTATCGGACGACCGCCGGGGCGTTCGCGCCGCTGGCGGATCCGGCGGCCCGGCCCGCGGACCTCGCGACGGCGACGGTCGGCGGGCACGCGGTGCCGTACGTGGTCCGCGTCGAACGCGGCACGATCGACCGCGCCGTCTACGAGATGGCGGCGCTGTATGACGGCGCGCCGTCGCCCGTCGCGCCGGAAGGCGGCTGGAACGGGAAGCTGGTCTACACCTTCGGCGGCGGCTGCAACGCGGGCTACCACCAGGGCAGCTCGACCGGCGGGGTCGTCAACGACCTGTTCCTGGCTCGGGGCTACGCGGTGGCGTCGTCGACCCTGAACGTGCTCGACAACAACTGCAGCCCGATCATCTCGGCCGAGGCGGCGATGATGGTCAAGGAACACTTCGTCGAGACCTACGGCCCGGTCGCGCACACGATCGGCTGGGGTGGCTCGGGCGGCGCGATCCAGCAGTACGACATCGCGGAGAACTACCCCGGCATCGTCGACGGCATCATCCCCGGCGTCTCGTTCCCGGACCCGCTGAGCACCGGCGGCCCGGTGTCGGACTGCCGCTTGCTGGAGCGGTACTTCGCCGGGCCGGGCGCGTCGTTCACCGCGGCGCAGAAGCAGGCCGTGGCGGGCTTCGGCAGCTACGACACCTGCGTCTCCTGGGACAAGACCTTCGCCAGCCGCGCCACCGCGACCGGCAGCTGCAACGCGGCCATCCCGGTCGCGGCGCGGTGGGATCCGGTCACCAACCCGCGCGGGGTGAAGTGCAACTCCAACGAGCAGCTGGTCAACCAGCTCGGGCGGGACCCGAAGACCGGGTTCGTGCGCAGCCCGCTGGACACCACCGGCGTGCAGTACGGCCTGAGCGCGCTGAAAGCCGGGACGATCACCGCCGCGCAGTTCGCCGACCTCAACGCCGCCATCGGGGGCCTCGACTACACCGGAACGCCCGTGCCGCAACGGATCGCGGCCGACCCGAAGGCGCTTGACGCGGTGTACGCCGACGACCTCGTGAACTCCGCGTCGCAAGGCCTGCGGGAAACACCGATCATCGACCAGCGGACCGATCTCGACTTCGCCGGGTTCGGCAACGACATCCACACCACCGAGTGGTCTTACGTCATGCGGCAACGGCTTCTGCGGGCCAACGACACCGCGGGCAACCAGGTCATCATCGAAAACCACGCCACCGCGGCCGAAGCGGGGGCGGCCAGTGCCTACGAGCTCGACGCGATGGACCGCTGGCTGACCGCGATCGACGCCGACCGTTCGCACCGCAGCCGTCAGCAGAAGGTGCTGGCGAACCGGCCGGGCGATCTCGGCGACGGGTGCTACCTCTCGGCCGCGTCGCGGATCACCGAGAAGCTGACGTACCCCGCGAGCGGCCAGTGCGGCGCGCAGTACCCGGTGGCGGCCAACACCCGGATGGTCGCGGGGGAGGGCCTGGCCCTCGACGTGCTGAAGTGCCGGCTCAAGCCGCTGGACTTCCGCGACTACCCGGTCACCTTCACCGCCGCGGACCGGCAGCGGCTGCGGGCGGCGTTCCCCGGCGGCGTGTGCGACTACCGCCGCCCGGGCGTCGGGCAGCGTCCTCCGATCGGGACCTGGCTGAGCTACGGCGACGAACGGACCGGCACCACCCCGCCGACGCCGCCGCGGTGATTGCGGTATACCCGGAGCAGTGGAAGAAATCCGGGCCGAGTTCCTCAGGCCGCTGCTGACGTCGTTGTCCGCGCACCCCGCCGAACGCCCGGCTTTCTCCGACGGGCAGCGGACGCTGACCTACGGTGAGCTGGCCCGCGCCAGTGCGGACCTCGCCGCGGCGCTCGGCGTGTCCCGCGGCGATCGCGTGCTGATCCACGTCGGCAACCGCGTCGAGTTCGTCGTGTCGCTGCTGGCGGTGCTGCGGGCGGCGGCCGTCGGCGTGCCGGTGAGCGTGCGCTCGACCGAGGCCGAGCTCGCCCACTTCGCCGACGACTCGGGGGCGACGCTCCTGATCACCGAGGCCCGGCACGCCGAGCTGGCCCAGCGGCTGCGGCCGGACCTGCGGGCTCTCTACGTCGAGGAGCCGCCGCCGGCGGCGGGACCGCCGCGGGACGACCTCGGGCCGGACGAACCCGCTTGGCTGCTCTACACCTCCGGCACCACCGGACGGCCGAAGGGCGTTCTCCTTTCGCAGCGCGCGGTGCTGTGGTCGACCGCCGCCTGTTACGTCCCCGTGTTCGGGATCGAGGCCGGGGACACCGTGGTGTGGCCGCTGCCGCTCCACCACGCCTATGCCCTGTCGCTCGCCTTCACCACCACGATCGCGCTCGGCGCCCACACCCGGCTCGCCGACGGCTGCTCACCGGAGCTGCTCGCCCGGTACCCGGGTTGCGTGCTCGCCGGGGTGCCGGCCACCTACCTCCGGCTCCGCCAGGAGGCCGACGGCCCGGTCGTCTCGCCGCGGCTGTGCCTGACCGGCGGCGCGCCGTGCACGCCGGCGACCCGCGCCGCGGTCCGGGAGCTGTTCGGCCTGCCCCTCGTCGACGGCTACGGGAGCACCGAGACGGGCGGGAAGGTCGCGGTGGAACGCCCCGGCGAACCGGGACTGGTCCCGGTGCCCGGCATGGAGGTCCGGATCGACGCGGGGGAGGTGCTCGTCCGCGGCCCGGGCCTGATGCTGGGCTACCACGGGCAGACCGAGCCGGCGCTGCGGGACGGCTGGTACCGCACCGGTGACGCCGGCCGGTTCGAAGGCGGCCGGCTGGTGCTGGACGGCCGGGTCGACGACGTGCTCGTGTGCGGGGGCCAGAACGTCCACCCCACCGAGATCGAGGCCGTGCTGGAGGAGTCCCCTTCGGTGCGGGAGGTCCTCGTCACCGGCCGGCCCGACGACGTCGTCGGGCAGGTGCCGGTGGCGTTCGTGGTCGCCGGGCCGGACGGCTTCGACGCCGAGGAGCTGCGCCGCCTCTGCCTCAGCCGGCTCTCGCTGCACAAGGTGCCGGTGGCCTACCTCGAAGTCGACGCGATCCCGCGGACGGCGTCGGGCAAACCGAAGCGGCACGCGATGGCGAGCGCGCCGGAGCAGCCGGACCTCGCCGCGGTGGTGCGGGCCGAGCTGACGGCCCTCTGCGGGCACGACGGCGGCGACGGGTGGCGGGACCGGCCCTTCACCGACCTCGGCTTGTCCTCCTTGGCCGGTGTGCAGTTCCGGCACCGGATCACCGCGCTGACCGGCGTGCCCGTCCCGCACTCGCTGATCTACGACTTCCCCACGCCGGGCGCGGTGATCGCCGAGCTGACGCGCCTGGGCTCGGCGAGCCCGGCGGAGCCGCCGCGCGCGAGCCCGGCGGAGCCGCCGCGCGCGAGCCCGGCGCCGTCCGCGGAACCGATCGCCGTCGTGGCGATGGCGTGCCGGTTCCCCGGCGGGGTGCGCTCGCCGGAGGACCTGTGGCGGCTCGTGGCGGACCGGGTGGACGCGACCGGCGAGTTCCCCGCCGACCGCGGCTGGGACGTGGCGGGGCTGTACGACCCGGATCCGGACCGGCTCGGGCATTCGGTGACCCGCCGCGGCGGGTTCCTGGACGGTTTCGCGGACTTCGACGCCGGGATGTTCGGCATCTCGCCGCGGGAGGCGCTGGCGACCGACCCGCAGCAGCGGCTGCTGCTGGAAACGTCCTGGGAGGCGTTCGAGCGGGCCGGCATCGACGTCGCGACGCTGCGCGGCAGTGCCACGGGCGTGTTCGTCGGCGTCATGAACGAGGACTACGCGAGCCGGTTCACCACCTCCCACGAACTCGAGGCGTGGCTGGGCATCGGCTCCTCGCACGCGGTGGCCTCGGGCCGGCTCTCCTACACCTTCGGGCTCACCGGGCCCGCTCTTACGGTCGACACGGCCTGCTCGTCGTCGCTGGTCGCGCTGCACCTGGCCGTGAGGGCGCTGCGCGCGGGGGAGTGTTCGCTCGCGGTCGCCGGCGGGTCCACGGTGATGGCCACCCCGCGGACCTTCCTGGCCTTCAGCCGGCAGCGCGGCCTCTCCCCGGACGGCCGCTGCCGGTCCTACGCGGCCGGCGCGGACGGCACGGCGTGGTCGGAGGGCGCCGGGGTGATCCTGCTGGAACGGCTGTCCGACGCCCAGCGGCACGGGCACCCGGTGCTGGCCGTGCTGAGCGGCACCGCGGTGAACTCCGACGGCGCGTCGAACGGCCTGACCGCGCCCAGCGGACGCGCCCAGCAGGCGCTGATCGCGGCGGCGCTCGCGGACGCGGGGCTGACCGCGGCGGACGTCGACGCCGTCGAAGGCCACGGGACGGGAACGCCGCTGGGCGACCCGATCGAGGCGGACGCGCTGATGGCGGCGTACGGGCGTGGCCCGCGCCGGGAGCCGCTCTGGCTGGGCTCGGTGAAGTCGAACATCGGCCACACCCAGGCCGCCGCCGGGATCGCGGGGGTGATCAAGGTGGTGTCGGCGTTGCAGCACGAGCAACTGCCGGCGTCGCTGCACGCGGACGAGCCGAGCCCGCACGTCGACTGGGCGTCCGGCGAGGTGCAGCTGCTGGCGGAAGCCCGGCCGTGGCCGCACACGGAGCGGGTCCGCCGGGCCGGGGTGTCGGCCTTCGGGATCGGCGGCACCAACGCGCACGTGATCGTCGAGGAGGCACCGCGGCCGGAATCCCCGGCCCGGCGGCCGTTCCCCGCGGCGCCCTGGCTGCTCAGCGCCGCGGACGGCGACGCGCTCCGGCTCGTCGCGGCCGGTCTGGCCGAAGCCCCTGACACTGTCGACGTCGCTTACACCCTGGCCCGGCGGACGCCGCTCGCGCACCGCGTGCTGGTGCCCGCGGCGAACCGGGCGGCCCTGCGCGCCGTCGCCGACGGGCGCGCGCGTGGCCGGACCGTCCGAAGTGGAACCCGGCTGGCCGTGCTGTTCGGTGGGCAGGGCGCGCAGCGGGCGGGGATGGGCCGGGAGCTCGCCGAGCGGTTCCCGGTGTTCGCCGACGCCTTCGACGAGGCGTGCGAAGCCTTGGGCGGTGGCGTGCGCGAAGTCGCCTTCACCGGCGGGGAAGCACTGGACCGCACCGACCACGCGCAGGCCGCGCTGTTCGCCTTCGGCGTCGCGCAGTACCGGTTGTTCGAGTCGTGGGGCCTGTGCCCCGACGTCCTGCTGGGCCATTCGATCGGCGAGATCACCGCCGCGCACGTCGCCGGCGTGTTGTCGCTCGGGGACGCGGCAACGCTCGTGGCGGCACGCGGCCGGCTCATGGCCGCGTTGCCCGGCGGCGGGGTGATGATCGCCGTCGAGGCCACCGAGGCGGACGTGGCTCTGCTCATGAGTGATGAGCCCGTGGGGGACACCGTGGCCGTCGCCGCGGTCAACGGGCCGCGTTCGGTGGTGCTCTCCGGGGAGAGGGCCGCGACGACGGCGCTCGCCGGCCGCTTCGGCGGCGGGACGCTCCTGCGCGTCAGCCACGCCTTCCATTCGCCGCTGCTGGACCCGATGCTCGACGAGTTCCACGAGGTCGCGGCCGGGCTGAAGCACCACCGGCCCACCCTCCCGCTCGTCTCGTGCGTGACCGGCGAACCGGTCGAGGAGATCGAGCCGGGCCACTGGCGGCGGCACGCCCGCTCGACCGTGCGGTTCGCCGACGCGCTGGCCACGGCGGCGGCGCCGGGCCCGTCAGTCGGCCTCGAGATCGGCCCGGCGCCGGTGCTCGCCCGGTTGACCGCCGACGTCCTGCCGACCGCGCCGGCCACGATGTCGGGCCCCGGGGTGCTGGCCGCGGCGGGCGCGGTGCACACGGCCGGCGTCCGGGTCGCCTGGCCCGCGGTGTTCGCCGGCTCGGGCGCGCGGATCACACCGTTGCCCACGTACCCGTTCAAGCGCACCCGGTACTGGCTGGACCAGCCGTCCCCGGAGCAGACCGGCGGCGACCACGCCGTGCTCGGTCCGCCGCTGGAAGCGCCCGACTCGCCGCGGGTGGTGCACGGCGGCTCGCTCGGCGTCCGCCGCCACCGGTGGCTCGCCGACCACGTCGTCGGCGGATCCGTGCTGGTCCCCGGGACGCTGTTCGCCGAGCTGGCCCTGCACGCCGGCGGCGCGGGCATCGAGGAACTGGCGATCGAAGCCCCGCTGCGCCTGGACACCGAGGACGTCCACGTCCAGGTCGTCGTGGACGAACCGAGGATCGACGTCTACGCCCGGGCCCGCGACGAGAAGCACTGGCGCAGGCACGCCGGGGGGAAGCTGCGCCCGCGCGGCCCGCTCCCGCCCGCTTGGACGGGGGAGTGGCCGCCGGCCGGGGCCGGGGAAGCCGACGTCACCGAGGCCTACCGCGCGCACGCCTACGGGCCCGCTTTCCGGGCGGTGGACCGGTTGTGGCTGCGCGGTGAGGAGTTCTTCGCCGAGGTCGAGCTGCCGCCGGACGTCGGGGGCCGGTTCGAAGTGCACCCGGTCCTGCTGGACGCGGCCGTGCACGCGACCGCGCTGGCCGAGGGGCCGGCGGCCGGGCAGCGGGTGCCGTTCCTCTGGAGCGGTGTCGAGGTCTACGCGCCCGGGGCGCGGCGGGCCCGGGTGCACGGCGTCCGCCTCGGCGTCGGCGCGGTCCGCGTCACGCTGTACGACGAAGCCGGGAACCCGACGGCCGGCATCGAAACGCTGACGACCCGGCCGATGGCGGCGCCCGACACGATGCTTTACCGTCCACAGTGGATTCCGATGCCGCCGGTGGCGGCCTCGGAACCGGTGCGGACCGTCGAAATCGCTCCGGGTGACGTGCGCGCGGCGGCCGGGCACGCGCTTTCCGTGCTCCACGACTGGCAAGGCAGCGGCGACCGGCTGCTCCTGGTCACCCGCAACGCGACCGGCCCCGATCCCGACCCGGCCGCCGCGGCGGCGTGGGGACTGGGCTGCGCGGCCGCGGCGGAGTACCCGGGCCGGATCGGCCTGGTCGACCTCGAGCCGGGGTTCCCGGTGACGCGGGTGGCGGACCTCGCCGGCGGCAGCGCGGAGCCGCAGATCGCCGTCCGCGACGGCGTGCCGCACGTCCTGCGGATCACCCGCGCCGCCCCGGCGCCGGCGCAGCCGATCGACCCGGGCGGGACGGTGCTGATCACCGGCGGGACGGGCGCGCTCGGCGCCGTGCTGGCCCGGCACCTCGTCACCGCGCACGGCGTCCGGCACCTCCTGCTGGTGAGCCGGAGCGGACCGGCGGCGCCCGGCGCCGGGGAACTGCTGGCCTCCCTGCGGGACCTCGGGGCGGACGCGCGGATCGTCGCGGCCGACATCGCGGACCGGGCCACCGTGGTGCGGCTGGTCGGCAGCTGCGATCCGCCGTTGACGGCGGTCGTGCACAGCGCGGCCGTGATCGACGACGGGGTGCTGGCGGCCCAGACGCCGGAGCGCCTGGACGTCGTGCTGCGCCCCAAGGCGGACGCGGCACTGGTCCTCGACGAGGTGACCCGGCACCTGCCGCTGACGGCCTTCGTCCTGTTCTCCTCGATCGCCGGCGTGTTCGGCAAGGCCGGGCAGGCGAACTACGCGGCCGCGAACCGGCTGCTGGACGCCGTGGCGTGCCGCCGCCGCGCGGCCGGGCTGCCCGCGTTGTCGCTGGCGTGGGGGCTGTGGGAGCTCGGCACCGGGCTCGGCGACCGGATCTCGGCCACCGCCCGGCGGCGGATCCACGCGTCCGGCGTCGAGGGGCTGACGGCCGAGCAGGGCCTGGCGCTGTTCGACGCGGCGCTCGGCTCGGCCGAACCGGTGCTGGTGCCGGTCCGGTTCGACCCGGCGGCGTCGATGGCGCCGCCGACCGGTGCTTCGGCCGCGCGCTCGGCCCCGGCGCGTCAGACCTGGCCGGAGAACCCGGCCGAGCCGGAGCTGCGCGAGCTGTTGCGCGCGGAGGTCGCCGCGGTCCTGGGGCACCCGGACCCCGCCGTGATCGCCGACGACCGCCCGTTCCCGGAGCTCGGGTTCGATTCGCTCACCGTGATCGAGCTGCGCACCCGGCTCACCGGGTTGTCGGGCATCGACCTGCCCGCCACCGTCGTCTTCGACCGGCCCACCGTCACCGAGCTGGCCCGCTACTTCCTGGAGCGCCGGGGCGTCACCAGGTGACGGGCAGGCTCGAGACCCCGCGCAGCAACCCGTCCCGGCGCCACTCGACGTCGTCGGCGGAAATCGCGAGGCGCAGGCCCGGCAGGCGGCGAACCAGCGTCGAGAGCAGGACACGCAGCTCCAGCCTCGCCAGCGGCGCGCCGACGCAGTGGTGCACGCCGAAGCCGAACGCGAGGTGGTGGTTGACCTTCCGGCCGAAGTCCAGGTCCCCGGCCGACGGGAACACAGATT
The DNA here is from genome assembly GCF_040638975.1 of Amycolatopsis sp. NPDC024027. NCBI lineage: Bacteria > Bacillati > Actinomycetota > Actinomycetes > Pseudonocardiales > Pseudonocardiaceae > Amycolatopsis > Amycolatopsis sp. NPDC024027. The sequence goes on from NZ_JBEZYY010000003.1 coordinate 477,785, forward strand.
CGTCGCGGTTGGCCGAGTCCAGCTGGACCAGGACCGCGTCGCCGGCCCGGATGGCCTGGCCGCCGATCTCCAGGTCCTCCCGGGCGATCCGGGCGAAGTCCGCGACCGTCGCCAGCGGCACGAACCGCAGCAGCTCCTCCACCGCCGCCGGGACCAGCTCGGGACGGGCGACGAGGGTCGTCCACCGTTCGCGGTCGGCCAGCAGCTCGACCAGCATGCTGCCGATGAGGTTCGCCGTGGTCTCGTGGCCACCGGCCAGCAGCGCCACGCCGAGCATGAGCAGTTCGTTGTCCGTCAGGCGGTCTTCCTCGTCGCGGGCCGCGACGAGCGCGGTCAGCAGGTCGCCGGTGGGCGCTTCCCGGCGCTGCGCGATCAGGGTGTGCAGCGCGCCCGCCAGCTTCCCACGGGCTTCCACGACGTCCGCGGGGGTCACGGTCCCGCCCGAGGCGACCAGCGTTTCGGTGCACTCGCGCACCATCCGCCGCTCGCCCGGCGGAACACCGAGCAGCTCGCCGATCACCAGGACGGGCAGCTCCCACGCGACCGCCGAGGCGAAGTCCGCGGGCGGCCCGATGCCGTCGAGGAGCGTGTCGACGATCTCCTGGATCCGGGGCCGCAGCAGCTCCACCCGCCGGGCGGTGAACGCCGTGCCGACGAGCGCCCGGATGCGGTGGTGCTCCGGCGGGTCCATGGCCAGCAGGTTGCCCGCCGGTTCGAAGCCGGGCCGCCCGCGCGGCACATCCGCCCCGGCCGCGGCGGCGCGGGAGAACCGCGGGTCCGACAGCACGAACCGCGTCTGTTCGTAGCGCGTCACCAGCCAGGCATCCCCGCCGTAGGGCATCGTGACGCGGACCGGCGCCCCGGACTTCCGAAGCTCCGCGAACCGCGGGTGGAGCCGCAGCGCCACGGCGTCCCCGAAGGGGTAGGGAACCGGCGGGCCGTCCATCGCCTCATCGTGCGGCAGGGGCGCGCCGCGGTGTACCGCTCAAACGGTGTCGGGGCACCGCCCGCCGGATCGGCTGCAGGGGCGGATCCGCCAGGTGTCAGGCCGGGCGCGCCAGTTCCGCCGCGCCGAAGGAGACGTCGAAGCGGTCGCACCAGAGGCTCACGCTCGTGTAGGCGGTCAGGTCGGTGCCGGCGGGCAGGGGGTAGTTCTGGTTTCCCTTGTTCCCCTTGAGCATGCCCGCGTCGAGGTGCTTGCCGTCGTCGAAGACGTCCCAGCCGTCCTTGCCCGGTTTCACCGGTGCGTCGGTGAGCCAGACGTGCACGTCGGGGCCGCTGCTGGTGGCCAGGTTCTCCAGGCGCAGCACGAGTGACCCGTCGGCCGCGCGCAGGACCCGGACGGTGCCCGTGGTCCGGTGCTCGTGGCTGATCAGGGTGCCGCCCGCGAGTTCGGCGGGCTTGGCCGAAGTGGACGGCGTAAGCGATGTGGACGGCGACGGAGGCGTCGACGGTGGTGCGGGCACCGGCGCGGCGGCCGGCAGTTCCTCCTGGACCGTCTCGTCCACCACCAGCTGCCACGGCTGGAACCAGAACAACCCCGCCGCGACGGCGACCACGCCCGTCACCAGGATGCTCAAGACCCAGGGCCGCCTGACCAGCCGCGTCCGGTTCATCTCGCGCTCCTCCGCCTTCGCTCTCCTGCCGGTTCAGTCAACGGGACGAATCGCCCATTGAGGCCCGGTGCGCGGTTACCGATCTCTTACGGGCGCTGGGCCAGGCCGTCGATTCCTTTCGCGGGCTGCCGCGGTCTCCCTGTCGAAGCCGACCGAGAAGGAGAGCCGATCACCGTGAGCGTTCCCGCCACCATGCGCGCCCTGCAGCAGACCTCGCTGGACGGACCGCAGGACATGCGCCTGATCACCGATGTGCCGGTGCCGAGCCCGGGCCGGGGTGAGGTTCTGATCCGGGTTGCCGCCGCCGGCGTCAACTTCGCCGACCTGTCGAAAGCCCACGGCACCTTCCGGGACGGCCCGAAACCGCCGTACCGGGCGGGTTTCGAGGCGGCCGGCGAGGTCGTGGCGGTGGGGGAGGCGGTGACCGGGCCGCCACCGGGGACGCGCGTGATCGGCGTCGGAGACGGCGCCTTCGCGGAGTACCTGGTCCTGCCGGCGGCGGCCGCGATGCCGGTGCCGGCGGGCTGGAGCGCCGAGCAGGTGCTGGGCCTGGTCGTGAACTGGCCCACCGCGCTCGCCGCGCTCAAGCCGCTCGGACGGGTGACGGCGGGGGAGACCGTGGTCGTCCCCGCCGCCGCGGGCGCGACCGGCCAGGCCGCGGTGACCCTGACCAAGCACTACGGCGCGACCGTCGTCGCCACCGCCGCACCGGGCAAGCACGAGACCGTGCGGGCGCTGGGGGCCGACCACGTCCTGGACTCCCGCGCCGGCGACCTCGCCGCCGAGGTCCGGCGCCTGACCGGCGGGGCCGGCGCCGACCTGGTGCTGGAATCGGCCGGCGGGGCCGCGTTCGCCGCGAGCCTGGCCGCGGCCAAGCCGGTCACCGGCCGGGTCGTCGTCTACGGCCTGGCGGGCGGCGAAGCTTCGCTCACCAACTGGGACCTGGTGTACCGGCACCAGGTCCAGGTCATCGGCCTCAACATCGGCACCCTGATCCAAGCCGCACCCGGCATCTTCGGCGAGGTCATGGGCGAGCTCGCCGCGCTCGTCGCGGCCGGCGTCGTCCCGCCCGCGCGCCCGGCCACCTACGACCTGGCCGACGGCCCCAAGGCCCTCGGCGAACTGGCCGCCCGGGCGACCGTCGGCAAGCTGGCGCTGCTGCCGTGACCGGCACCGCGGACGCGGCCGCCGAGGACGCCGTCCGAACGGCACCACGCCCGCACCCGGCGAAGCAGTACCCGGAGCCGCACCACCGAAGATGCCGTGGCGAACTCCGCGGCCTGATCCTCCGGCTCGACGACGTGTGACCGCGGGTGCCGCCGTTCGCGGAGGGCTGCTGACCTGTGCTTCGATTCCTTTTCCGCGGCGTGCCGGTCGTACCGGAGGAGAGGTCGATCGGTGAGAACGAGGAGCACGCATGGCAGGCAGGCAATCCGCGGCGGCGCCCGCGCGCGACCATGACCGGTTCACCGCCGAAACGGCGGGGTTCCGCCGGGAGCTGCTGGCGCACTGCTACCGCATGGCCGGTTCGGCGCACGACGCCGAGGACCTGGTGCAGGAAACCTACCTGCGGGCGTGGCGGTCCTACGCCGGCTTCGAAGGCCGTGCATCGATCCGGTCGTGGCTCTACGCCATCGCCACCAACGTGTGCCTGACCGCGCTGGAGCCGCGGCGGAACCGGGTGCTGCCCTCCGGGCTGAGCGGTCCGCACGACGGACCCGAGCGCCCGCCGGCCCCGGCCGCGCCGGGCGAAGTCTCCTGGCTGGAGCCGCTGCCCGACCACTGGGTCGCCGATCCGGCGGCGGCCGTGGTGGCGCGCGAGTCCCTGCGGCTCGCGCTCGTCGTCAGCTTGCAGCACCTGCCGGCGCGCCAGCGCGCGATCTTGCTCCTGCGGGAGGTGCTGGCGTTCACCGCACCGGAGACGGCCCGGATCCTCGGCACCACCACGGCGGCGGTGAAGAGCGGCCTGCAACGCGCCCGGGCCCGGCTCGACGACCTCGGAACACCCCCCGAGGACCTGCTCGAACCCACCGACCGGCGGGCGCGGGCGCTGCTCGAGGGGTACATCGCCGCGTTCGAACGCTCCGACGCCGGCCTCCTGGAACGGGTGCTGCGCGCGGACGCCACGCTGGAGGCGGCACCGTTCCGCGACTGGTACGCGGGCCGGGTGAAGTGCCTCCACCTCCTCGAAACGTACGTGCTGGGCCGGCCCGGCGACTGGCGGATGAGCGCCACCACCGCCAACGGCCAGCCCGCCGCCGCCGTCTACCACCGGGACACCGGCGGCGAACTCCGGGCCCACGGCATCGTGGTGCTGACCCCGACGGTCACCGGCATCTCCCACGTGGTCGAGTTCCACGATCCGGCGCTGGTCACCACGTTCGGCTTCCCGGACCGGCGCACGGACTGAGCGGGCATCAGGGTTCGGTACCCCAGGCCAGTGCCGCGGACTGGTAGGCGGTGGCGGTGGCGAGGTCGGTGAAGGACGCCGCGGTGCGGTAGCTGTAGTCGTCGGACTGGTCGAAGGCGGCCCAGTCGGCTTTGGCGACGCGGATCTGGAGCTCGCCGGTGTTCGCGCCGGCGGCCAGGGTGCCGCCGCTGAAGCCGACCTCGACGTAGGCGTCGGCACCCGGGCGCGGCGTACTGAGCTTCACGACGCGCAGGGTGACGTTGGCGCAACCGGGAACCGCGTAGTCGCACCAGACCTGGTAGCCCGGGTTGGCGGCGTCGCCGGTGAACCAATAGCGCGCGGTGACGCTGTTGAGCGGCACGGACGTGCTGCCCCGGTTGACGATCTGGAGGCTGGTCCGGATCTGGTTGGCGGTGGCGGCGGTGCCACCGCGCTGCTGGACCGCGAGCGAGCCGGTGCCGGTGCCGGTGGTCGTGGTGGTGACCGCGACCGGGCTGCTGAGCGGCGACTGGTTGCCGGCGGCGTCGCGAGCGCGGACCGAGAACGTGTACGCGGTGCCGGGCGTGAGGCCGGTGACCTGGTAGCTGGTGCCCGTGGTGCTGCCGATCGTCGCGCCCGCCGAGTCGAGCACGTCGTAGCCGGCGACGCCGACGTCGTCGGTGGCGGCCGTCCAGGTGAGGGTGGCACCGGTGCTGCCGGCGGTGGCGGTGACCCCGGTGGGTGCGGTCGGCGCGGTGGTGTCACCCGTGGACTGCCCCGGCTGGCTGCCCCACACCACCGTGGCGCCCTGCGTGAGCACGAGCTGCGGGTTGTCGGCCGGCGCGCTCCCGCTGGGGGCGAGGCCGGTGTGCGACCAGTCGTTGCCGGGCACCCAGGTGCCGGTGCTGGCGATCCGGAACTGCACCTCCTTGCGGTAACGGGACTGACCGCCGGGGGCGACGCCGCCGGAGCACGGCACCTCGACGTAGTAGACCGCGCCGGAGAACTGGTGCAGCGTGGGCGCGTCGCACTGGTTGTACGCGGAAGTGACCGAGATCTGGCCCGGCGTGGTGCTGCCGTCGAGCGTGAAGTAGTAGCGCAGGGAGCCGGTGAACGTGCGGGCCGGCCACGCCGACTTGTTGATCACGTACGCCTTGACCTCGGTGAACGTGCCGCCGTCGGGCTGGTTGAGCGCGCCTTGCGCCAGGATCTCGGGGCCGTCGGGGGTTTCCTTCGGCGGGAAGGCGGCCAGTGGCGTGCCGCCGTACTCGCCGTAGAGCCGGGCCAAGGCGCCGGTGAAGCCGGCGTTGTAGTCGAGGGCCACCTCGTTCATCGTGTAGTTGGTGCGGTCGTCCGTGTACGCGTCGTTGGGCGAGGACGGGCCGCCGACGAGCGCGCCGTACAGGACGTGCCGGCTCTGCGCCGGTTCGTTGATGTTGTCGGCCCAGGACCCGTGCGCGGTGCGGTGGTGGGGGTTGCGCGGCGGGTTGACGCCGAACCCGACCTCGAAGCTCGCGCCGCGCGGGTTGTCGCCGAGCGCGTAGTTGATCTGCCGCACGCCGAAGTCGTGGTACGTGGTGGCACGGGTGGGATCGGTGGCGCGCAACGAATCCGCGTAGGTGAGCGCGACGAACGCGGTGTTCGCCGCGTAACGCAGCGAGCCCCATTGGTCGAGCACGGCCTGCCCGCCGGGGGAGTAGGGCACGTGCTGGCCGTTGACGCCGGTGGTCCACCAGTCCAGCCAGCGGTTGGCGTCGGCGACGTACTCGGGGTCGTGGGTGAGCTGGGCGAGCAGGACGTAGGCGCCGTAGGACTTGTCGTCCCAGGCCAGCGTCCAGCGGTAGGAGCGGGTGGTGGTCTGCGGTTCGGTGGCCAGCTTCTCGTACTCGGCGCGTGCCTTGGTCAGGTAGCCGGCGTCGCCGGTGGCTTTGTAGAGCCAGATCGCGCTCCACACCAGCTCGTCCTGGTAGCCGCTCCAGGACTTGTAGAAGTTCTGGGCGTCGGTGATGCAGTTCGAGTAGACGCCCCGGTGGTTGTCGGCGAACGAGTACAGCTGCTTGGCGTGGGTGAGCAGGGTCGCCGCGTAGGTGGGGTCGTCGGCCTGGAACACCATCGAGCTCGCGGCCATCTGCGCGGCGGCCTCGCCGGCGAGGTCCGAGCCGGGGCAGGAGTCGTCGATGCGGTAGGCGGGCCGGGCCATCGCCATCGTTTCGGCGGGGCCCCACCACTTGTGGTCGTCGTCGCCCTTGCCGACCTGGCCGTAGAGCACGTCGGGTTGCGGGTGCGCCTTGATCAGCCAGTCGTCACCCCAGCGCAGGTTCGACAGCAGGGCGGACCACTGGCCGGAGTTCTGGTACGAGGTGCGGTTCTCCAGCGCTCCCCAGGCGAGCATGGTCATGCTGAACTCGAACGGCAGCCCGAACTTGACGTGGTCACCGGCGTCGTAGAACCCGCCGGTCAGATCCCGGCCGGCGTCCTTGCCGTCGTCGAGGGCGGACGGGCCGCGCCAGGAGACCCGGTTGCCGGCGGGCAGCGCCCCGGAGCGCTGAGCGTCGTAGAACCAGACGGCCTTCTGCAGCGCCTCGCCGTAGTTGAACTTCCCGGCGGGGGCGCCCGCGGACACTCCCGGAACCGCCAAGGTCAGGCCGAGCACGAGCAGCGCCACGACCGCGCGGGCCACTGCCTTCGTCGTCGAAGTACGCACTCCGCCTCCTCTTCGTCGAGTCTGGGAGCGCTTCCAGACGAAAGAGTAGGAAGCCGCGCTCGCTGTGTAAAGCATCCAGTGCGGCTGCCGATCGTTCTCGAACCGATTCGACGGCGCCTTCGTAGCGGTGTAACTTTCATCCCCCTTCCGGCCCCGCTGTCGAGAGCCGGGTGTCGATTCAGAGGGCCGTGGACGACTAATGCTGTTTTATAGCCACAATTTTAACCGATCGACCGCGGCTGAGTGGAACTCAAACAGTGACCATTGTGGACAGTGGATGCCGGGCGTCATTGACCTACGGCCGACCGGGTTCGTACTATTCCGGCGAGCCGACCGGGCGAACCGGTTCGACGCTCGCGAACCGCAGGAGGAGTCGATGAAGACGAATCTCCGGCTGGGGCGCCTGGCTTCGGTGGCCGCGGCGGTCCTGGTGGTGGCGTTCCCGGTGCTGCCGGCGGCTTCGGGGGAGGCGGCCGCGGGTGAGTCGATGACGGTGGACCTCGCGTCGGCGCGCGGGCCGTCGACCGCGGTCGGTGAGGGGTTCCTGTACGGGATCAGCCAGGACGGCACGCAGCCGGCGGACCAGTACCTGCAGCCGCTGGGCATCACGGCCTTCCGCGGTGGTGGCTGGTTCTCCGGCGGGTGGATCCGGGACAACTACCAGAACGGCAGCGCCACCAAAGCCGACCTGAACTCGATCATCGCGCAGGCGAAGCGGCTGACCCAGCCGCCCTACCACGCCCAGTACCAGGTGCTGGTCAGCGACATCTACGGGGCGAACGGCGGTCAGCCGTCGAACACGATGTACCCGTGCGACAACGGGAACTGCGCGAACTGGATCAGCTTCATCGACGCCACCGTGGGAGCCCTGCAGGGAACGGGCTTGAAGTTCGCCTACGACATCTGGAACGAGCCGGACATCTCCGCGTTCTGGACGCGCGGGGTGTCCAGCCCGCAGTACTTCCAGATGTGGGACACCGCCTACCGGGAGATCCGCCGGCTCGCGCCGGGCGCGCTGATCGTGGGCCCCTCGCTGGCGTTCACGCCGGATCAGAACCCGGGGGAGTGGAACGCGTTCCTGTCGCACACCAAGGCGGCCGGGACCGTGCCGGACGAGATCACCAACCACGACGAGGGCGACGGCGACGACCCGGTGCAGGTCGGCCAGTCGATCACCCGGTACCTCTCGAACAACGGCCTCTCGCCGATCCCCTTGTCCGCCAACGAATACCAGCCGGCCGACCGGCAGACCGCCGGGGTGACGGCCTGGTACCTGGCGCGCTTCGCGCAGTCGAACTACGTCAACGCGATGCGGGGCAACTGGGTCTGCTGCGTGACCCCGAACCTGACCGGAGTCCTCACCCAGAGCGGGGGGACCTGGCTGCCGACCGGCCACTGGTGGGCGCTTCGCGACTACGCGGACATGACCGGCACGCTGGTGAACACCTCCGGCCAGGTCGGCTCCACCGCGATCTCGGCGGCCAAGGACAGTGCGGCCGGCCGGGCCGTCGCCGTCATCGGTGACGAGAAGGGGTACACCGGCCCCGCGTCGGTCGCCTTCACCGGGCTGTCCTCGGTGCCGTGGCTGGCCGGCAACGGCAGCGTCAAGGTCGTGGTGCAGCGGATCCCCGACCAGGCGCCGCTGAACGCACCGCAGGTCGTCTTCAGCCAGAACGTGAACGCCGCCGGCGGCTCGGTGACGATCCCGTTCACCTTCCAGGCCTCGCACGACGCCTTCGCGATCTACCTGACGCCGACGGGTCCGGCGAGCGGCAACACCGTCACCGTCACCAGCCCCGGCGACCAGACCGGGACCGCCGGGACGGCGATCGGCGGCGTGCAGATCCACGCCACCGACTCGGCGGCCGGGCAGAGCCTGGCCTACGCGGCCACCGGCCTCCCGCCGGGGCTGTCGATCAACGCCTCCTCCGGCCTGATCACCGGCACCCCGGCGGCGGGCGGCAGCTACGGCGTGACGGTCTCCGCCACCGACACCACCGGCGCGTCCGGGACGGCGACCTTCACCTGGACGATCTCCGGCGGCACGGGCGGGTTCCCGGGCGGCGACCACACGCTGGTCACCGTCGCCGGCAACCTGTGCCTGGACGTCTACGGCAACTCGAGCACCTCCGGTGCCGTCATCGACCAGTGGACCTGCAACGGGCAAAGCAACCAGCAGTTCCAGTTCGTCGCGGCTTCCGGCGGCTACGGCGAACTGCGGGCGCGGAACTCCGGCCAGGACGTCTCCGTGTCCGGCAGCTCGACGGCGCAAGGCGTCCCGGACATCGTCCAGCAGCCGGCGAACACCTCCGCCGGAAGCCTGTGGCTACCGCAGCAGCAGTCCGACGGCAGCTGGCAGTTCAAGAACCGGAACAGCGGCCTGTGCCTGGACGTCTACGGCGCCAGTGGCACCGCGGGACAGCAGCTGGACCAGTGGCCGTGCAAGAACGCCCCCGGCACCAACCAGGACTTCTCCGCACGATGACCCACCCGCGCGGCAAGGGAAAGGAACCCAGGATGTCCAGCTCACCGCACCGGCTCCCGAGGGAACGGGCGAACCGGCCACTCGCCCTGCTCGCCGTCCTGCTGGCCGTCGTGGCCGGCCTGCTGGTGCCCGCGGCCCGGGCGCAGGCGGCGGTGAACACGTTCACCCTCGGCGCCACGCGGTACGACACCGCCGGCCGCGCGCTGCAGCTGCACGGCATGGGCATCGTGCAGGTCGGGGACACCTGGTACGGCTTCGGCGAGGACAAGACCGGCCAGACCACGGCCAACACCGCCTTCCAGGACATCCCCTGCTACACCTCGACCGATCTGGCGAACTGGACCCACCAGGGGATCGCGCTGGCGAAGCAGAGCAGCGGCGACCTCGGGCCGAACCGCATCGTCGAACGGCCCAAGGTGCTCTACAACGCCGCCACCAAGATGTTCGTGATGTACCTGCACATCGACAACACGAGCTACTCCGACCAGCGCGTCGGCGTGGCGACCAGCCCCACGCCCTGCGGGCCGTACAGCTACCGGGGGAGCTTCCAGCCGCTGGGCAACCAGAGCCGCGACATCGGCGTGTTCCAGGACACCGACGGGTCGGCGTACCTGATGAGCGAGAACGCCGGCCGCAGCCTCCGCATCTACCGGCTGTCCGCGGACTACACGACGGTGGCGAGCGCGGTGGCGACGCTGCCCAACTACGAGTCCCCGGCCGTGATCAAGGTCGGCGGGACGTACTACCTGCTGGCGTCCCACTTGACCGGGTGGGCCACCAACGACAACGTGTACGCGACCGCGTCGTCGATGGCCGGGCCGTGGTCGGCGTTCCGGAACTTCGCGGCGGCGGGCACGAACACCTACAACAGCCAGACCGCGAACATCATCACCGTCCAGGGCAGCTCGGCGACCACCTACATCTACGCGGGCGACCGCTGGACGGGCAACGCCATGGGCAATTCGCCGCTGATCTGGCTGCCGCTCACGATTCGCGGCACGACGGTCAACCTGGGCCAGTACCCGAGCTGGAGCCTCGACACCGGCGCGGGGACGTGGTCGGCGAACTCGGGCCTGCCGAGCGCCGGCACGCACGTGCTGAAGAACGCCAACAGCGGAATGGTCATGGACGCCTCGGGCGCCTCCACGGCGACCGGCGGCAAGATCATCCAGTGGCCGGCGCACGGGGGCACCAACCAGCAATGGCGGCTGACGAAGGTGTCCGACAACGTCTTCACGGTGGTCAACGTCAACAGCGGGCTGTGTCTCGACGTCCCGGACGGGTCCACGGCGAACGGCGTCCAGCTGCAGCAGTGGACCTGCACCGGCGCCGCCGGTCAGCAGTGGGCCGCGGACCTGGTGGGCAGCCTCACCGGCAGTCAGTACGTCCTGGAAAACGTCGGCAGCGGCCTCGTGATCGGGGTGTCCGGGTCGTCCACGGCGAGCGGTGCGCAGGTCAGCCAGCTCGGCGGGTCGGGCGCCTCGAGCCAGGTGTGGACGGTCTCCTGAGCCGGCCGGCGAGCCGCCCGCTCGCGCTTCAGCCGGCTTGAGCGGGCGGCATCGACCGGTACTGGTCCAGGACGGCGGGGTCCTGCAGCGACATCCACTTCGTGACTTCCGCGTAGGTGGCGCAGACCGTCTCGGGTTTGGTGCACACCTCACCCATGAAGCCTTCCGCGGCCCGGGAGAACGCCCCGCCGGCCCAGTCGTTGAAGTGGTTGCCGATGACGAGCGGAGCGCGGTTGCCGTCGAAGGCGGCGCGGTAGGCGCCGCGGTAGGTCTCGAGCGTGGCCTGGGTGTACTGCTCGGCGTGGGACGGGTCGTTCCTGGCGTGGTTGAACTGATACCACAGGTTGTAGTCCATCATGATGACTTTTTTGTGCAGCGCGGGCACCTTCACGTACGGCATCCAGAACTCCCGGATGCCGTCGATCTCGGTGGGCCACTTGACGCCGTCGGACGGCTGGCTGGAGTCGAAGGTGTAGCCGGCGTCGCGCATGGCGGGAAAGGCCGCGGCCCAGTTGCCTTCGAGGCACGGCGTCCGGCCGCCGGTGACGTCCTTGGCGGACAGGTGCAGCCCGAGGCGATCGCGGGCGTCGTCGACGAAGCGGCTGAACTGGCCGATTTCGGCGGCCCAGCCCGCCGCGGTCCAGCGGCCGACGCTCGGCTCGGCGCCGGCGCAGAAGTGCCCGTTGTAGTGCGTGCCGATCTGGTGCCCCGCGGCGACGGCGGTGTTGAGGTCCTGGACCCGGGTGGCGACGTCCCCGGCACTGCCGCCGAAGCCGATCGAGGCCCCGCCCGGCTTGTGGCCGGGCCCGGTGTAGCGCGCCCGCTGCTCGTCGGTCAGCAGGTAGATGCCCGAGAGGAAGCCGCTGAAGTGCGCGTTGACGGATTTCGCGAGGGCGAGGTAGCGGCTCCAGTGTTCGTGCGAGCCCGCCCCGTCGAAGGAGAAGAGCACGAACTGCGGGGGCTTTTCGCCCGGCCGCAACGGGTGCATCCACGCCGGATCCTTGGCGACCGGAGGCGGCGTGGTGGCCGCGGCGGTGGGCGAACCACTGACCGCCCGGCCGGGCGCGGCGGGGCTGTCGTCGAGGGAAATGATCAGGACACCGGCCAGCACGAGGGCGAGGGTGACGGTCAACCAGGTGCCCGGCCGCCGCACCAGTCGTGACGAGCGAAAACCCATCGAAGACCCCTCCCCCTATTACCCACCGTCATAGGCAGGACGCGGGGTGGCCGATCCGGGTGCATCGGAGTGAGATCCGTAACCCACACGCAACCTGTCGATGCACGCAGAGTCGCTAGCCGCGGTCACCGATCGGCGGCCAGCACGGCCGCGAGGCCTTCCTGCAGGTCCTTGACGAAGTACCCGGGAACCTCCAGCGACGGGAAGTGCCCGCCGGTCTCGGGTGACCGCCACCGGACGATCCGCCGGTACCGCTCCTGCGCCCAGGCGCGCGGGTACTTCTCGATGTCGCGGGGGTACATCGTGATCGCCGACGGAACGTCGACCCGGAGCTCGGGGTCCAGCGAGTTGTGGCTCTCGTAGTAGATGCGGGCCGACGACGCGCCGGTCCGCGTCAGCCAGTACAGGGTGACGTCGTCGAGGATGCGGTCCCGGGAAATCGTCTCGAAGGGGCTGTCTTCGGTGTCGGACCACTCGGCGAACTTGTCGAGGATCCAGGCGAGCAGCCCGACCGGTGAGTCGACGAGCGAATAGCCGATGGTCTGCGGCCGGGTGGCCTGCTGCTTCGCGTACGCCGCGCGGTGGTGCCAGAAATCGTGGGTTTCCTCGGTCCACCGGCGCTCGGCCGCCGTCAGCCCGTCCGTGGTCAGCCCGGGCGGCCCCTCCGCGAACGTGGTGTGGATGCCGAGAACGTGCGCCGGGAACCGGCCGCCGAGCACCGTGGTGATGTTGCCGCCCCAGTCGCCGCCGTGGGCGGCGAACCTGCGGTAGCCGAGCCGGTCCATCAGCTCGACCCACGCGACCGCGATCTTTTCGGTTCCCCATCCGGTGGTCGCCGGCTTGTCGCTGTACCCGAAGCCCGGCAGCGACGGGACCACGACGTGGAACGCCGGTGCGCCGGCGTCTTCCGGATCGGCCAGCTCGTCCACGACGTCGACGAACTCGGCGATGCTGCCCGGCCAGCCGTGCGTCAGGATCAGCGGCGTGGCGTCCGCGCGCGGGGACCGGCGGTGCAGGAAGTGGATGCCCAGCCCGTCGATGGTCGTGCGGAACTGGCCGATCCGGTCGAGGCGGTCTTCGAACGACCGCCAGTCGTACCCGGTGCGCCAGTAGTCCACGACGTCGACCAGGTCGGCCAGGGGAACGCCCTGATCCCATCGGGCCGGGCCGGGCGCGGCGTGCCGGACCGTCTCGGCCTCCGGCAGCCGCGCCGCGGCCAGCCGCGCGCGCAGATCGTCGAGGTCGGCGTCGGCGGCGCGGGCTTCGAACGCTTGGACATCGCTGGCGAGCTGGGGCATGAGACCTCCTGATCATTGCGGAACCGGCTAAGACGGTTCTAACACGCCGGCCACCCGGCCGGCAACCGGCTAAGGTGGTTCCATGCGCGCTGGGTTCCCCGACTTCCGCCTCGGTACCGTGCTGGCGACGAGCTTCACGGCGACTCTGACGGAACGCTGTGGCGACGCCGTGGAGCGCATTCCCACGCCGCAGCGGCTCGTCGACTGGCTGGCCGTGAGCGGCCTCGCTGTGGAGTCCTGCACCGCCGCGCAGCTCGGCCTGGCCCGCGAGCTGAGGGAGTCGATCCACGCCGTAGCGACCGCGGCGGCGCTCCAGGACGCCCTTCCGGCGGCCGCGGTCCAGGTCCTCAACGACCGCAGCGTGCGGGGCCGGGCCGCGGCCGTCCTGACGCCCGAAGGTCATCGGCGGTGGCAGCTCGGCTCGGCTTCCGGCGTGGAGGACGCCCTCGGCGTGATCGCCGCCGACGCGATCAGCATCGTCGCGGGCGAACGAGACGGGAAATTGGCCCTGTGCGGGTCACCGACCTGCCGGGCCGCCTTCTTCGACACCAGCCAAAGCCGCACGCGCAAATGGTGTGACATGAACACGTGCGGGAATCGCCAGAAGAAGGCGCGCTTCAACGCCAACCAGCGCAAAAACCCCTGATCGCGATCAACTCACGGGCGCCATCCGGGGGTCGGGCAGCCGGGGGGAATCCGGCGTGGCCGGGCCGGTGGGCCGGCCGGTGAGGAAGGCGCGCCTGGTGCGGGCGAAACCGTGGCGGTCGTCGAAGATGTCGTGGCTCATTTCGGCGAGCTCCCTGATCCGGTAGGTCTCCAAGGGCCTGCGGTGTTCGTCGGCTTCCCGGGTCGCCCGTTTCCGGTCGAGCAGGGCGTGCGCGTGCCCGCCGGCGGCGAGTTCGGTGGCGTAGTCCAGGGCGGCCTCGAGGAAGCTCGTGCGGTCGCCGGCCGCGAGCTGGTCGACGAGCCCGATCCCGGCCGCGCCGGCGGCGGTGATCGGTCCGCAGTCGGTGGTCAGCCGGTGTGCCTGTGCTTCGCCGACCCGGCGGGGCAGCACGTAGGTCCAGTACTCCGAGCCGTACAGGCCCATCGTGCGGTAGTGCGGGTTGAGCAGGACGCCGTCGCGGGCGATCACCTTGTCGGCGCCCAAGGCCAGCATCACCCCGCCGGCGCCGGCGTCGCCGGCGAGCGCGGAGACCACGAGCTGATCGGTGCCGGCGATGATTTCCCGGCAGAGGTCGTCGATCGCGGTGATGTTCCGCCAGGCTTCCGCCGCGGGATCCGGGTGGGCGTCGATGACACCCAGGTGCAGGCCGTTGGAGAACACTTCGCCGCCGGCCAGGACCAGGACGGCGGTGTCCTGCGCGGCGGCGTGGCGCACGGCCGCGGCCAGCCGCCGGCACTGGGTGGTGGACATCGCGCCGTTGTAGAACGCGAAGTCCACCAAGCCGACGTCGCCCGCCCGGCGGTAGCCGATTTCCCCGAGGCCCGGCGGGCCGGCGATCCGGGGGACCTCGCCGAGACGGTCCTCGAGAGCGAGAACCGCGGGCAGCTTGACCGTCGTGCCGGGGGCCTCGGGCGCCAGCCGCCGCGCGTGCCCGATCCACAGGGCGCCGTCGCCGGTCCGGACCAGCACGGCACCCTGCCGTCGTCCGGCGATGGTGCCGGGTTCGCCGGGGGCAGCGTCCCCGGGCCGGGCGTCGAACACCGCGACCGGCACCCCGGCCAGCTCGGTGTGCACCCCGGGGCGGCCGTCCGCGGCGCGAATGCGACGGAGGATGTGGCCGGCCGGGTCACCCCAGGAGAAGGCCCGGTCGGCCTGCCGGACCAAGGGACGGACCGTGCCCACCCGGCGGTCCTGGCGACGCGGGGCGAACCCGGGGTCTTCGGCCTTGGTCACGACCTCGCCGATCAGGCTCAGCGCGGCGTCGGCCACCTCGGTGTTGTAGAGGCTGCTCTTGCGCGGCGGATCGGCCGGCATCCGGAACACCCGCGTGCCCCAGATCGGCCCGCCGTCGAGGTCCCCGGTCGCCTGCAGGGCCGTGACGCCCCAGGTGGGCTCGGCGTCCATGATCGCCCAGTCGAGCGCGGACGGGCCGCGGTCCCCTTCCGGGCCGGGGTGGATGATGATCGTGCGGTAGCGCCGCCAGACCACGTCCGGCACCCGCCGGCGCAGGAATGGGCACACGATCAATTCGGGATCGGTGGCCGCGGCCGCCGCGGCGATTTCCCCCGGATCGCGCACGATCCGGACGGTGACGCGGTGGCCGCGGGCGCACAGGTCCAGCCAAGCGCGCTGGCTGAGTCCGTTGAACGCCGAGCACAACAGCAGGATTTTCAACGGGCCTCCGCTCGTTGACGCTTTTGATGAAGGGCGACGAGACGACCGATTGACGTTACCCGAAGCCGGGTCGGACGCGACGCGGCCAACGGGGTAACCGCATTCGGCCAACCGGGCCGTTCGGGCGGTGCTTGATATCCGGCGTTCATCGAGATCGTGGATCTCCGTTTGAAACAATCCATTACGGTGGATGTCCGGAGATATTTCTCCGGGAAACGTGAAAGCTGTCCTTGAACCGGTCAAAGTGGACAATCAGCGGCAGTGCCCGATCGCTGTCTCCGCCGCCGATCCCCGCGGTGCCCGGCAGCCCGGCGCCGGGAGGTTGCGCGAACCGGGGAACGACCTTATCTTTCGGCTAAGCGCGAAACGTTTTCAGGTTGGTTGACGGTGCTCGAGCGCCGCTGGCAGCGTTCGCGCAGGGCAAGAGTGGCCGCCGGGGAACGCGGTGGCGGCGCACTTTTGGTACTGGGCCGAACTTTTCTGGGGAAGGCGGACGCCCGCATGACGAACCACTGTGGACCGGAAGCGGCGGGACCTCTGATGGCCAGGGGACACGGGTGAGGCGTCGGCTGAGTTTCCGGCCGCACCGCACGCCTGCCGAAGCCCTCGGCTGAGCTCACTCCACCGGCGGCTACGCCGCCCTGTTCGACCACGCCGGCGCGCGCCGCCACCGGGCGGTGCCCCGAACCGCGGCTCGGCCGCGCGCGAGTGCCCCGTGCCCGGCTCCGTCCGGTTCGGGGAACTCCCCGGGTGGTCGTCACACGATCTCGAAAGGTTCGGGCAGGGGATGCTGGAAGCCACTGTCCTCGGTCCCGTCGGCGCGCGGGTCCACGGAACACCGGTCCCGGTCAAGGGACGGCTGGGACGCACGGTCCTCGCCGTGCTGGCGCTGGCCTGCCGGCAGCCGGTGTCGGTGGAACGGCTGATCGACGCCCTGTGGGGCGAGCTGCCACCGGCCACCGCGCGGACCCAGGTGCACATCCAGGTGTCCAAGCTCCGTGCCGCGCTCGACCGGGCGGGCGCCGCCGGAGCCGTGGTCACCGTCGCGAGCGGGTACCTGCTGGACTGCCTCGTCGACGTCGACGAGGTACGGCGGCTGCTCAGCACGGCGCGGGCGGCCGGGGACCCCGCGGACGCGGCCGGCCTGCTGCGGTCCGCGCTCGACCGGTGGGCCGGGACTCCGCTGGGCGGGGTGACCCCGTACCTCGCCGGTGCGGAGCTGCTCCGGCTGGACGAGCTGCGGATGTGCCTGGTCGAGGAGTGGATCGACGCCGAGCTCGCGTGCGGGCGGGCCGCGCGGCTGCTGCCCGAGCTGAGCGCGCTGGTGCAAGCGCACCCCTTGCGCGAGGGCCTGCACCACCGGCGGATGCTGGCGCTGCACCGCGCCGGGCGGCGGGCCGACGCGCTGGCGGCGTTCCACGAGGCCCGGCGCGTGCTGCGGGACGAACTGGGCGTGGATCCGTCCCCGGAGCTGCTGGCGCTGGAGGCGGAGATCCTCGCCGTCGGAACGCCTCCGGCGGTGGCCGTGGTGCCCGCCCAGCTGCCGCCGCGGACCTCCGGGTTCGCCGGGCGCGCGGCGGAGTCGGCCGCGGTCAGGTCGGCGGTGGCGCGCCGGACCGACGCGCCACCGCTGGTGCTGGTCACCGGGATGCCCGGGATCGGGAAGACGGCGCTGGCCGTGCACGCGGGCGCGGCGTCGGTGCACGCCTACCCCGACGGGCAGCTCTACGCCGACCTGCGGGGCGCCGATGCCCGGCCGGCCGCCCCGCACGACGTCCTCGCCGGCTTCCTCCGCGCGCTCGGCGTGCCGGCGCGGTCGATGCCGGCCACCGTCGAGGAGCGCACGGCCGAGTTCCGCAGCCGCACGGCGGGCAAACGGGTGCTCGTGTTGCTCGACAACGCCGCCACCGCCGGGCAGATCGAGCCGCTCCTGGCCGCCGATCCGGCCTGCGCGACGATCGTGACCAGCAGGTCCGTGCTGCCCGAGGTCGAGTCGGCGGTCCGGGTGCCGCTCGGGCCGCTGTCGGACCAGGTGGCCGGGACCGTGCTGGCGAACGTCGCGGGCGCGGCGCGGCTGGACGACGGTGGTGGCAAGGGCACGGTCGCCACGGTGATCGAGGCGTGCGGGGGTGTGCCGCTCGCGTTGCGGATCGCCGGGGCGCAGCTCGCCGCGTACCCCAAGCTCAGCGTGGCGGAGCTGGCCGCGCGGCTGTCCGACGAGTCGAGGCGGATGCGGGAGCTGGTGGCCGGGCAGCGCAGCGTGCGGGACAGTCTCGACACCAGCTTCCGGTTGCTGGACCGGGAAACGCGGGCCGCGATGCTGGCGCTGGCGGCGATCGGATCGGCCACGTTCACCGGCTGGCCGCTCGCGCCCGTGCTCGACGTACCGCTCGCCCGCACCGAGGAGGTGCTGGCGCACCTGTGCGCGATGAACCTCCTCGACCAGGCCGGCCCGGGGCGCGACGGCGTGCCCCGCTACCGGATGCACGACCTCGTCCGGGCCTACTGCCGGACGGTCGGCCCGTCGCTCGACGCGGGCCCCCTGAACCGGCTGGCCGGCTGGGCGGTCGCGCTGACCCGGCACGCCTACGAGGGCATTTTGGGCGCCCCGGTCGGCTACACCGTGCTCGCCGAGACCGCCGCGCCGCTGGGCCGGGACGTGGTGGGGCGCGTGGTGAAGGAGCCGCTGTCGTGGGTGGGCGCGGACGTCGACCTCCTGCTCGCGGTGTTCGCCTTGGCCGTGCGTGGCGGCCTGCTCCGTCCGGCGGCGGCGTTGCTGCTGGTGCTGCGGGCGCCGCTCGTGCGGCTCGACCTGTCCGACCACGGCGCCCGGGCGGCCGCGCGGCTGACGGCCGTGGCCGGCCCCGACCCGGTGGTGCGGGTGACCGCGGCGCTGGTCGCGGCGACCGCGCGGATGCACCGCAGCCGGTACGCCGACGTCGTCGCCATCCTGAACGAGGTGCCGCTGCGAGACGTCGACTTCGCGCTGCGGGCGGAGGTGCTGACCAAGCTGGGCGACGCGTACGAGCGGTGCGGGGACTGGCACCGCGCGATCACCGCCGTGCGCGAGGCGGTCGGGTGCTTCCGGAAGTCCGGCAACCTGGCGGGAATGTCGGGCTGCCACGGTACGCTGGCCGCCCTGTACCGGGACCACCTCGGCGACCTCGGCGCGGCGCGGGTGCACGGCGCGAAGGCCTTGCGGCTGGCCGACGCCGCGGGCGACTGGAAGACCCGCGCCCAGGTGCGGCTCGTGGCCGTGCGCACCGCACTGGCCTGCGGCGACGCGGCGACCGCGGTCGGCCTCGCCGAACAGGCCCGCGGCCTGGCGGAGCAGCACGGCGACCCGATCGGCTGGACCTGGTGCCTGGCCGCCGAAGCCGACGCCCACCGCGCGAACGGCGACCTGCTCGCCGCCCGGAGATGCGCGGACCGCGCGCTGGGCCTGGCCCGCCGGACCCGCCGTCCGGACGCCGAGTCCGCCGCGCTGCTCGCGCTGGCCTCGATCGAGCTGGCCGCCGGTGACCGGGGCGCTGCTCGTCGTCTCGCTTACGCGGCTTTGCGCTTGCAGGATCGGTTTGACAGTCCGGTGGAGCGTGTTGGTGTGGAGCGGGTGCTGGCGGAGATCGGTGGTCAGTTGCCTTCGGGTGCGGCGCGGTGAGGGACGGCGCCGGCGAGGGTGGTGGGGTTGATGTGGCCGAGTTGGTGGGAATCGTTGCTGGCCGCCGGTGACCGGGCCGCTGCTCGTCGTCTCGCTTACGCGGCCTTGCGTCTGCAGGATCGGTTTGACAGTCCGGTGGAGCGTGTTGGTGTGGAGCGGGTGCAGGCGGAGATCGGTGGTCAGTTGCCTTCGGGTGCGGCGCGGTGAGGGACCGCGCCGGCGACGGTGGTGAGGTCGATGTAGCCGAGCTGGCGGGAATCCGCGCTGTGGCCGGTGTTGTCGCCGACGACCACCACGCGGCCGGCCGGGACGACGAGGTGGTCCGTCTCCAGCCAGGCCGGGACCGGATCGCCGGCGACCGCGGCGATCCGTTTGATGCGCCACGCGACGTCGGTGGTTGCGGAGCCCGGCCGGAAGACGATCACGTCCCCGACGCGGTAGTGGGGTCGCCGGGTCGCGACGACCCGCTCGCCGTCGTGGAAGGTCGGGGACATGCTGTGGCCCCAGACGCGGGCCACCACATACCGGCGGCGCAGGACAACCAACAGGACCGGCAGCAGCAGCACCACCGCGACCACCGCGAGCCCGGCCATCACGCCTCCGCCATCGCATATCCCTTGGCCTGCAACGAGAACAGGCGGGCGTATTCGCCACCCGCGGTGAGCAGCTCGTCGTGGGTGCCCTGTTCGAGCACCCGGCCGCCGGCGAGCACGACGATCCGGTCCGCGCCGCGCAGGGCGGACAGGCGGTGGGAGATCAGCACGCTCGTCCGGCCGGCCCGGTGGGCGCGCAGTGCCTCGTGGGTCCGGGTTTCGGCGTCGGCGTCCATGCCGGAGCTGGGTTCGTCGAGGATGAGCAGGTCGGCTTCGTCGCGCATGAGCGAGCGGGCCAGCGCGACCCGCTGCCACTGGCCGCCGGACAGCGCCGCCCCGGCCTTGTCGTCGACGTCCAGGAAGGCCCGGGACAACAGGGTTTCGTAGCCGCGCGGCAACGCCGACAGCGCCGGGTCGATCTCGGCCAGGCGGGCCGCCGCGCGAACGCGGTCGAGATCGCCGAGGCGGCCGACGTCGCCGATGCCGATGTTGTCGGCCGCGGTCAGGTCGTAGCTGGTGAAGTCCTGGAAGGTGGCACCGAGGCGGGCCCGCAACGCGGCCGGGTCGCAGGTGCGGATGTCCACGCCGTCCCACAGGATCCGGCCGCGGTCGGGGTCGTAGAAGCGGCACAGCAGCTTCACGAGCGTCGACTTGCCCGCGCCGTTCACCCCGACCAGCCCGACCGCGGCACCGGCGGGGATGACCAGGTCGACCCCGCGCAGCACCCACGGGCCGGCCGGGTCGTACCGGAACCACACGTCCCGCAGTTCGATGCCGGTCGTCAGCGCGGGCACGGCGGCCGTCCCGGAGACCAGGTCGGGTTCGGTCGTGACGACGTCGAGGTAGTGCCGGAACAAGTCGAGCGAGCCGCCGGCCCGGCCGAGCTGGCCCAGCAGCGCGCCCACCGGTGACTGGATGCCGGCCACCGCGGCGGTGAAGAGGGTGACGTCGCCGATGGACAGCGACCCGCGGGCGGCGCCGGTCGCGGCGACCACGAGAGCGATGCCGGCCACCACCGCCGACACGATCGCGGCGGCGATCCCGGCGGCGGCGATCCGGCGCTGCATGGCGCATTCACTGGCCGTGGCGGTCTGCACGGCGGTCACCATGCGCGACCGGAACAGGTCCGCCAGGCCGAAGAGCCGGGTCTCCTTGGCCGCGCGGATGTCCGAGCACAGCGAACGGAACAGGAACCGCTGGCGCTGGGTGGCCATCATCGCCTCGGCCTCCCGCGCTCGCAGGCGGGACAACGTCAGCTGGGAGATCGCCGCCGCCGCCAGCGACGCGGCGAGCAGCCCGGCCATCGGCGGCCACACGAGCAGGACCGCGCCACCGAACCCGAGCACGGCGACCAGGGTGCGCACCGACTCGACCGTCAGGGCCAGCACCGCGGGCGCCGCTTCCTGCGCGCCCTGCTCGGCCAGCCGCACCTGGTCCAGGAACGCCGGGTCCTCGAGCCGGCGCAACCCGGGGAGCGCCCCGACCGCCCCGACCAGCCGGTCCTCCGCCTCGAGCGCGGACTTGGCCCGCACGATCGCGGTGCAGTAGGAGGCGACGGCGGTGATCGCGGCCGCGATGGCGAGGCCGGCCGCCGAGCCGATGGCCAGCAGCACGATCAGGCCCCGGTCCGGGCCACCGCTGTCCCGGCCGCCGGCCAGCTCGTCGAACAGCAGTTTTCCCAGCCACGCCGACACCGCCGGCACGGCCGAGGCGAGCACCGCCAGCGCGACCGAGCCGCCGGTGGCCACCCGGGACGCGCGCCAGGCGATGCCGAACGCGGGGCCCGCCGCCCGGAACAGGTTCATCGGACGTGCTGCGGGCGCACGGCGTCGAGGTCGTGGCCGGCGGCGGCGATCCGGTGGTCCCGGACGCGGACCAGGGTCGGCGTCACGTCGCCCGCGTTGAAGGCGGCCGACACCGGGCTGCGGTCGCCGACGAAGGCGACGCGCACCGCGGAGCCCAGCCCGGCCGCGTACTCGACGGCCTTGTCCCGGTCACCGCCGTCGATGACGAACGCGACGGTCGGCTCGGTGAGCTGGCCGGCGATGCGCCGGCACGGCCCGCAGGTCGGCGAAAGGAAGGCGACGAGCACGTCGTCCAGCTCGCGGTCGGTGACGGTCCGGCCGTCGGCGTCGGTCACCTCGAACGTCCCGATCTCGGTGCCCACGGCCGGCAGGTCGGGCGTCACGGGCCGGCGTTGCTCGTTCAGCAGCCGGATGATCGCCGAGGACAGCAGGAGGTTGAGCACCGTCAGCACGGCCAGCACCGCGACCACGGCCACCAGGAACGACATGAGTTACCTCTTTCAGCGGTTGGCGGTGTCCGCCCGGCCGACCAGGCCGGCCAGGCTGTCCCAGTTGATCGCGACGAGTGCGGCGAACGCGCCGACGAGCGCGGCGGCCGCGCCGGTGTCGAGACCGAGACCGGGCCCCGGCGGGATGGCGAGAGCCGCGGCGGCCGACCCGGCGAGGAGTGCGTTGCGGACGAGGTGGGCACGGCCGAGAACCGCGCCGGAGCGGCCGAAGCAGCGGCAGGTGACGCGGCGGCCCAGCCGCATCGAACGGGCGATCCCGGCGCAGAACACGAGCATCACCGCCGCCGCCAGCCCGAGTCCGAGCCGGTGGGTGGGGGAGAACCCGACGAGCGCGGCCACGGCCAGCTCGGCGACGGCGGTCCCGGCGGCGATCGGCAGCCAGCCCACCGGCGACCGGCCGAGCGGCGCCAGCGAATCCGCGAACTCCAGCAGGCGCGCCCGCCCGGCGAGCTTGCCGACGGCCGCGACCGCGAACACCAGCCCGATCAGGACCCGGGCGGCGAGCACGAACTGGGCGCCGATCATCGTGAACCCCCTTCGGAACGCCTTTCCCGCCGCAAGGGGCGCGGCGGGAAAGGCGTGGGTGCCGCGGTTACTTGCAGTTGCCGTAGCAGTCGTAGTGCAGGGTCTTGCAGACCTGGCCGTGCTCGGGGATGCACGCGCCGGCCTTGACCTCGCGCAGGAACAGCCCCAGCAGCCGGTCACCCAGGGTGTTGATCATGCGAGCCATGATCACTCCTCTCAGTAGCGGGAATCGACCGGGAGATCGTGGCTCAGCCGCGCTATCCGTTCGCTATCGAGGAACCGGCCGGCCGGATGGGCCGCGGTTCGGCGGGCCCACGTCATACCGACCGGATGGTATGTTGACCGCGTGATCGAAGTGGCGCGCCGGACCTGGCGAATTCTCGAGCCGTACCACGGAATGATCTACTTCGCCCCGGAGGCCGCGGCCGCCTACGCGGAGCTCGGCGTCACCGGTCGCGCCGGCTATTTCGCGTCGCGGTCGGCGGCGCTCGGCGCGGTCCCGGCACCGGTCGTGGTCGCGACCTTCTACAACTTCAACCCGGCCCTCGTCCGGGAGTCGATCGCCGCCGCCTGGTCCACCACCGACCCGGCCGCCGTCCTGGCCGCGCGGCACGCCGCGGCCGACCGGGCGTTGCGCGCCATCCTGGGCGACGCGATCACCGCGCCGGAGATGCGCAAGGCCGCCGCCCTGCTGCGCGAGGCCGCCGAGACGGTCGCCGACGACGTCACCGGCCGCCCGCTCTTCGCCGCCCACGCGGCGCTGCCGTGGCCCACCGAACCTCACCTGGTCCTGTGGCACGCCCAGACCCTGCTCCGGGAGTACCGCGGCGACGCACACGTCGCCGCCCTGCTGACGGCCGGGCTGAGCGGCATCGAAGCCCTCATCACCCACGCGGCTTCGGGTGCGGTCCCCGCCGAGACCCTGCGCACCTCCCGGTCGTGGTCCGAAGAGGACTGGAACCGGGCCGTCGCCGGCCTCCGGGAGCGCGACTGGCTCACCGGCGACACCGACTTGACGTTCACGCCCGCGGGTGCGGCCCGCCGGGCGGAGATCGAGAAGGCGACCGACGAGAACAGTGTCGCCCCCTACGCCCGGATCGGCGAGGCCGCCTGCGTCGAACTGCAGGAGCTGGGCCGTCCGTTCAGCCGGGCGCTCGCGGGGAAGCTGATGCCGTGGGCGCTCAACCGGTCGTAGCGGCGTGGTGCCCGGCCTTGGCGCCGGCGCACGTGATCGGGGCCGCCCGCTCGGAGGGGCCGAGACCTAGCCCGGTGCCGGGAGGGTGGCGCGGTGGGCGCGGTTGGTGGCGATGAGCTGGTCCAGGGAGTCGCGCGTGCGGATCAGCTCGGCGATGTGGTCGGTGAGCCGGTCGCGTTCCTGGACCATCCGCCGCTCGGCCGCGTCGGAGGTCTCCTCGCCGGGGGAGTCGATGCAGGGGAACAGGTCGGCGATCGTACTGCTGGACAGGCCGGCGGCGAACATGCGCTGGATGAACCCGACCCGCTCGACCTCGACGGCGGTGTAGTGCCGTTGGCCGCTCGCGCTGCGGGTGCTGGTGAGCAGCCCTTGCTGCTCGTAGTAGCGCAGGGACCGGACACTCACGCCGGTCCGGGCCGCCAGTTCGCCGATCCGCACATCCGTCTCCTCGCGTGACCGTGCCACGAAGCCTCTGACACTGATGTCAGAGTTTAGCGCGGGCCGCCGGGGTCAGGCGGGTGTAGGCGATTTCCTTGCCCGCCCGCTCCCAGATCACGTCGGCGCAGTCGAGGCCCTCGGCGGACAGCCGCCGCTTGACGACCTTGAACGTCGAGGTCCGCGGGAGCTGCCGGACCGTGCGCACGTACCGGGGCACCTGTTTGGGGCCGAGGTCGGCCTGGCCGGCCAGGAAGCGGCCGAAACCCACCGGCTCCAGTGGCGTGCCGTCGGTGACGATGGCGGCCATCACCTGGTCGCCGGTCACCGGGTCGGGTACCGCGTAGACGGCGGCGTCGGTGATCGCGGGGTGCCGCAGCAGGATGCGTTCGATCGGGGCCGTGCCGAGGTTTTCCCCGTCGACGCGGAGCCAGTCGCCGAGCCGGCCGGCGAAGTAGCAGAAGCCGGCCGCGTCGGCGTAGGCGAGGTCGCCGGTGTGGAAGCGGCCGTCGCGCAGCCGCTCGGCGTCGGCTTGCGGGTCGCGGTAGTACCCGGCGAACCAGCCGGCGCCCGCGGTGTTGACCAGTTCGCCGACGGCCTCCGCCGCGTTGACCAGGTGGCCGTCGGCGTCGAACTCGGCCGGTGGGCAGGGGCGGCCGGTGTCCGGGTGCAGGATGGC
Organism: Amycolatopsis sp. NPDC024027; assembly: GCF_040638975.1. Taxonomy (NCBI): domain Bacteria; kingdom Bacillati; phylum Actinomycetota; class Actinomycetes; order Pseudonocardiales; family Pseudonocardiaceae; genus Amycolatopsis; species Amycolatopsis sp. NPDC024027. The sequence goes on from NZ_JBEZYY010000003.1 coordinate 502,702, forward strand.
CACGTCGCCGGCCGGCCGGCCCAGCGAGCCCGGCGGGGTGTCGTCGGTGCGGGCGAAGCCCACGCCGCCTTCGGTGGAGCCGAACGCGTCGACGACCTTGCAGCCGAAGCGCTTCTCGAACGCGGCGAGGTCGGCGCTCGCCCCTTCGTTCCCGTAAACGAGGCGCAGGGGGTTGTCGGCGTCGTCCGGAAGCGGCGGCGTGGCGACCACATAGGACAGTGGCTTGCCGACGTAGTTCGCGTAGGTCGCCCCGAACTTCCGCACGTCGGGCAGGAAGCCGGAGGCGGAGAACCGGCGGCGCAGGGCGATGGCCGCGCCGGCCGCGAGCCCGACGGCCCAGCCGGCCATGATGGCGTTCGAGTGGAACAGCGGCATCGTGACGTAGACGGTGTCCGATGTGGACAGCCCGAAGCGCTCGGCGAGCATCGCGCCGGGGAACGCGATCTTGCCGTGGGTGCAGCGCACCGCTTTCGGGTCGCCGCTGGTGCCGGAGGTGAAGATCAGCATCAGCAGATCGTCCGCGGCCGCGGGGACGGGCTCGGCCGGTTCGTTCGACGGCGCCCAGGATTCCAGGTCGCGCACGCCGATCCCGCCGAGGTCCAGTCCGGCCAGCAGGGACCGGTACTTCCGCTCGGCGAGCACGAACTGGCAGTCGGCGAGCCGGATGTCCCGCGCGAGGGCTTCCCCGCGCCGGGTCGGGTTGAGCCCGACCAGCACCGCTCCGGCGAACGCGCAGGCCCCCAGGAGCAGGGAGAACGCCGGCACGTTGTCGGCCAGGACGCCGACGTGGGGCGGTTCGTCCGGGCGCAATGCGTCGCGGAGCCCGGCCGCCCAGCGCGCGGAGGTTCGGACGTGCTCGGCCCAGGAACACGTTTCGTCTTCGAACCGCAGTCCCGGACGCTCGTCTCCCGTGCGGGCCAGCAGCAGGTCGGTCACCGTCGGGACGCTCATCCGCGCACCTCCAGGCGGGCAGAAGTGAAACAGGTTCTACTTCTACCACGGCGGCGGCCGCGGGGTCCACCGCGCCGGTCAGCGCCGATCAGCGGCGGTCAGCGCCGATCAGCGGCGGCCGGTGGCCAGGATGACGAGGAACTGGCCGCCGCCGGGCTGGACGTCGGCGGTGACCGGCAGCCCCGGTACCAGCCGGGAGAACCGGTCCACCAGCCAGTCCGCCGCTTCCCGGGCGTCCTGCTCGGTCGGGCAACGGGCCACCATCTCCCGGCCGCCCTTGCGCTCCAGCCGCCCGGCCACGGTGATCAGCGGCGCGGGTTCGGCCACGTGCAGGCGGTCCGGCCAGGCGATGACCACCTTGACCGCCCCCTTGCGGGTGTTGCACCCGCGGTGCGCGAGCCGCTCGGCGACCTTGGCCTTGCGGTCGGCGGTCCGGCTGTCGACGCTGGGCCCGCGCGGGTCGTTCACCGACATGCCGGGGTCGACCGGCTCGTCGCACACCCAGCAGCGCCAGCCGTCGCGCTCGGCCACGTCATCGAGGAGGCTCACCGGGGAAACCTAGCAAGCACGGTGAGCAGCGGAACACCTGCGTCCCTCCGGGAGTTGACGGTGGCATGACCCAACTCGTGGACCGCACGATCACCGCTCTCCGTTCCGAGCACGACACGCTCGCCGCACTCGTCCGCGGCCTCACCGACGACCAGCTGGCCGCGCCCAGCGGTGCCGCGGAGTGGACCGTCGCCCAGGCCCTGTCCCACCTCGGCAGCGGCGCCGAGATCGGCCGCGCACCCCTCGCGCGGGCCGCCGGCGAGACCGTGGCCGCCGAAGACAACCAGACGATCTGGGCCCGCTGGGACGGGTCCACGCCGCGGGCGCAGGCCGAAGGCTTCCTGGAGCACAACAGCCGCTGGCTCGAAACGGTCGAGGCGTTCACGCCCGAGCAGCACTCGTCGCTGACCGTCGACCTCGGCTTCCTGCCGGAGCCGGTGCCGCTGGTGACCGCGCTGGGCATGCGGCTGAGCGAGGTGGCCAACCACTCGTGGGACGTGCGCGTCGCCTTCGACTCCGGTGCCGGGGTCGATGCGGACTCGGCCGCGGTGCTGGTCGACCTCATGACCGGGCCCATCGGATTCATGCTGAGCTTCCTCGCGAAGCCGGCCGAGCTCGCGGACCCGGTGTCCCTCGCGGTTCCCGGCGCCGGCCTGGTGATCGACGACGCGGTCACCGTGGTGGACCACCTCGAGGCGCCGTCCGCGACGTTCGCCGGGCCGGCGGAGGCGTTCATCCGGCTGGTCAGCGGCCGCCTCAAGGCGCCGTACGACAAGGGCGTCACCGTCGAAGGCGCCGTCACGCTCGACGAGCTGCGCCGGGTGTTCCCCGGCTTCTGAGTCACCGGTAGCTCTCGAGGAGGCCGGCCAGTGCGGCGGGGCGGCTGAGCGCGACGCAGTGACCGGCGGCGATCTCGTCCGGGACGATGCCGAGCCGCTCGGTCGCCAGCCTGCGCAAGAAGTCCGGCGGGAAGCAGCGGTCCTCGCGGCACAGCACGAACCGGGTGGGCACCGCCGGCCACGCGTCCAGCGGCCACGGTTCCCGCATCGCGGTGGGGGACGGGTGGGCCCGCTCCCTGCCCAGCGCTTCGTCCGCGAGGGCCCGCGGGACGTCGTGGTAGAAGCTGACGTGCGGGTCGGCGTGGCCGGTGCGGCCACCGTCGCGCGCCGCCTGGGTCCGCACCGCCTCGCCGCACCCGGTGTTCCGGCCCCAGTCCTCGGGCGATTCGCCGGGCGCCGGGATCATCCCGGCCACCAGGACCAGCAGGCCGGCCGCGAGCCGGTCGGCGACCAGCGGTGCGGTGAACCCGCCGAACGAGTGGCCGACGACGACCAGGTCCGTCCGGTCGCCGACGGCTTCGACCACCGCGTCGGCGTAGTCGGTGAGCGTGGCCGTCGCGTCGTCGGCGGGCAGGTCCGGGGCCACCACCTCGTGGCCCCGGGCCCGCAGCTCGGCGCCGACGAGGTGCCAGGACCAGCCGGCGTCGCCGCCACCGTGGATCAACACGTACGTGCTCATGGGATGGCCTTTCCGTTGTGGTTGTGCGGGGTTCAGACGCGGGCGGCGGTCCGGCGCCGCAGGGCCGGTCCGAGCGCCCGCTGAGCGGCGAACAGGGCGAACCCGCCGACCGCGCAGGCCGCCCCGAGGACGACCGGCCCGGCCGGCTGGAGCAGTGCGGTTCCGGCCAGCGGGCCGAGCACCGCGCCGACGCTCCAGGTCGTCGAAGCCAGGCCCAGGTACCCGCCGCGCAGCTCGGCCGGGGCGAGGCCGGCGAAGGTGTCGCCGAACCGGACGGCGATCCCGATCTGCCCGAGCGTCCAGATCAGGACCGAGCCGGCGAAGGCGGCGGTGCCCGTGCTCACGGCGCCGAGCCCGGCGCCCAGCCCGACCAGGAGCATCGAGGCGGCCGACACCGTGGTGCCGTTGCGGCCGGCGAGCCACCGGACCGCCGGCGGCTGGAGCGCCACGACGCCGATCCCGTTGAGGGCCAGGACTCCGCCGTAGGCCGCCGGGCCGAGACCGCCGGTCGCCATCAGCAGCGGCAACGTCGTGAACGTCTGCAGGAACAGCGTGAAGTAGCCGGTGTGGAGCGCCAGCATCGCGAGCATCAACCGGTCGCGCAGCACGACGGGCAGCAGCGGCCGCCGCGTCCGCACCGATCCCGCCGGCCGGGTTTCCGGTACCCGGCGCCAGACGATCAGCGCCGCGGCCAGCGAGGCCAGCACGTTGATCCAGAACAGCAGCCCGTACCCGTACTTGGCGAGGAACCCCGCGGCGATCGTGGCGACCGAGAAGCCGAGGTTGGCCGCCCAGTAGAGCACGCCGAACGCGCGGATCCGCTGGGGTGCCGGCAGATCGGCCACCGCGGCCGACCCGGCCGGGCGGAACAGCTCGATCGTCAGCCCGACGCCCACGGCGGCCGCCCAGATCCCGGGCAGCGAGTCCGCCGAGCCGAGTGCGGTGAGCGCCGCGGCGGCCCCGATGAAACCGGCCAGCATGGTGTTGCGCCGGCCGATCCGGTCGCCCAGCCAGCCGCCGAGCAGCTGGGAGCCGATGTCGCCCAGCCCGACCGCCGCGACCACCGAGCCGGCGGTCGCGGGGGAGAGGTGCTGCGCCTGCGTCAGGTACAGCACCAGGAACGCCCGCACCACACCGCCGGCCCGGCCGACGAAGTGCGTGGCCGCCAGGGCCCAGACGAGCTCGGGGAGGCGGGGCCGGCCCGCCGTGGTCGCCGGATCGATCGTGCTCGTGGTCGTCATGGGAACCACGCTAGGTCCGTGAAGACATCACGAAAAGCGATGAATTCCGATCGAATCGATCGCCATCGGCTATGTTAGGCCGCTATGGCCGACTTCGAGCTTCGTCACCTGCGGACCATGGCCGCCATCGCCGAGGAAGGCACGTTCGGGCAGGCGGCGGCCCGGCTCGGTTACACGCAGTCCTCGGTGAGCCAGCAGATCGCCGCGTTGGAGAAGGCCGTCGGCGGCCCGGTCTTCGACCGCCCCGGCGGCCCGAGGCCGGTCCGGATCACCCGGCTCGGCGAGGTGGTCCTGGCCCACGGCCGCGAGCTGCTGGCGAAGGCGGCGACGCTGACCGACGCCGTCGGCCGGTTCCGAGCGGGCCACGGCCGCATCGACATCGGCACCTTCCAGAGCGTGTCGAACCTGATCCTGCCCGCCGTCATCCGCCGGCTGCTGGACGAGCACCCCGGCTGCGACATCAGGCTGTCCGACGTGCCGCCGGAGGACCCGCGGATCGGGGAGCTCGACCTGCTGTTCCACGACGGCCCGGTCGACGGCGACATCGAGCACGTCAAGCTGTTCGACGAGCCCTACCTGCTGGTGACGGGCGCCGGTGCGGTTCCCGGCGGCGGCCCGGTGCGGGTGAAGCTGCTCGACGAGGTCCCGATGGTCGCCTGGCCGCTCACCCACCACCAGCGGTGGCTGGAGCGGACGTTCGCCCGCGCCGGCGCGCAGCCGCGGTTCGTGTTCCGCACGACGGGCCACGAAACCATCCTGTCGATGGTGCGGGCGGGCATCGGCTGGGCGGTGCTGCCGTGGCTCGCCCTGCACGGCCAGGACGCCTGGGCCGACGAGCAGCTCGCCATCCACCCGCTGAAGCCGTCGCCCACCCGCGAGCTCTCCCTGCACTGGCCGGCCGGGCGCACCGAATCCCCGCTCGCGGTCCGGGCGCGGGAGATCGCCGTGGAGGTCGCGCGCGACCTCGCCGAGCGGATGTGAGACGTCAGAAGTGGATCAAGGTGCGGGCCGAGGCGGCGGCGTCGGTGAGCTTCGTGCCGGTGCCGGTGACGAAGTAGAGGCCGGCCGGGGCGTTGCACTGGAGGGTCACGCTGAACCCGCCGGTGACCGGGTTCGAGGCGTAGTCGGAGCACAGCTGGCCGGTGCCCGCGTAGATCTGCGCGAGCGTGTGTGCCTCGTGGGCGGCGTCGGTGAGGGTGGTGCCCATGCCCTGCCGGAAGGTGAGGCCGGCCGGGCCGGTGCACTGCAGCGTCACGCCGAAGCCGCCGAGCTGGGTGCTGCTGCCGTTGTAGGACGTGCACTTCAAGGCGGCGATGGCCGGGTCCTGCACCAGTGAGGTGGCTTCGGCGGCCGCGGCGGTCAGCGTGGTCCCCAGGCCGGCCACCACGCGGAAGGAGCTGCCGACGCAGGTCAGGGTCTGCTCGTAGCCACCGAGGACGGCGCGGTTGGTGTAGGCGGAGCAGGAATCGGCGGCGGCCGCGGTGGCGGGGACGGCGACGGCCGAGCCGACGGCGACAGCGAGGGCGCCGAGCGCTCCGAGGCAGCGACGCACGAACATGCGGAACTCCTTTGCCGGGCAAGGCGCCGCCGGTCGGAAATCGGTGCGGCGCGGGTATGTCGGGTCTACCACCCGCGCGCACGGTGTTTTCACGGCATTTGTGACGACACGGCCGTTCCGGCACCCGCACTGGTCCGGACCACCCGCGACGGTGCGGGGAAATCAGCCGTTGCGGGCCATGGCACCGGTGATCAGCAGGGCCAGCCCGTGCTCCAAGGCCGGCGCCAGGTCCAGCCGGAGCGTGGTCAGCGCCGGGTCCGCTTCGTACGCCGCGAGGGCGCTGGGCGACGGGCGGCAGTGGGTCCACAGGCCGCCGGCCAGGATCATGGCCAGCAGGCACACCGATGCCGCTTCGCCGCCGACTTCGGGCACGGCCTGCCGGAGCAGTCCGGCCATCGCGTCCAGCCCGCCGAGGGCGGACCGCTTGAACCGCACCACGACGTCGGTGGACACGTTGTGCTCCAGGACACCCGCCTGCGCGCCGATGAGGTCGCACAGCACCGTGCGGCGGGCCAGCGAGCGGGAGACCAGCGCCGCGAACGCCTCGGCCCGCTCCCGGGCCGGCCGGTCGGCGGCGACCCCCGCGGCCACCTCGTCGGAGACCTCGGCCAGCCAGTCCCGCAGGGCGCGGTCGAGCAGTTCGAGCAGCACGGCCTCACGGGATTCGAAGTAGCGCAGGACGTTCGACTTGGCCAGGCCGACCCGCCGGCTGAGCTCGTTGAGGCTCACCTCGGCCACCGGCATCTCGTCGAGCATCTTCAGCGCCGTGTCGAGGATGGTGCGGCGCCGCTCCTCTCGCTGCTCCGCGCTGCGCGCCCGCTGGAACGTCATGAGACCAGCGTAACGCGCGGGCCGCGAGATTGGAGACCGGCAGTCTCTTGACAATAGACCGGCGGTTCCTTAGCGTCGGAGTCATAACAGACCGACGGTCCGAAAGGGCCGCGACCCGGGAGGACCGTCATGAGCGACAACTGGACCGAGCACGAGGTCCCCAGCCAGCGCGGCCGCGTGGCCGTGATCACCGGCGCCAACACCGGCCTCGGGTTCGACACGGCGAAGGTGCTGGCCGAGCGCGGGGCGACGGTGGTGCTCGCCGTCCGCGACGTCGAAAAGGGCAAGCAGGCGGCCGCGCGGCTCGGCGCGGCGGCCGACGTCACGGTGCAGGAGCTGGATCTGTCGTCGCTGGAGTCGGTCCGGGCCGCCGCGGCCGACCTGCACACCACGCTGCCGAAGATCGACCTGCTGATCAACAACGCCGGCGTCATGTACCCGCCCCGGCAGACCACCCGGGACGGCTTCGAGCTGCAGTTCGGCACGAACCACCTCGGGCACTTCGCCCTGACCGGCCTGCTGCTGGACCTGCTGCTCCCGGTCGAGGGCTCGCGCGTGGTGACGGTCGCCAGCATCGCCCACCGCCTCCGCGCGGGGATCCACTTCGACGACCTGCAGTGGGAGAACTCCTACGACCGCGTCGCGGCCTACGGGCAGGCCAAGCTGGCCAACCTGATGTTCGCCTACGAGCTGCAGCGCCGCCTGGCCCCGCACGGCACGACGGCGTCGATCGCCGCGCACCCCGGCGTGGCCCGCACGGAACTGGTGCGCAACTTGCCGCCGCTGCTGCGCGCGCTCTTCCCGGTGGTGGCCCCGCTGATCACCCAGAGCTCGGAGCGCGGCGCCCTCCCGACCCTGCGCGCGGCCACCGACCCGGCCGCCCTCGGCGGCCAGTACTACGGCCCGGCCGGCCCGGGCGGCTACCGCGGGCGTCCGCAGGTGGTCGCCTCCAGCCCGCAGTCCTACGACGCAGCGATCCAGCGGCGGCTCTGGGCGGTTTCAGAGGAGCTGACCGAGGTCAAGTTCCCCGTCGGCTGAGCCGCGCGTGATTCCGGAGCCGCCACGCGTGATCCGGGAGCCGCCACGCGTGATCCGAGGGTCGACACGGCGGCCGACCCCGTGTCGACCTGCCAATCACGCGTGCCGACCCGTCTAACACGCGTGTCGGCCTTTCGATCACGGGGGCCTCAGGCCTCCACCGTCGCGCGGTCGCCGTTGCCGGACGCCGGGAACAGGTAATGACCGGCGCGGTCCGGGCGGATGTGCGTCCCGTCGGACCCCGGGTCCGGGAGCCGGTGGCCGGCGGCCGCGATGGCTGCTTCGTCGAGGCGGATGCCCAGGCCCGGGCAGTCGCTCAGGATGAACGCGCCGTCGCCGATTTCGTGGGCCAGGGAGACGCCGAGCGGGGGGCGCAGGTCCTGCAGCTCGGTGACCAGGTGGTTGGGCACCGCGGTCGCGGCGTGCGCCAGCCCGACCGGGGTCGTCCCGATCGGGCTGACCGGCAGGTCGTGGGCGTGGGCGAGGGCGGCGACCCGCAGGAAGTGGGTGACGCCCCAGCCCGCGGCCGTCTGGACGATGTCGACCGCGCCGGCCGTGATCAGCGGCCGGTGCTGTTCCAGCCCGGTGAGGTTCTCCCCGGTGGCGACCGAGGCGCGGACGCCGCGGCCGACGGCCGCGTGGCCGTCCACGTCCCAGCGCCGCACGGGTTCCTCGATCCAGGTCAGGTCGAGGGTCCGTTCGAGCTCGCCGACGTGGCGCACCGCCTGCTTGCGCGTCCAGTTCTCGTTGACGTCCAGCATCAGGCCCGGGCGGTCACCGCCGCCGGCCTCGACGAGGACGTCGCGGACGAGGCCGAGGCGGCGGCGGTCGCGGTCGATGTCCAGGCCGCCCTTGAGCTTCGCCGCGCGCAGCCCGTGGCCGGCGTAGGTCCGGTACAGCTCGGCCAGCTCGTCGTCGTCCAGGGCGATGTCGAGACCCGAGGCGTAGGCGGGCACACGGCGGTCCCGCCCGCCGAGCAGCCGCCAGAGCGGTTCGCCCGCCAGCTGCGCCTTGATGTCCCACAACGCCGTGTCGAAGGCGCCGATGGTGCCGAACACCGCGCCGGCGTGCCCGGCCTTGAACATCCGCCGCAGCATCCGGTCGTAGAGCGCGGTCACGCCACGCGGGTCTTCGCCCTCGAGCGCGGCGAAGACGGTCTCCGCCAGCACGTGCGAGCCGAGCCCGACGCCGGTGACGCCTTCGTCGGTCTCGACGACGACGATCGGCATCCGGACGACACCGTCGGCGTGGACGCCGTTGGCGTCACCGATCGGGCGGCCCCACTCCTGCACGGTCGTGAGGGCCCGGAAACCAGTGATGCGCATTTCATCCCTTCGTGGACCCGGCGGTGACCCCGTCGGCGATCTGGCGTTGCAGGAACAGGTAGACGAGCAGCACCGGCACCGCGGCGATCAGCACGCCCGAGGCGAACGTGGGGATGTCGGCCGAATACTGCCCGCGCAGCGCGGTCACCCCGACCATGAGGGTCCGGTGCTCCACCGACGGCATCAGCAGCAGCGAGATCAGCACGTCGTTCCAGCAGAACAGCGCGTTGAGCACCCCGACCGACAGCAGCGCCGGGGCACCCAGGGGGAGCATGATCCGCCAGTAGACGCCGTAGACGGTCGACCCGTCGACGCGGGCGGCGTCGACGATCTCCGCCGGCACGGCCGAGTAGAAGCTGGTCATCAGGAACACCGTGAACGGCAGGAACTGCGCCACGTAGGCGAGCACCAGCCCCGGGTAGGTGTCGATGAGCCCGGTGCCCGCCATCAGCCGCGCGAGCGGGACCATGATCACCTGGAACGGCACGAACAGCGCGGCGAGGATGCCCAGGTAGACCGCGGACGACCCGCGGAAGCGCAGGCGGCCGAGCGCGAAGCCCGCCATCGACCCGAGCAGCAGCAGGACCGCGACCGAGCACGCCACGACGACGACCGAGTTGAGGAAGTACCGGGACATCCCCACGCTCGTCCACGCCCGGCTGATGTTGTCCCAGCGGAGTGCGCCGGCGGGCGCGAACCGGTCGAGGGTGTATTCGCGGCGGTCCTTCATCGCGACGTTCGCGGTGAACACCAGGGGATAGATCGTCGCCAGGGCGAGCGCGGCCATGGGGATGGCGGCGAGCCACTTCGTGAGCCGGGAACCCCGCATCAGTCCTCCTTTCCGGCGCGCCGCAGGATGCCGATCTGCGCCAGCCCCACCACGAGCATGATCAGGAACAGCACCGTGGACGCCGCCGAGGCGAGCGCCGGCTGGTTCAGGTGCCCCTGCTGGAACCAGACGTAGAACTCGGGCAGGTAGGTCGACCCGGCCGGGCCGCCGTTGGTCATCACGTACAGCAGGCCGAACATCGAGGTCAGCATCCCGATCATCGTGGTGACGAAGACGAACTGGATGGTGCGGGACAGGCCGGGGACGATCACGTGCCGGATGGTCTGCAGCAGCGACGCACCGTCCACTTTGGCCGCGTCCAGCAGCGAGGAGTCCAAAGTGGAGAAACCGGCGAGGAAGACGACCAGTGCCATGCCGAACGTCGCCCAGACGTGCACCCCGACGACGGCGAAGATCGCCACGCTCGGATTCCCCAGCCAGTCCACCGGGCCGAGGCCGACGAGGCCCAGCAAGGCGTTCACCGGCCCGTCGAAGGCCAGCAGCAGGTTGAAGATCGCCCCGACGATCACCGGGGACAGCACGGCCGGGAAGAAGTAGACGCCGCGGTAGATCCGGTGCCCGGGGACCTTCAGGTGGATGAAGGTGGCGAGCAGGCCGGGGATGGCGACGGCGACCGGGAGCAGCAGCACGAGCAGCCCGACGTTGCGCACGGCGGTGTGGAACAGCGGGTCGTCGAACAGCGTCGCGTAGTTGTCGAAGCCGACGGCCGTGCCGTTGCGGGCGCCGTCCCCGGTGAAGGAGAAGTTGACGCCGAGCAGCAGCGGCCACAGCCGCAGCAGGAGGACGATCAGCACGGCCGGGGCGACGAGGACGAGCGGCGCGAAGCGCTCGAGCCGCGTTCCGCGGGGGGCGCGCCGGGCCGGCGCGGCCCCTCCGGTGGGCCGGGCCGGAGCCCGGTCCACCGGAGCGGGAGAGTACCCGGTCACGTGGTCAGCCCTTGTCCGACGCGGCCAGCTGCTGCAGCACCTCGTCGACGCCGATCGACCCGCTCAGCAGCTGCTGCGAGAGCCGGCCCATCAGGTCGAGCGTCTTCGAGGAGAGCGCGACGTGGAGCGCGGGCTTGCCGGTCTTGACCTCCGAGACGATCGTCGCCACGGCCGGGCCGCCCGCCGACACGTCGATCGACGTGTCGGCGGCGATCGCGCCGCTGTCGGCGTAGAAGGACTTCAAGGCGTCGGTCGAGCTCAGCGACCGGACCAGGTCCGCGGCCAGCTTGGGATCCTTCGTGCTCTTCGCGACCGCGTAGCCGATGCCGCCGTCGTAGGGGAGGCTCGGGGTGGCGGCCGGGTTGACCACCGGCGTGGTCATCACGCCGACCTTGTCCGCGCCCAGGAACTCGGCGAAGTCCTTCCAGTGCCCGACGTCGGACATCAGGCCGATGACGTTCGCGGCCTTGCCGGACTGGAAGAGCGCGAACGCGTCGTTGAACATCGCGGTGGAGTTCGGGCCGTCGGTGTTCAGCCCGGTGTCGTTGACCTGCTTCCAGAGCTCGAAGACCCGCTTGACGTCCGGGGAGGTCCAGTCGCGCTTGCCCGCGATCCAGTCGGTGGCCTCCTGCGGCGTCAGGGTCGCCGAACCCACGGCCGACAGGAAGAACTGGATCCCGGCGCCTTCCTTGTTGCCCAGCGCCAGGCACTTCGCGCCGGTCTTCGCGGCGATGGTGCCGCAGTCGCGGACGAACTCGTCCCAGGTCCGGGGCGGCGCCTGCGGGTTCAGCCCGGCCTTTTCGTAGAGCGACTTGTCGTAGTAGAAGGGGTGTCCCTGCAAGGTGACCGGCTCGGCGTAGACCTTCCCGTCCTTGGTGAAGGCGTCCCAGCCGCTGAGGCGCGACCGGTCGTCGGCGACGTAGGAGTCCAGCGGCGCGAGGTCGCCGACCCGGTCGCGGATCTGGCCGCCGCCGTTGAAGAGCATGACGTCCGGCCCGCTCTTGGCCTGGATCGCCGCGCCCAGCAGGGTGTAGTACTGGTCGTAGGGCTGGGCCACGAACTCGACGGTGACGCCGGGGTGCTGCTTGGCGAACTCGGCCTTGGCCTTCGCCACGTAACTCGCGGCTTTCGCGTCGCCGGACTTCCAGTCCCAGACCACGAGCTTGCCGCTCGCGTCGCCGGTGGGGGCGGCCGGGCCGGCGGCGCTTCCACAGCCCGCGGTCAACGCCAACGCCGCGACGAGGGCGGCCGAGAATAGTGTGCGCTGCTTCATCGCTGCTCACTTCTCCAGACGGTGGCCGGACGGGGAGTGGCCCGGCTCAGTGCGGCAAAACGTAACTCGTATGACGTATGACGTCAACGCCTGGGCTGTGTAAGCTTCACGTGCGTTCGGCGGAGGTCGGCGCCAGTGCGACCGGAGGAACGATGACGGCATCAGACCGGCCACCCGCTGTTCCCGACTGGGTGCGCCGCCCCGCGAACCTGGCGAGCGCGGTCACCGCCGAACTCGTGGGACGCGTGGTGCGCGGGGTCCACCCGCCCGGGACGTCGCTGCCGGCCGAACCGGTGCTGTGCGAAAGCTTTTCGGTGAGCCGGACCGTGGTCCGCGAGGCGGTGAAGCTGCTGCAGGCGAAAGGTCTGGTCCAGGTCCGCCAAGGCGCGGGCACGGTGGTGAACCCGGCGTCGATGTGGAACATGCTCGACGAGCTCGTCCTGGCCGCGGTGATCGCCGAGGACGAGACCTCCGCCGTCCTCGACGACCTGGTGGTGACGCGCCGGCTGCTCGAAGCGGACATGGCGCTGGTCGCCGCCCGGACCGCCGGCCCGGAGGTCGTCGCGCGGCTGGGGGAGCTGGTGGACCTGATGGACGAGCTCGTCGACGATCCCGTCGCCTACCGCGAACAGGACCTCGCGTTCCACGACACGATCATGCAGGTCTCGGGCAACCGCCTCGCCCGGGGCGTGGTGCGCGCGCTGGAGAGCCAGGTCGTCAACACCGCCCGCTACGTGGGCCCGAGCGAGCGCGCCCTGTGCGTGGCCTCGAACCAGGGGCACCGCCGGGTCTACGAACGGATCGCGGCCGGGGACGGCGAAGGCGCCGCGAAGGCGATGTTCGACCACATCACCGAAGCGTGGCTCGCCCGCCGCCCCGGCTCCGGCGACCCCGGCCGCCTCGAGCGGTGACCCCCATCCCGTCCGAAAGGAGTTCCATGGTCCAGCGCTACGGCATGCTGATCCGCCTGCGCCCGGAGAAGCGCGAGGAATACCTGCGGCTGCACGCCGAGGTCTGGCCCGGCGTCGAGCGGATGCTGCGGGAGGCCAACATCCGCAACTTCAGCATCTTCCTGCACGACGATCTGCTGTTCGGGTACTACGAATACGTCGGCGAAGACCACGACGCCGATCAGGCGCGCATCGCCGCGGACCCCGAAACGCAGCGCTGGTGGAAGTTGACCGATCCCTGCCAGGAATCGCTTTCCGAGCGTGAAGGGGGCGCTTGGTGGACGCCCATGGCGGAGGTCTGGCACCTCGCCCCGGAGTCCCTTGTGGACGAAGAAGCGCCCTGATCGCTCAGGCGTTCTGCCGGTCCGAGCAGTGCCAGTGGGCGTCTTCTGGCGGACGCGGAAGATGGTGACGGGGCTGGCCGAGGTGCAGTGAATGACTCATTCCTGGCGTCGGAGGTCATGAATGAGTCATTCATGACGCCGTCGCCCGCTTACCCGAGGCTGTCGAGCAGCAGGCGGGCGGCCGTCGTGGCCCCGTCGGTGCGGATCCCGGCGCCCAGCGCCGTCGCCCGCGCCCGGGTTTCCGGTGCCAGCGCCGTGTCGACCGCCGCGGCCAGTGCCTCGAACGTCGCCGTCGGGCCGTCGAGGGCCGCGCCGACCCCGCTCGCGGCCACCCGGCCGGCCCAGTACGGGTTGTCCGCCAAGCGGATGGGGACCGCCACCTGCGGGACGCCGGCCCGGGCGGCCGTCTGCGTCGTGCCCGCGCCGCCGTGGTGGACCACCGCGGCCAGCTTGTCGAACAGGCGCTGGTGGTTGACGTCGCCGATGGCGAAGCAGTCGTCCACGGCCAGGTCGGCCCAGCCGCGGGAGACGAGCACCCGGTGCCCCCGCGCGCGGCTCGCCTCGACCGACCACCGCGCGATGTTCGGTGCCGCGCCGATGCTGCCGAAGCCGACGTAGACCGGCGGCGGCCCGGCGTCCAGGAACGCCGTCAGCTCGGCCGGCAGCGGACGGTCGTCCACCCGGGTCCACGCACCGGTTTGGACCACTTCGAGACCTGCGGTTTCCGGCCACGGCCCCAGCGCCGGGTCCGCCGCCAGCCACGGCCGATCGGAGTAGACGTGGTCGCGCACGTTGTCCACCGGCGGCAGGCCGAGGGCGGCCCGGTGCGCGTTGAGCGGTTCGCGGAACTGCGCGTTCACCCGCTGGGCGTCCAGCTCCCACAGCTCCGCGTTGTCCGCGCCCGCCGGCTCCGGCCAGCCGGGCCGCGGTGGCGGCGCGTGGTGCGGCGACGGCAGGTTGACCGCCGCGTAGGTCGCGTAGACGTAGCGGATGCCCGCGGCTTCGGCCACCGACCGCGCGGCGACCTGCGCCAGACCGGCCGCCACCAGCGCGTCGCAGCCGCCGGCCGCCGCCGGGAGGACGTCGAACTGCGTTTCGAGCAGTTCGGTCCGGTACCGGGTCAGCTCCGCCGGGGTCGGGGGAGCCGTCGCGCGCATCAACGCCCGCACCGGCGGCCCGACCGGCACCGACTCGATCCCGAGACCGGCCAGCCGGTCCGTGAACTCCTCGTCCGGCGGGGTGCACATCCGCACGTCCGCGCCGAGCGACCGGAGCTCGACCGCGAGGGCCACCAGCGGTTCGACGTCGCCACGCGTGCCGTACGTGGACAGCAGTACCCGCGTCACCGTGATGCCCCGGCGTAGAAGCCGACCGGCATCGTGACGTCGGCGCCCGCCGCCCCGCACTCCAGCATCCACAGCGCCGCGGCCGGGCCCAGCTCCCGGCCCAGCGCCCCGAGCGCGGCCGGGTCCGGCGCCACCGCGCGCGCCTGTTCCAGGCCGCGCCCGAACGCGGCCGGGTCCCAGCCGTCCGCGTCGCCGTCGCCGAGGGAGCGCGCGCCGGCGGTCAGCGTCGCGACCGGCAGCGGGCCGGGCACGCCGAGCAGGCCGTGGGTGCGTTCGCCCACCAGGACGCCCATCCAGTGCGAGCTTTCCGGCGTGGGCCGGGGACCGGTCCACCGGGGCCGCCCGTCCATGTCCGGGAGCTTCGCCGGCGAGCCGGACACCGCCCAGCGGCCCGCCCACTCCACGGCCAGGCCGGGCGCGCTGCGGCTCGCGGGGTTGTGGAACCTGGCCATGTCCCACCGGTTGCCGACCGCGACCGCGGCCAGGTCGCGGTGCGGCCAGACCCGCGCCTCCCACCAGAAACCCCACGGGAACGCCGCGGTGTGCCCCCACCACCAGTCCTCGCCCAGCGCCGGATCGGCGAGTTCGAGGGTGAGGCCGGAAAACGAGCGGACGCCGTGCGGGCTCGGGCGCTCGGCCCGCGGGGCCACCATGGCCGCGAGCGAGTCCGGCCCGACCAGCCCGCGCTCGCCTCGGGCGGTGCGCAGCAGGGCTTGCAGCAGCCGCGCGAAGTCCGCGGCGCTGGTGTGCATGCCGACGCCCGGGTAGGCCGCGGTGCGCAGGGGCGGGCTCGGCAGGCACCAGTCGCCGAAGGCGGCGTAACCGGTGGCGCCACCGGCGTTCACCGTGCCGTCGTCGATGCTCGTGTCCCGCATCCCGGCCGCGGCGAACACGTCCCGCTCGACGCGGGCCGCGTACGGCTCGCCGGCCAGGTGCTCCACCACACCGCCGAGCACCCCGACCCCGAAGCTGGAGTACGAATAGGACCCCGGTGCCGTCACCAGCGGCAGCACCCCGCCGTACTCGACGGCGCGGCCGGTCTCGTGCCGCCGCCGGACGTAGTCGAGGATCGGCTCGGCCGGCGCCGTGGGCGCGACCGCGGTGACGATGTCGCTGTAGTAGCCGCCCTGGTGGGCGGCCAGCATGCCGGTGGTGGCGGGTGCCGCGCCGGGACCGCGCAGTCCCGCGGGCAGCACCTGGTCGACCGGGGTGTCCAGCCCGGCCATCCCCGCCTCGACGAGCTGCAGGAAGGCCAGCCCGGTCACGGGTTTGGTGAGCGAGCCCGCCGGCGCGACCGTCTCGGCGGTCATCGGCGTGCGCGCGGCCAGGTCCGCGAACCCGGTCGCGGCCGTCCGCAGGTCGTCGCTCGTCGCCACCGCGACGGCGACCCCGGGCGTGCCGGTGACCGCGGCCAGCCGCGGCAGGACGGTGTCCAGGGCCGCCACCACGTCGTCGAGCATGCTCACCCCTCGGTGGTGTTGTAGTTGACGATCCGCGCCACCATCAGGGCGCGCGCCCCGGCCAGCGGGCTGGCCGCGTCCCGCCGCGCCACGTCCGGCAGCCGGTGAGCCTGCTCTTCGGTGACCGCCACCATGCCCCAAAGTGCGTTGAAGCCCGCGGGGTCGGCCGGCTTTTCCGCGGCGGCCTCGACGGTCACGACACCGGCGTCGCCGGTCACCGCCAGGGCGCCCATCTGCCGCAGCACGCCGGGATCCCGCTCCGCGGCGGCCACCACGCTCCAGCCCACGACATCGGCTTCTCGCAGCGCGGAGAGCAGGCTGTCCACGCCGCTGACGACGATGTCGGGCAGGACGAGCGCCACCGTTCCGCGCGTCAGCGGCAGGGCGCACCGGATCGCGCCGTCGAGCCCCGGCTCGGCCACGTCGTCCTGGTAGACGAAGACCAGCTGGAAGGTGCCGGCGTAGCGCGCCAGGTACTTCACCGTGTCCAGCTTGTGCGGGCCGAACACGACGACCACGCGCACGCTGAGCCCGCTCTTCGCCAGTTCCACCACGGCTTCCAGGCTGCGGTCCAGCACGGTGATCCCGGGCGCCAGGCAGTGCAGTTCTTTCGCGTACGGCGCCCCGAACCGCGTGCCCAGCCCGGCACAGGGCAGGATGACCGAAACATCGGGGTCGGGGGTGGTCACCGCAGCCGCACCGCCAACGCGACCCGGTGCCGGGCGCGCGGCAGCGGCACCCACGCGGCCTCACCGACCGGCTCGACCTCCGGGAAGCGCTCGAACAAGCTCCGCAGCGCGACCTCCGCCTCCAGCTTCGCCAGCGCGACGCCGAGGCAGAAGTGCGGTCCCCAGCCGAATCCCACGCTGCCCTCCCGGCCGCCGTGCTCGGCCTGCCGGCGGATGTCCGCCCGGTCCGGGTGGGCGAACTGCCGCGGGTCGCGGTTGGCCGCGCCGAGCACCGCCTGCACCGCGTCCCCCGCCTTGATCGGCACGCCACCGACCTCCAGGTCGGTGGCCGCGTACCGCAAGCGGGCCAGCTGGACCGGGCCGTCCGTGCGGACCAGCTCGCGCACCGCCGCGGGCCACAGCTCGGGCTCGCGGCGCAGCAGCTCCCGCTGCGCCGGGTCGCGCATCAGCGCCAGCGCCGCGTTGGCCAGCATGTTCGCCATCGTCTCGTGGCCGGCCAGCACCAGGAACACGACCAGGGCCACCGCGTCGACGTCGGTCAGGTCGTCCTGGGCGACGACCTCGCTGAGCAGGTCGTCCCGCGGTTCCGCCCGGCGGCGGTCCACGAGGGCGTGGCAATAGGCGAACATCTCGCCCAGCGTCGGCGTGATCCGCGCCGGGTCGCCGTCGACCAGGACCTTGCCCCAGCGGTACCAATCCGCCCAGTCCGCTTCGGGCACCCCGACCTGTTCGCACACCACCGCCATGGCCAGCGGGTAGGCGTACTCGTCGAGCAAGTCCGCCGTGCCGCCCAGGCCGTCGAGCAGCTCGTCGACGATCTGCTGCACCCGCGGCCGCAGCGTGGCGACCCGCGTCGCGCCGAACGCGTGGCTGATGCTGCGCCGCAGGCGCGTGTGCTCGGCACCGTCGAGGCTCAGCAGGCTCGCCCGCAGGTAGGGCAGGTGCTCCCGCGGCGTGCCCAGCGCGAGGAACGCCTCCTCCTGCGCCTGCGCCCCCTGGCCCGGCAGGCCGGCCGGGTCGTTGCGCACGGCCGGATCCGCCAGCACCGCGCGCACTTCGGCGCTGCCGGTGACCAGCCAGCCCTCCGCGCCGTTCGGCAGCCGGGCGCGGCAGACCGGCGACGCGGCGAGGATGCGGTCGTAGCCGCGCATCGGGTCGTCGAGGACGGCCGGATCGCGGACGTCCACCACGGGTTCGGACGACATGGGACAGAGCTCCTCGGGGAAGACGGCGTCAGCCCTTGAGCGGGCCGCCGTTGATCGCGACGCGGTGACCGAAGCGGGTGTGCGGGTAGTAGTCGTACGTCGCGTGGTGCTGGACGCAGCGGTTGTCCCAGAACACCAGCGTGTTCGGTTCCCAGCGGACGCGGCACGCGAGCATCGGCCGGTTCGGCACGACCGAGAACAGCAGGTCGAGCACCGCCTGGCTCTCGTCGGCCGACAGCTGCGGGATGCGCGAGGTGTAGGCCGGGTTGACGAACAGCAGGGGCCGGTCGGTTTCGGGGTGCCGCACCACCACCGGGTGCTCGCTCACCGGCGGCTCGTAGCCTTCGGGGATCTTGTGGCCGCGGAAGGCGTGCGCGCCGTCGTGGATCGCGGTCAGCCCGGCCAGCAGCTCCTTCAGCTTCGGCGACAGCATGTCGTACGCGAGGTGCATGTTCGCGAAGAGCGTGTCGCCGCCGCTGCCCGGCTCGGGCACCCGTGTGATGTGGAGCATCGAGCCCAGTGACGGCTCGGCGTCGGCGGTGCCGTCGGCGTGCCAGCCGTTGCCGAAGACGTTGGCCGACTCCGGCGCGGTCGCGACCTCGAGGATGTACGGGTCGCCGTGCTCGGGCGGCGGGTTCACCGGGCGCAGCTCGCCGAAGCTCGCGGCCAGGCGCTTGTGGTCGGCCACCGAGATGTCCTGGTCGCGGAACACCAGCACGTGGTGGTCCAGGAAGGCCGTCTTCAGCTCGGTGAGCTGCTCTTCGGTCAGTTCCCGCGTCAGGTCGAGGCCGGTGACCTCGGCGCCGAGCACCGGGGTCAGGCCCCGCACCGCCAGGGTCCGGTAGCCGCGCGCCGGCCGCGTCGTGATCCGCTTGACGGCCTCGAGTTCGTACTGCTCCATGGTTTCCTTTCCTCCGGTGGGTCTCACCGTTCGATGGCGGCGGCCACTTCGGTGACGTGCGGGGCGCGCACGATGCCGTAGTGGGTGGCGGGCAGTTCGTGCCAGTGGCTCGGCTCGGGCAGCAGGGCGCGCCAGCCGTCGCGGCCGGTGACCGGCAGGCCCGGCTCGGGTTCGGTGGCGAGCCAGACGCGGCTGGGCGTCGCGGCCAGCCGGGGCAGCTCGTGCCCGGCCATGCTGCGCAGGTTGGCCCGGCACGCCCGGGCCAGCCGGCGCGCGTGCTCGCCGGCGGTGCCGCCGGAGGCGCCCAGCTCGCGCTCGAAGACCGTCTCCAGCTGCGCGTCGCTGTAGTCGGCGGCACTCGCGCCGGGCGGCGGCGGATCGATGAGGTGCAGCGCCCGCACCGGCTGCCCGGCCGCCTCGGCTTCGGCGGCCATGCCGGCCGCGACCCAGGCGCCGAACGACCACCCGGCCAGCTGCCAGGTGCGGCCGGGGAACTGCTTGCGCAGCGCGTCGTAGTACCGGCGGGCCCGGTCCGCGACCGGCCAGCCGGGCGGTTCCGGCCTGCCGAGCGCCGGGTCGGCGATCACGCAGACGCCGAGTCCGGGCGGGAGGGCCTCGACGAGCGGGCGGTAGGCGTGCACGTCCCCGCCGACGGGGTGCACGAGGCAGAGGGCTTGTTCGCCGCTGCCTTCGCGCCAGACCTGCACGACCACTTCGCCGGTGTCGGCGGCTTGGGCGAGCTTCGCCAGCAACGCCGCCATCGTGACCTCCGGGCCGAGCCAGGCGAGGTCGAGGTCGACGCCGTAGAGGCGTTTCACCGAATCGACGACGTCCAGCAGGGTGAGTGAGTCGGCGCCGAGGTCGTACAGCGGGACGTCCGGATCGAGTTCGGCGACGCCCAGGAGGGCCCGGACTTCCTCGGTCAGGTCGGCCGCGGCCGGTTTCGCCGCCGGCGTGGTGTCGCGTTCGTGGAAGGCGCGGGCGGCGTCGAGGCCGGTCGTCGCGACCAGGACCTGCGGAAGCCCCGTCGCCAGTGCGCGGGCGAAGGTCCGCCGGCCCTCGTCGTCGCTCAGGCCGACGGCCAGGTGGGCCTGGTGCCGGGCGTCGGTTTCCAGGGCCGTGACGGCCATGCCGCTGTCGCGCCAGACGTCCCAGCCGATGGCGAGCCGGGCGGTCGGGCCGTCGCGGTGGGCGAGCGCGTCGAGGAACCCGTTGGCCGCGGCGTAGTCGAGCTGGCCGGTGCCGCCGAACTGCGCGGACAGCGACGAGCAGGAGACGGCGAACGCCGGCCGGTCGCGTTCGATGAGCCGTTCCACGAGGAGAGCGCCGGCGAGTTTGCCGCTCGGCGTGCGTTCGCCGCGGGTGGCGATCAGGCCGCCGTCCGGTGTCCCGGCCGCGTGCACGATCCCGGCGAGGGGAGCGGGGATCTCGTCGGCGGTGACGGTGGCGAGGTCGGCGGCGAGCAGGTCGACGCGGTCCGCCCACGGCTTGAGGGCCTCGGGCAGGAAGGGGTGGCGCGCGAGCAGGATGACGCGGCCGCCGGTGCGGGTCAGCAGCTCCTCGGCGATCGCGGTGCCGATGCCGCCGGTGCCGCCCAGGACGAGGTACGTGCCGTCGGGGAGCCCGACCTCGGTGGTGGCGACGGGCGCACTGTCCTGCACCCACCAGAAGCCGGCGCGGAGGGCGACCCGCGCCGGCGGGGGAGGGCCGGTGAGCAGGTCGGCGGTCCGGTCCAGGTCGGGGCTTTCGAGGTCGACCCAGTGGCCGGGCAGGCCGCTTTCCTGCGGGCCGACGGCGGTGATCCCGGCGAGCAGCCCGGCTTCGGGGCGCGTCACGGCGGTGTTCGCGGGCACGGCACCGGCGGAGAGCCACCACGTCCTGAGTGGACGGTCGTGGGCGGCCCGCAGGAGTGCGGCGGGCGTGTCGAGGCAGGCCCGGCGCGCCCGCTCCAGTGACTTTTCGCCGACGGGGCCGGTGATGCCGAGTGGAAGGGTGTGCAGCCAGTCGATTTCGGTGTCCGGCACGGCAGCCAGCACCTGGCGGAGGTGGGTCGTGTCGGCCGGGTCGGCTTCGAAGGTGTCGGGCCCGAGGCGGGCGAAGCGGTCGGCGGCGTGCACCCGGACGACGCGCGGATAGGCGCTGTCGAGGGCGGGGGCGGTGAGCGGGCCTTCGCCACAGATGACGAGGACGCGGTCGGTAGGGGTGGCGGTGGTCGCGCGGCGCAGGCGGACCCAGGTGGGCTGGTGCAGCCACTCGGCTTCGGGCAGCCGTCCGACGGTGGCCCGGCGCGGGAAGTCGAAGTCGCGCGCGGCGAAGGCGGGCGGCGGGAAGTCCCACGGCGCGGGGGTGGGAGCTTGGCCCCAGTCGACGGGAGCGCCGGCCAGCCAGGCGGCGGTCGGCTCGGCCGGGCGGTCTTCCACGGCCGGTCGCGAGTGGTAAGGAGGGTTAGAACCCGCTTTTTCACTCACGACCCCGGCAGGGGCGGGCGATTCGGGCACTTCCCGGGGCTCGGCGGTGCGGAGCCACTCGACCGCCGCGGCCGCGTCCGGGCAGGCCGCCGCCATGCGCCAGCGCTCTTCCGGGCGGCCGGTCTGCAGGTGCCGGAGTACGTCCACATAGGACTCCGGGTGCGCGGCCAGGTAGTCCGCCACCCGCGCCGCGTCGAGGCGCAATGCCGCCGCGCTGCGCGCCGAAAGCACCAGGCACCGCTCCGGATCCGGGCGCGGGGGCGGCACCGGGCGGACCGGCTCCAGCACCACGTGCGCGTTCGTTCCGCCGATGCCGAAGCTGCTCACCCCCGCCACCCGCGGGCCCGCCGGCCACGGCTCCGCCCGGGTCGGCACCCGGAACGGCCCGAGATCGAGCGCCGGGTTCGGCGCGCGGAAATCGACCGTCGGCGGCAGCACGCCGTGGTGCACCGCCAAGGCCGCGCGGATGAAGCTCACCACCCCCGCCGCCGCGCCCAGGTGGCCGAGCTGGCTCTTCACCGAGGACAACGCACACCCCGCCGCGTCGGGCATCGCCTCGCGCAGGGCCGCCACCTCGATCGGGTCGCCGAGGCGGGTCCCCGTCCCGTGCGCCTCCACGTAGCCGACGTCCGCCCCCGAGCGGCCGGCCCGCCGGAGCGCGGCCTGGATCGCCGCGCGCTGCCCGGCCGGGGACGGGGCGCTGTAGCCCTGCTTCACCACGCCGTCGTTGGTCAGGGCGGACCCCGTGAGCACCGCATACACCGTGTCGCCCGCCCGGCGGGCCGCCGAGAGCGGCTTCAGCACCACCACGCCGACGCCGCTGCCGCCCACCGTGCCGTCCGCGTCGTCGCTGAACGGGCGGCAGTGCCCGTCCGCCGAGAAGATGTGCTGCGGCCGGTACCGGTACCCCCCGGCCAGGGTGACGTCGACGAGCACGCCGCCCGCCAGCATCACCTCGGCTTCGCCGCCGCGCAGCATCCCCGCCGCCTGGTGGACCGCGACCAGCGAACTCGAACACGCGGTCTGGGTCGTCAGCGCCGGACCCCTCAGGTCGAGGTGGTAGGCGACCTTCGTGGCGAGGAAGTCCTTCTCGTGGTGCAGGGCCAGCTGGAAGCCGTCGGGCAGCGCCGCCGGGTCGGCCTCGCGCAGCATCTGCTGGAAGTAGGTGCTCTCCCCACCGCCCGCGATCAGCCCGACACCGGCACCCGAAGTGATCCCGGCGTGCGCCAACGCCTCCACGCACGCCATCAGCAGCTGCCGCTGCTGCGGGTCCATCAGGCCTGCGTCGCGGTGGCTGATCCCGAAGTGCTCCGGGTCGAACGCCAGCGGGTCGGCCAGGAGGCTGCGCGCGCCGACCAGGCCCTCGGCCGCCGGGAACTCCTCGATGCCCCGGCGACCCGAAACGACCAGGTCCCAGAACGCGGCCAGGTCCCGCGCGCCGGGCAGCCGCACCGCCATGCCGACGACCGCCACCGGCTCATCGGCGGAATCCCGGCCCGAGGCCCGCGCCGGCGCCGGGCCGCTCTCGAGGTGCCGCGTCAGGTCCCGGAGGGTGACGTGCTCGAAGAGGTCGGCCACGGTGAACCGGTACCCGGCTTCGGCGCAGCGCAGGTGGAACCGCATCAGCGACAGCGAACTGGCGCCGGCGGCCAAGAACGTCTCGTCCGGACCGATCGGGGCGCCGGTCACCTCCTCGAACAACGCCGCCAGCTCGCTCGACGGCCGTCCGGCCGTCCGGTGGAGGTCCGTCCCCGGTACCCGGACCGCGGCGTCCCGGTCGAGCTTCCCGCTCGGCGTGCGCGGCAGCGCGTCGACGACGCGGAAGCGGTCCACCCGCGCGTGCGGCGGCAGCAGCGGCACCAGGAAATCGGCCAGCTCCGCGGCGGAAGGCGTCCGGCGGCACTCCAGGTACGCCGTCAGCCGGTCGTCTTCGGCCGCGACGACCGCGTGGACGACGTCCGGGTGCCGCAGCAGCGCCGCCTCGACCTGCCCGAGTTCGAGGCGGTGGCCGCTGAGCTTGACCTGCCGGTCGGCCCGGCCGTCGAAGTGCAGCAGCCCGGCGCGGTCGAAGTGCGCGAGGTCGCCGCTGCGGTAGTACAGCTCCGGCAGCTCGGCGAACTTCTCCGGCGCCGCTTCGCCGAGGTAGCAGCGGTTCGCCGCGAGCCCGCCGATGAGAAGCTCGCCGACCTGTCCCGGCGGCAGCGGCGTGCCCGCGGCATCGGCGACCCGCAGGACCGCGTTCGCCACCGGACGGCCGATGGCGGGCCGGTCCGGCCAGTCCGCGGGATCGCCGTCCAGGGTCAGCGCGCTGACGACGTGGGTTTCGGTCGGGCCGTAGTGGTTGTGCAGGCGCGCGCCGGGCAGCCCGGCGAACCAGCGGCGGATCGCCGGCGTGCACACCAGCTGCTCCCCGGCGGTGATCACGTCCCGCAGCCGCGCCGGGTACCGCCCGAGCCGGACACCGTGCTCGGCGAGCAGCTGCAACGCCACGTACGGCAGGAAGATCCGTTCGATCCCGGCGGTGTCCAGCTGCGCCAGCAGCGCCGGGACCTCGTGCCGCCACTGCGGGCGGATCAGGTGCAACCGGCCGCCGCCGCACAGCGTCGTGAAGATCTCCTGGAACGACACGTCGAACGACAGCATCGAGAACTGCTGCGTCGCCGCGGGCGGCGCGTCCTGCCACTGCAGCAGGTTGGCCAGCGTGCGGTCCGGGACGCGCACGCCCTTCGGCACGCCGGTCGAGCCCGAGGTGAACAGCGTGTAGAGCGGCCGTCCGGCGTGCCGGGCCGGGACGTCCGGCACCGGCTCGCCGGTGAGCGTGACGAACCGCCGCTCGACGTCGGTCTCGAACGTTTCCCCCGGGGCGAGCAGGACGCAGCGCGGCCGGACGCGGTCGAGCATGGCGCGCAGCAGGTCCGGCGGGTACGCGGGGTCCAGCGGCACGGCGGTGATGTTCAGCCGGGCCAGCGCGAGGAGCGCGACGACGTGCTCGGCCGACGGCCGGAAGTACAGCGCGATGTCGGTGGCGTCCGCGGGCAGCGTGGCGGCGAGCCGGGCCGCGTGCGCGTCCAGTTCGGCGTAGGTCAACGTCGTATCGCCGGTCAGCGCCGGGGCGCCGGGCGTCCGCGCGACCTGCCGCGCGAAGCCGTCCGCCACGGTTTCCCACGTCAGCCCGGCGCGGGCCCCACGGCCGTGGTCGCGGCGCTCCGGAGTCCGGGCGTCGCCGTGCAGGGCGCGGTCGAAGACTTCGCCGAGGGCCGTCGCCTCGGCTTCGGTGAAGTGGCCTTCCCCGTACTCCCACAGGCAGTCGAAGCCGTCGGTGCGTTCCACGACCGACAGCGTGAGCGCGCACTTGGCCTCGGCCGCCTCGATCCACTGTGGACTGATCGAGCAGCCGGGCAGCCGCAGCGCCCCGAAATCGGTGTTCTCGAGGACGAACAGGTAGTCGAAGGTCGCGTAGCCGGGGTCGAGGTCGGCGAACGCGACGTCCTGGTGGTCCAGCGCCGCACCCGCCGCCTCGCCGAGCCGGCGCAGCTGGCCGTCCAGGTCTTCGGCCGGGTCCACGGTCACCGGCAGCCGGACGGTGTTGGCGAACATCCCGACACTGTCTTCGAACGCGCGCACCGGCCGGTTCGCCACCGGCGCGGCGATCCGCGGCCGGGTCCGCCCGGTCACCGCGTAGAGGCTCCAGGCGAACACGCCGAGCAGGAGCTGGAACCGGGTCAAGCCCAGCTCGCCGGCCCATTCGTCGACGCGTTCGCGGTCGATGCGGGTCGTGTGCAGCCGTCCGGCCAGGGACGCTTCGCCGAGCGGCTCGGCGTCGTCGGACCGCTCGGTCAGCTGGGCGCGGTAGCCGGGGGAGGCGAACCAGCGGGACTGCCAGGCGGCGAAGTCGAGTGGCGTGTGCGCGCTCCGCGGCGAAGCGCTGGACAGCTCCCGGAACAGGATGTTGAGCGACCAGCCGTCGACCGCGATGTGGTGCAGGCACAGCAGGAACGTGCCATCGGGACGCCAGGCCGCGCGCAGCAGCCGGCCCGAGGCGAGCTCGAAGGGTGCGGTGAAGAAGTCCTCGCCGGGCTCGGTCCACGGGTCGTACGCCGGTTTCGTCACCTGCCGCAGGCCGTCGGGGGTGGCCTCGAACGCGGTGCGCAGTGCGGGGTGGCGCTCGACCAGGCCGCGCACGTCCCGGCGCAGGGCGTCGAGGTCCGCTTCGCCGGCGACGTGGAACGCCAGCGGCACGTGGTACGCCGTGGAAGCCGGCTTGCGTTGCTGCACCAGCCAAAGCCGCTGCTGTTCACTGGTGGCGGGTGCGGTGGCCGCGGTGCCGGGGGCGCCCGGCTCCGGGTAGGCCGCGCGCCCCGCCCCCGAGATGGCCGCGGCGAGATCGGCGAAGGTGCCGCGTTGCACGACCGACGGCGCCAGGTCCGCGCCCCAGCGTTCCCGGATCGCGAACCGCAGCCGCAGGGCCTTGAGCGAGTCGCCCCCGGACCGCAGCCAGGTGTCCAGCGGCCGGAGGCCGGGCACACCGAGGACGTCCGAAACGACCGCCAGGACTTCGCGCTCCCACGCCGTCGCGTCGCCGCCGGTGTCCGGCCGCCAGGACGAGAACCCGCCCGCCAGCAACGCGGCTTCGTCGACCTTGCCGTTCGCGTTCCGCGGCAGCTCGCCGAGGCGGAACACGTGGTGCGGCCGCATGTAGGCCGGCACCGTCTCGGCCAGATGCGCTTCGAAGGCGGCATAGGGGAGATCGCCGGCCACGACGAAGGCGAGCAGCTCGGCCGTGGCCGCGTGGCGCACGGCCACGTGGACCTGCCGGATCTCCGGGTGGGCCAGGAGCCGCTGCTCCAGCTCGCCCGGCTCGATCCGGAAGCCGCGGACCTTCACCTGCCGGTCGGTGCGCCCGACGTAGGCGTACCGGCCGCCCGGCAGCACCCGGACCAGGTCGCCGGTGCGGTAGAACCGCGCACGGCCCTCGTCGAACCACGGCAACCGGACGAACCGCCGCCCGGTCTCCGCGGGCAGACCGCGGTAGCCCAGCGCGACGCCGGCTCCGGAGAGGTACAGCTCGGCGACCTCGCCTTCGGCGGCCACGCGCTCGTCCGGCGTCACCGCGACCGCGCCGGTGCCCGGCAGCGGGCGGCCGATCGGCACGACGTCGCCGTCGAAGCCGCGCGGGATGGCGTAGCTGAGCGCGAACGTCGTCGTCTCGGTCGGGCCGTAGCCGTTCTGCAGCCGCGTCGGGGCGTCCGGGTTGGCCCGGTACCAGCGGCGGATCAGCGGGGCGTTGAGCTGCTCGCCGCCGATGACGACGCGGCGCACGGTGGCGAAGCTGCCCGGCACGGTCTCGGCGACCGCGTTGAACAGCGTCGCGGTGACGAACATCGTGTCGATGCGCTCGCGGACCAGCGCGCCGGCGAAGGCCTGCGGGTCGCGGACGGTTTCGTCGTCGAGCACGACGCACGTGCCGCCGGTCAGCAGCGGCACCCAGACTTCGAAGCTGAGCGCGTCGAACGCGGGGTTGGCCAAGCAGGCGAACCGCGTGCCGATGTCGAGCCAGCCGGGTTCGGCCAAGCGAAGGATCCCGGCGTCGCGGACCTCGACCCCTTTGGGCCGCCCGGTCGTGCCGGAGGTGGCGAAGAGGAACGACGCCGGTGCGGGCTCGGCGGGCGTGCCCGCTTCGGCGGGTTCGGCCAGCAGCTCGGCCGGTGTGACGCCGGGGACGTCGTCGCTGACGACCACGACCGCGCCCGCGTCGGCGAGGATGGCGTCCCGGCGCGCGGGCGGGCTCTGCCGGTCCAGCGGGACGACCTGGCCGCCGAGGCGCAGCACGCCCAGCATGACCTGGATCAGCTCGGCCGAACGCCGCAGGCCGACGGCGATCGCGTCCCCCGGGCGGATTCCCCGGCGGGACAACGATTCCGAGACGGCGGCGGCGCCCGCGTTCAGCTCGGCGTAGGTGAGGCGGCGGGCGCCGTCGGACACGGCGAGGGCGTCCGGGTGCCGCAGGGCCCGGTCGTGGACGCGGCGGGCGATCGACGTCATCGGGCCGCCAGCTCGGCGGTGATGAGCTTCGCGACCAGCGGCAGCGCGTCGCTTTCCAGCATGTCCCAGTGCCCGCAGTCCGCGGGGACCACCTCGAACCCGCCGTGGGCGCGGCGGCGCCAGAACTCGGCGCTGCCGGGGACGGTGTCCTCACCGACGGCCTGCACGAACACCACGCGCGCCGCCGTCTCTCCCGGATCGTGCTCGCGCGCGGTCAGCCGGTTGTGGTTGTACGTGCGGTGGTAGCGCTCGATCTGGGCGTCCTCGATCCCGGGGTACATCCCGTTGAAGCGGACCAGTTTCTCGCGGAACTCGGCCGCGGGCACCGGCTCGATCGCCGCCTTCGCGGCGGGGTCGTCGGTGGCGGTGGTGTCGAGCAGGACGACGCTGACGCGCGGGTGGCGCTCCGCGAGCCGGCGGCCCATTTCGTAGGCGACCAAACCGCCGTAGGAAAGTCCGCAAAGGACCAAAGTCTCGTCCGGCCCAGGGCCGACCAGCCGCAGGTACTCCTCGGCCATCGCCTCGACGCTCGGCAGCGGCGCTTCACCGGCGTTGAGCCCGGGGGACTGGATGCCGAGGACACCGGCGTCCCCGGGCAGCGCGGCGCTGAGCGGCAGGTAGCAGAACGCGGTGCCGCCCGCCGGGTGCACGCAGACGACCCGGGCGTGCCCGGTGCCGCGGCGGAACTCGATCAGGCTGCCGCTCTCCGGGGGGTGATCCGTGCGCAGCAGCGCGGCCTGCGCCTCGATGGTCGGGTGCAGGATGACGTCCCGGATCGGCAGCTCGCGGCCGAACTCCGCGCCGATCGCGTGCGCCAGCTTGATCGCCGAGATCGACGTGCCGCCGACGTCGAAGAAGCCGTCCGAGACACCGATCGCGGGGTGCAGCAGCAGGTCCCGCCAGATCCGCAGGAGGGCCAGCTCGACGTGGTCGCGCGGGGCCGCGGTGTTGACCGTCGCGGGTGCGCTCGTGCGGGCGCGCGCCAGCACCGCGTCGCGGTCGAGCTTGCCGCTGCGGCTCAGCGGCAGCCGGTCGAACTCGGCGAACACCGACGGGATCATGTAGTCCGGCAGCCGGTCCGCCAGCGCGGAACGCCACTCGTGCGGAGTCCGCGGCTCGTCGCACGCGAGGCCGGCGACGAGCCGGGGCTCGCCTTCGCGGTCCACCAGCACGGCCGCCTCGCGGACGCCGGGGACGGCCAGCAGCGCGGCCGTCACCTCGCCGGGCTCGATGCGGAAGCCCCGCAGCTTGATCTGGTCGTCGCGGCGGCCGACGTACTCGGCCTCGCCGCCGGGCAGCCATCGAGCGAGATCACCGGTGCGGTACATGCGCTCGCCGGGAACGAACGGGTCCGCCACGAACCGCTCGGCGGTCAAGCCCGGCCGGTGCAGGTAGCCGCGGGCCAGGCAGTCGCCGGCCAGGAAGACCTCGCCGGCCACCCCCGGCGGCACCGGGCGCAACCGCTCGTCCAGCAGGTACAGCCGCGAGCCGGGCAGCGGCCGTCCGATCGGGGCCGGGCGGTCCACCGGCTGTGGGTCGAAGTGCGCGGTGGCGTAGAGCGTGGCTTCGGTCGGCCCGTAACCGAAGCAGACCCGCAGACCGGGCAAGGCGGTGGCGAACCGGGCGAGTGCGGCCTCCGGCAGTGGCTCGACGCCGGTGAGGACGTGCCGCAGGGCGAGCCCGTGAACACGCGCTGGATCCTCGTCGATCCAGCGGACGTACGCGGGCGGCAGGAAGGCCTGGACCACCTGGTGTTCCCGCAGCCACGCCATCAGGGCGGCCGGGTCGGGCCGGACGTCCTCGGGCACGACGTGCAGCACGGCGCCGGTGGTCAGCGGCAGCAGTAGTTCGTGCACCGAGGCGTCGAAGCCGATGCTCGACCACGCCGACGTCGCCTCGCCGGGAGTCGCGCCGAAGCGGTCCAGCCATTGGTCGAAGAGCGCGAGAACGCTGTGGTGGGTGACGGCGACCCCCTTCGGGCGCCCGGTCGACCCCGACGTGTAGATCACGTAAGCCGTGTCGCCGCGCCCGGTCGCGACCGGTCTCCGGGTCTCGTCGCCCTCGGCCTCGAGGTCGCCGACGTCCCCGAGGACCAGCACCGGGCACGCGTCCTCGACCATCGCCGCCCGCCGGGCGGCCGGCTGGGCCGGGTCGAGCGGGAGGTAGGCGGCGCCGGTCTTCAGCACGGCCAGCACCGCGGTGATCAGGTCCGCGGACCGTCCACTGAGGACGCCCACGACCCGGCCGCGGCCGGCCCCGCGGGCGCGCAGGGCGTTCGCCAGCTTCGTGCTGCGGCGGTCCAGCTCGCCGTAGGTGCGGGTCCGGCCGTCGCAGACCAGCGCGGGCGCGTCCGGGGTGGCGTCGGCGTGGGCGGTGAACCGGTCGACGAGCCCGCCGGGACGTCGTCGCGGCCGCGGGCCGGTGCTCCAGGCGGTGAGGATCTCGCGGCGTTCGGCGTCGTCGAGGAGCTCGTAGCTCGCGATGTCGGCGTCCGGCCGGGTGGCCAGCTGGTCCAGCAACCGGACGAGGTACCGCGCGTACCGCTCGGCGGTCGGGTGGTCGAAGAGGGCGACGGCGTAGTCGAGGTGTCCGAGAACATCGCCGGCTTCGCCGGCGAGGGCGAGGGCGAGGTCGAACTTCGCGGGGGCGTGCTCGACGTCGAGGGGTGCGACGGCCACGCCCGGCAGCTCCAGCAGGTCGTGCTGGGTCGGCACCCAGGCGAACATCGTCTGGAACAGCGGGGTGTGCGCCGGGCTGCGCGGTGGGTTGACCAGCTCGACGACCCGTTCGAACGGCAGCTCGGCGTGGTCGATCGCGCCCCGCAGGGCCGCGCGGACCTCTTTGAGCAGGACGGCCCCGGTGCGCGAACCGGACAGGTCGGCGCGCACGGCCAGGGTGTTGACGAAGAACCCGAGCGTGTCGGGGTACTCGCCGGCGGCGCCGCGGTTGGCGGTGGGGACGCCGACAACGATGTCAGATTGCGCGGAAAGCCGGGACAGCAGCAGGTACCAGCAGGTCAGGATGGTGGAGTAGAGCGTGACGCCGTGCTCGCGCGCCAACGTCGTCAGCCGCCCGGTCAGGTCCGCTCCCAGCGCGACGGGCACCCGCCCGCCGCGGAAGTCCTGCCGGGCCGGGCGCGGCCGGTCGGCGATCAGCTCCAGCACCGGCGGCACCCCGTCGAGCCGCTCCCGCCAGTAGGCCTCGTGCGGCGCCGGGCCGGCCCCGGCCAGCCAGTCCTGCTGCGCCCGGGCGTGTTCGCGGTAGGGCCGCGCGGGCGGCAGCTCCGCCTCGGTACCGCTCAGCCGAGCGGCGTAGAGGACGCCGAGCTCGCGCAGCAGCAGGGTCCGGGACCAGCCGTCGAAGACGACGTGGTGGACGGTGATCAGCAGGACGTGCTCGTCGTCCCGGAACTGTCGGTGCTCCCCGGTAGCGTGGAGACCGGGGGGCGGCGCCCCGGCCCCGATCAGCAGCCGCGCCCGCGCCAGCGGCGCCCGCGTGAGGTCGAACGCCTCGAGCGGGTCGGCCCGCCGCAGCTCGGCCACTTCGCCCGGCCGCCCGGCGACCTCGGTCACGACGCACGGAAACCCGTGACCGGCGGGTTCGACGACCTGCACCGGTTTGCCGTCCTCGACGACGATCCGGGTGCGCAGGGCTTCGTGCCGGTCGGCGAGGGCGTCGAAGGCCCCTTGCAGCGCTTCGCGGTCCAGCGGTCCCCGCAGGGTGAAGGCCATCGTCTCGTTGTAGGCCGGTCCCGCGCCGTCCAGCTGGGAAACGGTCCAAAGGCGCTGCTGACCGGACGACAGCGGGGCGGACACTCGCATCGAGAACGGGCCTTTCCGGGCGGGGCGGGCGAACCGGTACTGCTTTGTGCCGTCGCAGCCGAGTGGGGGAAACGCTCTCTGTCTGTCGCGCCAGTTAACACCACACCATCGGGTGATGACGAGGGGTGACAGAAGTTTGCCCGGAAGTCCTTTTGGTTGCCCGGAAGTCCCTCGGCGCCGCCCGGTCCGGGGTCACCGGGTGAGGAAACCGCCGTCGACGACCAGGTCGTGGCCGTTCATCCCGCCGTTGCGGAGCAGGAAGCCGGTCGCGTCGGCGATCTCGTCCATGGTGATCAGCCGCCCGATCGGGGTGCGCTCGGCCAGCGTTCCGAGGTCGGCGTCGCGCCAGCGGGGACTGTCGCCGACCAGGCCCGGGTGCAGGGCGTTGACGCGGTGCGGCGCGATCTCGACGGCGAGCGTCTTCACCAGGCCGGTGACGGCGGCGTTGAAGGTGGTGATGACGGTGGAGCCCGGGTAGGGCCGTTCCTTGGCCAGGCCGCCGAAGAGGACGACCGACGCTTCCGGCGTGAAGCGCTCTCGCAGCACTCTGACGGCTTCGGCGTAGCCGACCAGTTTCGTCGTCACCGCGGTGATCGCCTCGGCGATGTCGAAGTCCCGCAAGGTGTTCGGGCGCTGGTGGCTCGCCGTGACGACCAGGTGGTCGAGGGCCGGCACACCGGCGGCCGAGGCGGCGATGGTCTCCGGCCGGGAGAGGTCCAGGCCGAGGCCGACCGCGGTCGGCGCGATCTCCTCGGCGACGGTCTCGGCCCGGTCCGCGTCGCGGCCGGCGATCACGACGGTGCCGCCCCCGTCCGCGTGCCGCTGGGCGATGAAGCGGCCGAGCCCGTCGGTGCCGCCGATGATCATCATGGTGCTCATGCTGTCTCTCCGTCCTGTTGACCAGTTGGTCATTAATCAGCATAAGCCGCTTGCTGACCACTTGGTAAATTGGGCGGCATGACCCGACGCCCCCATCGGCGCGACCCGGAAGGCCACCGCCAGGCCATCCTCGACGCGGCCCGCGCTTCCTTCGGCGAACGCGGCTTCGCCCGCGCGACGGTGCGGGACATCGCCGCCCGCGCCGGCGTCACCCACGGCCTGGTCCTGCGGCAGTTCGGGTCCAAGGAGCAGCTGTTCCTCGCCGCCGTCCCGGGGCACCGGGAGCTCGACGAGGTGATCGCCGGCGACCCGGAAACGCTGCCCGAGCGCGTCGCGCGCGCCTACGTGGAGCGGATGGAGGCCAATGCCGCCGTCGACCCCCTCGTGGTCCTGCTGCGCAGCATCGCCTCCGACCAGCAGACGGCCGCGAAGCTGTACGGCGCGATGGAGGCGAGCAGCATCCGGGCCTACCGCGAAGTCGTCGACGGCGAGGATGTCGCCGTCCGCGTCGCCATGCTCGGTGCGCAGCTCATCGGCGTGACGGTCAACCGGTACATCGCCCGCACCGGGCCCCTCGCGGAGCTGCCGGTGCCGGCGCTGATCGACCACTTGGCCCGCACGCTCCGTCAGATCCTCTTCGCCGCCTGAAGCCCCCGAAGTGCGCCTGAGGCGGTACTGCTCGCCGCCGGGGTGTTAACGCTCACATTTTCGGCCGTGCCGTCGTTGACTCGCCTCCGCGTGCTGTCTAATGTGGACCCTCGATCCGGCACACGGTCCAGGAGGTGCGGTGCCCAGACGTACGGTGATCGGGTCGGTGGTGGCGCTGCTCGTGGTGGCCGCGGCCGTCGTGGCCTTGGTCGTGACCCGGTCGGACGGCACGGTCCCCGCCGCGGCCGCGAACCGATCGGACGCCGCTCCCGCGCTCGGAACGGCCGTCACCACCCCGCTCCCGAGCACACCGCCGCCTTCGCCCTCGACCACGACGACCACCCCCGCGTCCTCCAGCGTCGCGCCCACGACGTCCGCCGCCGTCCCGGCCGACGCGCCGCTCGCCGGGCGGATCAAGCCGGGGGCGAGCCACTCCGGCGTGGCCACCTTCTACGACACGGACGGCACGGGTGCCTGCGGGTACGACGCGAGCCCGGATCCGTTGAACGCGGCGATGAACGTCGCCGACTTCGAGGGCTCCCAGGCGTGCGGGGCCTACGTCGAAGTCCGGGCGGCCGGTGGCGCGAGCGTGACGGTGCGGATCACCAACCTGTGCCCGGCGCCGTGCCGGGTCGGGCAGCTGGACCTGAACCCGAAGGCGTTCGACCGCCTCGGGGCGCGCGTCCGCGGGGAAATCCCGGTCACCTGGAAGCTGGTGAGCCCGCCGTCGGCGAAGCAGATGTCGCTGCGCTACAAGGAGGGCTCGTCCCAGTACTGGTGCGGGATCCAGGTGATCGACCACCGCAATCCGGTGGCCCGGCTGGAAGTCCGCGCCGGCGGCAGCTGGAAACGGCTCCAGCGCACCGACTACAACTACTTCCTGTCGGAGAACGGCGCCGGGTGCGGCGGGGCGGTCGCGGTCACCGACATCTACGGCGAGCGGCTGGTCGTCGATCCGCTGCCGGTCGAGGCCGGCGTCAGCCGGCCGGCGAACCGGCAGTTCGCTCAGCACTGACCACCGGGAAGAACAGCCGCAGGCGCTCCACCCGCCCCGCGGGGTGGGACATCAGCCAGACCACCGCCGGCGGGCAGTGGTGCGGGTCGTGGGGTGGGCTGAGCATCTCCATCTCCCACACCGTGCAGTCGCGGCTGGTGACCGCGTGGACGAACTCCTGGCGCACGCCGGAAGCCAGGTCCGCGTCCATGCCCCGCACCGCCATTTCCACGCCGCCGCGGTAGCCCTGGCCGCTGGTCATGTGCAGGCCGGGTGACCAGCGGTCGGCGACGACCGCGGCGAACTCGCCGCGGCGGGCCGCGGCCAGCGTGTCGGTGGCTTCCTTGGCGCTGGCGGCGTTGCGGGCCGCCGCGTCGTCGTACGCCTCGTCCGCCGTGGCCAGCAGTGCTTCGGCCAGCTTCGCCCGTGCCTGGTTCAGGCGGCTGCGGACCGTGCCCACCGGGAGCTCGCAGGCGGCGGCGATCTGCTC
Source organism: Amycolatopsis sp. NPDC024027 (assembly GCF_040638975.1). NCBI lineage: Bacteria > Bacillati > Actinomycetota > Actinomycetes > Pseudonocardiales > Pseudonocardiaceae > Amycolatopsis > Amycolatopsis sp. NPDC024027. The sequence goes on from NZ_JBEZYY010000003.1 coordinate 536,999, forward strand.
GTACGACGTGATGTCGCTGAAGTGCCGCAACAGCACCACCTGCCGCAGCGCGGGGGACAACCGGTCGATCGCGTGCCAGACCCAGTCGCGCGAGACGTGGTCCTCGAGGACGCGGTCGGGCGTCGCCGGATCGGCCGGCGGCTCGGGGTCCGCGACCGGCACCAGCCCGCGCGCGGCGCGCAACCGCATGCGGCAGGCGTTGCGGACGATCGCCCGCAGCCACGGGCCCGCCGCGGCCGGGTCGCGGAGGGTGCCGATCCGGCGCAACGCGACCAGGGCGGCGTCCTGCACGGCGTCTTCGGCGTCCGGTCCGTAGCCCAGGATGCTCAGCGCCACCGCGCGCATGCCGGCCTGGTGCCGGGCGAGCAGCATGCCCAGCGCGCTCGCGCTGCCGGCCTGCGCGCTGCGCACCAGGCCGATCTCGAGGGGGCTCACGCGGTCGATCTTCGCAGCCGGGGCGAGCTGTGACGCACGCCATACCCGGTCGATCGAACTTCCCGCCGCCGACCCCATCGTGCCGGTGTTCCACCCCCACGTGATTCGGAGAACGCCATGGACATCGGCACCCACACCGTCGAGCTCGGCGGTGTCCGCCAGCGTTACCACGTGCACGGCCGCGGGCCCGTGTGCGTCGTCCACCCCGGTGGCCCCGGCGTGGACTGGGCCTACCTCCGGCTGCCGGCGCTCGAACCGCACCTCACCATGGTCTACGTCGAGCCGATCGGCAGCGGTGGCTCCGGGCGGCTGGCGTCCCACCCGCACGGCTACACCCGTGAACGCTACGCCCGCGCCCTGGTCGCGCTGCTCGACCACCTCGGCGTCGCCACGCCGTACCTCCTCGGCCATTCGCACGGCGGGTTCGTCGCGCAGTACTTCGCCCTGCACCACGCCGATCGCGTCGCCGGGGTGGTGCTGCACGGGAGCGCCCCGGTCACCGGACCGGAACACGGCGCCGAAGCCCAGCGCAACGTCGCGGAGTTCGTCCGCCGCAACGCCGATCGGCCGGAGCTGCCCGAGGTGCTGGCCGCGTTGCAGGCGACCGCGTCGCTTTCGAACGACGAGGAGATGAACGCCGCCCTGCGTGGCCTGCTGCCGGCGTACTTCGCCGACTACTGGGGCCGCGAGGCGGAATTCGCGCCGCTGCGGGCGAGCACCCGCGGCACCCACATCTCCGGGCTGGACGCGGACCTCGTGCCGGACACCATCGACGACCGGGCCGCGCTCGGCGCGCTGACCGTGCCGGCACTGGTGATCGGTGGCCGGTACGACGTGATCTGCGGTCCCCGCTGGGCGCACGAGCTGCACGAGCTCATCCCCGGCGCGCACCTGGTCGTGCTGGAGCACAGCGGCCACTTCGGGCACATCGAGGAGCCGGAGCTGTTCGCGGAGTCCGTGGTGGACTTCGTCAAGGGCTGAGGCGGCCCGGGGTACCGCCGGCCGTCACTCCTCCTCGCCGATCGCCGACAGGAAGGCCGCGAGGTCGTCGGTGAACCGCAGGAGCAGGTCGTAGAAGGTGCGGCGGTCCTCCGGCGCCCAGCCGGCGAGCGCGTCGCCGAACCAGCCGAGCAGCGTGGTGACGTAGCGGTCGGCGATCTCGGCGCCGTCGGGGGTCAGCTCGACCAGCCGGGCGCGCCGGTCGTCGGGGTCGGCCAGCCCGCGCACGAGCCGGCGTCGTTCGAGCACGTGCAGGTGCCGCGTGACGTGCGGCCCGGCGACCTGCATCCGGTCGGCGATCTCCCCGACGCGCATCGCCTTCCCGGTCAGGTGCAGGGCGAGGATGATCGACAGCCCGGGCCGGTCGAGGTCGGCCCCGATCCGCTTCATCGCCCGCTCGCCGAGGCCGCTGCGGTTCATCAGGGTGCCCAGCTGCAGGATCCGGGGCAGCACGGCGCGCAGGTCGGACGCGTCGCCGGCTTCTGTGTCGGCCATCACACCTCTTAGATAGCTAACTTAGGTATATAGTCGGTCTGGTCGAGGGTTGATCAAGCGCATTGTCGCACCCCCCTTTTAGATACCTAACTTAGCTATGGGAGATCTCATGAAGAAGGTGCTGATTTCCGGCGCCAGCATCGCCGGTCCGGCCCTGGCCTTCTGGCTGCAGCGGTCCGGGTTCGCGGTCACCATCGTGGAGAAGGCCCCCGAACTCCGGGTCGGCGGCTATCCCATCGACGTCCGCGGCACGGCCCTGGACGCCGTCGAGCGGATGGGCATCCTGCCGCGCCTGCGAGATCTGCACATCTCGACCCGGCGGTTGACCTTCCTCGACGCCGACGGCGGCGAAATCGTGGCCCTGGCCCCGAACGACGTCATCGGCGGCATCGATGGAGAAGACCTCGAGATCCGCCGCGGCGACCTGATCCAGACGCTGTACGACCTGGTGCGCGACGACGTCGAGGTCCGGTTCGGCGACACCGTCGAAACCCTCGCGGACCACGACGGCGGCGTCGACGTCACGTTCCGCAGCGGCCACCGGGACACCTACGACCTGGTGATCGGAGCCGACGGCCTGCACTCCCGGACCCGGGAGCTCGTCTTCGGCGACGAGGCACCGTTCCACCACTACCTCGGCTACAGCTTCGCCGGGTTCACCATGCCCAACGACTTCGGGCTCTTCCGCGAGGGGCTCGCGTGGAGCACGCCCGGCAAGGGCGCGGCCATGTACGCGGTCCTCGACAGCGAGGAGGTCCACGGCTTCCTGGTCTTCGCCCGGCCGGAGCCGCCGATGGAGGCGTTCCGCGACCCCGAAGCCCAGCGCGACCTGATCGCCCGCACCTTCGACGGCGAGGGCTGGGAGATCCCGCGCCTGGTCGCGGCGATGCGCCAAGCCGACGACCTGTTCTTCGACGTGATCAGCCAGATCCACCTGCCGCGCTGGTCGGACGGCCACGTCGCGCTCATCGGCGACGCCGCCCACGCGCCGTCGTTTCTGACCGGCCAGGGCACCAGCCTCGCCCTCGTGGGCGCGTACGTCCTCGGGCACGCGCTGGCGACCATCCCGGACCACGCGGCGGCCTTCGCCGCCTACGAGAACCGGGTGCGGGGGTTCGTCGAAGCCAACCAGGCGCTGGTGGGCACCGGCCAGTCGACGCTCTTCCCGGCCACGGCGGAAGCCCTCGAACGCCGCAACGCCGCGCTGCGGCAGCTGACGACGGTACCGCGCACGCCGCGGCCGGAGCACTCGGCGTTCACCCTGCCCGACTTCGCCGTGCCGGTGCGGTGAGGCGGTCAGACCCGGATCGCCAGCCAGACGGCCGCCGCCAAGGGCAGGACGGCCACGGCGAACGCGAACAGGAAGTGGCTCACGGCGACGGTCGTCACGGCGAGGGCGCGGCCGGTGGACAGCCGGTCCAGGGCGTCCTCCTCCGCGGGGAAGAACCGCCCGCCCCGCCGCATGGCGGCGACCGCGACCACCCAGAACGCGAGGACGCCGATCGCGATGATGACCACCCGGGCCGTCCCCCGGCCGCCCCCGCCGAGCAAGCCGCCCAGCGCCAGGAACTCGGCCGAGACGCCCAAGGCGATCGACACGAGCATCGCCAGGCTGAACACGACGCTCAGCGACTTCGGCGGCGCCGGTTCGGCCGAGGGCTCGGCGGCCTTCGGCCGGTCGGACCGCTCCGCGAGCACCACGGCGAGCAGGAGCGCGGGGATGACCTGGGCCGTGGTGGCCCAGAACTCGGTCGTGATCGGCACCCGGACAAGGATGCCGCACGCGTTCGCCGCCGGCCCGGGTGCGGGGGTGCTGGTCGTGACCGGCACCCCCGCACCGGAATCCGCAGCCGGACCGCGTGGCCCGGCGGCGTCAGCTGATCGGGATGACGAGGACCGGGAAGTTCCGGTCGACGACGCACAAGGCCGACGTGGCGAACATTTCGAGCGAGCTGCCGACGCACCTGCCCACCGGCCAGGGTTCGGCCTGGGCCGAGGCGGTGCCCGCCGGGCCGAGCAGGACTCCGGTCGTCAACGCCAACGCACCCAGCGCGGTCGTGATCCGTCGCATGGCGATCCTCCTGTCGTAGAGCCGGTTCGCGATGGCGGGAGGCTGCCCCGGAACCGGGGCGGACGAACGGGTTCGCGGCGCAAGGCACCGGCTCGGGTGACCCCCACAGGGACCTCACCGGCCACCTGCGTCGGCCGGCGAAGCGCCGGTTCCGACGCAGTAGGCTGAGGCGAATGAGCACGGTATCCACCCCGGAGCAGTCGATGGTCGAAACCCGGCACCAGACCCGGTTGCTGACCCTGCTCCGGGACGACGGCCCGATGTCGCGGGTCGAGCTGGGGGAGCGGCTCGAGCTGCCGCGCGCCCGGGTGGGCGCCGAGGTGGCGCGGCTCGCCGAGGTCGGGCTCGTCGAGGCCGCGGGGCCCTCGGCCAGCCGCGGCGGCCGGCGCTCGACGCTGGTCCGGCTCGCCGGAGAGCTGCGGGTGCTCGCGGTGGACGTCGGCGCGACGTCGGTCGGCGTGGCGGTCACCGACGCTTCGTGCGAGGTGCTCGCGCACGCCGTCGAGGACTGCGACGTGCGGCAGGGGCCGCACCCGGTGCTGCGGCGGGTGGCCGAGCTCGCGGCGAAGGTCCGCGACGAGGCACCCGGCCGGCTGATCGCGGCCGGCATCGGGCTGCCGGGCCCGGTCAGCTTCGCCGAGGGGATGGCCGTCGCGCCGCCGATCATGCCCGGCTGGGACCGGTTCAACGTGCGCGACCACCTGGGCGGCCTCTGGGGCTGCCCGGTCGCGGTGGACAACGACGTCAACACGATGGCGCTCGGCGAGCGGCACGCCGGGGTCGCGCGCTCGACCGACGACCTGATGTTCGTCAAGATCGGCACCGGGATCGGCTGCGGGATCGTGCTCGGTGGCAAGGTCTACCGCGGGGTCGCCGGGACGGCGGGCGACATCGGGCACATCCGGCTCGACGAGTTCGGCCCGACCTGCGCGTGCGGCGAGGTCGGGTGCCTGGAGGCCTACTTCGGCGGGGCCGCGCTGGCCCGCGACGGGCTGGCCCTGGCGCGCAGCGGCCGGTCGGCGCACCTGGCCGAGGCGGCCGCCGGAGGCGGGGCGGTCACGGCCCGCGACGTCGGCCGGGCCGCCGCGGCGGGCGACTCCGGCGCGGTCAACCTCATCCGCGACGGCGGACGGCGGCTCGGCCAGGTCATCGCCTCCCTGGTCTGCTTCATCAACCCGGGCATGGTGGTGATCGGCGGCGGTGTGGCCCAGCTCGGGCACCAGTTGCTCGCCGAGGTCCGCAGCGCGGTGTACCGCCGCTCCCTGCCGCTGGCCACCGGGAACCTCCCGATCGTGCTGTCCGAGCTGGGCGAGACGGCGGGCGTGATCGGGGCCGCCTGGTCGGCCACGGACCGGGCTTTCACGCTCAGCAGCTGACCCGCCCCGGCACGACGCCGGCACGACGCCGGCACGACGCAGTGAATGACTCATTCCTGACGTCTGACGCCAGGAATGAGTCATTCACTGCGTTGGTGGGCGGCGTTCGGTGACCGCGCGTTGCTGAACGCGTCCACTGTGTAACGTCGAAACTCGACAGACTTTTGCATCTCGCGATCGAAAGTCTGTCCGGTTTCGCACGTCTATCCGGGTGAAAACCCGACTAAACGCGCGGGTATCACCTTGACGAGTGATGGGAGTCACCCTACTTTCGCTGCCTGAGCGACAAAGTGCGTTCAGTAGCCAGCGCAAGATGGGGACACCGTGGCCGTCACCGAAACGAGGCGAGCCGGCTCGGCGAGCCCACGTACGGCGAACCTGGCCGCGGTCCTGCGGGCGCTGCGCACCGGCCCGCTCTCGCGCACCCAGCTGGCGGCCCGCTGCGGGCTCGCGAAGTCCGCGGTGCCCGGCCTGCTCACCGAACTCGCCGAACGCGGCCTGGTCCGGCCCGCCGGGGTCCTCCCCGGCAACGGGCGGCCGAGCCGGCTGGTCGAACTGCACGGCGAAGACGCGTACGCGCTGGCACTGGGCATCGAAGCCGACCGGCTGTCGGCACTGGTCACCGATCTGTCCGGCCGGGTCCTGGCCGAGCGGGCGGAGCCCGTCGACGTCGCCGCGCTCGGGCTGCCCGCCGGGCTGGACGAGCTCGCTCGCCTGGCCCGCGGAGTGCTGCCCGGTCCACCGGTCGGGGTCGCGATCTCGGTGCCCGGGCTGGTCGACTCGGCCGCCGCCGTGCTGCGGTTCGCCCCGGCGCTGCGCTGGCGGGACGCCGAAATCGCCGGCCTCATGGCGGCCCGGCTGGGCGTTCCGGCCGCCGCCATCGCGGTGGACAACGACGCCAACCTCGGCGCGCTCGCCGAATCGGCCGAGGGCACCGCGACCGAGCTCTTCTACCTCGGCGGCGGAACGGCCGTCGGTGGCGGATTCGTCTCCGGCGGCACGATCCTGCGCGGCGCGCGCGGCTTCGCCGGCGAGGTCGGGCACATCGCCGTCGACCCGTCCGGCGAGCGGTGTTCCTGCGGCCGGACGGGCTGCCTGGAGACGAAGGCGAACCTGGCCGCGCTGCTGCGCGCGGCCGCCGCCCCCGGTGACCCGCTGCACGATCCGTCCCCCGGCGTCGAAGGCCGCGTCGCCCTGCTCAAGGACCGCATCCGGCTCGGCGACCAGCGCGCGGTGACGGCGGTCCACGAACTCGGCGTCGCCCTCGGCATCGCCCTGTCCACTGTGGTCGACGTGCTCGACCCGGACGTCGTCGTGCTGGGCGGCTACTTCGCGGAACTGGGCGAGTGGCTGGTCGAACCGGTCCGCGTCGAGCTCGCCGCCCGGCCGCTGGGCCAGGCCCGGGTGGTGGCGTCCGGGCTCGGCCTGCGGGCCCCGCTGCGGGGCGCCGCGCACCTGGCGGCCGAGCGGCTGTTCGCCGACCCGACGCTCGCCGACCCGACGCTCGCCGAGGAGGCCACGGTATGACCCTGCTTTCCGTCCGGGGGATCGTGAAGAGCTTTCCGGGGGTGCGCGCCCTCGACGGCGTCGACGTCGACGTCGAACCCGGCGAGGTGCACTGCCTGCTCGGCCAGAACGGCGCGGGGAAGTCGACGCTGATCAAGGTCCTCTCCGGCGCGCACCGGCCGGACGAAGGGGAGCTCACCTGGGCCGGCGAGCGCGTCGAACTCGGTTCGCCGGTCGACGCCCTGCGCCTGGGCATCGCCACCATGTACCAGGAGCTCGACCTGGTGCCCGGGCTTTCGGTGGCGGACAACATCTTCCTCGGCCACGAACGCGCCCGCTTCGGGTTCACGCGGATCTCCCAGGCCCGGGCCGAGGCCGCCCGCCTGATGGCCCGGCTCGGGCACCCGGACATCCGGCCGTCGACCGAGGTCGGCAAGCTGTCGGCCGCCGGGCAGCAGCTGGTGTCGATGGCCCGCGCGCTGGCCCACGACGCCCGGCTGCTCGTGATGGACGAACCCACCGCGGCGCTGGCCGGCGAGGAGGTCGACAACCTCTTCCGGATCGTCGGCGAGCTGACCGCCGGCGGCGTCGCGGTCGTCTACATCTCGCACCGGCTCGAAGAGCTGCGCCGGATCGGGCACCGGGTGACCGTGCTCAAGGACGGCCGGACCGTCGGCACCGGACTCGACGCCGCCGCGACGCCGACCGCGGACCTGGTCGCGCTGATGGCCGGGCGCAAGGTGGAGACGGTCTTCGGGCCGCGTCACGACGGCCACGGCCGGCCGGAGACCGCCCTCGAAGTCGAGCACCTCTCCCGGGAAGGCGAGTTCGAGGACGTGAGCTTCACCGTCCACGCCGGCGAGGTCGTCGGCATCGCCGGTCTGGTCGGCTCCGGGCGCAGCGAGCTGCTCGAGACGATCTTCGGCGCCCGCAAGGCCGATCGCGGAACCGTGACGGTGCAGGGAAAACCGCTCGGCCCCGGCGTCCGGGCGGCCGTCAAGGCGGGCGTCGGCCTCGCACCCGAGGAACGCAAGAGCCAGGGCCTGCTGCTGGACCTGCCGGTGGTGCACAACGTGACGTTGGCCAGCCTCGGCCGCTACGCGAAGCTCGGGTTCACCGAGCGCGGCCGGGAACTGGACGACGCCGGCGCGAGCCTGCGCCGCCTCGACCTGCGGCCCGCCGACCCGCGGCGGATCGTCCGCACGCTGTCCGGCGGCAACCAGCAGAAGGCGGTGCTCGCGCGGTGGCTGGTCCGCGGGTGCCGGGTACTGCTGCTCGACGAGCCGACGCGCGGGGTCGACGTCGGCGCCCGCGCCGAGCTCTACCGGCTGATCGACGAGCTGGCCGCGACCGGGGTCGCGATCGTGCTCGTGTCCAGTGAGATCCCCGAGGTGCTCGGGCTGGCCGACCGGGTGCTGGTGCTGCGCGAGGGCCGCGTCCTCGCCGACCGGCGCTCGGCCGGGCTGACCGAGGCCGAGGTGCTCGACGTGATTCTCGAGGGGAGCGCGGCATGACCGAAACTCCGCCGCACTTGATGACACCGGCACCGCCCCAGGAAGCGCTGCCCGCCGAACGGAAGCGGCGGTTCTCCTTCGCCGCCGATCCGCGGCTGCTCGGCCTGGCCGGCGTGCTCGTCGTCCTGTGCCTGGTCGGCCAGGTCACCCGGCCCGAGCTGTTCTTCACCGAAAGCAACATCTCGACGATCCTGCGGCTGGCTGCGGCGATCGGCGTGGTCAGCGTCGGGATGACGTTCGTGATCATCAGCGGCGGCATCGACCTGTCCGTCGGCTCGATCGTCGCGCTGTCCAGCGTCTGGCTGACGACGCTGGCCACGCAGTCCTACGGCCCGTGGGTCATGGTCCTCTGTGGACTGGCGGTCGGCCTCGGCTGCGGCCTGGTCAACGGCGTGCTCGTCTCGTACGGCAAGGTCGTGCCGTTCATCGCGACGCTCGCGATGTACGTCTCGGCACGCGGGCTCGCCGAGCGGCTCAGCGGCCGCCGCACGCAGGTGGTCGCCGACCAGGACTTCCTCACCTTCTTCCGCGGCGCCTTCCTCGGCATCCCGGCGCTGATCTGGATCTTCGCGCTCGTGTTCGCGGTCGGCTGGGTCGTGCTCAACCGCACCACCTTCGGCCGCCGGACGTACGCGGTCGGCGGCAACATCGAGGCGTCGCGGCTGGCCGGCATCAACGTCAAGCGCCACCTCGCGCTCGTCTACGGCGTGGCCGGGCTGTGCTGCGGGGTCGCCGCGCTCATGGTCGTCGCGCGGACGACGGCGGGCGCGTCGACCAACGGCATGTTCTACGAGCTCGACGCGATCGCGGCGGTGGTCATCGGCGGCACGCTGCTGACCGGTGGCCGCGGCTCGCTCATCGGCACCCTCGTCGGCGTGCTGATCTTCACGGTGCTGTCGAACATCTTCACGCTCAACAACCTGGACACCGACATCCAGAACATCGCCAAGGGCGTGATCATCGTGCTCGCCGTGCTCTTGCAGTTCCGGGCCAGGAAAGCCAGGACCGGTAGTTAGTTCACCACCGATGGAGGTCAACATGGCCGAACACCCCTTCCTCGGCCGCCGGGGATTCCTGCTGGGCGGGGCCGCCGTCGGCGCCGGTGCCCTGCTGGCCGGCTGCACGGGCAACACACCGGCGAACTCGGCGTCGAACGCGCCGGTCGCCAACGCGGGCAACAACGCCCAGCCGGGCAAGCCGATCACCATCGGCTTCTCCGCGCCGGCCGCCGACCACGGCTGGATCGCGGCGATCACCAAGAACGCCAAGGCGCAGGCGCAGAAGTTCAGCGAGGTGAAGTTCAACGCGACCGAGGGCACCAACGACGTCAACCAGCAGATCTCCCAGGTGGAGACGCTGATCAACGCCAAGGTCGACGTGCTGGTGATCCTGCCCTTCGACGGCAAGGCGCTCACCGCGGCCGGCCAGCAGGCGATGGACGCCGGCATCCCGGTGATCAACCTCGACCGCGTCTTCGACACGCCGCTGGCCTATAGAACGTGGATCGGCGGCGACAACTACCGGATGGGCGTCAACGCGGGCAACTACATCGCCGCCGAGCTCAAGAAGAAGAACGTGGCGAACCCGATCATCGGCGAGGTCGCCGGGATCGACTCGCTGCCGCTCACCCAGGAACGCAGCAAGGGCTTCAAGGACGCACTGGGCCGCGCCGGGTTCAGCGTGGGCCCGCGGGTGTCGGCCCAGTTCACCTCGGAGTCGGGGGAGCAGCAGACCGCGAACCTGCTCCAGGGCGCGCCCAAGCTGGACGCCCTGTGGAACCACGACGACGACCAGGGCATCGGCGTCAACGCGGCGATCGACACCGCGGGCCGCAAGGAGTTCATCATGGTCGGCGGCGCCGGTTCGAAGAACATGATGAACCTGATCAAGGCCGACTCGTCGCCGATCAAGGCGACCGTGCTCTACAGCCCGTCGATGGCCTCGACGGCGGTCGCGCTCGCCCGGTTGCTCGGGCAGGGCAAGGGCATCGGCGACCTGGCCGAGCACGACATTCCCGCCGAGATCACCACGTACTCGGCGGTCGTGACCAAGGAGAACGTCGACCAGTACCTCGACGTCGGCTTCGACTCCTGACCGGTCTGTCCAGCAAGAAGAAGGAGGGGTATGAGCCCGGCACGGGAAACGATCGGGATCGGCATGGTGGGCCACGCGTTCATGGGTGCGGTGCATTCGCACGCGTGGCGCAGCGTCCACCGGTTCTTCGACCCACCGCTGGTGCCGCGGCTCGCCGTGCTCGGCGGCCGCGACGAGACCCGGGCCAAGGCGGCGGCGGAGCGGTACGGCTGGGAAGACGTCGAGACCGACTGGCGGAAGCTGGTCGCCCGGGACGACGTCGGCCTGGTCGACGTCTGCACGCCGGGCGACAGCCACGCGGAGATCGCGATCGCCGCGCTGGCGGCCGGGAAGCACGTGCTGTGCGAGAAACCCCTGGCCAACTCGGTCGCGGAGGCCGAAGCGATGGCCGAGGCGGCGCGGCGGGCCCGGGACCGTGGGGTGCGAGCCATGGTCGCGTTCAACTACCGCCGGGTGCCCGCGCTCGCGCACGCCCGGAACCTGGTCGCGAGCGGGGCGCTCGGGGAGATCCGGCACGTGCGGTCGGTGTACCTGCAGGACTGGCTGTCCGATCCGGAAGCGCCGATGACCTGGCGGCTCCGCAAGGAATCCGCCGGGTCGGGCGCGCTCGGCGACCTGGGCGCCCACATCGTCGACGCCGCCCAGTTCGTCACCGGGGAGCTGATCACCGGCGTCTCCGCGCTGACGAACACCTTCGTCAACCAGCGACCGTCGGAGAGCGGCGGCACGGACGACGTGACCGTCGACGACACGGCGTTGTTCTTGGCACGGCTTTCCGGGGGAGCCGTGGCGAGTTTCGAAGCGACGCGGTTCGCGCTCGGCCGCAAGAACGCGATGCGGCTGGAGGTCAACGGGTCGAAGGCCAGCCTGGCGTTCGACTTCGAGGCGATGAACGAACTCCAGTGGTACGAGGGCACCGGGACCGAGGCCGGGTTCCGCCGGATCCTCGTCACCGAACCGCAGCACCCGTACGTCGGTGCGTGGTGGCCGCCGGGGCACCTCCTCGGCTACGAGCACACGTTCACCCACGAGGTCGCCGACCTCCTGGACGCCATCGGCGCGGGCACCGACCCCGCGCCGGGTTTCGACGACGGCCTGCGCGTCCAGCGGGTGCTGGCCGCCGTCGAGCAGAGTGCTGCCGAAGAAGCGAACTGGACGTCGGTGGAGGAGCCGAAATGAGCCGTCCCGTCACGTTGTTCACCGGCCAGTGGGCCGATCTGCCGTTCACCGAGGTCTGCAAGCTCGCGTCGGAGTGGGGGTACGACGGGCTGGAGATCGCCTGCTCGGGCGACCACTTCGAAGTCGACCGGGCACTGTCCGAAGAGGACTACGTGCCGGGCAGGCTGCGGCTGCTCGCCGAGCACGGCCTCAAGGTGTGGGCGATCTCCAACCACCTCGTCGGGCAGGCCGTCTGCGACGACCCGATCGACCACCGGCACCAGGCGATCCTGCCGTCGCGCATCTGGGGTGACGGCGAACCGGAGGGCGTCCGGCAGCGCGCGGCGGCCGAGATGGCCGACACCGCGCGGGCGGCGGCGAAGCTCGGCGTGGACACCGTCATCGGGTTCACGGGGTCGAAGACCTGGAAGTACGTGGCGATGTTTCCGCCGGTCACGCGCGATGACATCGATGACGGTTACGCGGACTTCGCCCGCCGGTGGCACCCGATCCTGGACGTCTTCGACGAGGTGGGCGTCCGGTTCGCGCACGAGGTGCACCCCTCGGAGATCGCCTACGACTACTGGACGACCAAGCGCGCGCTGGAAGCCGTCGACCACCGGCCGGCGTTCGGGCTCAACTGGGACCCGTCGCACTTCGTCTGGCAGGACCTCGACCCGGTCGGGTTCATCCTCGACTTCGCCGACCGGATCTACCACGTCGACTGCAAGGACACCCGCAAGCGCTTCGACGGCCGCAACGGCCGGCTCGGCTCGCACCTGGCCTGGGCGGACCCGCGGCGGGGCTGGGACTTCGTGTCCGTCGGCCACGGCGACGTCCCGTGGGAGGACTGCTTCCGGGCGCTGAACTCGATCGGCTACTCCGGCCCGATCTCGGTGGAGTGGGAGGACGCCGGGATGGACCGGCTCCGCGGCGCGGCGGAGGCGGTGAAGTACCTGCGCGAGCACCTGTTCGACCAGCCGTCGGCGGCTTTCGACGCGGCTTTCAGCAACCAGAGATGAGGGAGTTCCATGTGCGGTCCCCAAGCTGAGCAGCACTCCCGACGAACTTTCCTGAACGTGGCGACAGCCGCCCTCACGGTGGGTGCGGCGGCCATCGCGTTACCCGGCACCGCGGACGCCTCCCCAGCCCACCGGCGCGTCCCGCTCGACAAGATCAGCATCCAGCTTTACTCGTTGCGTTCCCTGCTGCAGAACGACCCGGAAGGCACGCTGTCCGCGCTGGCCGACATCGGCTACCGGAAGGTCGAGCTGGCCGGCACCTACGGGCGCAGCGCCACCGAGTTCCGCGCCATCCTCGACCGCTGCCACCTGAAGGCGTCCTCGACGCACGTCGGCATCGACGGCGACCTGAACCAGACGATCGCCGACGCCAAGGTCCTCGGCAACCGCTCCGTCGTCGTGCCGTACGCGAATTTCGCCACCATCGCCGAGTGGGAGGCCTTCGCGGGCCGCATGAACACCGCCGCGGCCGCCTTCAAGAAGGCCGGGCTGAAGCTCGGCTACCACAACCACGACCACGAGTTCGCCCCGATCGGCGGCGTCGTGCCCTACGACGTGCTCACCGCGAAGACGGACAAGCGGCTCGTGCACCTGGAAATCGATCTGTTCTGGGCGGTGAACGGCGGCGCGGACCCGGTCGAGCTGTTCCGGCGCAACTACCCGCGCGTCACGCAGTACCACGTGAAGGACCGGACCGCGGACGGGCAGATGGTCGACCCCGGCGCGGGTGTCATCGACTTCCCGCGCATCTTCGCCGCGTCCTGTCACACCATCGGCGAATACATCGTCGAGCACGACCAGCCCACCGACCCGCTGAACACCGCCAAGGTCGGGTTCGAGTACCTCCGCACCGTGCGCTTCTGACCCGGGGGAATCCCATGCGAGTGTCACGTCGGTCGATGCTGGCCGGAACCGCCGCGGGCGTGCTCGCGCCCGCTGTCGGGATGGCCGGGACGGCGTCGGCCGCGGGCCTGACCCGCCAGATCACCATCTACGCCGAAGCCCTGCCCGGCGGCCTCTACGGCTACGGCCTCGAGCCGGGCAAGGCCACGATCCCGGGGCCGCTGCTGGAGGTCTACGAGGGGGACACCCTCGAGATCGAACTGGTCAACCGGACCGACCAACGGCTGTCCATCCACCCGCACGGCGTCACCTACGACACCGCGTCGGACGGTGCCCCGCTCAACGCGTCCTTCAACAAGCCCCGCGAAACCCGGACCTACACCTGGCGGACGCGGACCCGCTACGACGCCGGCGGCGGGTTCTGGATGCCGGGCAGCGCCGGGTACTGGCACTACCACGACCACGCGATGGGCACCGACCACGGCACCGCGGGTCTCGCGCGCGGGCTCTACGGCGGGCTGATCGTCCGCAAGCGCGGCGACCTGCTGCCGAGCAAGCAGTACACCGTCGTGTTCAACGAGATGATGATCAACCACGCGATGGCGCCCGACACCCCGATCCTCGAGGCGCGCCTCGGCGAGCGCGTCGAGTGGGTCTGCATCGGGTACGGCAGCCTGCCGCACACGTTCCACCTGCACGGGCACCGGTGGGCCGACACCCGCACCGGGATGCTCGGCAGCGCGAATGACAACGCTGCCATCGTCGACAACAAGAACCTCGACCCGGGCAGCTCGTTCGGCTTCCAGGTGCTCGCCGGCGAAGGCGCCGGGCCGGGGGCGTGGATGTACCACTGCCACGTCCAGACCCACTCCGACGGCGGGATGGTGGGCCTGTTCCTGGTCCGCAACGCCGACGGCAGCCTGCCCGACGGGGCCCAGGACGCCATCGACCGGTTCAAGCAGCACGACCATTCCGGGCACGACATGAACCCGGACGCACGCACGCACGCAGGAGGGGAGCTATGAAACGACGATGGTTCGGCAGGCGCGGCGCGGTCGTGCTCGCCATCGGGTCGGTCCTGGCGGCCGGGGCTCCGCTGATGGCGATGCCGGTGGCCCAGGCCGCGCCCGCCGCGGTGAACGTGCCGGTGAACGTGCTGGTCTTCCACGGCGCGGCGGCCGGTCAGAAGGACCCGGTCGTCCGCGCGGCGGACGCCATCGCCCGGCTGGGCGCGGACAACGGCATCACGGTGACGGCGTCCTCGGACCCGGGCGTGTTCAGCGCGGCCAACCTGGCCCGCTACCGCGGGGTGGTCTTCCTGTCCGCGCAGGGCGTGACGCTCAGCCGTGACCAGGAAGGTGCGCTGCAGGCCTACATGAAGGCGGGCGGCGGGTTCCTCGGCATCTCCGACGCCGCCCGCGCGCAGGACTCGTCGCCGTGGTTCACCGGCCTGATCGGGGCCCGCCCGGTCGGCGCGCGTCCGACACCCGAAGCGGTGGCGGCGGTGACCGCGAGTGGGGAGAACCCGCCGAACGAAACCAAGGAGAAACTGGCCGACAACAACGAGAACACCAAGTGGCTGACGTTCGCGACGACCGGCTGGGCCGCCTACAAGATGGCGACGCCGGTGGCCGTCAGCAGCTATGCGCTGGTGTCGGCGAACGACTTCCCGGGCCGCAACCCGAAGAGCTGGACCCTGCAGGGGTCCGCGGACGGCGCCACGTGGACCGACCTGGACACGCGGACGAACGAGACGTTCACCGACCCCTTCCAGACCCGGACGTTCACCTTCGCCAACACCACGGTCTACCCGAACTACCGGCTGAACATCACCGCGAACGCCGGTGAGCCGATCATCCAGCTCGCGGACCTCAAGCTGTTCAAGGACACCTCGACGACCCCGCCCCCGCCCGAGCCCGCGCCGCAGCAGGCCGTCGTCGACGTCCTCGACGCCCACCACCCGGCGACCGCCGGGCTGCCGCAGAACTGGACCCGCACCGACCGCTGGCTCAACTGGGAGACCAACCCGGTCGGCACCGTGCACACCGTCGCGCAGGTCGAGGAGAAGGGCTACCAGCCCGGCGTCGGCGCGAACGGGGCGTTCCACCCGATCTCGTGGTGCCGCGACTACGACGGCGGCCGCTCCTTCTACACCGGCATGGGCCGCACCGAGGCGTCCTACGGCGAAGGGCAGTTCCGCGACCACCTGCTCGGCGCCCTGCGCTGGACCACCGGCATGGTGCGCGGCGACTGCCAGGCCGGCATCGCCGCCAACTACAAGATCGAACGGCTGACCGGGAAGAACGCGGCCGGGCAGCTCGACCAGATCGGCGAGCCGCACGGGCTGACCATCGCCCCGGACGGCAAGGTGTTCTACATCGGCAAGGCGGCCTGCCCCACCGGGCCGATGGTCAGCTGGGACGACCCGAACGTCGGCCTCGGCTGCGGCACGATCCACCAGTGGGACCCGGTCACCAAGAAGCCGAAGCTGCTCACGACGTTGCGCGTGATGGGCAACCGCGGCAGCGGTGACGAACTCGTCAAGAACGAAGAGGGCCTGCTCGGGATCACCCTGGACCCGAAGTTCACCGAGAACGGCTGGTTCTACGCCTACTGGATGCCGCACGAGTCGATCGACCGCGACAAGCGGATCGGCAAGCGCACGGTCTCGCGCTTCACCTACGACTCGGCGAAACAGACGATCGACCAGGCGACCCGCAAGGACCTGCTGTCCTGGGACGTGCAGATCCACAGCTGCTGCCACGCGGGCGGCGGCATGGCGTTCGACAAGGACGGGAACCTCTACGTCGGGTCCGGGGACAACAACTCCTCGGGCGGCTCGAACGGCTACTCGGGCAACAACTGGACGCTGGACTACAAGGGCATCTCGTTCCAGGACGCGCGCCGCACCGCGGGCAACACGAACGACCTGGACGGCAAGATCCTGCGCATCCACCCGGAGGCGAACGGGACGTACACGATCCCGGCGGGCAACCTCTTCCCGAACGGGCCGGCGGACAAGACGCGCCCGGAGATCTACGTGATGGGCGTCCGCAACATCTCGCGGCTGCAGATCGACCCGGTGCACAACTGGATGACCGCGGGCTGGGTCGGTCCGGACGCGCCGTCGCCGAGTCCCGAGCTCGGGCCGGCGAAGTACGAGACGGCGACCGTGATCACCGAGGCGGGCAACCACGGCTGGCCCTACTGCATGGGCAACCGGCAGCCCTACCGCGACCGCAGCAGCACGAACGCCGCGGAACTGACCGGCTGGTACGACTGCGACAACCCGGTCAACACCTCGCCGCGCAACACCGGCCTGGTGAACCTGCCGCCGATCAAGGACAACATGATCTGGTACTCGCCGGACGGCGGCGGGCCGGTGTTCCCGAAGCGGCCGGGCAGCTCCATCCCGACCTACAACGCGGCGGACGCCACCTACACCCAGCCGTACCTGCGCGGTGGCGGCCAGGCGATCATGTCCGGGCCGACGTACCACCGCTCGCTGGTCGACACGAACAGCGGCGTCGCGTGGCCGGAGTACTGGGACAACAAGTGGTTCATCGGCGACGAGTCCAACGCGCAGAACCGGGTCGCGGTGACCGTCGACCCGGCGGGCGTGCCGGCGCACCAGCCGCCGGTGTTCGCCGAGACGTTCCGCCAGATCATCCCGGGCGGCTCGGGTGACACCCGGGTGCAGAGCTGGATGGACGCCAAGTTCGGGCCGGACGGCGCGCTGTACGTGCTCGACTACGGCAACGGCTTCTTCTCCCTGGACGCCAACCAGAAGCTGCTGAAGATCAGCTACACCGGCGGCGCACCGACGCCCGCGCCGGCGGCGACGTCGACGATGGTGCAGAACAAGGCGCTCACGGCGGCGTTCACCGGGTCGAAGTCCGGCGGGGTGTCCTACCGCTGGGAGTTCGGCGACGGCTCGGTGTCCACCCAGGCCGACCCGCGGCACACCTATCCGCGCACCGGCCTCTTCACCGCGAAGGTCACCGTGACCTACGCGAACGGTGAGACGGTGACGACCCGGGCGGCGGTGAACGTCGGCTGCGCGGTGGCCGACCCGAGCCCGGTGGTGACCTTGGGCGACACCCTCACGAAGGTGGTCAACCGCAACGCCGGCGGTGGCTGCACGGTGGACGACTTCATCGACGACGAGAGCACGTGGAGCACGCACGCGGCGTTCGTCAACCACGTCGAGCAGGCCACCGAGACGCTGTCGGACCTCGGGGTGCTCAACGACGCCGAGGTGGCCGAGCTGAACGCGGCGGCCGCGGCGTCGCCGATCGGGAAGCCGGGCACGACGGGTTACGACGCGCTCTTCGACGGCACGGCGGAGTCGCTGCGCGGCTGGGAGCAGGCGCCGTCCGGGCAGTTCACCCTCCAACCGGACGGGTCGATCCGCTCGGCCGGCGGGCTGGGCATGCTCTGGTACGCCCAGCGGCAGTTCGGCGACTTCTCGGTGAAGGTGCAGTTCAAGGACATCGCCCCGGACCCGAACCGGGCCAACAGCGGCGTCTTCGTCCGGTTCCCGGATCCGCGGACACCGCTGGCCCAGCGGCCGCCGGGCAGCTGCGGCACGGTCGGGTCGGCGCGTGACTCGCAGGCGTGGGTCGCGATCTACTGCGGCCACGAGATCCAGATCTACGACGGCGACTCCGGCGAGCCGCAGAAGACCGGGTCGGTCTACAACTTCGACCCGCGCCCGCTCGACCAGGCGGGTGCCCGGCCGAA
Source organism: Amycolatopsis sp. NPDC024027 (assembly GCF_040638975.1). NCBI lineage: Bacteria > Bacillati > Actinomycetota > Actinomycetes > Pseudonocardiales > Pseudonocardiaceae > Amycolatopsis > Amycolatopsis sp. NPDC024027. Next base: position 555,255 of record NZ_JBEZYY010000003.1, read on the forward strand.
GGGCACGTGGAACGAGTACGAGATCAAGGTCGTCGGGCAGCACTACACGATGGTCCGCAACGGCGTGGTGATCAACGAGTTCGACAACACGCCGGGCCAGCAGTCGTCGCGCGCGGGTGACCCGCCGACCGACCTGCGGCAGTTCGTCAGCGGGTTCATCGGGCTGCAGAACCACAGCGACAACGACCTGATCGAGTTCCGCAACATCCGGGTGCGGCAGCTGTAGCGAGCCGGGGGCCGGGTTTCCGCCCGGCCTCCGGCCTTCCCGAGAAGGGTTCTCCCGCGATGTCCCCACGACTGATCGCAGTGCTGCTGACGGCTTTCCTGGCGGTGCTCGGGCTGGCCACGCCCGCGGCGGCCACGCCCGCGGCGGCGCCGGTCCAGACGCTGACCTGGACCGGGAACAACAGCACCACCGAATACGCGTCCGCGCCGACCGGCGCCCTCCCCGGCGAGACCACCGTCGTCTTCGAGAACAGCGAAGCCACCGGCAACACGACCGGGATGTCGCACACCCTGACGTTCGACACCTCGACGCCGGGCTACAACCACGACGTCTCGCTGAACATCCTGGCCAACCCGTTCGACCCCACCAACGGCCGGCACGAGGCCGTCGTGACGCTGACGCCCGGCAAGTACCGGTACTACTGCACCATCCCCGGGCACACCGCGATGGTGGGGGAGTTCGTCGTGTCCGACGGCACCGGCGACACGACCCCGCCGGCCGTCACCGCGGCGGTGGCGGGGGATCGCGACCCGTCCGGCAGCTACCTCGGGTCCGCCACGGTCACGCTTTCGGCCACCGACGCGGGCTCCGGCGTGGCGTCGGTCGAGTACCAGCTCGACGGCGGCGCGTGGACCACGTATGCCGCACCGGTGGTGGTGTCCACCGCCGGCACGCACATGCTGCACTACCGGGCGACCGACGTCGCCGGGAACACGTCGGCGGAAGGCATGGCGCACTTCACGATCGTCGCCCGGCCGGGGGACACGACCGCGCCCTCGGTGAGCGCGGCGATCACCGGCACCCAGGACTCCTCGGGCAACTACCTCGACGTGGCGACGGCCCGGATCACGGCCACGGACGCCGATTCCGGCGTGGCGTCGGTGGAATACCAGCTCGACAGCGGCGCCTGGACCGCCTACACCGCGCCGGTCGCGGTGACCGCGGCGGGGATGCACATGCTGCACTACCGGGCCACCGACGTCGCGGGGAACATTTCGCCGGAGGGGATGGCCCACTTCACGGTGGTGAGGAGCGACACGACCGCGCCGGTCGTGTCGGCCTCCCTGAGCGGCACCCAGGACGCCGACGGCCATTACGTCGGCAAGGCGGTGGTCACGGTGACGGCTTCGGACGCGGGTTCCGGGGTCGCCTCGGTGGAGTACAAAGTGGACGGTGGCGCGTGGACGGCTTACGCGGCACCGGTTCCGGTGTCCGCGGCCGGCTCGCACACGGTCGGCTACCGTGCCCGCGACGTCGCCGGCAACGCGTCCGCGGAGGGTTCGGTGTCGTTCACCGTGGTCGCCGGCGGGGACACGACCGCGCCTTCGGTCGCGCTCCAGATCACCGGGAAGCAGGACGGCGGCTGGAACTACGTGGGTTCGGCGACCGTGACGGTGACCGCCACCGACGCGGAGTCCGGAGTGGGGTCGGTCGAGTACAAAGTGGACGAATCGGCGTGGACCCGGTACGCGGCGCCGGTCGTGGTGCCCGCGCTGGGGACGCACACCGTGCGGGCCCGGGCCACGGACGTCGCCGGGAACGTCGCGGCCGAGGTGGCGGGATCGTTCCGGGTGGTCGCGGCCGCACCGCCACCGGACGCCTGCCCGTCCTCGGACATCCGGGAGACGGTGGTGATCGGCGGGGTCGACAGCCAGGTCGAGAACATCGACACCGGCAACGGCTGCACGATCAACGACGTCATCGACGAGAACGCGGAGTATGCGTCCCACGACCGGTTCGTGAAGCACGTGAAGGCGGTGACGCAGGAGCTCGTGGCCAACGGAGTGCTGTCCCCGGGCGACCGCAACCGCATCGTGACGGCGGCGATCGAGTCCGGCATCGGCGGCGACGGCCGTTCGGTGCCGGCGGAGGGGAGTGCGCGGAAGGCGTCAGTGCGCATCGGTTGAGCGGAGCCTGACGCCCCGGACCTCGCCGCGCGCCCGTGCCACTGCGGACGCGACCGGCGGGCCGGCCGTGCGGACGCGGAGACTTCGCGCTCCGCGTCCGCATGGCGCCGGCTGCCGGTGGGTTGCTCCGGTTCGGGATCGCTCCGGGGGCCGGGGCTCACTCGGGGACGAGGGCGATCCGGCCGAACACCGTTCCGGCGCCCAGGTGCCGGTGGGCGAGTTCGGCGTGCGCCAGCGGTAGCACGTCGTGGACCACGGTGGTCACTTCGCCTCGTCCCGCGGCGGTCAGCAGTTCGGCCGCGGCAGAGCGCCGTTGCTCCGGTTCGGGATCGCTCCGGGGGCCGGGGCTCACTCGGGGACGAGGGCGATCCGGCCGAACACCGTTCCGGCGCCCAGGTGCCGGTGGGCGAGTTCGGCGTGCGCCAGCGGTAGCACGTCGTGGACCACGGTGGTCACTTCGCCTCGTCCCGCGGCGGTCAGCAGTTCGGCCGCGGCAGAGCGCCGTTGCTCCGGTTCGGGATCGCTCCGGGGGCCGGGGCTCACTCGGGGACGAGGGCGATCCGGCCGAACACCGTTCCGGCGTCCAGGTGCCGGTGGGCGAGTTCGGCGTGTGTCAGTGGCAGCACGTCGTGGACCACGGTGGTCACTTCGCCGCGGCCCGCCGCGGCGAGCAGGTCCGCGGCCACCGCCCGGCGGTCCTCTGTGGACACGGAGTCGGCGCTGAAGATCGCGAACGACAGTGACTTCCGGAACGCCGTGAACATCTCCGCGACCAAGCGGGCCGGTGGCGGGCCCGCGACCGCGCCCACCGTGACCAGCCGCCCGTTGGGGTTGAGCTTGGCGAAGAACGAAGGCAGCTCCTCCCCGGCGACGATGTCGATGACGACGTCGTACCCGCCGGCGCCCTCGCCGGCGCGGTCCAGCACCTCGGTGGCGCCCAGCGCGCGCAGGTGGGCGCCGCGCTCGGGGGAGGAGGTCGTGACCGCGACCGCGCCGGTACGCGCCGCGAGCTGGACCGCCATCACGCCGATGCCGCCCGCCGCGCCGCGGACCAGCACCGATTCGCCGGGCGCGAAGCGGGCGTGCCGGAGGCCGAAGTGCGCCACCACCCCGGAACCCGCCACGGTCACCGCGTCGACCGGCGATACCTCCGGCGGTAGCCGTACCAGCGTCGCGGCGGGGACGAGCGCCTGCTCGGCATAGCCGCCGCCCCCGTCGGTGGGGGCCCAGACGCGCGCGCCGGCCCACGACTCGTCGACGTCCGCGCCCAGCGAGGTGACGGTTCCCGCCACCTCGCCGCCGAGGACGTGACCGGCTTCGAAGCCGAACGCGGCGAGGGCGCCGCGACGGATCAGCACGTCGACGCCGCCGACGCCGATCGCCTCGGTGGTGATCACCACCTGCCCGGCGGCCGGGCGCGGGTCGGGAACCTCGACGACGGCCAGGCCGCCGGGCTCCCCGAAAGTCTGCACTGCCACTGCTTTCACGGTCATCTCCCTGAGTTCGAGGCGGCGGCGACCGTACCGGACGCACCCGTCCGGTTCGGCTAAACTGAGACGGTGACCGGCTCTTTGCCTCGGATCCGGCGATCGGATGCCCAGGACAACCGTGAACGCCTCCTCGAGGCGGCCCGGACCGTGTTCGCCACCGCCGGCCTGACCGCGCCGATGCGGGAGATCGCCCGGCACGCCGGCGTCGGCCCGGCGACGCTGTACCGGCACTTCCCGACCAAGGAACAGCTGTTCGCCGAGGCGTTCGCGGAGCGGCTGCGTGCCTGCTACGCCATCGTCGACGACGGCCTCGCCGAGGCGGACGCCTGGCGGGGCCTGCGCACGGTGATCGAGCGGCTGGGCGAGCTGTACGCCCGGGACCGGGGGACGACCGCGGCGCTGGTGTCGGCCTTCCCCGGCACGCTGGACTTCACCGCCGACCGGGAACGGGCGCTGAAGTCGCTCGCCGAGCTGGTGCGCCGGGCGAAGGACGCGGGCCGGGTGCGGCCCGAGACGACGCTGGACGACATCGTCCTGGTGCTGATGGCCGCCGGTGGTATCCAGGCGGCCTCGCCGGTGGCGCGGGCCGCGGCCGTCCGGCGCTTCATCACCATCGCGATCAACGGGCTGCGAGCCGTGCCGACCCTCGACGACTAAGTGGGACACTGTCCCGTATGGTAACCGGGACAGTGTCCCACTTGAGGAGTTGAGTTCCCCATGGCGATCACGTACGTGCTGGTCCACGGCGCCTGGCACACCGGGCAGTGCTGGGCGCGGGTCGTGCCGCGGCTGGCCGCGAGCGGGCGGCCGGTGTTCACCCCGACGCTCACCGGCTACGGCGAGACGAAACACCTGCTGAACCCGGACGTCGGGCTCCGCACGCACACCGCCGACGTCGTGCGGCTGCTCGTCGAAGCGGACCTGCACGACGTCGTCCTGGTCGGGCACAGCTACGCCGGCCTGGTGATCTCCGCGGTGGCCAACGAGGTGCCGGAGCGGATCGCGCGGCTGGTGTTCCTCGACGCGATGGTGCCCGCCCACGGGGAGAACGGGATCGATGTCATGCCGATCACCCGGAGCATGCTCGGGACCGGCTGGCGGGTCCCGCCGCTGCCCGAGCTGCCCGCGCCCTTCGGCCTGTTCGGGGTGACCGATCCCGGGGACGTCGCGTGGCTGCGGACCATGCTGTCCGACCAGCCGATCCGGTGCCTCGAAGAGCCGGTCGCGCTGGACAACCCGGCGCTGCGCGAGATCCCGCGCACGCACATCCACTGCACGGTGAAGCCCGACGGGTTCGACCGGCGCCCGGTGCCCGCCGTGCAGCCGAACGGCGAGCCCGCGGACGTGCGCGAGCTGGCCGCCGGGCACGACTGCATGATCACCGCGCCCGGGGAGCTGGCCGAGCTGCTGCTGGACGTCGGGGAACCGGTGGGGGCCGGTAGCATGCGGTCGTGAGCGATTCCCGGACGGCGGCAGGAAAAACGCCGCAGCGCGCCGACGCGCGGCGCAACGCCGGGAACGTCCTCGAGGCCGCGGCCGCGGTGTTCGTGACCTCCGGCGTCGAAGCGCCGATCCGGGAGATCGCCGCCCGGGCCGGGGTGGGCACGGCGACCATCTACCGCCACTACCCGACCCGGGCCGACCTGATCCTCGCGGTGTACCGGCTGCAGGTCGAAGATCTGGCCGAGGCCGGTCCCGCCCTGCTCGCCGGCGGGCGGGGGCCGCACCAGGCCCTCGTCGAGTGGATCGACCGGTTCGTCGACTTCGTCATCACCAAGCAGGGGCTGGCGTCGGTGCTGCAGTCCGACGAAGCCTGCTACGACCCGCTCCACACCTACTTCCTCGAACGCCTCGGTCCCGTGTGCACGCAGCTGCTGGACGCGGCCGCGGCGGCCGGCGAGATCGTCCCAGGCCAGGACGCCTTCGAGCTGATGCGCGGCGTCGGCAGCCTCTGCGCCGGCGCGGGGACGGCGACGTACTACGACGCGCGTCACTTGGTGAAGCTCCTGGTCAACGGCCTGCGCCGACCCTGACGCCGGTCAGGTGCGCTGGAGCAAGAACCGCTGGTTGGCCGCCCCGGTCACGGTCCACTGCGAGATGCGCGCGCCGTCGGCGGTCGAGGCGCTCCAGACGTCCATCGCGAGCCCGCTGGCCCGGTTGACCAGGCTCACCACCCCGCCGCCCTGGTCGGTCACCTTCCATTGCTGGGTCGTCGCGCCGGTGTCCGGCTGCTGCGTGATGTCCGCACCGGTCGCGGTCGACGCGACCTGCAGGACCAGGCCGCTGGCGCGGGACCGGATGCGGTGGAAGCCGCCGTCGGAGGCGAGGAAGTCGAACTGCTGGTTGAGCCCGCTGGTCGCCTGCCACTGGATCAGCGCCGCCCCGGCACTGGTCGAGCCGCCGTTGATGTCGGCCGATTTGCCGCTGTGCTGGGCGACGAGCCGGTAGTTCACCCCGGGCTCGACCACCGGTGGCGGCCCGCCGAGGGAAGTGGCGCGGTAGGTGTGGCCTGCCTGGCCCGGGAAGCGGACGAGGTCCGCCTCGACGGACACCGGCTGGACCTTGGCGCCGGTCGCGGTGTCGAGCACTTCGTAAGTCGCGGTGAACATCCGGCTGCGGACCTTGACGTCGCCGTCGCGGTCCGGCGTGATGGTGAGCTGCGTCGCCGCGCCGCTGCTCCAGGCCGCGCCGACCGTGTAGCCGCCGCGGCCGCGCAGGCCCGTGACGCTGCCGGCCGGCCAGGCGGGCGGCAGTGCGGGGAGCAGGTGCAACTCGCCGTTGTGGCTGTGCAGCAGCAGTTCGGCGATGCCGGACGTCGCCCCGAAGTTGCCGTCGATCTGGAACGGCGGGTGCAGGTCGAACATGTTGGGCGCCAGCCGGTCGGTCCGCACGAGCAGCCGGAGCAGGTCGTGCGCCTTGGCACCTTCTTCCATGCGCGCCCAGTAGTTGATCTTCCAGGCCAGTGACCAGCCGGTACCGTCGTCACCGCGCAGCTCGAGGGTCCGGCGCGCGGCGGTGAACAGCTGGGGCGTGCCGCGCTTGCTGATCTGGTTGCTCGGGTACAGGCCGTACAGGTGCGAAATGTGCCGGTGGGTCTGCTCGGTCTCCACCCAGTCGTAGAGCCATTCCTGGATGTTCCCGCGCGAGCCGACCTTCATCGGCGCCAGCCGCTGCCGGGCCGCCTTGACCTGGTCGGCGAAGGCGGCGTCCACGCCCAGCACCTGGCACGCTCCCGCGCAGCCGTCGAACAGGTCGCGCAGGATCTGCATGTCCATCGTCGGCCCCGCGCACACGGACGCGTTCGCGTGGTGGTTCAGCTCGGGGGAGTTCGCCGGGTTGGTGACCAGGTAGCCCAGCGAGGGTTCGGTCACCAGCGTGTCGAGGAAGAACTGCGCGGCGCCCTTCAGCAGCGGATAGCGGGCGCGCAGGAACTCGACGTCGCCGGTGAACCGGTAGTGGTCCCAGATCATGGTGGCGAGCCACGCGCCGCCGGTCTGCCACATCCCGGCCTGCGCGAAGTCCACAATGGAGGAACCCCGCCAGCCGTCGGTGTTGTGGTGGGTGACCCAGCCCCGGGCGCCGTACTCGACCTGTGCGGTGCGCGCCCCGGTGACCGCGAGGTCGCCGATCATCGCGAACACCGGTTCATAGCACTCGGCGAGGTTGGTGACGTCGGCCGGCCAGTAGTTCATCGGCAGGTTGGCGTTGAGCGTGTACTTCGATTCCCACGACGGGTTCAGCTGGTCGTTCCAGATCCCCTGCAGGTTGGCGGGCTGGGTGCCCGGCCGGGACGAGGAGATCAGCAGGTAGCGGCCGAACTGGAAGAGCAGCGCGGCGAACTGCGGGTCGTTGACGCTGTTGTGCTGGGCGATCCGGACGTCGGTCGGCTGGTCGGCCGCCGCGGTGCGGCCGAGGTCGAGGGTCGTGCGCCCGAAGAGCTTCTGGTAGTCGGCGAGGTGCCGGCTGCGCAGCGAGTCGTAGGGGAGCGCCTGGGCGGCGGCCAGCCGGGTGCGGGCGAGGCCCTGGTAGTCCCCGTTCACCGTGCGGTAGTCGACGTAGCTGGTGCCGATCGAGATCAGCAGCGTCACGGCGTCGGCGCCGGAGACCCGCAGCGTGCCGCCCGAACTGCTGGTGCTGCCGCCCTCGGCGGTCGCGCCGGCAAGGGCGAGGAACCGGACCGAACCGGCGATGCCCCGGCTGTCCCCGGAGATCCCGTCCAGCGCGATCGTGGTGCCGTTCGGGCTGGAGGTCGTCGCCCGCTGGGGGGTGCCCAGCGACGCCGAGAACGAGATCGAGCCCGGCGTTTCGGCCGTCAGCCGCATGACGATCACCTGGTCCACGGCGCTGGCGAACACTTCCCGCCGGTACCGCACGTTGTTCGCGACGTAGGTGACGACCGTCGTGGCCGTGGTGAGGTCGAGCCACCGCTGGTAGGAGGAAACCCCGCTGTTCCCGGGAAGCGCGAGGCTGAGGGTGCCGACGGGCTGGTAGGGCTGCTGGGCGGCCGGGGTGCCGAGCATCTTCTGGTCGATCAGGGACTGCGCCTGCGTCCACTGGTTGGAGAACACCAGCTGCCGGATCTGCGACAGCGCCCCCGCGCCTTGGGTGTTGCTGTAGTCGTGGGGGCCGCCCGCCCAGACCGTGTCCTCGTTGAGCTGCAGGCGTTCGGTGTCGGTGTTGCCGGACACCATGGCGCCCAGCCTGCCGTTGCCGATCGGCAGCGCGCGCAGCCACTCGGTGCCGGCCGGCTTGTCGTACCACAGCGCCAGGTCGTTCACCGCCCGGACGTCCGCGGGTGCGGCCGAAGCGGTCCGGGCGGTGGCCGTCCACGCGATCGGCACCAGCGCGGCACCCAGCCGCATCGCCTGCCTGCGGGTCAGGTCGGGCATCTTCGTCACTCCGATCTTCAGGCGCGCTGGAGCTGGAACCGCTGGTTGGCGCCGCTGCCGGCGGTGTACTGCGAAATCCGGGCACCGTCGGCGGTGGAGGCACCCCAGACGTCCATGGCCAGGCCGCTGGCCCGGTTCACCAGGCTGACCGCGCCGCCGCCCTGGTCGGTGACCTTCCACTGCTGGGTCGTCGCGTCGGTGTCGGGCTGCTGGGTGATGTCCGCGCCCGACGCGGAGCTCGCGACCTGCAGGACCAGGCCACTGTGCCGGGCGCGGATCCGGTAGTAGCCGTCGGCGGAGGCGAGGAAGTCGAACTGCTGGTTGGCCGCGTTGTGCGAGGACCACTGGATCAGCGTGGCTCCCGCGGCGGTGGACGCTCCGTTGATGTCCGCCGACTTGCCGCTGTGCGCGGCGACGAGCGAGTAGTTCACGCCGACCTGCACCGGCGAGGTGGGCGGGTTCGGGTCGCCGCCGCCGAACTGGCTGAAGAACTTCCAGATCTCGGCCTTGTCCCAGCTCCGGGCGCCGCTTTCGCAGCCGGTGCAGCCGTCCACCGGGCCCTGCTGGTGGCCGCCGTCGAACGGTGCCCAGACGACCGGGTATCCGGTCCGGCAGCCCGAGTAGACGGTCAGGTAGTGGGTTTTGCTGCCCGCGGCGGGTTCGGGGGCGTTCTGCGGGGTGCAGCCGTTGTTCCGGACGAACGTGTCCCGCAGGCCCCGGCCGGCACCGATGTTGTCCGACACGCCGTGGATGCCCATGTACGCGATGGGCTGGGTGCCGCCGCTGCACCCGCTGATCGCGCCGGGAGCGGCGATGGCCACGACCGCGCGGAAGACCGTCGCCCGGGCGCAGGCGAGTGCGTAGCTCATCGCGCCGCCGTAGCTGAATCCGATGGAGAACAGCTGGGTCGTGTCGACGCAGAGGTCGTTCTCGATCAGCCGGACCATGTCGTCGGTGAAGGTCACGTCCTCGCCGCCGGAATTGCCCCAGCCGTTGTTGAGGCCCTGGGGCGCCACGAAGATCGTGGAGTCGCCCGACTGCGACTGCATGCCGTAGTAGGCCCAGGCGTAGCCGTCGCTGCCGCCCGAGGCGACCTGTTCGGCGGTGCCGCCCAGCCAGTGGTAGCCGAACGCGAGCCGGTGCGGAGTGGCGTTGTCGTAGTTGTCGGGGATCTTCAGGATGAAGCTGCGGCTCTTGCCGTTGCTCTGGATCGTCCGTTTGCCGCTGGTGAGCGTCGGATTCTTGCCACAGCCGGCACTCGGCGTGCCGGCCGCGGCGGCGCTTCCGGCCGCGGCGGCGCCCGGGGGAGCGCCGCCCACGGCCAGCGCGAGCACTGCGGCGGTCACGAAGACGCGGAACGACGATCCGATCCTGGACATGCGAAATCCTTCGGCCGACGGGAAATTTCGAGCCCTCGGCGCGGGTCGCCTGCTCAAGGGTGTTCCGGTTGTAGCACGGTTTTCGAATGGTCGTCCAGCCGGAAATGAAAGTTTCAGTTCCGCCGCCGGCGTCCGGAAAGGGGCGGGGGGATTCCGGGAAACGATTCCCGGCCAGCGCTTCACGCGGTGGCGGAGGTAGGCGACCCGCGGGCCGACCCCGCCGACGAGCACCGGGTAGACGCGGGCGCGGTACTCGTCGATCAGGTCCGCCTCGGCGGCGAGCGTCGCGCCGTCGATCGCGATGGTGCCTTCCGCCGGTTCGGCCCGCGGCCGCTCGATCTCCTCCGCGACGCCGCCGGTGGGCGGTCGACGGATACATCGTCGGGCCGGACGGTGCCTTCGACTTCGGGGCGCCCGACGACGAAGTCTTCCGAATAGGTCACCCTGCGCATCGGAAATTCTCCTCGGAAGCGGGCCGTCAGTATGTCCGCCGGTCACAAGGGTCGTGACAAGAATCATTGTTAGCGCTAACATGCTTCCGCCCCCTCTGTCCACTGACGAACGGAGATCCCGGTGACCTCACCCATCAGCCGCCGGCGACTGCTGCAAGCCGCCGGCGCCACCGCCATCGCCTCCGCGGCCGGGTCCGCCATCGGCTGGGCGCCCGCCGCTTCGGCGGCCACCACCGCGGCTGTCGGGCCGGTCCGCCCGGACGCCGGGGTGTCGGTGTTCCCGTTCGAGCTCGGCCAGGTGCGGCTGACCGCGAGCCGGTGGCTGGACAACCAGAACCGGACGCAGAACTACCTGCGGTTCGTCGACGTCAACCGGCTGCTCTACGTCTTCCGGGCCAACCACCGGCTCTCCACCGGCGGTGCGGCCACCAACGGCGGCTGGGACGCGCCGAGCTTCCCGTTCCGCAGCCACGTGCAGGGGCACTTCCTGACGGCTTGGGCGCAGCTGTGGGCCGTCGCCGGCGACACCTCGAGCCGGGACAAGGCCACGACCATGGTGGCCGAGCTCGCCAAGTGCCAGGCGAACAACAGCGCCGCCGGGTTCTCCGCCGGGTACCTGTCCGGCTTCCCCGAGGCCGACTTCGACAACCTCGAAGCCGGTCGGCTGTCGAACGGCAACGTGCCGTACTACTGCATCCACAAGACCATGGCGGGCCTGCTCGACGTGTGGCGGTACATCGGCAGCACCCAGGCCCGCGACGTGCTGCTCAACCTCGCCGGGTGGGTCGACCGGCGGACCGCCCGGCTCAGCGCGAGCCAGATGCAGTCGGTGCTGAACACCGAGTTCGGCGGCATGAACGACGTGCTGGCCGACCTGTACCAGTACACCGGCGACGCGCGGTGGCTGACCGCCGCGCAGCGGTTCGACCACGCCGCCGTGTTCGACCCCCTGGCGGCGAACCGGGATCAGCTCAACGGGCTGCACGCCAACACGCAGGTCCCGAAGTGGATCGGCGCGGCGCGCGAGTACAAGGCCACCGGCACCACCCGGTACCGGGACATCGCGACCAACGCGTGGAACATCACCGTCGGCGCGCACACCTACGCCATCGGCGGCAACAGCCAGGCCGAGCACTTCCGCGCACCCAACGCCATCGCCGCGTACCTGAACCAGGACACGTGCGAGAGCTGCAACACCTACAACATGCTCAAGCTGACCCGGGAACTGATCGCGCTGTACCCGGACCGCGCCGACCTGGCCGACTACTACGAACGCGCCCTGCTCAACCAGATGATCGGCCAGCAGAACCCGGCCGACAGCCACGGGCACATCACGTACTTCAGCTCGCTCAACCCGGGCGGCCGCCGCGGCCTCGGCCCGGCGTGGGGCGGCGGCACGTGGAGCACCGACTACAACTCGTTCTGGTGCTGCCAGGGGACCGGGCTGGAAACCCAGACGAAGCTGGCCGACTCGATCTACTTCTACAACGACACGACGCTGACCGTGAACCTGTTCCTGCCCTCGGTGCTGACCTGGACCCAGCGCGGTATCACGGTCACCCAGACCACCTCGTTCCCGGCGAGCGACACCAGCACGCTGACAGTGACCGGGAGCGTCAGCGGGACCTGGGCGATGCGCATCCGCATCCCCGGCTGGACCACCGGGGCGACCATCAGCGTCAACGGTGTCGCGCAGAACGTGACCGCCAACCCCGGCAGCTACGCCACCTTGTCCCGGTCCTGGGCCGCCGGGGACACGGTCACCGTCCGCTTGCCGATGAAGGTCGCGCTGAAGGCGGCCAACGACAACGCGAACGTCGCGGCGGTCACCTACGGCCCGGTCGTCCTGGCCGGGAATTACAGCGGCAGCACGCTGCCGTCCCTCAACCCGGCTTCGGTCACCCGCACCAGCAGCAGTGCGCTCACCTTCAGCGCCACCGCGAACGGGTCCGCCGTCAACCTGGTGCCGTTCTACGACGCCCAGGGCTTCACCTACACCACGTACTGGAACACCGGTGGCGCCGGTGCGACGACCTACCGGCTGGTCAACGTGGGGAGTGGGCTGGTGCTGGGCGTCGAGAACATGTCCACCGCCGATGGTGGCCGGGCATTGCAGTGGTCCGACAGCGGCACCGCGGACCACAACTGGGAGATGATCACCGACGGGAGCGCGGTTCGGTTCCGGAATGCCAACAGTGGCAAGGTGCTGGGCCTTCTCGACATGTCGACAGCGGACAATGCCCGGGTTCTGCAGTGGTCGGACAACGGGACGGCTGATCACCGGTGGACGGTGGTTGATCAGGGTGACGGGACTTCGAAGATCCGGAACGTCAACAGCGGGAAGCTGCTGACGATTGAGGGCGGGTCCGGGTCGGCTGGGGCTTATGCGGTTCAAGGGCCGGACAATGGTGCTGCGGCGAATCGGTGGCGTCTTGTTCGGAACGGGTGATGGGGCCGGTTGATGAGGTCGGTGCTCTGAGGCCGGTGCTCTGAAGCTGGTTCCCCGCCACCCCGAAGCCTGATTGTGACTACGGCCGGCGGCACCGCGTCAAGGCGGGAAAGATGCCTTGACCCGGCGCCGCCGGCCGTGTTCTGGCTTCGGATCGGGGTTGCGGGGGGCCTGGGTGCCGTGGTTGTCGCCTTGCCGTGGGTGGCGTGCCGTGGGTGGTGGCTTTTGCCTTGCCTGGGGCGAAAAGTGATTCGTCAGCCGGCGTTGTTGTCTGCGTACTTGATCGTTATGTTCTTGAAGCCCAGGGATTGCAGCAAGCCCGTCAACATCGTTCGGGTGTTTCGCTCTGCGTCGGCCACCAGGGAGCTCTTGGCTGCCGCCGCCTGGATCTGCTTCTGGGCCAGCTCGTACAGCGCCTGCTGGGAATTGGGGTTTCCGCTCAAGAACTCGTTGATTCGGGTGAAGAGGCCCTGCTGCTGGGCGTACACGTGGGACTCGTGCACGTCCAGCGTCGCCGGCTCCAGCTGGGCGTGGCCCAATGTGATCGTGGCTGACTGGCGGTCGTCGGACACCTGGACCGCGTTGCCCTTCAGGCGGCCGAAGTCGACGTACGCGTTGTCCGTGCCCACTCCGATGAACAACGTGTCGCTGCCCACGAGGAAACTGGGGAGGACCGAGCTCGTCGTGATGTCGACGACCACCTGGAACGAACCGCTCGCCGCCTCGTAGCGGGAAAGCTCGACGATCGACTGCAGCAGCACCGGGCCCGAGTGCTCTTCCGTCCGCTCTGCGAACGGGTTGCGCAACTGGGGTAACAGGTGCACCGCCGATGCGACGAGTACCGCCGCGACCAGAACCACCACAGCCACTGCCAAAGCGACCAGCCGCTTGCCCCAAGCACCCATACCGGGAGGAATACCCATCCGGCCACCGCGCCAATCGACCGGTAGCGTGTGCTCGGATCCGACGAGGGGAGACGGTGTGCGCAAGTCCTGGTGGCTGTGGATCCTGCTGGCCGTCCTCGCCGTCCTGGTGCTGGCCCTGATCTTCGGCAGCGGCTACCGCAAGGGCACCAAGCTCGGCGCGCCGGCCGGGCCCGTCGCCGCCTGGAGTGCGGGCCGGGTGACCTGACCTGTCGCTGGTTCGGCCCGGGCGGGCAAGCCGATCGCGGCGCTCTGCGTGAACGTCGTGATCAGCCTGCTCGCCGCCGGCACTGGCCGGTTACGCCACGCTGGGCCGTGGCCGCCGGGGCTCAGGAACAGTAGGTCCCGTTGAGCGCCGGCTGCAGGAACGGCGGCGTGCTGCCGGTGTAGTTCGCGTTGTAGCCGAGCGTGGCCGTCGCCCCCGTGCCCAGGGTGCCGTTCCACGACACGCTGTCGACCTTGACGGTGTCGCCGGTGTCGCTCCAGGTGCCGTTCCAGCCCTGGCTGATGGTCACGCCGGGTGCGGAGAACGTCAGCGTCCAGCCGTTGAGGGCCGCGCCGCGGTTTTCGATGACGATCTCCGCGGTGTACCCGGTCGGCCAGGAGCTGACCACCCGGTGGGTGACCTTGCAGCCGCCGGTGGGCTGCGGGGTCGTGGTGGTCGGGGACGTGGGCGTGGTCGGCGTGGTGGGCGTCGTCGGCGTGGTCGGGGTCGTCGGGGTTGTCGGGGTGGTGGTCTGGATCGGTCCCGCCGCGATGGCGAGGTCGTAGGCCCGCTGGGGCACGAACTGGCCGGCCGTGGCGATGCAGCCGTCGGCCTCGCCCGGCGGCTTGATCCACAGGAACGCGTCGATCTGGCTGTCGCCGGTCTGGTTGGTGCTCGGCCTGCCGATCGCGCGCCCGCCCGGGTCGCACCACTCGCTGCCCTGCGGCCCGTTGCCGTTGCGGCTCGTGTCCACCACGGCCTTCAGCCGCGAGTCGCCGAGCTGGTTGAGGATCGCCTTGTCGTAGGCCACTTCGTCGGAGGTGGCGCGGTAGTTGGACACGTTGGTCGAGATGCCGTCGGCGCTGTTCGAGATGTCGGCGGCCCGCAGCCGCGTCGCGGCGTCACCGGGGGAAAGCCAGGCGGAGTGCCCGATGTCGAAGTACACCTTCGCCTGGGACGAGCCGGCCTTGAGCTTCTTGCCCGCGTACGCGATCGACGCCGTGGTCTGCCGCTGCTGGTCGCTGTTCTGGCAGTTCGTCATCTGCGGGAGCACGTCGGGCTCGAGCACGATGGCCGCGGGCCGGCCCGCCAGCCCCGCCGCCACCTGGTCGATCCAGGCCCGGTAGGCGTCTTGGGACGGCGCGCCGCCGCCGCTCGCGCCGCCGCAGTCGCGGTTGGGGATGTCATAGACGACCATGATCGGGATCTGGCCCGCGGCGGCCGCCGCGCCGGTGTAGGCGTCCACCTCGCCGCGCACCGTGGACGTGTTCGTGGTGGTGAACCACCGCGCCTGCGCTACCGAGGCGATGCGGTCGCGGATGACCGCGGCCCGGGAGTCGCCGGGGTTCGCCGCGACCCACTTGGCCGCGTTGGTGCCCGGGTCGACGTAGTACGCCGAGGCGGCGGCCTGCGCGCCGGCCCACGTGGTCGTGGCCACGACGCCGGTCACGGCTACCGCGGCGAGTCCGCCGGCTGCCACTGTCCTGCTTCGCATGCACCTTCTCCTTCGAACGGTGGTGCGCCGGAACCGGCTACTGGGAGCGCTCCCAGCAATCGGAGACTGTAACCCGGGGAGACGGCCCGGGAAAGGGGTCCGCCATGTTGTTCTCGCTCGCCGGCGCGAAATTTACATTTTGCGCGAAGCGCCGGTGCGGGTCGGTGATGGACCGCTGAACTGCGGTGATTGCCCGCTGGTGTGGCGGTGACCGCGGTGTTTCGTAAAGTGCGGCGGACGCCCGGTGCCGATGGTTGTTCGGCGGCAGGGTGGCTGTTAGCGTTAACGCCCAGCGTGTTCGCCATCGACGAAGATGGGGTTCTCATGGCGGTTTCCCCCTTCGCTGATCGACCGATTGTTTCGCCGGCTGGCCCGAGAGTTTCGCCGGGCGCCGCCTTCGTTCGGAAGTGAGGACTACCATGCTCCGCAGCGCGAGAAACGCGGCAGCGGCGGTGACCGCGGTCGTCTTGGCCGTGGCCGGCGGCGTCGTCGCCGCGGCCCCGGCCCAGGCCGCCACCTCGATCACCGTCAACGGCGGCTCGGGCGGCCGCACGTTCGACGGCGTCGGCGCGGTCAGCGGCGGTGGTGGCAACACCCGCCTGCTGATCGACTACCCCGAGCCGCAGCGCGGCCAGATCCTCGACTACCTGTTCAAGCCCGGCTACGGCGCCGCCCTGCAGATCCTCAAGGTGGAAATGGGCGGGGACACCAACTCCACCAGCGGCGCGGAGCCCAGCCACGCCCACTTCCGCGGCGATCTGGACTGCAACCGCGGGTACGAGTGGTGGCTGATGGAACAGGCGAAGGCGCGCAACCCCGGCATCAAGCTGGTGGGCCTGCCCTGGGGGGCACCGGGCTGGATCGGCAACGGCACCTTCTTCTCCAACGACCTGACGGACTACTACCTGTCGTGGCTGGGGTGCGCCAAGCAGCACGGGCTGACCATCGACTACCTCACCAGCGTCCAGAACGAGAAGCAGTGGAGCGCGGACTGGACCGTGACCCTCCGCAACGCGCTCAACGCCAACGGGTACAGCGCCGTCAAGATCATCTCGGGTGACTCGTGGCCGGGCGACTGGGGTCCCGCGAGCGCGATCTCGACCAACACGGCCTACCGCAACGCGACCGACGTGCTGAGCGCCCACTACACCTGCGGCTACCTCAGCGCGCAGACCTCCTGCAGCGTCCCGGCGAACGTCACGAACACCGGGAAGACGTTGTGGTCCAGCGAAAACGGCTCCCAGGACTACAACGACGGCGCCAAGCCGCTGGCCCGCGGGATCAACCGCGTCTACCTCGACGGCAAGATGACCGCCTACCTCAACTGGGACCTGATCGCCGCCGTCACGCCGAACATCCCGTGGCCGACCGTGGGGCTGATCCTGGCCAACCAGCCGTGGTCCGGCTACTACTCGGTCGGCAAGGACGCGTGGGCGCTGGCGCACACGACGCAGTTCACCGCGCCCGGCTGGAAGTACCTCGACTCCTCCAGCGGCTACCTCGGCGGGAACCGCGGCAACGGCAGCTACGTCTCGCTGAAGTCGCCGAACAACACCGACTACAGCACGATCATCGAGACGATGGACGCCACCTCGGCCCAGACGCTGAACCTGAACGTCACCGGCGGGCTGTCCGGCGGCCAGGTGCACGTGTGGTCTACCAACCTCAACTCGAACAACACGGGCGACCACTTCGTCCACAGCACCGACATCACGCCGTCCGGCGGCGCTTACTCCCTGACCGTCCAGCCCGGCTACCTCTACTCCATCACGACCACCACCGGGCAGGGCAAGGGCACGGCGACCAGCCCGCCGCAGGGTTCGCTCAACCTGCCCTACAGCGATGACTTCGAGGCATACGCGAAGGGCAAGGAAGCCAAGTACCTGATGGACATGGAGGGCGCCTTCGAAACCTCCGCCTGTGGCGCCGGCCGCGCGGGCACCTGCGTCCGCCAGTCCGCGACGCAGAAGACGATCCCCTGGAAGAAGTTCGTCGACCCCTACGCGCTGCTGGGCAACGTGGCCTGGAGCAACTACACGCTCAGCACGGACGTGCTGCTGGAGAAGTCCGGGTACGTCGAACTGCTCGGCCGGGCCGGCTCGCAGGACACGGGCAACCAGGGCGCGCTAAACGCGTACTACCTGCGGGTGAGCGACAACGGCGCCTGGTCGATCCGGCGCAACAACACCAGCCAGCAGAACACGACCCTGCGCACCGGCACGACGACCGCGCTCGGCACCGGCAGCTGGCACAAGCTGTCACTGGGCTTCTCCGGCAGCACCATCACCGCCTCCGTCGACGGCACCGTGCTCGGCACGATCACCGACGGCACCTTCCCGGCCGGCCAGGTCGGCATCGGCACGAGCGTGGGGGAGACCGCGCAGTTCGACAACCTGTCCGTCGCCGGTTCGGGTGGCGGGTCGACCTCCGTGCTGCGCAACACCGGCGCCGGGCGCTGCCTCGACGTCCCGGGTGTGTCCCAGACCAACGGCACCCAGGTGACGCTGTGGGACTGCAACGGCGGCAGCAACCAGCAGTGGACCCTCACCTCCGGCAAGCAGCTCCAGGTGTACGGCAGCAAGTGCCTCGACGCCGAGGGCGCCGCCACCACCGCCGGTACCCGGGCGATCATCTGGGACTGCACGGGCGGCACCAACCAGCAGTGGAACGCCGCCGCCGACGGCACGATCACCGGTGTCCAATCGGGACTGTGCCTCACCCCGAGCGGGAACGGCACCGCGAACAGCACGCCGGTGACCCTGCAGACCTGTACCGGCGGCAACGCCCAGAAGTGGGCGCGGAGCTAGCCGCACTCCGAACGGACAAAGGAGTTCGTCGATGAAGGCACGCTGGAGAAGGGTGTGGCCGGCCGTGGTGATCGCCGCGGGCGCGCTGACCGGCACGGCGACGACGTCCCAGGCGGCCACCGAAGGCCCGTGTGACATCTATGCAGCCGGCGGCACGCCGTGCGTCGCCGCGCACTCGACCACCCGGGCGCTGTACGGCGCGTACAACGGCTCGCTCTACCAAGTGCGGCGCGCGTCGGACAACACCACGCGGGACATCGGGGTCCTGAGCGCCGGCGGCGTCGCGAACGCCGCGACGCAGGATTCGTTCTGCGCGGGCACGACGTGCCTGATCACGGTCATCTACGACCAGTCCGGCCGGAACAACCGCCTCACGCAGGCGCCGCCGGGCGGGTTCCAGGGGCCGGCCGCGGGTGGTTACGACAACCTCGCCAACGCCACCGCGGCACCGATCACCGTCGGCGGCCAGAAGGCGTACGGCGTCTACGTGGCGCCGGGCACCGGTTACCGCAACAACAACACCAACGGCGTCGCGACCGGTGACCAGCCGGAGGGTATGTACGCGATCTTCGACGGGACGCACTACAACGGCGGCTGCTGCTTCGACTACGGCAACGCCGAGCGCAACAGCCGCGACAACGGCAACGGCACGATGGAAGCCATCTACTTCGGCAACATCAAGGTCTGGGGCTACGGCGCCGGCAACGGGCCGTGGATCATGGCCGACCTGGAGAACGGCCTGTTCTCCGGGGTAAACCAGCACTACAACGCCAACGACCCGAGCATCAGCCACCGCTACCTGACGGCGATCATCAAGGGTGGCCCGAACCGGTGGGCCATCCGCGGCGGCAACGCCCAGTCCGGCGGCGTGTCCACCTTCTACGACGGCGTGCGCCCGAACGTCTCGGGCTACAACCCGATGAAGAAGGAAGGCGCCATCATCCTCGGCACCGGCGGGGACAACAGCATCGGATCCGCCGGCACCTTCTACGAAGGCGTCATGACGTCCGGCTACCCGTCGGACGCCACCGAGAACGCGGTGCAGGCGAACGTCGTGGCGGCCGGGTACGGCACCGGCAGCAGCAACACGGGCACCGGACCGCTGCACGCGGTCGGCGCGGGCAAGTGCCTGGCCGCCCCGAACTCCACCCAGGGCACGCAGCTGCAGATCGCCGGCTGCAACGGCCAGGCGAACCAGGCCTGGACGCGCACGACGGACGGCAGGCTGACAGCCACGCTCGGCGGCGCGACGATGTGCCTCGACGCGTCCGGCCAGGGCACGAGCGCGGGCACGAAGGTGGTGACCTGGTCCTGCAACGGCCAGGCCAACCAGCAGTGGACCGTCAACGCCAACGGCACGGTCACCGGTGGCCAATCCGGACTGTGCCTGGACGTCACCGGTGCCTCCACGGCCGATGGCGCACCGGTCGAACTGTGGACCTGCAACGGCGGCAGCAACCAGCAGTGGACGCTGGGCTGAGGCCGTGCCGAGACCGAAACGAGGACTGCGATGAACACCGGCTCACCCCCGCGGCGGCGCCTCCGGACCGCTGTCACCGTCCTCGCCGCCGCCGGCCTCGCGGCGACCGCCCTGGCGGTGTCGCCCGGCGTCGCCGGGGCGGCGAGCACGCTCGGGGCCGCGGCGGCGCAGAGCGGGCGGTACTTCGGCGCCGCGATCTCGACGAGCCACCTCGGCGAGGCGGCGTACGTCAACACGTGGACGACGGAGTTCAACGGCGTCACGCCGGAAAACGAGATGAAGTGGGACACGGTCGAGCCGAACCGCAACCAGTTCAACTTCGCGCCCGCCGACCGGATCGTCAGCCAGGCGAAGGCCCAGGGCATGAAGATCCGCGGGCACACGCTGGTGTGGTACCAGCAGCTGGCCCCCTGGGTCGGCGGGCTGGACGCGAACAACCTGCGCTCGGCGATGCTGAACCACATCGCCCAGGTGGCCGGCCACTGGAAGGGCCAGGTCATCGCGTGGGACGTGGTAAACGAGGCGTTCGAGGAGAACGGCACGCGGCGGCAGGCGACCTTCCAGCAGAAGCTCGGTGACGGCTACATCGAGGACGCCTTCCGCGCGGCCCGCACGGCGGACCCGAACGCCAAGCTCTGCTACAACGACTACAACACCGACGGCATCAACGCGAAGAGCACCGGGATCTACAACATGGTCCGGGACTTCAAGAGCCGGGGCGTGCCGATCGACTGCGTGGGCTTCCAGAGCCACCTCTCCTCGAACTCGAACCTGAGCAGCTACCAGGCCAACCTCCAGCGCTTCGCCGACCTCGGGGTCGATGTCCAGATCACCGAGCTCGACGTCGGCGGCTCGGGGGCCGGCCAGGCGAACGTGTACCGGCAGGTGACCCAGGCCTGCCGGGCGGTGACCCGGTGCACCGGCATCACGGTCTGGGGCGTCACGGACAAGTATTCGTGGCGCTCGGGCGACACCCCGCTGCTGTTCGACGGCAACTACGGCAAGAAGCAGGCCTACACGTCCGTCCTCGACGCGCTCGGCGGCGGCGACCCGGATCCCGGCGGGAGCACCGGCCCGGTGCGCGCCACGGCGGCGAACCGGTGCCTCGACGTCCCCGGCTCGGCGGGCACGGCCGGCACCCAGGTGCAGATCTGGGACTGCCACAGCGGGGCGAACCAGCAGTGGACCCGCGGCAGCGCGGGGGAGCTGAGCGTCTACTCCGGTGCGGGGAAGCGGTGCCTGGGCACCGCGGGCGGCGGCACCGCCGCGGGCACGGCGGCGGTCATCGCGGACTGCACCGGCGGTGCCGGGCAGAAGTGGACCTTCACCGGCAGCGGCACGGTCACCAACGGCCAGTCGGGACTGTGCCTGGACGTGTCCGGCGCGGGGACCGCCAACGGCACCAAGGTGATCATCTGGAGCTGCAACGGCGGTACCAACCAGCGGTGGACCGGACCGTCCGCGCCGACCGGCGGCACCCTGCCGGCCCGCTATTCGTGGAGCTCCAGCGGGGCGCTGATCGCCCCGAAGTCCGACGCGACGCACGACATCGCCGGGATCAAGGACCCGTCGGTGGTCTACGCCGACGGGAAGTACCACGTGTTCGCCAGCACGGCGAACGCGGCCGGCTACAACCTGGTGTACCTGAGCTTCACGGACTGGGCCCAGGCGGGCTCGGCCACCCAGTACTACCTGGACCAGTCCGGGATCGGCACCGGGTACCGCGCGGCACCCGAGGTGTTCTACTTCGCGCCGCAGAAGCTGTGGTACCTGGTGTACCAGGACGGCAACGCGGCCTACTCGACCAACCCGGACATCGGCAACCCGAGCGGCTGGAGCGCCCCGAAGCACTTCTACCCGTCGATGCCGGCGATCATCCAGCAGAACATCGGCAGTGGCTACTGGGTCGACATGTGGGTGATCTGCGACGCGGCCGACTGCCACCTGTTCTCTTCGGACGACAACGGGCACCTCTACCGGTCGCAGACGTCGGTCGCGAACTTCCCGGACGGCATGAGCGACCCGGTCATCGCCGCCCAGGACGCGGACCGGTACGCGCTGTTCGAAGCGTCCAATGTGTACAAGGTGGCGGGCGCGAACCAGTACCTGCTGATCGTGGAGGCGATCGGCGTCCGGGGACGGTACTTCCGGTCCTGGACGTCGAGCGCGATCGCCGGACCCTGGACCCCGCTGGCCGACACCGAGAGCGCCCCGTTCGCCGGCGCGGCCAACGTCTCGTTCCCGGCCGGCTCGTGGACGACGGACATCAGCCACGGCGAGATGGTCCGGGCCGGTACGGACCAGACGCTGACCATCGACCCCTGCCGCATCCGCTACCTCTACCAGGGCCGGGATCCCGCCTCCGGTGGGGACTACAACAGCCTGCCGTGGCGACTGGGCCTGCTGACGCAGACGAACGCCACCTGCTGACCGGTGCCCGCCGAAAGCCCGGCGGGCACGTTGAGGGAGAGGACCTGGCCTGCTTCACCGTACCGGCGCGGTGAAGCAGGCCAGGGCCGTCGGCGCCCGGGAACGGTCAGCCGGCGGCGTGGTCGAGGTCGGCCAGGTCGAGGACGAAGCGGTAGCGGACGTCATTGCGGGACAGGCGGTCCAAGACCTCGTTGACCCGGGCCGACGGGACGGTTTCGACGTCCGCGGTGACGGAGTGGCGGGCGCAGAAGTCGAGCATCGCCGCGGTCCCGGCCCGGCCGCCGCTGCCCGCCGAGGTCAGTTTCTTGCGGCCCACCAGCAGGTCCATCGCCTCGACCGTGAGTGAGCCGAGGTGGCCGACCTGGCTGAGGGTGCCGTCGAGGGCGACCAGCCGCAGGTACGGACCGAGGTCGTGGGGGACCGCGATGGTGTCGATGACGACGTCGAACCGGTCGCGGGCCGCTTCGAGCTGCCGGGGATCCGCCGACACCAGCAGCTCGCGCGCCCCGAGCCGGGTCGCGTCCGCGGCCTTGTTCGCCGACCGGCTGATGACCGTCGTCTCGGCGCCGAGGGCGACCGCGAGCTTGACCGCCAGGTGCCCCAGGCCGCCGAGGCCGATCACCGCGACCCGGGTGCCGGGGCCGGCACCGAGCGCGCGCAGTGGTTCCCAGACCGTGATGCCCGCGCACAGCAACGGTGCGGCGGCCGCCGGGTCGAGGCCCGCGGGGAGCCGGTAGGCGAAGTCTTCCCGGACGACGTATTCGCGGGCGAACGCGCCGAGGGTGGGGGAGCCGTCGTGGCGGTCGGTTCCGCCGTAGGTCAGCGTGGGGAACTCGGCGCAGAAGTTCTCCTGGCCGCGGCGGCACATCGCGCACTTCCCGCAGGAGTCGACGATGTTGCCGACCGCCACCGGGTCGCCGGCCGCGAACCGCGTCACCGCCGGGCCGGTTTCGGTCACGACGCCGGTGAACTCGTGGCCCGGCACCAGGCTGGTGCCCCGGGGGGCGTGCAGCGCGTGCAGGTCGGTGTGGCAGACCCCGCAGTGGCCCACGCGGATCGCGATGTCGTCGTCGCGCAGGTCGCGCCGGTGGAGCGTGGCGCGCCGGAGGGTGGGGTCGGTCGTGCCGGCCAGCCAGCCGGTGGTGGTCCGCATCGCAGCTCCTCGAAAAACAGAACAGTCGGTTTGTTTCTTCGAAGCTAGCGCGCCGAGCCCGGTAAAGCAAACCGACTGTTCTGTTGTAGGATGACGCCCATGGCCGACAAGCTGCTGACCTCGCGCGGAGCCGCCACGAAGCAGCGCATCGTGGACGCGGCGACCGAGGAGTTCGCCCGGTACGGCATCGCCGGGGCCCGCGTCGAGCGCATCGTCGAGGCGGCCCGGACCAACCGGGCCCAGCTGTACGCCTACTTCGGCAGCAAGGACGGGTTGTTCGACGCGATCTTCTTCGCCTCGCTGGAGCGGATCGTCAACGTGGTGCCGATCGACGGCGCCGACCTCGCCGGCTGGGCGGTCCGCCTCTACGACGAGTACCTGCGGCGCCCGGACCTCATCCGCCTCGCGACCTGGACCCGGCTCGAGCGGCGGCCGGCCGGGCACCTGGTGGCCGACGCCGACCGGCTGGACGACCCCAAGCTGCGTGCCATCGCCGAGGCGCAGGCCGCGGGACTGGTCCGGGCCGGCGATCCCTTCGACCTGATGACGATGGTGATCGCGATGTCCATGGCGTGGTCGCCGGTCAGCAACGTCTACGCCGCCACGGACGCGGAACCGGCCGAGGTCCACGACCGGCGCCGGGCGCTGCTGCGGGAGTGCGTGCGGAGCGTCATCGCACCGGGCGGCGGCGGGTTCAACGCCCACTGAGCAACCGAAAGCACCTGAAACCGCGACACACCCGGCCGCATCCCGGCCATCCACCGGGACGGTTGGCAGCGGCCCGATCAGATGATCGGTCAACCACTCGGGCCTACCTCGCGGAAGCCGAGGACGTTGCTCGTCGGTTGGGTGTCGACGGCAACCACTTGTGGACGGCGTTCGGGCCGACCAACGTCGCGATCCACCGGGTGAACACGGCGATGGAGCTGGGCGACGTCCAGGTCGCGCTCGACATCGGTCCGGCGCTGGACACGAGCACCCTTCCGCTGGAACGGCAGGTGCGCCACCTGCTCGACGTCGCGCGCGCGTACAACAACAGCGGCCAGAAGGATGCCGCCGTCGCCACGGTGCTCGATGCCGAACGTAGGGCGCCCGACCAGGTGCGACACCACTACCTCAGCAGGCAACTCGTGCTCAACTGGGTCCGCAACACGCCCGGCAAGCCCGCGTTCGAGCTGGACCAGCTCGCCAGGAGGATGCACGTCGTAGGGTAGAGGCGTGACAGATCCGACCGAGAAGTTCGCAACGCCCCGGATCGCCGCTGGGGCGTTGTTCGTTGATGGCGACCGCGTGCTGCTCGTTCGCAAGACGTACGGCACCGGTGGGATATCCCAGGCGGCTACGTCGACCGCGGCGAGTCGCCAGCGAGCGCGTGTCGTCGGGAGCTGCGCGAGGAGATCGGCCTCGATCGGGCTCCCGGCCGGCTACTCGTCCTGGACTGGGCACCGAACGAGAACGAAGGCGACAAGGTCCTCAGCGTCTTCGACGGCGGCGACCTCGGCGACGACGAAACGCGAATTAAGCTCGACGGCACGGAACTCGACCATTGGCAATGGGTGCCGGTGGCGAACCTCGGCGACTACGTCATTCCTCGGCTTGTCCGTCGACTAACGCGCGCGTACGAGGCGCGACAACAAGGCGCGACACTGTACCTCGAACACGGCGAGCCAACAGGCTGATAAGACGACCGTGACAAACGAGCAACTGACTTTGATCGCGGCCGCTGTTGCTGCCGCGACATCGCTTCTAGGGGTCGTGCTCAACGCCCGATCCTCAAGCCGAATTGAACTCGGCAAGTGGCGCCGGCAAGACGAGCGGCAACTCGCTGCAGGCATAGTAAAGAACTGCCGCGAAGCGGGACGGCAATGGAGCGCGGTTGCAATGCACGCTGACCGCGAGCGAGAAGGCACACTGCAACCACTTGAACGTCAGGACATCGAACGAGCACGCCGAAGTGTAAACACACTGGAGGACGCAGTCAGGACAGCCACCGCCGAGCTCGAACTGATAGCCGGCACGAAGGTCGTCGACTGCGCGGACCGGATACTTGACAACTTCGAATCGGTGCGGCATTTGCTCCGAGCAACGAGCGGCGCCGACGACAGAATGTCGGCGTTTCCGGGACTAATGCATGAGCTGGATAGCAAGCTCACGGCGTTCATCGATGCCGTTCGCAAAGAGCTGCGTGTCGACCGAGCTCCTGGCTTCCGACGACGAATGCGGGCCGCCAGACAACGCGTCGCGTGGACCATCAGTGCACGGTGGTACAGGCTCCGCCACTGGCGTCGATTGCACGCACAGCGCAAGGCCGCGGGCACTCCTCCCCGCGACTAGCACGCCCAGACCGGGGACAGGCCGGGGACAGCGAATCTGGCAACTGAAGCAAATCGCCAGGACGATCGCGAATCGTGAACGTTCAGGTGTTGCTGTTCTCGCAGGTCAGAGCACTGCCGCAGTCCTGGGGGTCAAGTGGTCGCAGGTTCAAATCCTGTCAGCCCGACGGACAGCGGGGTTTCGCAGCTCACAGCTGCGGAGGCCCGCTTTTTGCTGTGGTCGTGGTGTCGACCCGGTCTAACCCCGGTGCTGCGCGGGCTGTGCCCCGACTACCTGGACTTCGACGAAGGCCTGTTCCCGGTCGCCGCCTTCAGCCAAGACGAGTGGGCTGTCCACGGATTCCATAGCGGACTCCGGATCCGTCGATTCGGCCGACGACGACTGGAAACGACTGACCGCGCCGATTTACGCGGAGTTGTCCGGCGACGGGTTCGGGGTGCTCTCGCACCGGGGACGAGCGAACTTCGACTTCGCCCCGGACGGAACCCCGGCGGAGTCCGACGCCACCTGGGCGGCCGTGGCAGCGACGTCGATCCGCCGCCGCTACGGCTACCGGCACATCCTGCTGCACACCGACGGGCGGACATGCCAGACGCAGATCACCGGGGACACGGTGTCCGTCCAGCCGTGGCCCGCGGCCACCGGAAACACCGTGCTGACCAGAGTCGACGTGACCTACCTGCTCGAAGACGAACTCATCGGCTGGCCTCGCGCGCGATCGCCGCCGGGCGTTTGGTGACCTTGATCATCAGCTCGTGACGACCGGAACGTCGGTCAACGTCCGGATCGCCTCGGCGATCTCTTCAGCGGTCGCGTTCACGGTGTGGGTCAACACGACGAAGGAACTGCCGTAGCACCTCCTCTGCCACCGCGCAGCCCAGCTCGAGGACGCCCCGCGCCGGGACAGCGGATCGAACACCACGACCGCCGGCACCGACACCCCCGGCCGGGGCACGAACGCCACCACCCGGTAACGACCCAGCACCACGGCATACAGCCAGCTCGGCCGAAGCCGGCTGATTCGCACCTCCGCCAGCGCCGACCACGGCACCGCCTCGAATCCGCGCGCCTCGACACCATCCGTCCCGCAACGCAGCTGCCACGGCTTCCCGAGGGACCGGACCAGCGACACGACGCCGATCGCCAACCCCACGACGAACACCGCGGGAAAGGCGATCGCCAGCCACGGCGCCAGCAGACCCCGCACGGCGATCACGACCTCGAACACCAGGAACCCGGCCAGCACGCCGAGTGCCGGCAACTGGCCCCGGACCGACGGTCTCAACAACAGTGCTTCCGACGACTCCACGCCTCTCCCCCACATTCTCGCTCGGCCGGAAGCCCTTCACCGCTTCCGGCGATACCACGCGGAGACGATCGGAACAGCCAAGATCCCCAACGACAGCACCACGAGGATCACGATACCCAGCACGTCGCCGCTGGGCAGCAGCGGCCGGATCAGGTACCGGTAAGCGACCAACCAGATCGCCATTACCAGTAGCTGCACTCCAAAGCCGCGCCATTGGTCCTTTTTCCGAACGACCACAACTCGCTCCCCCCCCCCCCCCGGGTATCGGCGTTTCGGTCGCCGCCCCGTTCGCGGGACGAAGGGGCCAGGCGTCCCTTGCCGGAAGCCTGGCCCCTTCGTGTCCACAATGCTCCAGGTGTTCCGGAGCGGTATCGAACAGTCAGCGTGCGTGCTACACCGCCATCATCTGCTCCGCCAGTGACGACGCATCGCCAGAAGGGAGTATGCGAACAACCCCAGGACGATCGCCGCGGTGACGATCAGCAGCGGCTGACGTGCGATGACGGCGAAAATGATCGACGCGACGAGCAAGACCCCCGACACGATACTGAAGGCGACGCTCACGTTCTTGCTCATAGCGGGCCTTTCCTCCTGTTCACTTGATGGTGATCACCGGGCAAATGAACACCACCGCCGAAAAGCCGGTGAACGGCTCACGGGCTTGCCCACCGCGTTCGGTTCCTCTCGTGCCGGCTAGCCATTGCGGCAAGCCAGCGCCGCGGTACCGATCGCGCCCACCGTGGCGAAGGACGACGACACCGCGAGGGGAGCCGTGATTCCGCTGGTGGCCGCGGTGCTGGCCCAGATCGCCGCCGTGCCCAGCAGGGCGAAGGCGGCGCCCGCGCCGGCGTTCACACACCCCGCCGATACCGTCCCCGTGGGGTCGGTGCGGTTGACCGGGTCGCCCTGGCCGTAGGCGTACGCGTTGGCCTCCTGCCCGGTGGGGTCGGGCTGGGTGAAGCGGGCGTACACCGGGCTGTAGTGGCGGTAGCCGGTGAGGTACTCGCTGCTGGACAGCTGGTAGCTGCCGAGCCAGCGGAGCCGGTTGGCCGAGCCCGCCGGGCCGGTGATGCTCGTGTTGAACCCATACGGGGTGTAGCCGTAGGTGGCGGTGACCGCGCCGGCGTCG
This sequence comes from Amycolatopsis sp. NPDC024027, assembly GCF_040638975.1. Lineage (NCBI taxonomy): Bacteria > Bacillati > Actinomycetota > Actinomycetes > Pseudonocardiales > Pseudonocardiaceae > Amycolatopsis > Amycolatopsis sp. NPDC024027. The sequence continues at coordinate 583,312 of NZ_JBEZYY010000003.1, forward strand.
TCGACGAGGGCCAGGACGGTGCCCTGGTAGTCGGTGATGGCGTTGTGGTGCTTGCCCGCGGTGTCGACGAGGCCGGTGAGGGTGCTGTCGGTGTCGTGGGCGTAGGTGGTGCCGGCGCCGTTGTCCACGGTGCGGGACATACCCAGTGCGGTGTGGGTGAAAACGTGCGTCGTGGTGCCGGACCCGGCTTGTTCGGTGATCGTCGCGGGCTGGGTCTGGTCGAGGGTGTCGTAGGTGCCGGTGAACAGGGTGCTCGAGCCGGAGGTGACCGAGGTCAGCTGGTTGGTGACGCTGTAGTTCGCCTGGCCGCCCGGGTTGGTGGTCGTCAGGTTCCCGGCGCCGTCGTAGCCGACCGTGGTGCTGTCGATCTTGGTCATCTGGTTGGCGTTGTTGACGGTGTAGGTCCGGCCGTCGCCGGCGGTGACGTTGCCGGCGTTGTCGTAGCTGTAGGTGCGGGTGCCGGCCTTCGTGAGGCGACCGAAGCCGTCGTAGGTGTTGTCGGCCGTGCCGGTGGAGTCGGTGCGCGACTGGATCTGACCGGTGTCGGAGCCGTCGGGCCGGGTGTAGCGGTAGGAGGTCGAGAACACCGCTGTTCCGGCCGGGTTCTTGACCGTGATCCCGGTTTGCCGGGCGGACTTGTCGAGGGCGATGGTTTCGGTGGTACCGCCGGGCAGGGTGGCCGAAGTGCGGTGGTCGGCGTTGTCGTAGCCGTAGGTGGTGGTCTTGTTCGCCTGGTCCTTGACCGAGGTCAGCCGGTTGGCGGCGTCGTAGCCGTAGTAGATCCAGCCGGTCGGGTCGTCGACGGCGGTGAGGTTGCCGGCGCGGTCGTAGTGGTAGGTCGCGGTGCCGGTGGTCGTGCCCGCCGTGCGCACGACGCGGGTCAGCAGGCGTCGTTCGTAGCTGTTGGTGAGCGTGGCGCCGGTGGTTTGGGCGATGGTGCGGTTGCCGGTTTTGTCGTAGGTGTAGGCGGCCAGTCCGGTGCCGTCGGCCTTGGCGACAGAGACGACGCGGTCGAGTTTGTCGTAGCCGTAGACCAGTTTGACGCCGTTTCCGTCGGTGACGCTGGTGACCCGGGAGAGCGAGTCGTAGGTGTAGGTGGTCGGCTTCAGCGGCAGCGGCGGGGTGACCGTGGTGAGGTTGCCGGCGGTGTCGTAGCCGTAGGCGGTGGTGTGCCCGTTGCCGTCGATCACCGAGGAGACCAGGCCACGCGCGTAGGTGTACCGGGCGACGTCGGCGTTGAGCGCATCGGAGTGGACGCCGGTGACGTTGCCGAAGGTGTCGTAGCGCTTGGTGACCTTGTTGCCGGAGAAGTCCGTGACCTGGGTCGGCAGGTGCGGGTGGGCGGTGTCGGTGTAGCCGACGCTCACCGTCGCCCCGGTCGGGAGCTTGCCGCCCTTGAGGTTGTTGAGCGGGTCGTAGTCGTAGGTGACCGAATTCTTCAGGTCATCGGTCACCGACGCGACGTCACCGTGGGCCGACCAGGACTGGTCACGTTCGTGTCCGAGGGCGTCGACGGCCTTGGTCTGGCGGAAGCTGCCATCGAAGGTGTAGTCGGTGTTGTGGCCGTTGGGATCGGTCACCGTCGTGGTGTGCGTGTTGCTGTTCGAGTCGTAGTTGTACGTGTACTTGGTGACGCTGGCGACGCCGTCGTAGTTGGGCTCGGCCACCTGCGTCACGGCGCCGTGCCCGTCGTAGGACAGCGTGTAGACCCGCCCCAGCGTGGTGGTCAGGGTCGTGATCCGGCCGTCGGCGTCCAGGCCGAAGCTCATTTTGTCGCCGGCGCGGTTGGTGATCCCGTTGACCTTGTAGAGCTGGGGGTCCCAGCTGTAGGACGCGGCGACCTGGCCCGTCGGGTCGGTCACCGTCCGCAGCAGGCCGTCGCTATCGCTGGTGAGGGTGGTGACGCGACCTTGGGTGTCGGTGATCGAGGTCAGCGAGGAGTCGGCGTTGTAGCGGTAGGTGATGGTGCGGCCGTTGCGGTCGGCCTGGGACGACAGCTGCCCGGAGCTGGTGAACGACTGCACCTGGCCGGAATCGTCCTGGGTCAGGTGGTAGGTGCCGTCGGCGAGCTTGGTCAGCGTCGCGTGCGAACCGGACGGTGTGGTGAAGCTGCCGTCATCGTTCTTGGTGTATTCCGAGCAGTACCCGGTCGCGTCGCGGACGATGACCTCGTACGTCCCCACCCAGAGGTTGATGTCGTGCCCGGCGGAGATCGTCCAATGCCCGCCCAGCTCATTCCCCCAGATGTCTTCGCTGTTGTAGGTCGCATCGAAGGACATGTCCAGCCCGGTGCCCTTGATCGTCAGCTCCCGGTCGGTGATCATCGCGTTGCCGCTCGCCCGGTTGACCAGCAGCTCCGTGCGGTCGGAGATCGGGTAGCGGTCCATCGGGAACCACGGCTGCGTCCCGACCGGACCGCCCGTCAGGCACGTCTCCACTCTGGGCGACCGCGATCTCGGCGCCGCCGGCGCGGATCCGGGCGGGAGCTGGTCGGCCGGAAGGCCGGTCGGTGTCCGGTTCACTTTCGCCGGCGGTGTCCACGACACCGGCAGCGGCACCCCACCGCGCCCGGTCTCCGGTGCCGCGGACGCGGTCGCCGGGACCGCGGCGGCCAGCGCGAAAGCGGACGTCAACGTGATTGTGCGCAGCATAAAGTGCCGCAACGTTTTCCGTTGCATAAGAAGGCGAATCTCCCCTCGGAGCCGACAGGCCCCACCCCGGCGGCGGGATGCCACCAGCCCCAGCGACACTATGACGAGAGATAACCAAGAGCATGTCCCGGCCGACTCGATCACTCGATCGTCCTAACGGTTACTTCACACGTTGCTCCGTTCAGCGTGAACCGTCGGCACCAACCGGATCAGTCGATATGTGGGCAGGAACGTCTGCCACCGCGCCATTCGCGGATCGTTTTCCGGCTCGTCGGTGGGTTCCGCGAGTTCTCCGCCCACTGCTCGAGCTGGCGCCCCAGGGCTTTAGCCAGCGTTTAGCTTCAGCTGGATCACCCGTTTTCAAGCCTCGGGCTCTTCGTCGGCGTCGTCGGGCGGGAGGATCACATCGGGCCCGGTCTCACCAGGGCCGAACCCGTCGGCGGTGTCAGGTGCCCCCGGACCGGGATCGGCGGCCGCGATCTCCTGGTATCCCGTTTTCGGATTCGGCTCGAACGGCGAAGTCGTCATACCGCGGGCATACCCTCGCGACCGGCGTTTCATTCGGCGCCACGCGGCCGGCAGTCGCCCGGTAAGCGGCGACCCCTGAGCAAAGGCAGGCCGTGCTCCGGCGCCCGAACCGCGGGCACCGGAGTACGGCCTCGGTGGACTCAGATCTTGTAGAAGTCCGTGTAGTGGTTGGGCGAGAACCAGACCACTCCGGTGGTCAGGTCGACGATGATCCGGTAGGCGTC